>NC_006512.1:1419659-2129488 GCF_000008465.1 Idiomarina loihiensis L2TR | reverse complement strand
TAAGAGCCTGCATATTAGTGTTGTCTAAATCGTAAGCTTGTTTAGCCAGAGTATAAGCCGTATTCGCGTCACCTTCGCCCATAGCTGTCTGAGCTTGTTGAATTAAGTCGTCTGACGGACTGGGCAGGTGTTTCGTTAGTATTTCCTGAATTTCACCTTCGGTTTTCACTCCACCGAAACTGTCAACTGGCTGACCGTCTTTAAAAAAGGCTACGGTAGGTAAACTGCGAATACCAAACTGGGCGGCTAATTCTTGTTGTTCATCACAATTTATTTTGGCCAGAATAACCTGGTCGCTGTATTGCATAGCCAGCTTTTCAAGCACTGGCATAAGTTGTTTGCAGGGTTCACACCAGTCAGCCCAAAAATCGATAATAATGAGTTTTTCTTTTGAGCCTTCCAGCAAAACTTGCTGAAAGTTCTGCAAGTCAAGGTTAACGATATTGGATTCGGACATCAGCTGCGACGCTCCTGTTTTAATAAGCCACTTTAATCTCTGTTATCAGAGATATGCAGACGCGAGTCCATAATTTCAATGGTTAATGACTAAACCAGGATAAGATTTTATCTTTTAACTTGCTGTAAGGCGGGTAGCGCAAAACGACGTCGAAACGAAAACTGCGTGTCATCACGGGTTTTAAATGGCTGAAGGTATCAAAGCCCCATTTACCATGGTAGCGACCCATACCACTGCGACCAACGCCACCAAAAGGCAATTCGTCGTTCAGCATGAACATGAGTGTGTCGTTGTAACAAACATTGCCGGCAGACACTTGCTGTGTAAATAAATCAAGCAGGCGCTGATTGTTGCTAAACACATAGAGTGCTAATGGTTTTGGATGACGACGGATTTCCTCAATGGCATCCGCTGCTGACTTAATGGTTATAACAGGCAATATTGGACCAAAAATTTCTTCCTGCATGAGCGCACTGCCGTCTTTTACACCATCCACTATTGTGGGTGCAATATAACGTTCGCTCTTATCAGAGTCTCCACCGACAACCACGTTTTCGCCTTCCAGCATTTGCGTCAGGCGCTGCCAGTGCTGCTGATGGATGATCCTGCCGTAATCACTGCTGTGCTGAGGATCTTCACCGTAAAAACTGATGAGTTCGTGCTGCATGGCGGCAATTAACGGCTCTTTCACGCTATCCTCTACCAGCACATAATCCGGCGCAATACAGGTTTGGCCTGCATTAAGAAACTTACCCCAGATAATACGGCGGGCGGCAACTTGAATGGGTGCGTCGGCTAAAACTACCGCCGGGCTTTTACCGCCAAGCTCCAGCGTAACCGGGGTTAAGTTTTCTGCGGCAGACGCCATAATTGCTTTGGCTGCGTTTTCTCCGCCAGTATAGAAAATGTGGTCGAAGGGCAGTGCTGTCAGTTGTTGTGACTCGGTTACGGATCCTGTCACGAGCTTTATTGCGGCATTGTCCAGGTAGTCTGGTAACTGGTGAGCCAGTAGGTCTGCTGTTGCTGTTGCATGTTCAGAGGGCTTTATGACAGCGCAGTTGCCAGCGGCAATGGCTGCAATTAAAGGCGCCAGAAGTAATTGTAAAGGGTAGTTCCAGGCTCCCAGAATAAGTACGGCGCCAAGCGGTTCAGGAATTAACTGGCTGGTTGCCGGCCACGCCAGTAAAGGATTACCCACTTTGCGAGGCTTGCTCCACTTTGGCAGAGCTTTAATTGTCTGCTTAATATCGCTTTGGAGGAACTGTAATTCAGTTAAACGCGCTTCGCTAGGGTGTTTGTTGAGATCAGACTTTAGAGCTTGCAGTAAAGACTTTTCGTTCTCCGTAAGAAATCGCTGAAGTTGCTGAAGTTGATTTAAACGCCATGACAGCGGACGAGTGAGCCCGCTGTCAAAATGGCTTTTTAATTGCTTCAGTGTGTTTTCAAACGGGTTCATCCAAGTCCGCCAAGAGTCACCGTTTTTAACTCAAGATATTCATCAATACCGTACTTAGAACCTTCACGGCCAACACCGGATTCTTTGATGCCACCGAATGGATTATAAGCGTGCGATATGCCACCAGTATTCACACCAACCATGCCGTATTCAAGCGCATCACTTACACGGAAAATACGAGCGGTGTCTTTGGCTGCGAAGTAAGAAGCCAGGCCAAATGGAGTATTGTTGGCTTTTTCAATGCCTTCTTCTTCTGTTTCAAAGGTATTAATAGCCACTACCGGACCAAAGATTTCTTCTTCACTAATATCCATTTCTTCGGTTACACCTGTAATGACCGTTGGCGCATAGAATAAATCGCCTAACTCGGTCATTACTGAACCGCCAGTTTCTATGGTTGCACCGTCAGACTTAGCAGCAAGTACTAAACGTTGTACTTTATCAACAGCGTCCTGATCGATAAGCGGACCTAGGTCGACATTTTCTTCTGTACCGGGCCCTACTTTCAGAGCTTTCACTTTACTGACAACCGCGTCGGTAAATTTTTCGGCTACAGACTGTTGTACCAGTATCCTGTTCGCTGAAACACAGGTTTGCCCGGCATTGCGGAATTTGCAGGCTATTAGCTGTTCCGCGGCTTGCTCTATATCGGCATCGTCAAAGACCAGGAATGGAGCATTACCACCAAGCTCAAGAGACAATTTTGTGACGTGCTCTGAACATTGCTGCATTAGAATTTTCCCGACACCTGTAGAGCCGGTAAATGACAGCTTGCGAACCTGTGGTGAGGTCGCCAGACGTTTACCTACACTTTTAGCATCGCTGGTCGGAATAATATTAATAACGCCGTCGGGAATGCCAACTTCACTAGCCAGTTGGGCTAATGCCAGACTAGAAAGCGGAGTTAATTGCGGTGGCTTAACCACGATAGTGCAGCCCGCTGCCAGTGCCGGCGCAATTTTACGAGTGATCATGGCGTTGGGGAAATTCCATGGGGTAATGGCCGCACAGACACCAACCGGCTCTTTAGTGACCATTACACGCTTACTGCTATCAGCGTTGGGTAATATATCGCCATCGATGCGTTCAGCTTCACCGGCAAACCAGTCAACAAAGCTGGCGCCGTATTCGACCTCGCCAACGGCTTCGGCGACGGGCTTACCTTGCTCGGCACTCATTAATTCACCCAGTGCCTGCTTGTTGTCCATCATGGCTTCGTACCATTTACGCAGCAGCATCGCGCGTTCACGGGCGGTTTTCTTGCGCCAGCTTTTAAGAGCTGTCTCTGCAACGTTTATGGCACGTTGAGTTAAATCTTCGTCAGCGTCAGCAACCTCGGCTATTACTTCGCCAGTTGCGGGGTTAGTGACTGAGAAACGTTTGTCCGTAGGAACCCAGTGACCTTCAATAAAGCAGTCTTTCTTAGTCAGGGATGACATAGAATGTGCTGACATAATTCCTCCAAATTTGAGAATAACTCTAATAATGTAGGCAATATAAAAAGAAATGGTTCAACTTTTTCGATTATTTTGACGGAAATAGATGCGTTTGGTGAAAAAAAGGTCAAAGGCATTGCTTTTTGAGTAAAAAAACGTATAATCCGCCGTTCCTCAAGGAACACCGCATAACTGATGAGGCAGCGGTCACCCTTGATTCGTGGGGTTGCAGCGCCTGATTCCAGTCCAGACAGTTTAGAGACTGAACACTGATTCCTGTTGCCGGGCCATAACCCCTTTTTTATTGTGTTTGCCAATGGGCAAACGGGAATAAAGTGAGACAAATATGTCAAATACTCAAACGGGTCTGTCGTTTAACGACATGGCCTTACCTAGTGCTGTGCTTGAACAATTAAACGCAATGCAGTTTTTAACTCCGACTCCTATTCAGCTACAGGCTATTCCTGCATTGCTGGAAGGGCAAGACGTGCTGGGCGAAGCTCAGACCGGTACCGGTAAAACTGCTGCATTCGGTCTGCCTGCACTGGCAAAAATTGATGCGTCGGTTAAGCAAACTCAAGTATTAGTCGTAACTCCAACTCGTGAGCTGGCTATTCAGGTAGCTGAAGCGCTTGAAGGCTTTGCTGCGAAAATGCGTGGCGTTGGCGTAGCAACCGTTTACGGTGGCGCTCCATTTGGTCCTCAGGTTAAAGCCCTGAAGCAGGGAACCGCTATTGTTGTTGGTACCCCGGGTCGTCTTATCGACTTATTGAATAAAAACGTCCTGCAACTAGATGGTTTGAAAGTGGGCGTTCTGGATGAAGCTGATGAAATGCTTAACATGGGTTTCATTGAAGACATCGAGACGATTCTAAAAGCTGTACCGAATACGGCGCAACGCGCGTTATTCTCAGCAACTATGCCGAATGCAATTCGCAAACTGGCAAAAACTTTCCTGAAAGATCCGCTGAACATTCAGATTGAAGCTATTGCCCGCGAAAAAGCGACGATTAAGCAGAAAGCATGGAAAGTTCAGGGCATGACGAAAATGACCGCTCTGACTCGATTGTTAGAAGTGACTCCGTATCAGCGCGCACTGATTTTCGTACGTACCCGTCAGGATACGATGGATGTGGCTGAATTATTGCAACGCAACGGATTTAAAGCGGCGCCATTAAGCGGTGACTTGAACCAGGCTCAGCGTGAGCAGACTGTCAGTCAGTTACGTAGTGGACACATCGAAATTCTGGTAGGGACCGACGTTGTTGCTCGTGGCTTAGACGTTCCTGAAATTACGCACGTTATTAACTATGACTTACCAAGCGATACTGAATCTTATGTTCACCGTATTGGACGTACTGGTCGTGCGGGCCGTACCGGTGAAGCGATTCTTTTCTTCCGTGCAAAAGAACGTCATTTGTTGCGTCACTATGAGCGCTTAACCAATGCACCGGTTGAGTTCTTTGAAGTACCAAACGCAAATGAACTGAGCAAGTACCGTCAGCAACAATTGTTAGAGAAGTTGCAGGCGTCACTGGCTCCTGAAACTGCAAGCGCCGATAAGCCTAAGCTAGAGAAACTGTTAGGCGAGTGGCTGGAACAGTCAGAGTTAAGTGCTGAAGAAATTGCTTTAGCGTTATTGGCTCAGCATAATGAGCAGCGCCCGTTGTTCCTGAAAGAAGACCGTCCGGTACGTGAAGCACGCAACGAGCGTAGCGAACGCTCAGGTCGCAATGAACGCAGTGACCGTGGCGATAAGCGTAAACCTCGTGCCGAACGTGGTGGTCGTGCAGCGGATGTCGATTTTGAAACCTACAAAATTCAGGTAGGCCGTGAGCACGGCGCTCGTCCTGGTGACATCGTTGGTGCTATTGCTAACGAAGCATCAATGGACAGCAAGTATATTGGGCAAATTCAGTTGTTTGATAATCATTCTTTAGTGCAGCTACCAAAAGGTATGCCAAAAGACATTATGCACGTACTGAAAAAAGCTCGTGTGCGTCAACAGCCTATGGGTCTTGAGCTAAGTGATGAGCAAGTTAAACGTGCGCCACGCCCACCGCGTGACCGCGATGCTCGTGGCGGACCTAAGCGCAACTCCGGTAAGGGTGCTGCGCGTCGTTTTAGTTAATTAGCGTCTCTTAACTCGGCCGGATGATCAACAATGATCATCTGGTCGATGTCATATCCCCACTCATGAGCCTTGGCTAAAGCGTAATCAATATCTGCCTGAGAAACATCAGGACTTCTGGATAAAAACCAGAAATACTCGTGTGAGTCGCTGGTTACTATAGCCTGCTGATAATCACCACCTAACCAACTTACGTAATATCCGCCATAAAAGGGCCAGAAGAAGGTGACCTGATATGCGGCCTCCATGTTTTCGACTGGCTCAGCCAATCCAATAGCGGTTTGCCATTCTTCATTTTGGGTGTGATAACCCCGGTTGGTCACTTCCAGTGTGCCATCACCATTTAAGCGATACTCTGCCGTAACACCCTGCAAGCCTTCTTCAAAGCTGTGTGGCATGCGGACTATTTCGTACCATTTTCCCAGGTAACGCTCGGCTTCAAAGTCGTCAACAACTTCGGCTACCGGTGTTGGTTGAGAGTTACAGGCACTCAGTAGAAAGGTAAAAAGTAATGACACCATCCATTTTTTCATTGTGCTTCCTTTTATAACTCGTTGATATTATCTAAATAAGTTTCGGCTTGTTTCATTAACGCCTGCTGTTCTTCTTCGGTTTTTTTATTCCAGACCTGATACATCATGCTCATTCTGTGATTGTCTTTAAAGCGTTCTTTATGACGTTCAATAAAATGCCAGTACAGGCTATTAAAAGGACAGGCTTTTTCGCCGGTTTTCTTCTTCGGATCATAATAGCACTCTTTACAATAGTGCCCCATTTTTTGCATATAGTTGGCACTGGCAATGTAGGGCTTGGTTGCTATTAGCCCACCGTCGGCATACTGACTCATGCCGCAAGTATTGGGTAGTTCTACCCACTCAATGGCATCAATATAAATACCAAGATACCAGTCATCCAAAGCGTCCGGTGATACGCTGGCCAGCAGAGCGAAATTTCCGGTTACCATTAACCGCTGTATGTGATGGGCGTAGGCATAGTCTAACGACTGCTTAACGGCGTAATGCAAACATGCCATTTTGGTATTGGCAGTCCAGTAAAACTCCGGTAGCGGTCTGGTGTGGTTAAGTGCGTTAAGATTTTTATAGTCGGGCATATGCGCCCAGTAAATACCCCGAACAAACTCTCGCCAGCCAATAATTTGCCGACAAAAGCCTTCAATTTGGGCTAGGGAAATGGTGTCTTTGTTTTTCGACCAGGCATCAATAGCAGCGTTAACCACTTCTAACGGATGCAGCATTTTGGTGTTTAGAGAAAATGAAAGCCTTGAATGATAAAGACTCCAGTGGGCCTTCCCAACGTTGTTTTCTGTTGCCATTGTATCCTGATAACGACCAAAATCAGGGAGTCCGAATTGACAAAAATGTTCAAGCAACTGCTTAGACTGTTTTCGGTTAACCGGCCATATCAGTTGAGCCGCGTTCGCTTGTCCCATGGTCTTAATTTCACTGCTACGCAGCAGTTCATCTATATCTGATACGTCATTGGAGAAGATTAAAGGCAGTTCTACGTCATGACTTGCGGGAACCTTTTTCTGGTTTTCTTTATCGTAATTCCAGCGGCCACCAGTCGGACGTCCTCCATCCATTAGAATATCGTATTGCTTACGTACCCTTCGGTAGAAGGTTTCCATTAAGTAGTTTTCGCTATTGGGGAAATACTCTTTTAGCGAGTTGCGGCCGGTAAGAAAGTGCTCTGTATCAAACCAGCTTAAATGAATGTTATTGGCGCCGGCCCAGCTTTTCAGTTGATGATCGAGCCGGTATTCGTCGGGTTGCTGACATTCCAGAGTGGTCACTTCGTACTTTTTCATTAACTGCTGAAGGTTCTGAGTCAGGCTTTGTTCATTAGTATCATCATCAAGTTTTATATAGTTTACCTGATGTCCTGAAGTGTTCAGAGCGTTACCGAAAGCCCGCATCGCTGCGAAAAAAGCTAATACTTTTTGCCGATGGTGAACAACGTAATCAGTTTCTTGTTTGAGCTCCATCATTACATAAAGTACACCCGCGTCCTTTTCTCTGAACCACGAATGTCTGGCATTGAGTTGGTCGCCAAGTATGAGTCGTAGAGTATGAATTTTCATAAACAGTGAGGAGTTAGGGTTGATAGCTTCATTACGTTCTATTCAGGGATTCAGATCGGCATACCTAAATGCCCCAAAATATGGCATTATGCGCGGTAGTTTCAGATTCAGGAGCAGTTATGAACCAGGCAGCGGGTAACGAGAATTCATCAGAGCAAAAAACGGTCAATGTCATTTGCATTAAATGGGGTAAAAAATATGGCCCCGATTACGTCAATACATTGCATTCAATGGTCAGTCGCCATCTTAGTAGACCGTTTCGTTTTGTCTGCTTCACCGATGACTTTGAGGGTATCAATGACGACATTGAAGTAAAAGCTATTCCTAAAATTGGCTTTAAAGACTTTGATGAACAAGTTCCGTGGACAAAAGGTCACGGCTGGTTAAAGCTTACCTGCTTTGCGAACCCGCTTTATGATCTTGAAGGCCCGACTTTATTCCTGGATCTGGATATTATTATTGTTGGTAGTCTGGACGAGTTCTTTGAGCCGGAAGGTGAGTTTATGGTGATCAAAGAGTGGGATAAATCTGACGCTACCGGGAATACATCGGTATTTCGTTTTGATATTGGCGCTCATGAAGACGCGTTAGAGCATCTGAAAAAAGATCCGAAAGCGGCTATCGCTGACGTACGAAATGAGCAGGAATATATTACCCATTTTGTCGATCGCCAAAACAAGCTGACGTACTGGCCGGAAAAGTGGTGTCGTAGCTTTAAGCGCCATTGTCTGCGTCCGTTTCCACTTAGCTTCTTTCAGGAACCGCGTATTCCGGAAGAAGCAAAAGTTATTATTTTCCACGGCAAGCCGCATCCGGATGATGCGTTGGAAGGCCGAAGCGGCAAGTGGTACCGTAAGGTTCTGCCAACCAAGTGGATAGCCGAATACTGGCGTTAAATGATATGCAATTGTGGATCTACGGAGTATTAATACGGCTGGTCACTCCAGCCGTTTTTGTCTGGTTGTGGCTACGCGGCGGAAAAGACAGTCGCTACCGTCAGAACTGGTCAGAACGGCTTGCGCTGGGCTCTGTTGATAAAAAACAGCACGGCTGTTTGGTTATTCATAGTGTTTCCGTTGGTGAAACCTTAGCGGCGAAACGGTTAATCGAGCAGCTTTTGCGTCAGGAGCCAGGTCAAAAAATACTCATTACCTGTATGACACCAACGGCCCGGGAACTTATCCAGCAGCATTTTGCCGACACTGTTAGTTGTCGCTACTGGCCGATAGATAGTCCGGGTGCCGCGAAGCGTTTTGTGCGTAAGTTTAAACCTAAAGCCGTGTGGGTAATGGAAACCGAGCTTTGGCCGCAAATGTTGAACCAATTTTCCAAAGCGAATATTCCTGTCGCATTGTTAAACGCGCGACTTTCGGCTCGCTCAGCGGCAGGTTATCGGCGTTTTCATTGGTTGATGAAGAAGGTCTGGAAACAACTGACACTGGTTTCCGTTCAGAATAAAGAAACGGCGCGCAGAATGAAGGTTTTAGGTGTCCCCGATAGTGTGCTTTTTGTGGACGGAAACCTAAAATACGACATTGAGCTTTCTGTCACAGATATTGAGAAGGCTCTGTTGTGGCGGCAAAGCTGTGCGTCGCGACATGTGTGGCTTGCCAGTAGCAGTCATCCGGGCGAGCATGAGCTGCTGTTAGAGGCACATAAACTGATTCAACAGGACTTATCCAATTCCTGTCTTATCATTGCCCCGCGACACCCTGAGCAATTTGAGGTGGTAGCAAAAATGATACGGGAGTCCGGGCTTAAGCTTGCCCGCAGAAGCGAGAGTAATGCGATACCTGAAGATTGTGATGTCTTTCTTGCTGACAGCATGGGCGAAATGATGCTTTGGGGGCAATTAGCCTCGGCGAGCTTTGTCGGCGGAAGTATTATTGAGCGAGGCGGGCATAACCCCCTTGAAGTTATAGCAGCTGGCTCCAATGTTATGTCAGGGCGGCACGTGTTCAATTTCCCACAAGTTTATGGTGAGCTGGCAAAAGCCGGTGCCGTGCAGTGGGTTAATAATGCCGGAGAAATTAAACAAGCTGTGGAGTTGATGCAGCAGACAGCTGTCATGAAAGCGCAACATGAAGCTGCTAAAAGCGTTTTACAAACGCACCAGGGTGCTACGTTAAGAGTATTAAAGCGGGCACTGGAATATACTCTGACAGGAAGCGGTATGATAAAAACAGAGCAGAGTCCCCAAGGGCTTATTCGCTACGACAGCGATATTTTTGAAACGATAGAAGACAAGCATTTTACAGCCCAGTATTGGCAGCAGCAGAAGTCGATTGCAGGAAACTCAACGGGACGCGCAACAGTCTGGTTTATTCAGCAAGGCGATTTGGGACTTTTACTGCGGCATTACTATCGTGGTGGTTTAGTTGGTAAAATTAATAAAGATCGTTTTTTACGTGAGCCGGCGGAAAAAAGCCGGGCAATTCATGAATTTGATTTGCTGCTAAAGCTGCGGGAAATTGGTTTGCCCGTTCCGCGTCCGGTAGCCGCTCGTATGGAAAAAACAGCAGTTTTTAGTTACAAAGCAGACATATTGGTGGAAGTTATTCCGGGGGCTGTCGATGTTTTTCGCTTACTGCGTGAAAAGAAACTATCCGCGGAGCTATGGCAAAAGTTGGGAAGCGTCATTAAAGAATTGCATGATACCGGTGTCTACCATTCAGATTTAAATTGTCACAACCTTATGCTGGATGACAAAGACAAAGCCTGGATTGTCGATTTTGACAAGTGCGACTTCCGTGAAAACGGTGACTGGAAAGAAGCTAATATCCAACGGCTACTGCGCTCTTTACGCAAAGAAAAAGAGAAGAATGAAACCTTCTATTGGAAGGAGTCCCGTGACTGGCCAGAACTATTAACAGGCTATCGTCGTTAAGTTTTAAGCCATAAAAAAGCCCCGGCCACTTGAAGTGACCGGGGCTTTTTAATGCGCTAAGCACTGAATCAGTCGCGAACCTGACCGTTACCGGTCACCACGAATTTTTCAGTTGTTAGTGCCTCAAGACCCATTGGTCCGTATGCGTGCAGCTTGCTGGTGGAGATACCAATTTCAGCACCCAAACCTAACTGGCCGCCATCAGAGAAGCGAGAAGAGACATTTGCCATGGTAACGGCTGAATCTACTTCACGAATGAAACGCTTAGCGGTTTCATCGTTTTCAGTGATAATAACTTCGGTATGACCGCTACCAAACTCCTGAATATGCTCAATAGCACCTTCGTAGTTGTCGACGGTGCGAACCGCAATCTCAAGAGCCAGGTATTCTTCACCAAAAGCATCGTCTGCAATCTCATCAGCGCCATCAAAGTAGCTTACTGAACGCTTATCGGCGTGGATGGTTACGTCTTTCTCTGCCAGAGCCTTAGCAGCCATAGGCAAGAACTTATCAGCAACGTCCTGATGAACCAGTAGACCTTCGAGCGCATTACAAACGCCGGTACGCTGAGTTTTACCGTTAAGTAAAATTGCCAGAGCTTTATCAAGGTCTGCGTCTTTATCCACATACAGGTGGCAAACACCTTTGTAATGTTGAATGACTGGGATTTTGCTGGTATCGCTAACGAAGTGAATCAGACCTTCACCGCCGCGAGGAATAACCAGATCGATATAGTCTTTCTGTTGCAGAAGTTCAGTCATCAGTTCGCGGTCAGGTGTTGGCACCACGGTGATAACGTCTTTAGGTAGATTGCTGGCTTCTAAAGCTTCGTGCAAGGCTTCAGCAATGGCTTTACTGCTCTCAATGGCTTCCCGGCCACAACGTAAAATTACTGCGTTACCAGACTTAAAGCATAGCGCTCCAGCGTCAGCTGTGACATTCGGACGTGCTTCATAAATCATGCAGATAACGCCGAGAGGAATACGCATTTTCTCAATTTTCATGCCGTTAGGGCGCTCATCGAGAACGTAGCTGTCGCCTACAGGATCTTTCAATGCAATGATCTCTTCAATGGCAGAAGCCATGCCTTCGACACGCTCTGGCGTTAATTCCAGGCGATCCATCATAGCGTCGCTTAGGCCTTTTTCTTTGCCTGTGGCCAAATCTTTTTTATTTACTTCAATAATCTTATCCTGACGTGCGCGAATAGCGTCAGCCATTTTTTGAAGTACGGCGTTTTTGTCCGTTTCCGATAAGGTTGCTACAGCGCGTGCCGCTTTTGCGGCGCGTTGCGAAATTTCTTTTGCTAGTTGCTGGCTCATGAATCCTCCAAAATCATTAGATCGTCGCGGTGAATAACTTCCGTAATTGGGCTATAGCCAAATTTCTCCGCTATATCTTCCGTTTGCTGCCCTTTAATATGCATCAGTTCATGTGCGCTGTACTGACAAATACCTTTTGCGATAGCGTCAGTATCGTTGGCGCTGCGAACCAGCACGGCGTCACCGCGATCAAAGTCACCTTGTACATCAACAATGCCTGAACTCAGTAGTGAGGCACCGTTCTCAATTAATGCTTTCTCAGCACCTTCATCAACCAATATTTCACCCTGGGCAACCAGAGTATGTCTTAACCAATGCTTTTTATTGCTAATTGGATCAGATTGGCGACGGAATAATGTGCCGGGGATGTCCCCCTGTAGTAACGATTCAAAAGTTTCACCCTTACGACCGTTAACTATGTAAGTATCGATACCGTGTGAAGTAGCTTTTTCTGCCGCCTCAACTTTAGTGCGCATTCCCCCGGTACCGACGGAACTTACTGAACCACCGGCAAGCGAATAAATGCTTTCGTCAATTTGTTCAACCACCGGTATTTTTTTCGCGTCCGGATTCAGGTTCGGATCTGAGTCATACAGACCGTCGATGTCTGAACAAATAAACAGCGCGTCGGCATCAACCAAAGTCGCGATCATGGCCGACAAGTTGTCGTTATCACCCACTTTCATTTCGTCAGTAGCAAGAGCATCGTTCTCATTTACCACCGGTAAAATGTCGTGCTCTAACAATCTGTTTAGGGTGTTTTTAATGCTGACGTAGCGAGCTCGGTCGCGTAAGTCACTGTGGGTCATAAGCAACTGGGCGCAGGGGGAATCGAAAAAGCGTGACCAGTAACCCATCATTTCATTTTGACCGACTGCGGACATTGCTTTACGCACAGCAACCGGTACTTTCTTGTGTTCAAAGTTAAAATGTTTGCGGCCGGCAGCAACGCTGCCTGACGAGACTAAGACAACTTCTTGCCCGCGTTCTCGGCACTCGTTAATAAAACGAGCTATGGGTAATAGGTATTTGGTGCTAACCCCAGTTTCATCTGGCGCGATGAGCGCACTCCCCACTTTCAGTACGGCTCTTCGCCAGGATGGCGCTTTCATAGAGACTCCCTTTTGTTGAATTCGTTAGTAGTCTAACAGATTGGCTGTCTAAGCTCCAGCGAGGCTCATAAGCCATACCTATTGTCAATATATTAGACAATAATTTCGATTTACAAGAAAAAAGAGTCAAGTCCGGAAATTCGTTAATGTAATGCATTAACTCTCTGGTGGGGTGTAGCCTTCAATTTCAGGGGCTTTTCCTTCGAATAAAAAGGCTGTCATCTGCTTTTCAAGAAACTCACGATCAGTCGGATCCATCATGTTTAACCGTTTTTCGTTTATCAGCATGGTCTGCTTCTTTTGCCACTCAGCCCAGGCGTCTTTTGATATATGGTTAAAAATACGCTCGCCCAGCTCGCCGGGGTAGAGTTGAAAATCGAGGCCTTCGGCTTCTTTTTGAAAATGCTCACAAAATACAGTGCGGCTCATGCGGTGTTCACCTATTTAGTAGTTAACTGCTCCATCAGTTTAACGGTTGGTGCAGCAAAGCCCAAGTCCTGATTGGTATCAGCCTTTACCCATAAATGTTGAGCTTCGTTGAGTAAAATCTCAGAGGGAGCGACATCAATCAGCAGAGGCTTGCAATCCAGGTGGAAGTGACTAAAAGTATGACGAAAAGGTGTCAGTTGCTGTCTTGCCAGTTCAGTGACACCGTATTGTTGGGCTAAGGAAGGAATGTCCGTTTCCTCATCACATTGTGGAAAGCACCAAAGCCCGCCCCATATACCAGACTGGGGGCGCTTCTCCAGCAAGAACTGATGATTATGCCGAAAAAGCAGCATGTGGGTTGTTTTTACTGGTTTAATCTTTTTCGGCTTCTTTCCCGGATACTGTGCTATTGTGTCCGTTGCTCTGGCAATACAGGTGCTATTGACAGGGCATTGCTCGCAAAGCGGTTTACTGCGAGTGCAAATCATTGCACCGATATCCATCATTGCCTGATTGTATGCGCCGGAGTCTTGCTTCGGGGTCAACTGTTCGCTCAGTTGCCACAGCTGCTTCAAAACATCTGCCTTACCAGGCCAGCCAGAAACAGCAAAATGGCGTGCTAATACACGCTTAACGTTGCCATCTAAAATAGGCGCGTACTCACCATGTCCAAGAGAGCGAATTGCACCCGCTGTTGAGCGGCCAACCCCAGGTAATTGTTCGAGTTCATGAACTTTTTTTGGAAATTCACCGTTATATTCAGTGCAAACAAGTTTTGCGGTTTTATGAAGGTTCCGGGCTCTTGCGTAATAGCCTAATCCAGTCCATAAATTCAATACTTTGTCTTGTGGGGCTGAGGCCAGTTCCTGAACCGTAGGAAAGGTTGCCATAAAACGTTCGAAGTACGGAATAACGGTAGTGACCTGGGTTTGTTGCAGCATAATTTCTGACACCCAGACGCGATAGGGCGTGACGTTTTTCTGCCATGGCAGATGCTTGCGCCCGTATTGCTGAAACCAATTGAGAACCTGTGAGCTAAATGTCTGAGTCAACTGTAAATCTCTGCAAATAAAAATGACTTATTCAAAAAATGTACTAGTCTTTATGTCATACACAGTGTCTCATATTCCGAGCATGATTGTTATTGCAATTAAAAGGAGCTTTGCAATGAAAACCTTAAATCTAATCACTATATCTTTGCTAACCGCTGGATTAACCGCTCCAGTTTTTGCACAACAAACTGAGGTTGAGCAAAACGACTTTTATCTGGGCGCGCGTTTAGGCGCATTTTCTGCCGACGATGATCGTGTTGCGGTAAAAAATGGTCAAGTATTCTCTGTTGATGACGGTTTCAAAACCATTACTTCAGGCGTTGAAGCCGGCATGATGTTTACTGAGGCATGGGAAGCCCGCATTTATTATGACTACATGGAAGCCGATCTGGTTGGCGCAGGCGACGCCTACGGCGACAGCTACGGTGTTGATGCGCTATACCACTTCAACAACAACTTTTATGCTGGTTTAGGTGTAAACAACACTGAAATTGGTGATGTGACGGATGTTGCTGCGCGAGTCACGCTTGGTCATCGTAGCTTTATAACCGATAATCTGGCCTGGCGTGTGGAAGGTGGAGCTCAGCGTGGTTGGGAAGAAGACTACACAGAAATGTTCGCAAACGTTGGTTTGCAATGGTTCTTTGGTGGTCGCGATACCAGCCCTGAACCAAGAACACGTCCAGAGCCACGTCCGGAGCCTCAACAAGCGGCACCTGAGCCGGAGTCTAAACCTGTAGATTCTGATGGTGATGGCGTTGTTGATTCAAAAGACAAATGTGCCAATACACCTAAAAATTACTCAGTAGATGAGACTGGTTGTATTCTTTATGAAAACGAGACCATTACTGAAGAGTTGCTGGTAGAGTTTGACTTAAACTCTTCGAACATCCGCAGTGGTGAACGGTCAGACATTAAGGATATGGCGGAGTTCATGAAAGAGCATCCACAGTTGGATATCACTATTCACGGACATACGGACAGCACGGGCGAAGCGAAATATAACCAGTGGTTGTCTGAGCGTCGCGCAGAAGCTGTTGCCAACGCACTTGTTAAGCAACATGGTATTGAGAAGAGCCGCGTTGACTTTAAAGGTCACGGTGAATCTCAACCAAAAGTTCGTGAGAACAGCGCTGCTGACAGACAGGAAAACCGTCGCATAGAAGCAACATTGAAAGTCGTAAACCGGGTACCTAAAACTCGTTAATACCGATTGTATTGATTGCTTGAAATAGCGATAATAGCTCTACTCTAAACAGGCCTGATTTTTCAGGCCTGTTTTTTTGGTATTCGCTAAGTCATTAATTTTCAGGAAAGTCATGAGCCATTTTAAAAGTGCCGAAGAAGCCGCCGCTGCAGGCAAATACGTGAGAACAGTGCGCAGCTTTGTGAAAAGAGAAGGAAGGCTGACCAAAGGCCAGGCGGCGGCTATTGAACGTCTATGGCCAACCGTTGGACTAACGCTGGAAAATGGACGACTGGATCTTGCTATGGTCTTCGGCCGTGAAGCCCCGGTAACGCTGGAAATTGGTTTTGGTATGGGGCATTCACTAGTTGAGATGGCAGCTAATGCTCCCGAACGTGACTTTATTGGTATAGAAGTGCATGAACCCGGTGTAGGTGCTTGCCTTATGGCGGCAGAGGAAGCAGGGGTGGAAAACTTTCGGGTGTTTCATGAAGACGCGGTCGAAGTATTAAAACAATGCATTCCGGATAATAGCCTGAACTGTGTTCAAATTTTCTTTCCCGACCCCTGGCATAAGAAGCGTCACCATAAACGCCGCATTGTGCAGCCTGAGTTTGTGAAATTATTAATTCAGAAAATTGAGACTGGCGGAGTCATTCATCTTGCAACAGACTGGGAAAACTACGCAGAGCATATGCTGGAAGTTCTGAATGACGAACCCCGGTTAACCAATTTGTCGTCTTCAGGTGACTACGTACCACGTCCTGAGAACCGCCCAAAAACCAAGTTTGAACGCCGGGGCGAAGGAAAAGGCCATGGCGTTTGGGATCTTCAGTTTAAAACCAATAAATCTGCCACGCTTCTGGGTTAATCCAGAAGCGTATCCAGAACCGAGTTTAGAAATCTGTGACCGCGTTGAGTTAGTTGCCAGTTAAGCTCGTCTTCCGTTACAAGCTCCAGAGTTTTCGCTTCCGTTAACTGCTTTGAAGCTACCTCTGCAGAAAGAGCTGTGGTTTGTTCAAAGTTACTTTTACTAACCGGCTCCAGTAAGCGGAATTGGTTCATGAAAAACTCAAACAAGCGGTCTTCTACTGCAACTTCTTTTAATTGATAGCGCAGAGGCTTGGTTAAATCTAAATAGCCTTTGGGGTGCTTCACTTTTTCGCAACGCAGAATTTTATTTTGTTGAGGCAGAGTGACTTTGCTGTGGGCTCCGCAACCAATACCTAAATAGTCGCCATATTGCCAGTAGTTACGGTTGTGCCTGCTTTGATGGCCGGGTTTAGCGTAAGCGCTCACTTCGTACTGAGAATAACCCGCAGCCTCCAGAAGTTTATGGCCCTGCTGGTAAATTTCCCACAGTGTATCGTCGTCCGGTAGTTCCGGAGGTTGGCTCGCAAACAGCGTGTTAGGCTCAATAGTCAACTGATACCAGGAGATATGCGGTGGATTCAGGGCAATGATCTGACGTAGGTCGTCTAAAGCCATTTCTACGGTTTGATCCGGTAAGCCGTGCATAAGGTCGAGATTAAAACTGGATAGCGGTAGTTCACTTGCGTGTGCGGCCGCATTTATTGCCTGTTGCGGATTGTGAATACGCCCCAGGCGTTGTAACTGATGCTCCTGTAAGCTCTGGACACCAATAGATAACCGGTTTATGCCTGCGGCAACGAAGGCTGAGAACTTTTCGGTCTCAAAGGTTCCCGGGTTGGCTTCCATAGTCACTTCGCAATCGGGACTTAGTGCGACTATTGAACGAACGCCGTCCATTAACTGCTGTATCGCTTTTGCAGACAAGACACTCGGCGTCCCCCCACCGATAAATATTGACTGAATTTCCCGACCCTGAACCCAGTCAATGTCGGCTCGTAAGTCTTCTAAAAGACGGCCGACGTAGCTTGCTTCAGGTACATCTCCGGTCAGTTTATGTGAGTTAAAATCACAATAAGGGCATTTTTGAATACACCAAGGAATGTGTATATACAGCGATAACGGCGGAAGCGTCAGAGGAGAAGTCATTTAGCCAGCTGCTCCAGCAGTTGCTTCAAAGCTTGTCCGCGGTGGCTGAGTGCTTGTTTTTCTGTTTTGCTTAACTGCGCTGCGGAACAGTTTTTTTCCTTAACCCAGAACACAGGGTCGTAGCCGAAACCTTCTTCTCCAACCGGGTGAGTTAATATGTGTCCGTCCCAGCGGCCCTGACAGATGATTGGTGTCGGATCTTCCGCACTTTGCATATAAACCAGTACGCAATGAAAACTGGCCTGACGCTGGCTTTCTTCAACGCCCTCTAAGGCTTTCAGTAGTTTATTGATATTGTCAGAGTCGGTGGCATTGCCGCCAGCGTAGCGGGCCGAGTAAACGCCCGGAGCGCCATTTAAAGCGGTAACGGCCAGACCTGAATCATCAGCAATAGCAGGTAACCCCGTTTGCTGGCACGCGTGGCGAGCTTTTATAATGGCATTTTCGACAAAAGTGGTGCCGGTTTCATCAGCCTCAGCGAAGTCCCATTCTGACTGCGGGCGAACTAGCCAGTCGGCGGTGGCATGTGTCTGACTTAACATGTGACGCAATTCGGCAACTTTTCCTGCGTTGCCGGTAGCCAGCACTAAGGTGTTTTGTGACATCATAAGCGAACCTGTACCCTAATTATCAAGAGGCACAGGATAAAGGGTTTTAACGTGATTTGAAATCTAACATTAGCCTCCAAGTGAAACCTGCTATGATGAACAAGCAGAGACAAAGATAAGGAGATTCTATTTGGATTCGGCTAACACCTTGATTTTATTGTGTGGCTTGCTGCTGGTTGTCAGCATTTTAGCCGCTGTAGCATCCAACCGGCTGGGTGCACCTGTACTGCTGACCTTTTTGTTAATTGGCATGTTAGCGGGTGAGCAAGGTGTATTAGGTGTCGAATTTAACAATCCGGATATCGCGTTTTTTATTGGCTCTGCAGCTTTGGTTATTATCCTGTTTGATGGTGGGATGCGAACGCACCCTGAGCGTTTTCGGGTAGCCCTCTGGCCCGCTATTAGCCTGGCAACTATAGGTGTTGCGTTAACCTGTACTCTGGTGGCTTCCGCTGCGGTATATTGGTTTGGTTTACCCTGGCCTGCGGCTTTACTAATGGGAGCTATACTCAGTTCAACAGATGCCGCCGCGGTGTTTGGTATCTTTCAGTCCCGCGGGTTGCAGATTAAAGAGCGGGTCGCATCAACCCTTGAAATAGAGTCGGGCAGTAACGACCCCATGGCCGTTATTCTGACTTTAACCATGACTGGCGCCGTAGCCAGCGGCAGCTTCCCTGACTGGTACTGGGTAGGTCTTGATGTCATCTGGCAGCTAATTGGCGGCCTGACCATAGGTTGGCTAGGTGGTCGGTTATTCATTATTGCGGCGCGTAAGTTGCCTCTTAGTTTCAGCTTTTTTCCATTGCTAGCAGTAGCCTGCGCTATTTCCATTTATGCGCTAACAGCAAAACTTCATGCCAGTGGGTTTCTGGCGGTCTATTTAATGGGCTTTGTTATTGGCAATGCGCGGCTACCCCAACTCGTGCATATACTGCAAGTGCAGGATGGGCTGGCCTGGCTTAGTCAGATAGCTATGTTCCTTATTCTGGGGTTATTGGTTGTTCCTTCTCATTTAATGGCTAATGCGCCGGTAGCCATTGGTATTGCCTTTACTTTAATTTTTATTGCACGCCCATTAGCTGTCGTTGTTAGCTTACTGCCGTTCAGTTTTCCCTGGCGTGAACAGGTGTTTATCAGCTGGGTGGGTTTAAGAGGTGCTGTTCCTATTATACTGGCGCTATTCCCCTGGCTAAGTGGCGTACCTGATCAAGAACTGTATTTTGATATTGCTTTTGTGGTGGTCATGATCTCACTCATTATCCAGGGGTGGAGTATTGCACCGGTAGCGCGTTGGTTAGGGCTTGAGGTGCCGTTAAAAGCTAAACCTCAGCAGCGTATGCCGCTGTCCTCAGTGCCCAGTAAGGAAGCGTTAGAAGTCTGGCTTTATCAAATCGACAAAAACTCGCCAGCTTGTGACCATACCTGGAAGGAGCTAAAACTAACGGCTCCGGCTACCTTCGTTGGGTTAATTCGCGATGGTGAATGGTTACAGCCAGAAACTCAGCCTATGGTGGAAGAGGGTGATGGCCTGCTGGTCGCCGCGACGGTAAACGATATTGATGAAGTGAGCAGAATTCTCGCATCAGGTGGTAAGGGCTTAAAAGTATCCGAGAAAGACTTCTTTGGCGACTTTACTTTACGTGGCGACCTGACGCTGGCTGATGTCGGGAGCTTTTATCCTCTGGGTAATCTGGACGATGCTCTACTGAGTACGACAATCGCTGATTACTTCTCTCAGAAATTCCATCGCCGCGTTGTTATTGGTGACAATATACGTTTGGGCGATGTCATTCTGACGGTAAGGAAAATTAGTGATAAAGGTGATATTCAGTCAATAGGCGTTAAGCCGGTTTAAAGCTAATCATTTAACCAGAACTCCTGGTTAAATTTAAACTGTTGTTCTCCAACCTGAATGGTAAAACGCAGGGTTTCGGCGTTAGAGTGCTCAAACTGAGCCAGGTAATAACTGGCATCACCTTCAGTTACCTGTTGAAAGTCGAGCTCCTGTATTTGTCCCAGCGGATTAACCACTTGCCCGGTTACCCCGGGTGTTTGCGCTTTTTGAGTCTTTTTATCCAATACCGCAATATTGAGCACGCCTTTCGATGCGCTGCGGGTTAAGTTGTATTGCGTCGCAATAGCGGGAGATAAAGAGGTGGAGTTAAAAGCGCTGTAGTGAACATCCCAGTCGCCTAGTGTCTCTTTCTGTTCAGCCATAACAAAGCCTGAAAATATTAAAGAAACGACCATTACTGTTTTAACAAAGAATGTTTTACTCATCACTTTTCCTCCACCAGTAGCATTAAACACCAATTAATATGCGTAAAAACTGTAGTCCAATAATGACAACCAGTACCGATAAATCTAAGCCTCCAATTGGAGGAAGAATTTTACGTACAGGCGCTAATAACGGCTCTGTAATTTGGTGCAACATGGCTTCTACCGGGTTGTACCCCTGTGAGAACCAGCTGAGTATTGCCCGAATAACCAGTACCCAGAACAACATTGACAGCAAACTGCTTACAGCCGTTAATATTCCCTGAATAACAATCACCAGCGGGTCAACAACTAAGTTGTTAAGCCAGACCAGCGCCGCTACTTTTAGCATGCCTAATGCTAACGCAAAAATTAAGCTGGCTGTGTCCAGCTTGCCCAGCATTGGCATAAAGCTGCGCAGCGGGCCCACGACAGGCTGGGTTGCCTTATAAACAAACTGGCTGACCGGGTTATAAAAATCAGCTTGAGTTAACTGCATCCAGAGTCGCAAAAGTACTATGACCAAATACAGGTCAATTATGGTTGCGACTAAAAATGTAAGGGCGTTATTCATAGTGACTCCTAAAAGAGTTTCGCCATTTCCTGATTACGGTTAACCGCGGCTTTTACCGCTTTTTCCGAAATGCCGTGTAAGTCAGAGTCTTGGTAGGCTTCAACACCTTTTGCTGTTGAGCCGCCTTTACTGGTGACTTGTTTGCGCAAGTCTTCCAATGATAACTCACTTTCTTTGGCCATTTGAGCTGCACCTAAGCAGGTTTGCTGAACCATAGCGCGCGCTTTCTCGGCATCAAAACCAAGCTCGGTTGCAGCTTTTGCCAGGCTGTCCATAAACTCGAAAAAGTAAGCTGGCCCACTGCCTGCTACGGCGCCAAGAATATCGAGCTGATCTTCGTCACTAACCCAGAGTGTTTCACCTACGCCATTAAAGGCTTCGGTTACAAAGTTTTTATCGGCTTCGTCAACGGAATCGTCAGTAACTAAACCTGACATGCCCTGACCTACCAGTGACGGCGTATTTGGCATAACCCGGATAATACGGATGTTTTCGCCTAAATACTCGCGATATTTAGGAATACGAATACCGGCGGCAATGGTAATTATTAATTTGTCTGTCAGATTGTGAACGTTTTCACGTAAGTGAGCGCAAACTTCCGCCATTAACTGAGGCTTAACCGACAGTACAATAGCGTCAGCGTTATTCACCACTTCCAGATTATCGTTACTGGTATTGACGCCCAGCTCCGATTTCATTTTTTCTAATTTGGCATCGCTGGGGTTACTGACCCAGACTTTGTCAGCAGGGTAACCGCTTTTGCACATACCGCCGACAATGCTTTGTGTCATATTTCCTGCGCCAATGAAGGCAATATTCCGAATGTCGTTCATTAGGACTCCCGTTCTCCAAAAATTGCTGTTCCAATACGTACCATGTTAGCACCCTCAAGCACCGCTTGTCGCATATCACCCGACATCCCCATGGATAAGGTATCAATTTGCTCGCCGTAAGTTTGTTGCAACTGTTGGTAGAGCTTATACATCTGCTGAAAGCTTTTTTCGCGTTCGTCTTCTGTTGTCCCTGCTTTAAGAATAGTCATTAAACCGCGTAATTTTAGTTTAGGGCAATTCATAACGTATTCCGCTAAAGCTTCAACCTGCTCGGGGGCTAAACCCGATTTGTTGTCGTCATCATCAATATTAACCTGCAATAATAGGTTGAGCTGCTGGGAATCGTCGGGGCGCTGCTCATTGAGACGACGGGCTATTTTCTCCCGCTCCACGCTCTGTACCCAGTCAAAGTGCTGAGCTATATCTTTGGTTTTGTTCGACTGAACCGGGCCGATAAAATGCCACTGTACCGGATCAGTAGTTTGTTCTTTTAGCTGAGTTATTTTAGCGACGGCTTCCTGAACATAGTTTTCGCCGAAGTGCATTTGCCCGGCGGCTATAGCGGCTTTTATCGCTTCTAAAGAATGTTTTTTACTCACCGCCAGCAATTTGACCGACTGCTGGTGTGGCGATTCTTCAGATAAAATCTGCAATTGCTGACGTATTTCCGCGAGATTATTTGTTATCTTTTCTGCTACCTTAGTTGTCATTGCCACCGTCATCTCACTTATTCAGGGATAAGATATATGAATGTTAACGAATTACTGGCCTTCAGTGTGAAACAAAATGCCTCGGACTTACATTTGTCCTCCGGCAGTGTCCCTATGATTAGAGTGGATGGGGACATTCGTCCGCTAAATCAACCCGAGCATCAGCCGGATGAGCTGAAAGACATGTTGTTTGAGGTGATGACCAAAGGCCAGTGGCAGGAGTTCGAGGAAAAATTTGAGTGTGATTTTTCCTTTGAAATAGAAGGCGTTGCGCGTTTCCGTGCCAACGTGTTTACCCAGCGCAAAGGCATTGCCGCCGCTTTTCGTATGATACCTGCCGAAGTCACCACTTTAGAGCAACTGGATGCTCCGGAGATATTTAAGGACATTGTCAGTGCTAACCGGGGTTTAGTGTTAGTAACCGGACCGACTGGCTCGGGTAAATCAACCACATTGGCGGCCATGGTTAATTATTTGAATCAAAACCGGGCGTTGCATATTTTAACCATTGAGGACCCCATAGAATTCGTTCACGACAATCAAAAAAGCCTGGTCAGCCAGCGTGAAGTTCATCGGGACACTCGCAGTTTCAGTGCGGCCCTGCGCTCAGCACTGCGTGAAGATCCTGATGTGATTCTGGTGGGTGAAATGCGCGATTTAGAAACCATCCGTTTAGCTATGACGGCAGCCGAAACCGGGCATTTAGTTTTAGGTACCTTGCATACAACTTCTGCACCTAAAACTATCGACCGCATTATTGACGTATTTCCGGGCGATGATAAACCGATGATCCGCTCCATGCTGTCAGAATCTTTACGTGCGGTTATCTCGCAGAGCTTGCTAAAACGAGTTGGCGGTGGTCGTGTTGCCGCACATGAAATTATGCTGTCATCGCCAGCTATTAAAAACTTGATTCGAGAAGACAAAGTGGCGCAAATGTACTCCTCTATTCAAACTGGAGCAGAGCGGGGCATGCAAACATTAGATCAGGCACTCAAGAAATTACTGGCTCGTGGCGATATAGAGGCAGAAGAGGCACGCCGCTGTGCGGTGACTAAAGAGGATTTCTAATGCTAATACGGAGCGTTTGGCTGCTTCTGCTGTTGGCTGCGGCGTTTAGTGCGCCTGCACAGCAGACAACACGAGTGGCTTTTGGCTGTTGCATTGACCATACCAAGCGACAGGAAGTCTGGGATGCGATTAATCATGCGCAGCCTGAAGTCTTTGTGTTCCTGGGTGATACTATCGGTGAGAACGCCGGCGACATGGACGACTTACTGGATGCCTATGAGGTGTTTAACCGTTACCGCGGGCCACGGGTTCTGCGACGCAACTCTGCGGTTATGTCGGTCTGGAACCGCAACGATTACAGTCTGGATGGCAAGAGCGGAAAAAATAACCCGAATCGCTATGCCGTCCGCAACCACTTTCTTACCTTCTGGCGTGAGCCGGCAACCTCGGAACGGCTGTTTCAAAGTCATGGTATTGCAAAGAGCGTAATTTTTGGGAATGAACCGCAACGTGTGCAGGTTATTGTTCTGGACGGTCGCTGGAACCGTGACCCACTGAGTCAGGTGGGCTGGGTAGAGCGTCAGACTCGCCGCTTTAATGCTGATTTAGGTCCTTATGAGTCGAATAATACGGGCGATTTGCTGGGTGATGAGCAATGGCAGTGGCTTGCGGAGCAATTACAACAGCCTGCCGAAGTCCGCATTATTATGAGCGCGACACCGGTAATAGCTCCTGCCAATGGCTATGATAGCTGGGCACTTTACTTGCGCGAACAAAACCGTTTAAAAGAGTTGTTAACGGAACTGAAACCTTCAGGTTTATTGCTGGCGAGCGGTGACCGCTTGTTCGGTGAGTTCGCTAAGTCAGATGAATTCCTGCCTTATCCACTCTGGCAGGTGACGCCTGGGTCCATTAACTTTGATGGTGAAACGCCTTACTCATCTAGTTATCGCGACGGTGAGGCTTATGCTGAAAGCCGTTACGGTCAAGTTGAAGTTATTTGGAAAGAGCAGCCGGAACTGGAACTAACACTCCGCGATGTCGACGGCCGGCCGCTCGATACTCGTAAACTCAACCTTAGTCAGTTACAACCAGATTAGGCGGTTTACGGTGCTTTGTTGCCTGTTCGTAGGCGAAAGCCGCTTCTATGAGCGTGGCCTCAGAGCGTGCAGCGCCAAAGAAACTGATACCGACCGGCAGGGCGGGTTCGTCTCCAATTTGGATATAACCCATAGGCACTGATATGTGCGGGTATCCGGCAACGGCAGCCGGTGAACTGGCTGAGCCTGAATAGTTGTCGCCAAGTACGTGATCGATTTTCCAGGCAGGGCTTGTTGTCGGAGCTATTAGTAAGTCGATATTGTTCTCCTCAAGCATGGCATCGATGCCTTCTTTACCTGCCAGCTTTTTGCTTTTGGCCAACGCTTTCTGATAAGCGGCTTCGTCATCCTGAGCCTCTGCCATTTCAAAGAGCTCCTGACCAAATAGTGATAACTCCTGCTCAGGCAATTCATTATTTGCCGCTATCATATCGCTTAAATTGTTATAGGGCAGATTCGTGCTGCTCAGGTAAGCCGCCATATCCTGTTGAAACTCATACAGCAGCACGGTAAATTCATCGCCGCCGTATTCTCCGTAGGTTGTCATCTCAACGTTAATAATTTCAGCTCCCTGAGCTTCCATAATCGAGAGCTGTTGCTCGAACTGTTCGTCAAGCAAGTTGTTGTAACCCATTAAGTTACGAACCACACCAATACGCTTGCCTTCGAGTCCGTCTGCTTTTAAATGCGAGGCAAAATTCGTTTCAGTACGATAGCCTGCGGGGTCATCCGGATCGTAAGCTTGCATCGCATCCAGCATTAAGGCGGCTCCGGCTACGCTACGAGCCATTGGGCCTGCAGTATCCTGACTATGCGCAATAGGGATAATGCCGTCGCGACTGATAAGGCCCAGCGTTGGCTTGATGGTAACAATGCCATTAACAGCGGCCGGACAGGTTAACGAGCCGTCGGTTTCGGTACCTACCGCAAGTGCGACTAAATCGGCGGCAACAGCGGTAGCGGAACCTGCACTGGAGCCACAAGTAGAGCGAGTCGTGTCATACGGATTCACGGCCTGACCTCCAATAGCACTCCAGCCCGAACTGGAGCGGGTAGAGCGAAAATTCGCCCACTCACTTAAGTTGGCTTTGCCTAAAATAATAGCTCCGGCATCACGCAATTGTTCTACAAGAAAAGCATCATCTTCCGGGTAGTTTTCTGCGAACAATAATGAACCCCCGGTATTTGCCATACCGTCGGCGGTATCGATGTTGTCTTTTAACAGAACAGGAATGCCGTGCAATGGACCGCGAACCTTGCCTTGTTCGCGCTCGGCATCAAGCCGTCTGGCATCTTTCAGAGCATTCTCATTTACGCTGTTTACCGCTCGTAAATTCGCACCCTGACGGTTATGAGTATTGATGCGCTGCAAATAATATTGTGTGAGTTGTTCGGCATTTAAATCACCATTGGTCATGGTGTTTTGCAATTCGATAACAGAGGCGTCCTGCCAGGAAAACTTACCCTGCTCCGTCGGTGATGTCTGACAAGCCGATAAGGTCAGAATAAATAGAAATGCAACGAGTTGTCTCATGCTAAAGCCTTTGTTGTTTTTATGTTTTCATAAAGTGGCATAACTTTTCCTGTAAGGCGAGTCATGCGAATAAAAATCAGGTAAAATAGCGTCAATTGTCGGTAAATAGCAGAATTGGTTAGTATTATGCGGGTATTGGGTATTGAAACGTCTTGTGATGAAACGGGTGTTGCGGTGTACGACACCGAAAAAGGCTTATTAGCCCACCAGTTGTACTCGCAGGTGAAACTGCATGCCGACTACGGCGGCGTAGTGCCCGAGCTGGCATCTCGTGACCACGTGCGCAAGACCTTACCGTTGATTAAAGCTGCGCTCAAAGAGGCCGGGATTTCGCATCAGCAACTGGATGGTATTGCTTATACAATGGGGCCTGGGCTGGTTGGTGCTCTGTTAGTTGGTGCTTGTATTGGTCGTAGTCTGGCTTTTGGATGGAATTTACCCGCGGTTGGAGTTCATCATATGGAAGGCCATTTGCTGGCGCCTATGCTGGAAGAAAACCAGCCCGAATTTCCTTTTGTCGCCTTGTTGGTTTCCGGCGGGCATACTCAACTGGTTCAAGTAAAAGGTATAGGCGATTATCATTTGCTGGGCGAATCAGTAGACGACGCCGCAGGCGAGGCTTTTGATAAAACAGCTAAGCTAATGGGGCTTGATTATCCCGGGGGGCCGCGATTGGCTGCTTTGGCTGAACAGGGCAACAGCGATCGTTTTACCTTTCCCAGACCAATGACAGACAGACCAGGTCTTAATTTTTCTTTCAGTGGTTTGAAAACTTCTGCGGCTAATACTCTGGCCGCTAATGACAGTGATGAGCAGACCCTGGCGGATATTGCGCGGGCATTTGAAGATGCGGTGGTTGATACCTTGGTGATTAAATGTCGCCGGGCGCTAAAAGAAACCGGTTACAAGCGTTTGGTCGTTGCCGGTGGGGTCAGTGCCAATAAGCATTTACGCGCAAAACTTGAAGCTTTATTAGAAAAACAAAAGGGCCAGATATTTTACCCGCGTACGGAATTTTGTACTGATAACGGTGCGATGATCGCCTTAGCGGGCGCTCTGCGTTTAGAAGCGGGAGAACGTGAGCCATTGGCAGTGAAAACACACCCAAGATGGCCGATGACAGATTTGAAACCCATGGTGAATATTAGCGACGCCGTTTAAAGGCTTTTTCTTCGCCGGAGGACAAGCGCAGAATATTGGCCTGGTGACGCCAGAGTATTAATAGCGAAATCATAATAACCGGCACTGTGTATTGGGGTTTTATCCAATAGGCATAAAAGGGTGCCAGACAGACGGTTACTAAAGCCGCTAAAGAGGATACCCGGCTGACACGGAAAACCAGTAACCAGGTGGCAATGAGCAACAACGCCATTTCCCAGGCAACCGGAAACATAGCACCTAAGGCGGTAGCAACAGCTTTGCCGCCACGAAAATGAAAGTAAAGCGGAAAAATATGGCCAAGGCAGGCTGCAACCGCAATTAGCCCAAGGAAAAAGGGCTCAATGCCGAGAAAGTAAGAGCCCCACACCGGAACCATACCTTTTAAAACATCAAACCAAAGAGTTAATAACGCAGGGATTTTTCCGCCAACCCGGTAAACATTCGTGGCTCCGGGGTTGCCGGAACCTTCTTTGCGCGGGTCAGGTAAGCCCCAAAGCCGGCAGATAACCACAGCGCTACTGATAGAGCCCAGAAGGTAGGCTGAAAGTATCATCAGTAAAGTAAGCGCTGTCATGGGGTACGAATCCCTCGTTGGTTAAGGTAGACTGCGATTAAAACTCAATGTCCCTAGAATAAGCGGTTTTTTGGGCAATTACCACGGGTTAACACAAATGGAACAAGCAGATATTGATGTCGTTAGCATTGAAGGCTTAACCGTAGAAACCATCATTGGTGTCTATGACTGGGAAAAAGAAAAAAAACAGCAGTTGGTGCTGGATATTCAGATGAGCTGGGACAACCAGCGCGCGGCAGTTACTGACAATATTGACGACGCTTTAGATTATGCACTGGTGAGCGAGCGAGTGTCGGCCTGGGTAGCAGAGAAGCCGCGTCAGCTCATAGAAACGGTTGCTGAAGGCGTTGCCAGCCTCATTTTGAATGAATTCGGTGTGCAGAACGTTGAAGTGCGGGTGGCTAAACCCGGAGCTGTGCCTAATGCTAAAACGGTGGCTGTAAGCGTTCGCCGAAGTGTTTTCGACAGCCCATTTGGGTAAGAGGATAAGTTGTGGCGCAAGTTTTTCTCGGAATAGGTTCTAATACGGATCGTGAAAAACATATTCGGGCAGGGTTGAAAGCCATTGCAAAGAGCTTTACCTGGCAACAACGCTCAAGAATTTTTCGCAGTGCCTCGGTAGGGTTTTCCGGAAGTGATTTTTACAATCTGGTGGTGGAGGTAATAACCAACCTTTCTGTTACCGAAGTTCTGGCTGAATGCAAGCGCATTGAGCAGGAAAACGGACGGATTCCGGGCAGTGCTAAGTTCAGCCCGCGAACATTAGACATTGATGTCTTATTGTATGATGACGTTATTCGGGAGCAACAACCGCAGTTGCCCCGTGGCGAAATTCTTGAAAATGCCTTTGTGCTCTGGCCACTGGCTGAAATAGCCGGGCACCACCTGCATCCGCTTTTAAATGTGAGTTACGAGCAGTTGTGGGAGCAATACCAGCAGACTCATAAAGACTCACCGCAACAATTAGAGCCTATTAGCGACACTTCTTGGCTGGAAGGTTAATTCAATGCCTCAGCCAGTATCTGCTCACGCTGTTCGCGTAAAGCATCGCCCAGGGCTTTACCGGTAAAGCCCTGCTGCTGCAAAGTCCCAGCATTAAGCGCTGCGGCTTTTTCTGCCCCCGAACGTAACTTTTTATGCTGAGCAGCAATACTTTTCTGCTGCTTAGATTCACTATATTCAGCTTGCCGTAACTGTAGCAACTGCTCCAGCTTCTCCGGTCGGCGCCAGTAGTCAATTTGTTTCAGTAGTGCAGCCAATTGAGCTTTTTCTGGGAGCTCCGGTGTGGTAATGAAATCTTCATGATTTCTTGCCAGCAAAGCGCTGTCACGATAATGATTCGGTATGGCCAGTTGCCTGCAGAACTGCTTCAGGCTCTCAGGGGTTTCTTGCTCTATAAATAAGCTGGCAAATCTTAGCGTCACTGAATCGGAATAAGCCGATGTTCTTTGCAATCGTTGCAGTTGTGAATCATCGGCGGTTATTCCGGGTAACACCTGAGAAAGCGCCTGTATGTCTCTAAGCAGAGTTAAAAAGACAGTTGGCGTTTGGGTTAACAGTGACTTCTCCCATTCCCGCCAGACCCGTTCAGGGACTAAGTGACTGAGTTCCTGACTGGCTGACATTTCCTGCAGCATTTGCTGAGTCTCTTCGGCGACGGTAAAATCTAAGTGGGCAAAACGTGCGGCAAAGCGCGCCACTCTTAATACCCTTAGCGGATCCTCAGTAAAAGCCTCAGAAACATGGCGTAACTTGCGCGCTTTAATATCTTGCACGCCATTGTATGGATCGACTATTTCACCGTCCTCACTTTGCGCAATGGCGTTAATGGTTAAATCCCGGCGGGCTAAATCATCTTCCAGAGTCACATCGGGAGAGGCAAAAACGTCAAAGCTGGTGTGGCCTTTGCCGGATTTTCGTTCAGTCCGGGCCAGTGCGTATTCTTCGCGGGTACTGGGGTGCAGGAACACCGGGAAGTCTTTACCAACTTGCAGAAACCCCTGTTTCAGCAAGTCTTCTGCACGGGCACCGACCACTACCCAGTCGCGTTCGTGTACTGGTAATTTCAGAAGTTTATCGCGTACTGCGCCACCAACTAAGTATACGTCCACTGTTCACCTCAACTTTGTTTGGCATGATCATGTCGAATCACTGGTCGATGTGCAAGCAAGTCGTTACACTGTTGAACAAATAATATTATCAGCACAGTAGCGGGCCGATATGTATCAGAACTATTTTGGTCTTCAGGCAGAGCCTTTCTCCATTGCCCCGGACCCAAATTACCTTTACCTGAGTGAACGGCATCAGGAGGCTTTGGCGCATCTTACACAGGGGCTACAAGGCAGCGGTGGTTTTATTCTGTTAACCGGGGAAGTGGGCACAGGTAAAACCACGGTATCCAGAGCGTTACTGGAGCAGTTGCCCGAGTCAACGGAAACGGCGTTCATCCTCAACCCTATGTTGAATGAAGATGAACTGCTTGCCAGCCTGTGCGATGAGTTTGGTATTCGTTATCAAAAGCGCTCTGCGACCCGTAAAACACTGACCGATAAGCTCAGCCAGTTTTTTCTGAAAGCTAATGATGATGGCCGCCAATGTGTGGTGCTCATTGATGAAGCTCAGCATTTGCGACCACAGGTTCTGGAACAGCTGAGGTTACTGACCAACTTAGAAACTCATGATCGTAAATTGCTTCGGGTCATTTTAATTGGTCAGCCGGAATTACAGGACTTACTGCGCCGACAGGAGCTTCGTCAACTGGCACAGCGTATTACCGCCCGCTATCATATTTTGCCGCTGACCGAGCAGGACACGCAACGCTACATTGCTTACCGCCTGCAGGTGGCTGGCGCAAACCGGCCTTTGTTTACTGCTGCTGCAGGAAGGAAGGCACACCAGTTAACCCAGGGTATTCCCCGTTTATTAAACCTTTATTGTGACCGGGCATTGTTGGCAGCTTATACGGAATCCAGTAGCGAAGTGTTGCCAAGGCATATACAGCAAGCGCATATTGAGCTGAATGGCACTACCGGTAGTCGGAATAGACAGCCGCACTCAGCTTTATGGCGTTGGGCGGGGGCTTTTTTGCTTCTTGTCGCCAGCGCGGCTGGCAGTTACACCCTGATTAACGATACGGAAAAACCGTTGGACGCAACGTCCAGCAGTCAGTATCAGGCCGCAAAAGAGTTGGCGAGTGTCTGGGGCTTGCCCGAACCGCCGGTAGATACTGATTTTTGTCAGTGGATAGAACAATATGATCTCGTCTGTCTTGAGTTAAACCAGAGCCTGCAGCAACTGCGCAGCATTAATTACCCGGCATTGCTTTATAGGCGAGATAAAAGCGCCGATTTAATAACCGATGGTACGGCGATAGATACTAATGGCTGGAACGGGGCTTTCCTTATTTTGTATCAACAGCCGCTGGCTGAAAGTGACGACGCACACCAACAGTGGGTTCGTGAACAGCTGATAAAACACCTGGGTTCTAAATGGCAAAGCAAGTCATCGGACGAGCAATTTAAAGAGCTGCAAAAAAGCCAGGGGCTAAGGGTAACCGGGAAACTAGATGAAGCGACAATGGCATGGCTGGCATCACGCGCGTCTGACTTTGGGCCCAGATTGAGTAAAGAAAGCGAATGAAAAAAGCGAGTAAAGAGAGCAAATAATGTCATCCTTATTAAAAGCATTAAAGCAGCAACAGTCGCCATTATTAAAACAAACCTCGGTGCTTGATGCCTCGCTTATGGCTAACGATAAACACAGCCGTAGCTGGAGTTGGTTACTTTGGCCTTTGGTGCTTATTCTCGGCGCAGTGCTGGGCTCTGCCGGAGCTGTTTGGCTTGGTGAAACAAACCAGTCTGAACGTCCTGAAGCGGAAGGCTTCCGGTGGGGAGAAACCGCCAGTATTGAATCGGTTGAATGGGAAGCAGAACCCGAACCCGTTCCGGAAGAAGAACCCGAAGTCACACAAAGCAGTGGTCAACAGCAATCATCAGAACCCGAGCCAAGCGCCCAAGCTGGATCGCAGCGGCAGGCTCTGGATCTTTCTACTGTTTCGCCAGACTTGTTGCAGCGTTTTGAAGCGGCAGTGAACGACACCAGCAATAGCGATGATAATAGAGCCGATACTAGTGTAATCCCTTCATTAAGTGAACTCTCGCGCTCGTTTCAGCGAGAGGTTCCTGCGTTTAGTTACGACAGCCATATGTATCGCTCCAGTGCATCTCAGCGGTGGATTGAGCTGAACGGCCAGCGACTGTACGAGGGCGATGCGTTAAATCAGCTGACAATATTGCGAATAGAACCGCAAAAGGTGGTTTTGGTGAAAGACTCACAGGCATTCTCCCAGCCCGCTTTAGAAGACTGGCAACCATAGAAATTATTGACATCCTGCGAAGGGATTCATACTCTTGTGCGATACAGTTTAAACAAGCGTTTAAATTATTAGTTTGAACGCTTTGTAATTTCTACAAGAGGTAATGATATGGCTGACTACAGAGCTCCCCGCGACGACATGGATTTTGTTTTGCATGATGTATTCCGCGTTGCTGATGACTGGCAGCAGACTCCGGAACTTGCCGACATGATGGACGTTGAAACCGCTGGCGCTATTCTTGATGAAGGTGCAAAAGTTGCGGAAAACTTGGTTGCGCCCATAGCCCGCGAAGCAGACGAAGAAGGTGTTAAGTTTAAAGACGGCGAGGTGACAACACCTAAAGGCTATAAAGAGAACTTTCGCCAGTTGGCTGAAGGTGGCTGGGTTGGTGTAACGGCAAATCCTGATTTTGGCGGCATGGGTTTGCCGAAATCTTTATCTGCTCAGTACGAAGAAATGCTTTGCAGCGCCGACATCGCTTTCTCTCTATATCCGGGCCTAACCTCCGGCGCAATCATGGCAATTAACTCACATGGCAGTGATGAGCTGAAGAACCATTATTTACCGCGTATGGTTTCGGGGGAATGGACAGGTACCATGTGCCTGACTGAACCTCATGCCGGTACGGATTTAGGCATTATTCGCAGTAAGGCTATTCCCGCGCAAGACGGCAGTTTTTCACTTAGCGGCACCAAAATATTTATTACTGGCGGTGAGCATGACTTAACCGACAATATTGTCCACCTGGTGTTGGCTAAATTGCCTGACGCACCGGCGGGTACAAAAGGTATATCGTTGTTTGTGGTGCCTAAGTTTTTATCCGACGAGCAGGGTAACCTGACCGAACGCAACAATGTTAGCTGCGGTTCTATTGAACACAAAATGGGGATTCACGCGTCAGCAACCTGTGTGATGAACTTTGATGGAGCTAAGGCCTGGCTGGTTGGTGAGCCTCATCGAGGTTTACCCGCTATGTTTACCATGATGAACTATGAGCGATTAGGCGTTGGTATTCAGGGGCTGGGCGCAGCAGAACGTTCGTATCAAAATGCTCTGGAATACGCTAAAGATCGTATTCAGGGACGCGGCGCAAAAGCAACTCGTAACGACCAGGCCGAAGCCGACTCAATTTTAGTGCATGGTGACGTGCGCCGTATGTTGCTGACCATGAAGTCTCTGACCGAAGGTGGTCGCGCGTTTTCTACCTGGGTGGGGCAGCAGCTCGATCGTTCAAAATACGCCGGGGATGATCAGGTTAGACAAAAAGCCGATGCCATGGTGGCGTTATTGACGCCTGTTGCGAAAGCGTTTTTAACCGACACAGGACTGGAGTCGACCATTCATGGCCAACAGGTTTTTGGCGGGCACGGTTATGTCAGAGAATGGGGCCAGGAACAATTGGTTCGCGATACCCGTATAGCTCAAATATACGAAGGCACTAATGGTATTCAGGCGCTGGACTTGCTGGGTCGTAAAGTTTTTGGTTCACAAGGTCAGCTACTGCAGCCATTTAATGAAGAAATTCAGAGCTTTCTGGATGAAACGGTTACTGGCAGCGAATGGATAAAGCAGCGAGAGCAATTGCAGCAGGCGCTAAATATCCTCAATGGTGTCAGTGAGGAAGTACTGCAAAAAGCAGCTGGTGATGAGAACTTAGTGAACAGTGTGGCGGTTGAGTATCTGCATCTGGTAGGCTATGTTTCTTACGCTTACCTGTGGTTGAAAATGGCAATAGCCGCCGAGCCACTATTAAGCGACAAGCCATACCTTGCAACTAAAGCAAAAACGGCACGTTTCTATTTTGCCCGCATTTTGCCTCGCATTCATAGCCTGGCAGCTGCGATAAAAGATGGTAGTGAAAGCCTTTACTTACATAGTGACGATGAATTCTAAAGACGAAAAAAAAGAAAACAATGCACTGACGTTTTATCGTGATAGTCGCCGCCCCCAGGCCTGGGGCGGCTTCTTTTTAGCGATATGGATGGCAATTTATATTGGTGACGCGGTTTCCTTGTGGATTATTGTTACAGGCGCGCTGCTGACCATGGTTATTGTTATGGCAATTGTAGTGAAATTCAGGCCATTGCAACCAGCCGCGTTTTATAATGATCTTGAGTTAACGGAAAAACGCCTCATTTTACCCCCCAGAACTTATCAGTTGGAACACCCGCCGGTACTGCAGCAGTATGAAAAAGATTTAGCCGGTTTGAGTTTTGTGGATGAAAAAGGGCGCAAGCAGGAAATTATTGTCGTTTTAAATGACAGCCTCAAACGGCAACTGGAAAATTACCAGATAGAGCTAAAAGTTACGAAGAAATAAACGAAGAATAAAGTAAAAAGCCAGCGATTTCTCGCTGGCTTTTTTGTCTCTTGCTGGTCTCTAATCGTCCAGAGACAACAAGGTGGCGTTACCACCAACGGCAGTAATATTATCACTACGCGTTTTTTCGGTAATAAAGCGGGTCAAGTAGTGTGGACCACCGGCTTTCGGTCCGGTACCTGACATACCGCGACCACCAAATGGTTGTACGCCAACAATCGCACCTATCTGGTTACGGTTAATGTACACGTTACCTACATCAATGCGGCTTGCCACGTCGTGAGCAAAGGTTTCGTTACGGCTGTGAATACCAAAAGTTAAACCAAAGCCTGTGTTATTAATACTCTCGATAACCTCGTCAATTTCACTTGTTTTAAAGCGAATAACGTGCAGAATTGGCCCGAAGTTTTCTTTCACCAGCTGGCTGATACTGTCGATTTCGATCGCTGTAGGCGCAACAAAGGTACCACCCATAGCGTAATCTGGCAGTGGCGCGCGAGCAATCAGTCGACCGGCCTGCTGGATATCAGATATGTGCTGTTCCAGGTTGGTTTTTGCAATGCCGTCTATAACCGGACCAACGTCGGTTTCATGCAGCAGTGGGTCACCAACTTGCAGCTCTTCCATAGCGCCACGTAGTAAGTCGAGAACACGATCAGCAACATCATCCTGTACGAATAGAACTCGCAGGGCTGAACAACGCTGTCCCGCACTCTGGAAGGCACTGGCAACGATATCGGTGACAACTTGTTCCGGCAGAGCGGTAGAGTCAACCATCATGGCGTTCTGTCCACCGGTTTCAGCAACCAATGGCACAATTGGACCAGTACGTGCCGCTAGTGCCCGGTTAATGGCCTGAGCGGTATAAGTTGAACCGGTAAAGCAAACACCACCAATGTCTTCCTGGCTGGTTAAATAGCTACCGACCTCGGCACCACTGCCAGGCATAAAGTGCAATACGTTACCCGGAATGCCTGCTTCCAAAGCCAGCTGCACTGCGCGGTATGCGATAAGCCCAGTTTGCTCTGCCGGTTTAGCAATAACTGAGTTACCGGTAACCAAAGCGGCTGCAACCTGGCCGACGAAAATGGCAAGAGGGAAGTTCCATGGGCTAATACAAATGAAAGTTCCACGGCCTTCAACAAATAGCTCATTGTCTTCGCCTGTCGGACCCGGTAACTGAATAGGGCCACCCATGAGTTCACGCGCCTGATTGGCGTAATAGCGACAGAAATCAACGGCCTCGCGAACTTCGTCGATCCCGTCCTGTAAGCCTTTTCCTGCTTCTACAGAACACAGAGCGATAAGCTCGTTGCGGTTAGCTTCCATTAAGTCGGCAAATTTCTCTAAACATTCCGCTCGCTCGTCGGTAGGAACCTTACGCCAGGATTTGTAGGCAGCGTTCGCACTTTTCAGTGCCTGTTCAGAGAGTTTTTTATCACCCCAGTAGATACTACCAACCTGCTTCGAGGTTTCCTGAGGGCTGGTAATACTGACGTGGTGATCGGTTTCTATGGTTTTCCCATCGACGATGGGGCCGCCTTGCCATTGTTTGTCACGGTACTGTTGAACCGCTGCAATAAAATCATCTGCTTGTGAGTGAATATTCATATTCAATCCTAATGAATTTGTGCGATCCCCATACATTTCTGAGGGAAGTGGAATTTTGCTGTTTGCGTACTTCTCGTAGCCGGACGCGGTTTTCATCGGGTGCTCGACTAAGTCATTGACCGGTGTGTCTGCATCTAGCAGTTTGTGGACAAACGACGAGTTAGCACCGTTCTCTAGAAGCCGGCGGACTAAATACGGCAACAAATCTTTGTGAGGGCCTACTGGTGCGTAGATACGTACCACCATACCTGGATTTTGCTCCATTATGGTGTCGTATAAGCTATCACCCATGCCGTGCAAACGCTGATACTCAATTCTACGCTGGTGGGTCTCATTCATTTGTTGAATGGCCATAAAGGTTTGCGCGTTGTGAGTCGCGAATTGCGGATAAATGGCACCGTCAGTGTCGTCACTTAGTAAGTAACGGGCACAGGCCAGGTATGAAATGTCGCTGTGTGACTTACGAGTAAATACCGGATAACCAAGTAAACCGTTTTCCTGAGTCCACTTAATTTCGTTATCCCAATAAGCCCCTTTTACCAAACGAACAGGAATTTCATCGCCACACTCTTTTGCCAGTGCGGTTATCCAGCACAAGGTTGGTAGTGCACGCTTCGAGTAGGCCTGTACAACCAAACCAAAACGTGGCCAGCCTTTACAGACGCCGCTGCGGTAGACTTTCTCAAACAGCTCCATTGAAAGCTCGTGGCGATCGGCTTCTTCGGCATCAATGGTCACACCAACATCGGCTTCTTTGGCCAGCTTGACCAGTTCAGTCAAAGTGGTGGCCAGTTCAGTTAGTACACGTTCGTGATTTGATGCTTCATAACGAGGGTGCAAGGCTGACAATTTAATTGAAATTGTTGGCCGTGGTGCATCCGGGTTATTGAACTCTTCTTTGGTGATCGTCTTGATTGAGTTGACGTACTGCTGCTTGTAGTAATCCGCATCCTTCATAGTTAATGCGGCTTCGCCAAGCATATCGTAAGCGTGAGTGTAACCCTTGTCACGGTTATCACGGCTTTCTTTCAAGGCTTCCTCAATGGTACGTCCCAATACGAACTGCTTACCCATAATTTGCATGGCGGTATAGGTTGCCTTGCGAATAATGGGTTTACCGAGTTTGCGAACAAGACGACGGAAAGCACCACGAGGTGTTTCCATGGCTTTGCCTGTAGGGTTTGTCACACTGTTTGTCAGTGCCAGCCCCCAGGTACCTGAGTTAACTAACCAGGACGCACTCTGGCCCATATGTTTCTGCCAGTCTCCGCCGGAGAGTTTATCTTGAATTAACGCGTCGGCTGTATAAGCATCAGGAATTCGCAATAGTGCCTCGGCAAGGCACATTAAAATAATACCTTCTTTGGTATCTAGGCTGTACTCTTGCAGAAATGCGTCGACGACGCCGTTATCTGCCTGTTCCCTCACTTGCTCAACTAACTTAGCTGCGCGCTCGGTTACTGCGCTAACCGTATCATCATCGGCAGGAACCAGCGGCAACAACTCACGCATATATTCGTCTTCATCAACAATATAATTGTCAGTAATTGCCTGCTGTAAGGACTTTAAGTCCTCAGCCTGATGCTGTTTGGATAGCACCTCACTCGCTTTGAACATAGCATCTCCTGTGTAGCCAGGCCGAAGCTCGGCGTGCTTCCCCAAAGTTGGGAATCGGCGCAAGTATAAGCTTATTTTTGCGCGGGTAAAGACCCTTCATGGTCGGATCTCACGTTGCAACTTTTCACCCTTGGTGTCAAGTGAACTAAATGCCCGTGTTTGTTGACCGTTAGCCGCCAAGCCAGTACCTTTAATCTAACTTATTAAACGCATCGGAATCGATTTATGTCACAAGAAGTTGAGCTCAAACTATTAATTGCTCCAGAACAGCGAGAAAAAGCGCTCGAAGTCTGCCAGTCGTTGGCGGATTCTCATCAGGCAAAACCCCGCAAAGAGCAGTTTGAACTCAAAAATGCCTACTTTGACACGTCCGATTTACGTTTACGTCAGTTCGATATTGGATTACGGATACGCAGCGATAAAGATCATAAAGAGCAGACGGTGAAATTGGCTGGTCGGGTTATGGGCGGTATGCATCAAAGGCCTGAGTACAATATTGACATTGATAGCGACAAACCGGATTTAACCCTGTTTGATAACGAAATATGGCCGGATGACTTCCCGGTTTACGATATTCAGCGCGATTTGGACACCTTGTTTGTGACCGATTTTACCCGGACCCGTTGGCGGCTTCCCAGTGGCGAAGGTGTTATCGAAATGGTTCTTGATGAGGGATATATAGAGTCGGGCGAGCAGCGAGAGCCAATAGCGGAGATTGAACTGGAGTTACAGGGCGGTTCTTTGGCCGAGGCCTATCGACTGGCGCAGGAGTTAGTAAAAAAAGCCGGTGCGCGAGTTGGCTCGTTAAGTAAAGCGGCAAGAGGTTATCTGCTGGCCGGAAAAAGCTTGCTGGAGCCTTTTACACAAATGCACTACGTACCAATCCACTCCGAGCAAAATGTTGGTCAGGCGCTTTATCGATCGTTGGAGTCAGGCTTACGTCACTGGCAGCATAATGAAGCTTGTCTGGACTTCCAGCCCAGTGTCCGGGCGGTACAGGGAATGGCGGACGGCATGCAAATGGTGCGGGTTGTGTTGGAGCAGCTCATTGAGAACGGTGTTGGAGAGCGGCGGTTGCTGACCGGCATCTCGCAAATAACTGCGAAGCTGCAGTGGCTCAAGCGCTTTGAAGGACTGGATGAGCTAACCGCAGAAGATGGTGCTTATCATCGCGCGCTTAAGCGCTACAACAAACTGTATGAATCGTTAGTCAACAGTCAGGAGGATGTTATTCGCCTGAATGAAGTCGCTGAATTAGTACATTCTGCCGCATACCAGAAAACCGTACTGGGGTTGTCAGAGTTTCTGTTGAAAGAAGAAATGACAGAGGAGTTGGAGCAGCCGGTTTTGCCCTGGAGCAGTCAACTTTTGAAAAGCGACTGGCAGCTGGTACAAACGGCATTTTCTGAGCATGAAAAGCTCAGTGAAGAAGGGTATCTTAAGTTGCTTACACCCTTGCAAAATAGCCTTTTGATGGGGACTTGTTTCGGGCATTTATTTGATGCGGATTTGAGAGAAAGTTTCCGCTTGCCGTGGCAGGATTTAGCCCGGGGTATTCGTGAAATTACCGCATTGCATATTTTGCATGAGCGTATTCGGGATCGCGACGACGAAGTGGATGAAAAACTGATGGACTGGCAAAAAGTACAGCGAGAGTCCCTGTTAAAAGCTCTTGAATATTCTCGTAAAGCTGCGTTGAAACGTGAACCATACTGGTTAAATTAAGGTGGTTATGCTGACTCCCGATAATAAATTGATGAGCGAAACTGAAACAGCCTGGGAGCGTTATAAAGAGGTTGTAGAGAGCATTACGCTCACAGCTGAACAGGAGCAAATATTACGGGCGTTATTTGCTGTCAGCCCGTTCATTGGCAGGGTTGCGGAAAGTTACCCTGAGCATCTTGTAACCGATTTTTTTGACGGCAGTGGAAGCTCCGTTCGTTTGATTGATGCTGACAGTTACGGTGACCGTATAGCTGAGTCGTTAAGTCAAGTAACGAACGAAGATGAGGCAAAAAAATGCCTACGGAGACTACGACACTGCTGGATGGCGAAGCTTGCCGCAGCCGATATTCTGCAGCAAGTGTCGTTAAAGGAGTCTTTGCACCATTACAGTACCTTTGCTGATGCAGCAATCAATAAAAGTCTTGAGTGGTTGTTTGAACGCTTTGTTCAACGTCACGGTAAACCGCTTGATGCTAATGATCAGCTAATGCCGATGTTGGTCATTGGCATGGGGAAGCTGGGTGGAAAAGAGCTGAATTTCTCGTCCGACATTGACCTTATTTTTGCTTTTCCTGAACAAGGGGAAACACAGGGGCCGGGACGTAATCTGGAGCACGGGGTTTTTTACAAGCGGCTGGCGCAGTCACTTATTGGGTTACTTGACGAGACGACTGCGGACGGGCAAGTGTTCCGGGTCGATATGCGGTTAAGACCTTTTGGTCAGTCGGGCCCGTTGGTAACCAGTTTGAATGCTCTGGAACATTACTACCAGGAGCAGGGGCGTGACTGGGAACGTTACGCCATGGTTAAAGCCCGCATGATAGGGGCTGATGAACAATATGAGCAAGCATTTCAGCAGTTGATACGACCTTTCGTTTACCGCCGCTATATTGATTTTGGTGCCATTGAAGCGCTGCGTAAAATGAAGCTTTTAATTACTCAGGAAACCCGCCGGCAGGGAGTTAAAAATAACATCAAGCTGGGTGCCGGCGGGATTCGCGAAGTTGAGTTTATTGTTCAGGCGCATCAGCTTATCCGCGGGGGGCAGGAAAAATCACTGCAGACACGTTCAGTTTATATCGCTATGAATGGTCTGGTGGAACTGGATTTGATAGATCCGGAGCATGCCAGGCAGCTGCTAAAAGATTACGAATATTTGCGGGTTATTGAGCACCGGCTGCAACAAATTGATGATCAGCAAACTCAGCAATTACCCACAGATGAAACTGGTCGCATGCGATTATGCGCAATGCTGAATGAACCTGAGTGGGAAACCTTGCAAAGAAAAATTGACGAGTGCATGGAGCGCATTCATGCAGAGTTCCAGCAAGTGGTTGGCGCGGAGTCTGAAGATGACGAGGATGAGCAAGGCTTGCAGGTTTTGTGGCAGGACATGCTGGATGATGATGCAGCGCTAGAAATCATAGAAAGTGAAGGAGTTGATGAACCTCAGGCATTATGGACTCTGATTAAAAATTTTCGTCAGGAGAGCCGCCGTCGCAGTTCGGGCCCTAGAGGGCGTTCAGCATTAGCAAGGTTAATGCCGATAATGCTCCGACATGCTATTCAGCATCAGCACCCTGAACGCTTGCTGGAAAGACTGCTTTCTATTATTAAAGCGGTTATGAGCCGAACGGCGTATATTGAATTGCTGGCTGAAAACCCCGGCGCCCGCGAGCAGCTTTGTAAATTATGTATGGCGAGCCCGTGGATCTCTGAACAGCTGGCTTTGCATCCCATACTTCTGGATGAACTAATTGACCCGCAGCAGCTTTACAGCCTGCCTGAGTCAAAGGACTATGCCGCAGTACTACGCGAATATCTGATGCGTATTCCTGAACAAGATCTGGAAACGCAGATGGATGCGTTGCGTCAGGCTAAGCAGGCGCTGCAACTAAAAATTGCCGCAGCGGATATCAGTGGCGTTTTAGAACTCATGAACGTTAGTGATCATTTAAGTGCGCTTGCAGAAGCCATTATTTCTGAAGTGGTCGGCCTAGCCTGGCAACATCTGACTCAAAAGCACGGTAAACCTGCTGGAACTTGTCTCGACAATACAGGCTTTGCGGTGCTGGGCTATGGCAAGCTAGGCGGGCAGGAACTGGGTTATGGTTCCGACCTTGATTTAGTTTTTGTAACGGATGCCAACTATCAGGGGCAAACAGACGGTCAACGACCGATTGAAGTTCAGCAGTTTTACTTACGCCTGGCGCAACGGATTCTGCATTTATTCACGACCCGCACTGTTGCGGGCATTTTATATGACGTGGATTTACGCTTGCGGCCGTCAGGACAGGCCGGTTTATTGGTGACACAGGTGAATTCTTTTGCCCGTTATTTGCGCGATGACGCCTGGACCTGGGAGTTGCAGGCACTGGTGCGTGCGCGACCTGTATACGGTGTTCCTGCATTAAGAGATACGGTTATGGATATACGGCGAAGTGTTTTGTCTCAAAAACGAGATGAACAAGAGCTGCGTCAGAGTATTGTTAAAATGCGTGAAAAAATGCGTGAGCATTTGACGCAAAGAAACAGCCGGAAGTTCGATTTAAAACAAGACCCGGGCGGTATTGCAGATATTGAGTTTATCACTCAGTACCTGGTTTTGCGTTATGCGCATAAATATCCGGAGCTATGCAAGTACAGTGATAACGTCAGGCTTCTGACTGAAGCGCAACAGTTACATTTACTAACAGAAGTGGATGCTCAGAACTTAATTAACGCCTTTCAAATTTTTCGCTGTGAGAGTCATTCGCTGGCGTTACAGGGGGAGCAGTTATTGGAGGAACACAACCTGGACAATGAACGTCAGGCTGTGCTCAATTGCTGGAATCACTTACTGGAAGATGACTGATAGTAGCTTGGCATGTCGGGGTCAGGACGGGTCTTGAACCTGCGGTGAACCCAGAGATACTGTGCCGGAGCTTTTAGAATGGCGTCTTCCACCAAACCATTCACGCGTTCGGCATCTGCCTTTTTGTCTCCCGTGGGGAAATTTTCAAGCGGCGGTTCGTAAAAGAGATCGTAACCGCTTCCGTCGTCACGTCTGACGCAGCGGCTTACCATGACTTTGCAGTTAGGGTTGCGGGCAAAAAGCATAGTACCCAAGGTCGTTGAAGCATCCGGTACTGCAAAGAACTTAACAAACTCGACGCGACGACGACCATAATCCTGATCCGGAAGATAACCGGCGATGTCACCTTCGGTAAGCGACCTCATCATGGCTTTGACATCGCGACGCTGGATCATATATTTGTTTGAACGCCCTCGGCCGCGGGTTTGTAAGAACTCCATGACCGCATTATTGTGTGGGCGATAAAGACCAACAGCTGGCTCGACAAAGCCATGTAAGCGGGCGTGAACTTCAAGGCTAAGGAAGTGAAATAGCAGTAGCAGAACACCACTGCCATCTTCCTGAGCCTGACGCAAATGCTCTTCGCCATGAACATGCAGTTTACGTTTAATTCGCCAGCTCGGCCACCACCATGCCATACCAACTTCAAAGTATGCTATCCCTGTATTTTTCATATTTTCGGTTAGCAATGTCTCGATTTTCTCATTGCTGTATTCCGGGAAGCACAGCTTTAAGTTGGTGCGGGCAATATTCACCCGGCGCGGCATGAGTTTTTTAAACAGTAAGCCCAACCCGCGGCCCATGGCAAGCTGTAGGCGATAAGGTAACCATGACACGCTATACAGGATGAAAACACCGAGCCAGGTAAGCCAAAACTTAGGATGTAAAAAGTAGAATTTAAATTTGGGAGGTTCGATCACAGCTGATGTCGCTTATTATTCGCTATTTGCCGCGGATAGTAACATAAAAATTCAAAAATGAGGCACCGCCAATAGTCAGGCGGTGCCGTGGTCTGCGCAGTTAGTCTGCGGCAGTGCCTTGTACGTTCTCAGAAAGGCTGCTGTTAATAGCCATCAGGTCTTGTTCCTGCAGCTGCCCAGCGGCTTGTTCAAGTGTCAAAATTTGACGAATATAGCCGTAGCGGGCTTCTGACAAGTTACGTTTTGCGTTGTACAGGTTACGGGTGCTGTCGAGTACGTCTACAATAGTACGTGTACCCACTTCAAAACCCGCTTCAGTAGCTTTTAATGCGCTCTCAGCAGATACCACAGACTGCTGGAATGCATTGATGCTGGCAATAGACGCGGTTACCTGGTAGTAGGCGTTTCGCACTTCGCGCTCAATATTGCGGCGAGTCTGTACCATTTGCTGGCTGCTGGCAACGTAGTTGTCGCGCGCTTGTGCAACTTCAGACGAGGTACGGAACCCTGAGAAAATGGGTACGCTGACGTTTAGACCTATAGAGCGACTGTCCAGACGTGGTAAGTTTGTCGTTTGTTGCTGTCCGTTGTCAGTCGTTATTGTGCGTTCGTTGTCTTGTGTTGAGTAACTCGCCTGCAAAGAAACGGTTGGATAATGCCCAGCTTGATTCAATTGAATTTGTTGCTCAGCAATATCTACCAAAACTTTGCTTTCTAATAAGCTTAAGTTACCGCTTTCGGCTTTTTTTACCCACTGACGAACATCGTCCGGTGCTGGACTACTGGGAGAAAAGGTGTCGGTATCCAGGGCGGCCAGAGTTTGTGGGTATTGACCGGTAATTTCACGGATATCTTCCAGTGCAATTTCCACCGCGTTACGCGCCTGAATTTCGCGAGCAACTGCGCTGTCGTACTGAGCCTGAGCTTCGTGTACATCAGTAATTGCAGTTAACCCAACAGAAAAACGTTGTTTGGTTTGTTCAAGCTGACGTTCAATCGCTTTTTTCTCAGCTTCAGCAAAGGATAAATCATCGCGAGCCTGTAATGCCTGGAAATAAGCGTTAACAACGCGAAGCATTAAGTCTTGCTGAGCGTTACTGTAGGCAACTTCAGACTGATAAGCTTGTTTCTCTGCAATGTCGGCGTTTCTCCAGACAGTCCAGTCAAAAATACTCTGGTTCAGCGTAATGCCGGCTTGCCAACCACTGCTGTCGCTATCGAAAACTTGAATGCCTGACTCAAAAACTTGCGCGGATTCGCTTGTTGAGTCACTGTAACCAGCTTCTCCCGAAACCTGAGGCAGGAATCCTGACTTGGCAATATCAATGCCTTTTTGTGCGGCATTGCGTTCTGCTGCAGCGCGTAATAAGGTCGGGTCGTTATCTACGGCTAAACGGTAAATTTGAGCCAAATCTTCAGCATTTGACGTAAAAGAGGCTGTGGTCAATGCCAGACCGGCAGCTGCCGACAAAATATGCTTTTTCATGGTAGTCAGATTCCTGTTACTTGACATGCAATTGTTCAATGATTGCGCATAGTTTACATACAGTGTTGAATGATTACCAGTGTAAATGATTTGCGCAGATAGTTTAAGAAAAACATGGTTTCAGAATTCGCTCAAGTGTAACAGAATGTTTGTCTTTAATTACCCCCAAGAAAGGACAGTAAGTATGACGATTCGTTTTCACCGAGATGATGTGAAAGTAAAGGAAAAGGTACCTCTTTATCAAGGTTTTTTATCGGTTTATCGCTATTCTTTACAACATCGGCTGTTCTCTGGTGACTGGAGTCCGGAGATAAACAGGGAATTAATGGAACGCGGGCACGCTGTTGTGGTTATTCCTTATGACCCGATTCGCGACCAGCTGGTTGTTCTGGAGCAGTTCAGGGTGGGTGCGCTTGATGATAAAAACGGCCCCTGGTTGTTTGAATTTGTCGCGGGCATGTTTGACGCTGATGAGAGTGCAGAGGAAGTCGCTACGCGTGAATTAGAAGAAGAAGCAGGATTAAAAGCTAAGCGCTTAATCTACGCGACCAGCTATTATTCAAGTCCGGGTGGCACCGACGAAAAGTTGACTATTTATATTGCCGAAGTCGACAGTCAATCGGCTGCTAGTTTTGGCGGATTACCTGAAGAAGACGAAGATATCCGGGTTCATGTTTTACCCAGAACAGAAGTTATTAACATGCTCGAACGTGAAGAAATCAACAACGCTGCTAGTGTTATTGGGTTACAATGGTTGCTATTACATCGTGATAAGATGTTCTCTGACCAGGAGCAAAACTGAGGTTTTATTATGCAACAGCGCTATGTTGTCGACGTTGCGGAACTGCACCGGCTAACTGAACTAAATTATGCAGGCTTGTTACCGCTGTTGTCTCAGCTTGAATCTGAAGCTGAGGTAACGCTCTACGCGGGCGAAAACTTGGCTTTCAATTTACGCAACGTTAGCGAATCGCGCTACACCTCAGATATAGAAATTGAACAATTGAAGCCAAACTGGGCGGATTACTTGCAGGCGAAAATGACGGTAAGATTATACCATGATGTGCGTATGGCTGAGATCATAGCCAGCCAGGGGGTTACCCGTTTAGCGGCACGTTATCAACAACCTAACCGCGAAATGCGGCACCGAGATGAAAAGCATCAGGTTAATCAGTTTTTGGCTGACTGGTTAACATTGTGTCGAAAGCAGGGGCATATTCAACCAAAACTCAGTGAAGCCGTTCAGAAATTTATGCCTTACTACTTCAAATAGACGCCAGTTAACGGTAAATTGAGGCAGACTTTTCGCGGATCGAGCCAATAATAAAAACAGGGACTCATGACAGACTATAAATCCGACTCCATTGAGGTGCTGAACGGACTGGAACCGGTTCAGCGCCGCCCCGGTATGTACACTGACACCTCTCGACCTAACCATTTGGGTCAGGAAGTTATAGATAACAGTGTCGATGAAGCTCTGGCGGGGCACGCTAAATCATTACTTGTTATTCTGCATCCCGATCAATCTCTCGAAACGACAGATGATGGACGCGGAATGCCAGTGGATATCCACCCGGAAGAGGGAGTTCCCGGTGTTGAACTGATTATGAGCAAACTGCACGCCGGCGGTAAATTTTCAAATAAAAACTATCAATTCTCCGGTGGTTTGCATGGTGTGGGTATTTCGGTCGTTAATGCGCTTTCTAAGCGCGTTGAGTTGACTATTAAGCGTGACGGCCAGGTTTATGAAATGGCCTATGAAAACGGTGATAAAGTCAGCGAGCTTGAGGTTACCGGTACCGTAGGCAAGAGAAATACCGGCACCCGGGTTCATTTTTGGCCAGACCCTCAATATTTCGATTCGGCAAAATTCTCTGTTACCAAGCTAAAACATATTTTGCGAGCTAAGGCGGTACTTTGCCCCGGGCTTAAAATAACCTTCCGCAATAAAATAGATGACACAGAAGATACCTGGTTTTATCAGGACGGTCTGACTGACTACCTGGTGGAAGCGGTAAAAGATGTACCGACGTTGCCGGAAATGCCGTTTGACGGAAGTTTTAGTTCTCAGACTGAAGGTGTTGACTGGGCCGTTACCTGGCTCCCGGAAGGCGGTGAAGGGGTCTCAGAAAGTTACGTTAACCTCATTCCTACTACGCTCGGCGGTACACACGTTAATGGATTGCGCCAGGGCTTGCTGGAAGCCATGCGCGAGTTTTGTGAGTTTCGTAATTTGTTACCCAGAGGTGTCAAATTAACACCGGAAGATGTCTGGGAGCGTTGCAGTTATATCCTGTCGACAAAAATGCAGGACCCGCAATTTGCCGGACAGACCAAAGAGCGTTTGTCATCCCGTCAGTCGGCCAGTTTTGTTTCCGGTGTGGTAAAAGACGCTTTTAGCCTGTGGCTGAATGAGCATACCGATCAAGCCGAACTTTTAGCTGATGTTTGTATTAGTAACGCGCAGCGACGCTTAAAAGCCAGTAAAAAAGTTGTTCGTAAAAAAGTGACTCAGGGTCCGGCACTGCCCGGCAAGCTCACCGACTGTTCTAGCCAGGAACCTGGCCGCAGTGAATTGTTTTTAGTGGAAGGGGACTCCGCCGGAGGCTCTGCTAAACAAGCCCGCGACCGCGAGTTTCAGGCGGTGATGCCGTTGCGGGGAAAAATCTTAAATACTTGGGAAGTCGACCCGGAGCAAATTTTAGGCTCGCAGGAAATTCATGACATTTCTGTTGCCGTGGGTGTCGATCCAAACAGTGTTGATTTAGACAAGTTGCGGTATGGAAAAATTTGTATTCTTGCTGACGCCGATTCCGACGGTCTGCACATTGCCACCCTATTGTGCGCATTGTTTGTGAAACATTTCAGACCTTTGGTCGAGCATGGCCATATTTTTGTAGCCATGCCGCCGTTGTATCGTGTCGACGTGGGCAAAGAAGTGTTTTATGCGTTAGATGAAGCAGAAAAGCAGGGAATTCTGGATCGGATTGAAGCAGAGAAACGCAAAGGCAAAGTCAATGTGCAGCGTTTCAAAGGTCTGGGCGAGATGAACCCGCTGACACTACGAGAAACCACCATGGATCCTAATACCCGCCGGTTAGTCCAGTTGACCATTGATGACGGCGAAGTAATGGAAGAGTTAATGGATATGCTGTTAGCGAAAAAACGCGCTGGTGATCGCCGTACCTGGCTGGAAAGCAAAGGTAACATGGCCGATTTGGCTGAACTGTAAGCACTTGTGAGCAAGGAGAAGTCAGAATGACGACGGAAGTTACAGAAACCCGCCCACTGAGTCGCTTTACCGAAGAGGCCTACCTTAATTACTCCATGTACGTAATTATGGACAGGGCACTGCCAAATATTGGCGATGGCCTGAAACCGGTACAGCGACGCATTGTTTACGCAATGTCAGAGCTGGGTTTGTCTGCATTAGCAAAATATAAAAAATCGGCTCGTACCGTGGGTGACGTGCTGGGTAAGTTCCACCCGCATGGTGACAGCGCCTGTTATGAAGCAATGGTATTAATGGCGCAGCCCTTTACCTATCGTCATCCTCTGGTGGATGGTCAGGGTAACTGGGGTTCTCCGGATGACCCTAAGTCTTTTGCGGCTATGCGTTATACCGAAGCCCGGTTGTCTAAGTTCAGCGAAGTGCTGCTGAGTGAACTGGGTCAGGGCACAGTTGACTGGATACCGAACTTCGACGGTACCATGAAAGAACCACAGGTTCTGCCCGCGCGGTTACCTCATATATTATTGAACGGCGTTACCGGCATTGCTGTTGGTATGGCGACGGATATTCCTCCGCACAATGCCCGTGAAGTAGCAAATGCTTGTGCGATGTTACTGGAAAAGCCCGGCAGCCAGCTTGAAGATATAATGGAAGTGTTGAAGGGTCCGGATTATCCGACGGATGCAGAAATCATTACGCCGTCGGAAGACATCGTCAAACTGTATGAAACCGGGCGTGGCAGCATTAAAATGCGAGCTTGTTACAGCGTTGAAGACGGCGAAATTGTTATTACGGCGCTGCCACACCAAGCCTCAGGTGCAAGGGTTTTAGAGCAAATAGCGCATCAGATGCAGGCGAAAAAACTTCCTCTGGTATCTGACCTGCGGGATGAGTCTGACCACGAAAATCCGACCCGGTTGGTTGTGGTTCCGCGTTCAAATCGAGTCGATACCGAACAGTTAATGAACCACTTGTTTGCTACCACCGATTTAGAGAAGCAGTATCGGGTTAATCTGAATATTCTCGGCTTAGACGGTCGGCCAAAAGTGAAGCCTTTGGTGGGCATTTTGAAGGAGTGGCTGGAATTCCGTCAGACCACTGTTACCCGCCGTTTGCAGCATCGTTTAGATAAAGTGCTGGCGCGTTTGCATATTCTGGAAGGCTTACTCATTGCTTATCTGAATATTGATGAAGTTATTGAGATTATTCGTACAGAAGACAAGCCGAAAGAAGAACTGATGAGTCGCTTTGCGCTTACCGATAAGCAAGCTGAAGCGATTCTTGAATTGAAATTACGCCACTTAGCTAAATTGGAAGAAATGAAGCTGACTGGCGAACAAGATGAATTGAATAAAGAACGAGAAAAGCTTGAGACCTTGCTGGGCTCTGATCGTCGTCTGAAAACTTTGATTAAGAAAGAATTGCTGGCGGATGCTGAGAATTATGGTGATGAACGTCGTTCGCCTATTGTTGAACGTTCTGAAGCAAAAGCGCTAAGCGAACGAGACTTAACACCTGCTGAAGCGGTCACTGTTGTGCTCTCTAAAAAAGGCTGGGTACGTACAGCCAAAGGTCATGATATCGAGGGTGATAAGCTCAGTTATAAATCGGGCGACAGCTATCTTGCTTCGGCTGAAGGGAAGAGTAACCAACCGGTCGTTTTTCTTGATAGCTCAGGTAAGAGTTTCTCCTGTGAGGCACATCTACTTCCATCGGCACGGAGTCAGGGGGAACCTCTGACCGGACGTTTCAGTCTGGTTGCTGGTGAGAATGTCGAGCATGTTTTAATGGCAAAAGATGAAAGCCATTTGCTGCTGGCGTCTGACGCAGGCTACGGGTTTGTTTGTCAGTTTAGTGATTTAGTCAGCCGTAATAAAAATGGTAAAGCTATTATTACATTACCTACCGGGGCTAAGATCCTGCCGCCGAATAACGTGAATGACCTGCAACACGACAAAGTCATTGTTATTTCCAATGAGGGTCGGATGTTGGTGTTCCCGGTTGCAGACTTACCCCAGTTGAGCAAAGGAAAAGGGAATAAGTTAATCAGTATTCCGGCCTTAAGAGCGCAGTCCCGCGAGGAGTATGTGGTTGCTTTAGCTACCGCCGCGCCGGATGCCGCTATTACCCTGATTGCAGGTAAACGCAAACTGACTCTGAAGCCGGCTGATTTAGAACATTATTACGGAGAACGTGGTCGCCGGGGCAATAAACTGCCGCGCGGGTTACAACGTGTCGACGGAATAGTGGTTGAGGAAAACAAGGATTAATTGGGGAGTTTGAATGTTAGCCTTGTTGCGATGGTTGTTTCTTGGCGGTTTTGTTGTGGTGTTTGGTGTCGTAGGCTGCTTGTTTTGCATTGTCCGCCCTTTTCACCGTAACAATACCTATCGTTTTGCCCATATCTTTGGTTGGGCAATACGGGTTTTGGGGATGCGAATTGAGGTCAGCCGGCACCCGGATATCGAAAAGGGTGGGCCTTATGTCTTTATTTGTAATCATCAAAATAGCTGGGAAATTTTCACCATAGCAGCAATGCTGCCAAAAAATACGGTGACTGTTGGCAAGAAGAGCCTTAGGTGGATCCCCTTTTTCGGCTGGCTCTACTGGTTGGCAGGCAATATCCTTATAGACAGAAAAAATGCCGGTAAAGCCCATGGCACAATCGGGCAGACGGCTGATGTAATAAAGCGGCGCGATATTTCGGTATGGATGTTTCCAGAAGGCACTCGCAGTTACGGGCGTGGTTTGTTGCCATTTAAAAACGGTGCATTTCATACTGCTTTTCGTGCCCAGGTGGATGTCGTGCCGGTCTGCGTGTCTGAATTACACGGTAAGATAAAGATGAACCGCTGGAACAACGGTGTGTTAAAAGTGGCGTTTCTTGAACCGGTGAGAATTGCCAATTATCAGCGAGAGAACCTACGTGAATTAAGTGCTCACTGTCATCAAAAAATGGATGATAAAATTAAGCAGTTAAACGCGAGCATTGAGCAAGAACAGGCTAAAAAGGAAAAAACATGAGTCGAGATCTTAATGATCTACTTACGCAAAGTGAAGAAACTGTACAGGCTTTGATTGCTGATGGTGCAGAAACAGAACTCTTGTATGAAATTGAACATCACTTAGCCAGCCAGGACTTCACCAAATTGGAAAAAGCCGCTGTTGAACTGGTTAAGCAGGGGTATCATGTGGACGATGCCGACGAGTTTGAAGACGAACGTGGCAAGCGTTGGTTTGCGTTTATGGCGGTCACCGACGCTGAGCTTGATAACGATATTCTCAACCGTCAGGTGCGTGAAATAGCCGCTATTGCTGACGAATGCGAAGTTGAATACGACGGCTGGGGCACGCTGATTGAAGACGAAGAACTTGACGATGAAGACTTAGATGATGGAGAGGAATGAGCCTCTCTCAGCCTTTATTGGTAATTAAAGCAATAGTTTTGTTTAGAATAGATAACTTTAGAAAAAAGCCCGAATCTAATGATCCGGGCTTTTTTTGTTCAGCAATGGCGTCGTACAAAATTAGAGAGCTTTAATTTTGTCCTGCTGCTCCTGCAACTGTTTTAGCGTTGTTTCAGCCTCTGAAAGCTTTTCACGTTCTTTGGCAATGACCGCTTCAGGTGCTTTACTGACAAAGTTATCATTGCTTAACTTGCCATTCAGGCGCTGCCACTCTTTATTCGCTTTCTCAATAGACTTTTGCAGACGTTGCAGCTCAGCTTCTTTATCAATTAAACCGGCCATTGGAATGTGTAGCTTCAACGTATCAACCAGCGCAGTCATACTGGCTGGTGCGTCATCGTCGCTTTCAATAAACTCAATAGACTCCAGTTTTGCCAGGCTACTCAGGAAGCTTTCATTGTTTTGAATACGACCTTTTGCCATTGCATCGGCATTTGAGAGTAACAGCGGTAGCGGCTTATTCGGTGATAAGTCCATTTCACCGCGAATATTACGAATAGCCAAAATAACGCGCTTAAGCCACTCCATGTCCTGCATTGCCTGATGGCTGACGTTGTCCTCAACCCGCGGGAACGGCTGCAGCATAATAGTATCATCTGTATTACCAACCAGCGGTTTAACACGTTGCCAGATAGTTTCGGTAATGTAAGGCATAACCGGGTGTAGTAAACGCAGTAACTGCTCTAAAACATTCACCAGTGTGTGGCGGGTACCGCGTTGCTGTGATTCAGTACCATTTTGCAGCACCGGTTTAGTGAGCTCCAGATACCAGTCACAGAATTGGTTCCAGGTAAACTCGTACGCAATAGCCGCAGCCTGATCAAAACGGTAGGTATCCAAAGCCTGACGAAAATCTTTTACTGTGCTGTTAAAACGGGCAATGATCCATTCGTCTGCCAGTGACAGGGTCATATCGTCGTTTTCAAGCCCACAGTCATGTTCTTCGGTGCTCATCAGCACGTAACGGCTGGCGTTCCACAGCTTGTTACAGAAGTTGCGATAACCCTCCAGGCGTTTCATGTCCCAATTGATATCGCGACCTGTTGAGGCAAGCGCAGTTAATGTAAAACGCAGTGCATCGGTTCCGTGAGCGGTGATACCTTCTGGGAATTCCTTGCGGGTGCGCTTTTCAATTTTCTCGCGCATTTTAGGCTGCATCAAATTCGCAGTACGTTTAGCGACCAGCTCGTCAGCACTAATGCCGTCAATCATGTCCAGCGGATCTAATACATTACCTTTAGACTTAGACATCTTCTGGCCTTCCTCGTCACGAATAAGACCGGTCACATAGACCTTCTTAAACGGTACTTGCGGTTGGCCTTCTTCGTCTTTCATAAAGTGCATGGTCATCATGATCATGCGGGCAACCCAGAAGAAAATAATGTCAAAACCGGTAACCAGCACATCGGTCGGATGGAAGGTTTTTAAGTCCTCGGTATTTTTGGGCCACCCTAAAGTCGAAAACGTCCACAACGCCGAAGAGAACCAGGTATCCAGTACGTCTTCGTCCTGCTGTAACGGCGTATCGCCTAAATTATGTTTTTCCCGCACTTCTTCTTCGGTGCGACCAACATAGACATTGCCTTGTTCGTCGTACCATGCCGGAATGCGGTGTCCCCACCATAACTGACGCGAAATACACCAGTCCTGAATGTCGCGCATCCAGCTGAAATACATGTTCTCATACTGCTTGGGCACAAACTCAATGCGGCCATCTTCAACCGCTGCCGTAGCCTGTTTCGCCATAGGTTCAACGCGGACATACCACTGGTCGGTCAAATGCGGTTCAATAGGAACACCACCACGGTCGCCATAAGGTATTTTGTTGGTGTGCTTTTCAATTTTTTCCAGTAAACCAAGCTCGTCAAATTCGGCAACAAGCTGTTTACGAGCCTCGAAACGCTCTTTACCAGCGTACTGTTCAGGTAATATACCGTTAAATCCGTTCAGCTCTTCAAGCGTTTCACCCGTACTGGTGTAAAGGCCGGCTTTTGCCATAACATGAGCCGTGTCATCAAAAATGGAAATCATGCCAGTTTGATGACGCTTGCCAATTTCGTAGTCGTTAAAATCATGTGCCGGGGTTACCTTTACGCAACCGGTACCGAATTCGCTGTCAACGTGATGGTCGGCAACTATCGGAATACGGCGGTTAACAATAGGTAACTCAAGGAATTTACCGACTAAATGAGCGAAACGCTCGTCGTCGGGATGCACGGCAACACAAACATCGCCTAACATGGTTTCCGGGCGGGTGGTCGCGACCACCAAATGGTCTTTACCGTCTTCCGTTTTCTCACCATCGGCGAGCGGATAGCGTAAATACCAGATATAACCTTGTTGTTCTTTGTTCTCGACTTCTAAGTCAGAAATAGCGGTCTGCAGAGCAGGATCCCAGTTTACCAGGCGCTTACCACGGTAAATCAGGTTGTCTTCGTGCAGTTTTACGAACACTTCACGGACCGCATCTGAAAGGCCTTCGTCCATAGTGAAACGTTCGCGATCCCAGTCTACTGAGTCGCCCAGGCGGCGCATTTGTTGGGTAATAGTGCCGCCCGATTGTTCTTTCCACTCCCAGATTTTATCGATGAACGCGTCACGACCGAGCTCCTGACGGGTTTGTCCCTGAGCCGCTAACTGGCGCTCAACAACCATTTGCGTGGCGATACCGGCGTGGTCAGAACCTACTTGCCAAAGGGTATTAAGGCCGTCCATGCGCTGGTAACGGGTAAGCGTATCCATAATCGTGTGTTGGAAGGCATGACCCATATGCAGACTGCCGGTAACATTGGGCGGCGGAATCATAATCGAGTAGGGATCGCCTTTACCTGAAGGCTTAAAATAGCCTTTGTCTTCCCATTGTTGGTAGAGATCTTGTTCTATCGCTGCAGGGGAGTATGTTTTATCCATAATGACCTTACTTCTGTTCGGATGTCAGGGGCTCGGTTTGCATTTGGCAACCGCGCGCCCTGTAATGTTTGTAACGCTCGCGAGCTGTTTTTTTGCCATTGTCATCGGCTGGAACAATGTCATAGAGCTGTTGGCTCTGCTGGGCTTGTACCGGAATCTCTTCCGCCAGGTTAAACAGTGCATAACCCGGACGGTTTTTTACTGCATCCGCCTCAGGCCAGCAAAACTCTACCGGAGCACCAGTGGCCGGGCCTTCGCCGTGTAAGTTATGCGGAATAAAAGCATCACTTGGTTGTTGCCACAAGAGTTCGTCCAAAGCTTCAGCCTGCTGCTGATTACGCGCCCAGACCCGCAACTTTTTATGCTTTCGGTACAGTTGCGCTATCTTATCGCAGATAAGCCGGTTTTGCTCATCTTCAGCTTCGTCCGGCATTAAGAAAAAGGTGGCTGACGACATTTTATTCAGCTGCCTCGGTGTTGCACCGGTTAATTAAGAACTGAGTTAACAGTGGAACCGGGCGCCCCGTTGAACCTTTGTCTTTACCACCTTGCCAGGCAGTACCTGCGATATCCATGTGCGCCCAGTTGTACTTTTTAGTGTAACGCGAGAGGAAACAGGCAGCAGTAATAGTACCAGCTTCACGACCGCCAATATTCGCCATATCCGCGAAAGGACTGTCCAGCATCGACTGATACTCGTCCCAAAGCGGCATGCGCCAGGCTTTATCGCCACTTTGCTGGGCTGCATTCAGAATTTCGTGTGCTAGCGGGTTGTGCTGGCTGAGCACGGCAGAAGCATGACTGCCTAAAGCAATAACGCAGGCGCCTGTGAGAGTCGCTAAGTCAATCACCGATTCAGGTTCAAACCGCTCAATATAAGTGAGGGTATCGCACAATACCAGTCGGCCTTCTGCGTCAGTATTGAGTACTTCAACGGTTTGGCCGCTCATCGTGGTTAATATGTCACCCGGGCGGTATGCTTTGCCATCTGGCATGTTCTCACAACCGGCGACCGTGCCAATAACGTTAATAGGTAGCTGCAATTCGGCCAGAGCCTGCATGGCACCTAAAACACCAGCTGCGCCGCCCATATCGTATTTCATTTCATCCATATTGGCGGAGGGCTTAATTGAAATACCGCCAGAATCAAATGTCAGACCTTTACCAACCAGCACAATGGGAGCTTGATCATCGGCTGCGCCTTTATAATGCATTAATGTGAGTACTGACTCATGCTCGGAACCCCGGCCTACCGCTAAGTATGCATTCATACCCAGCTTTTCCATTTCGGCTTCTTCAACCGTGGCAACCGTTAAATTGTCGTAATTATCAGCCATTAATTTGGCTTGATCGGCCAGATAACGAGGCGTGCAAATGTTAGGCGGCATATTTGCTACGTTGCGGCAAATATCCATTCCGGTTGCCACGGCTAATGCATGCTGCACAGCTTGTTCGCCCAAAGCCAGTTCTTTACGGCTTGGAACGTTAAAAACCAATTTGCGTAACGGGCGGCGAGGCTCTTCTTTTTTACTTTTGAGCTCATTAAAGTTGTACAATGTTGCCCGTGCAGACTCTACCGCCTGGCGAACTTTCCAGTAGGTATCGCGACCTTTAACGTGCAGTTCACTAAGAAAGCACACCGCTTCCATTGAACCTGTTTCGTTCAAAGTGTTCATAGTACGAGCGATAATCTGGCGGTACTGACGCTCATCGAGTTCGCGTTCTTTACCACAGCCGACCAGTAAAACTCGTTCGGCAAGAATATTCGGGACATGATGTAACAGCAAAACCTGGCCGGATTTACCTTCGAGGTCTCCGCGGCGTAATAGGTTGCTTAAATAACCATCACTGACTTTGTCTAATTGTTCGGCAACGCCAGACAGACGACGAGGTTCAAATACGCCAACAACGATACAAGCAGAGCGTTGTTTTTCCGGATTACCACTTTTGACGCTGAACTCCATGACAGTGCTCCTGTTTCAGGTGGCTTCAATGCCTGCTATAGTTTCGCTATAAAGACACTTTGTTGTTAAAATAACAAGTTTACTTAAAAATCACAGCTATTCCAGTAAAAACCTAAGTTATGAGTGAACGCCAGTGCGCATATTCCGATATTTGATCAGTGAAACCTTGAAGTCGCAGCTTGCTGTGCTTTTTATCCTGATGACAATTTTTGTCAGTCAGAAATTTGTCCGTGTGTTATCGGATGCGTCAGAAGGGGACATACCGGGCGCTATTATTTTTCAGCTGTTGTCGTTGAACCTGCCGGCATTATTGTCACTGATTTTGCCTCTTAGCCTGTTTTTAGGGATTTTACTGGCTCACGGACGTATCTACGCCGACAATGAAATGACCGTTTTGCACGCTTGTGGCGTCAGTGAGTGGTACGTAACCCGGGTAACGCTGGTGCTCTCACTGATTCTGGCTATTATCACCGCGTCTTTTACTTTGTGGCTGGTGCCCTGGTCGCTTGATCAGGAGCAAAAACTAGAAGATAAAGCTCGTTCAGAAAGCGGACTCACCGCGCTTATGCCGGGGCGATTTCAGCAAGCCAGCAACCAGAAGGCGGTTATTTTTGTACAACGTGTTGGCGATGAGGGTGATTTGGAGGAAGTTTTTGTTGCGCAGCACACGCACAATCAGGGCGAGTTACAGTCCGGTAGTGTGGTGATGGCCAAAACCGGCAAAGTGATTAGTGAAACAACCGGCTCGCAATGGCTGGAGCTGGGTCAGGGAAAACGTTATGCCGGCGATGACGACAGCTATCAGATGATGTCGTTCGACAGTTATCAATTGCAAATTAAAGAGCAGCAGGCAAGTGAGCAATTACGAAAACTTGAGGCTTACCCAACTGTTGAACTGTTATCGCGGAAAGAACCGGCAGCGATTGCTGAATTACAGTGGCGTATTGCTATTCCGCTGGCAATGCCGTTACTGACACTTATTGCGGTGCCACTAAGCCGGGTAAACCCGCGTCAGGGTAAGTTCGGAAGAATGGCGCCGGCGCTGCTTATTTATCTGGGGTACTTTTTATTGCTTATGGCAGCTAAGTCAGCCATTCGGGACGGCGTTATTCCGCCTATTATTGGCTTGTGGTGGATACACTTCATTTTGCTGATTTTTGGGTTGGCTCTGGTGGGTAAGGGGCGTCCGCTCGGGTTGAGGTTACTGGCAAACTTGCGCTTTGGCGCTGCGCGGGGGCACTGATGTTTAGTATTTTAGATAAGTACATTGGGCTTTCCGTATTACGGACATCGCTTTTAAGTCTGGCCGTATTAACCGGGCTTTCCTCGTTAATCCGCTTTGTGGAGCAGCTTAAAGCGGTGGGTCGCGGCGACTACAATGTTATGGATGCGGCGCTCTTTGTGTTTTACAGCCTGCCGCGCGATGTTGAAACTTTCTTTCCAATGGCCGCTTTACTCGGCGGGCTCATTGGCGTGGGGATGCTTGCCAGTAACTCGGAACTGGTGGTCATGATGGCCGCCGGGCGGTCGCGTTTAAATATTATTGGCGCGGTAATGAAGTCAGCTATTATTATGATGGTCGCGGTTATGGCCATTGGAGAGTGGATAGCGCCGCCTATGGAAGCTCAGGGCCGGGCCATACGTTCACAGGCTATTTCCGGCGGTAGCTTAATATCTGCTCAGCAGGGAGTGTGGGCAAAAGATGGCTCGGACTTTATCAATATTGGCGAAGTAGAGGATACCGGACGGCTTAACGACGTATTAATTTACGACTTTAACGACAATCGTGAGTTGCAAAAAGTAACTTACGCCCGGACCGCTAATTTCAGTGGTGACAAATGGCGCATGCAGCAGGTAACTGTAACTCAGCTTGATGATATCCGAATGTTACGTGATGAAAAGCCTAGTATGGTTTGGCAGTCGAGTTTAACGCCGGACAAACTTGGAGTGGTGACTATAAAACCAGAGTCGCTTTCTATTACTGGGCTGTTGGACTACTTAACCTACCTAGAGAGTAACCAGCAATCCGCGGAGCGCTACGAGTTGGCGTTATGGCGGAAACTTTTCGCACCGATTACGGTAGCGGTTATGCTGTTGGTGGCCTTGTCTTTTATTTTTGGCCCGCTGCGATCAACAACAATGGGTGCCCGAATATTACTTGGTGTTATTACTGGTTTTGGCTTTCATGTGAGTAACGAAATTTTTGGTCCGTTGGCTCAGGTTTATCAAATTCCGGCTATTCTGGGAGCTTTATTACCCAGTATTTTATTTGCCGGAGTGGCCGTTTACTTTATGCGAGGGCGTACGGCCTGACAATTGGCCGTACCTCTATAGGCTAAAGTTCATTCCAGTAGAACAGCTGATTTGCTTCTTTTGAAAGCGTGACAACTTCGGTGCCGGCAGCGTAATCATGCCAGGCACGTTTGTTTTTAAAATCTACCAGAACCCAGAGGTTTCCAAGGCCTGCACAACAAGTAATCAGCCTGATAAAAACCTGGCGATTAGTCAGCCTCGAACCATCACGGTTTTGAAGTTTCAGGCGCCACGCGCGCATACCTAAGGTTTGACCCGAACGTTTCCAGAACCAGCCAAAAAATAGCGAAACAACGGAAAGAAGATACAAGCTGTACCAAGGTCCCTGGGCTAACCAGGCGGCGTGATCCATTCCTTCGGGCAACACTAACCAGTCAAGAGTAGTCAGCAGCGCGGCAAAGAGTAAAGCCAAGGCTGAAGCGAGCATAATAATAGCTACGGCGACTAAAAAGTCATAAACCCAGGAGACAAAACGTCTGGGAAAGCCGGCACTGGGGAAACTGGCGTGTAATTTCTGTGCTGCGGAACTCATGTGAAACTCATTTAACTCAATAGTGCGTTAATCATATCACGAGCAAAGCGGGCTGACAGCTACCTCCGTTTTACTCTCAGTTGTACTCTTAGCTGTATAAGGAATCAGCAGTTAGTTGGATTATAAGGTGTTTTAGTGAATTATTGCTTGATTAGAGAGAGTGGACGAGTATAATTCCGTCCCGTTGCTTTGTTATGCAACGCCTTCACCTTATAAAGCATGGCGCTGTGGTGGAATTGGTAGACACGCCTGATTCAAAATCAGGTTCCTTCTGGGAGTGACGGTTCAAGTCCGTCCAGCGCCACCAAGTTTTTCCCTTCGTAGTTGGTACTGAAGATGCCAGAAGCGCAAAAGCACTTCTGACATATAATTGATTTCAGTCAATGACCTCATGATGATTTATCGCTGAAATAATTTCCGCAAAAGTTGAGGGCAGGTGATAAACGTTTACTGACTCCCCTGTTAATTCAGCTATTCTAAGAGATGACACTACGCCACAGACTTCTCCATCGTTAATCACGAGAAGAAAGTCGCGGCCACTGGCTTTGAGAGTTGCCGCTGCGTCACCGATTTTAGCTTTCTTTAAGTCCTCAAGTCTTACCTGTGGTAATGCCACCAGAGGTAACATCAACTCTTTTACTGCCAATTCCCGCCAGCCAATTTGCTTGACGGTACTTAGCTGAGTTGCTTTGCGTCCGTGAAGCTCACGCAATGCCAGTAAACCTGTCATTTCATCACTTTGATTTTTTATGCAGGCGTAGCGGAGGTTGGCATTACGAAGCTTTTGCTCTGCGTCGCTGACCAGAGTGCTCTCCTTTATTTCTAGAGGAGATACTTTTGTGAAATCATCAACAACATGCGTAGCACTATCGTGCCAGCTAATTAACGGTTGATGCTCATAGTTGTGGTGTATTGCAATTTTATCGGCTGCAGAAGACCATTGAATTTCTTTAAACTCACTCATGACAAACTCCTTTAAAAATTAAAAAAATACAGAATTTTTAAAGGTGAGCGGGTGGCCCCCGGACGAGATGCCAATTCCATTGGGTAAGCTTCGGTTCGCTTTTCTCCTGAGATAGAGGAGCAAGCGCTAAGACGTTTTGAAAAACTCGTGAGGATGCGTCGATTGCTTTATCGAATTCGGGATCTTCTGCCTGAATTTCAGATATAGGCGATGACAGGTCTACAATGAAAACAGCGTTGGAATTTTGCTGCGCCGTTAGCTGTTTTTCACTAATTTCGCCAGATGCGGCGTAGCTGGCTGTACTGAAAACGATGAGTAATAAACACAGCAATACCCGATAGCTCCACTGTTGGAGCCCGTTTAATTCGGTTGTAGTTGCTGAATATTTTTGCATTTTTTGATCTTCGTAAATGTTCCAGTTCTCAAATTAGAGTATATAAGACGATTCGACAACTCATTTTTTTACCTATTAAGTAGTACATGGGTACGTTTTGTTCAAAATACAAGCTAAGCACTGACATTATGACTTTCAGCACGTATACTGTTGCCCATCGGTCCTCCTTAACCGTGCAACTACAATAGGATTCTATGTCAGATAATCAACAGAACAACAGTACGCCAGAATATGAAGTTGAAATTCCGGGCCGTGAGCAATTGCTTGAACTTGTAACCTCAAACAGTAAACCGGTTCAGTTTGATGAGTTCATTCGTCACTTTGGTTTAGATGATGAGCGCCAGGCAATTGGTTTGAAACGGCGTTTGCGCGCTATGGAGCGCGACGGACAGCTTATATACAGTAAAGCGAATGCTTATGGTCTGCCCGAGCGTATGGATTTGATCAAAGGTCGTATCATTGGTCATAAAGATGGTTTTGGATTTTGTCAGACTGAAGATGGCGGTAAAGACCTGTTTATTCCACATCATCAAATGTATTCAGTTTTGCATGGTGATCGCGTACTGGTTAAAACCAGTGGTAAAGATAGCCGAGGTCGCACCGAGGGGCGTATCGTTAGAGTTACAGAGCCCCGCGACAGTAATATTGTTGGCCGTTACTTCGTTGAACATGATCTGGGCATAGTAGTACCGGACGATGGCCGTATTAGTCAGGATATTCTTATTCCTGATGCGGATAAAAATGGCGCGCGTCATGGACAGCTTGTGGTCGTTGAAATTACCCGACGTCCAAGTCGCCGAACCAGCCCAATTGGTCGTGTCAGCGAGGTGCTGGGTGAACATATGGCACCAGGCATGGAAATTCAGGTCGCTATTCGTGAGCACGATATTCCTACCGAATGGCCAACTGAAGTTGACGAAGAGCTGAAAAAATATAGCGAAGAAGTGCCAGCCGAGGCTTACGAGGGCCGTAAAGACTTACGTGACCTGCCGCTTATTACTATCGATGGTGAAGACTCTCGCGACTTTGATGATGCCGTTTGCTGCGTGCAGGAAGAAAAAGGCTGGCGCCTTTGGGTAGCAATTGCCGATGTGTCTTACTATGTTCGTCCGGACACCGTTCTTGATAAAGCCGCAACAGAACGCGGTAATTCAGTTTATTTCCCCAGCAATGTTATTCCAATGCTACCGGAAAAACTGTCTAATGGTTTGTGTTCATTAAACCCCGATGTCGACCGTTTGTGCATGGTTGCAGAAATGGAATTGGGACCTCGTGGAAAACTCAAGTCCACAGAGTTTTATCCGGCAGTAATGAAAAGCCATGCGCGACTGACTTACAATAAAGTTAAAAAGCTACTTGATGGCGATGAAGAACTGCAACAGCAGTACCAGCATGTCATGGACAATGTGCAGGAACTGGAGCGACTTTATAACGCATTAAGTGCAGCTCGTAAGCGCCGCTCAGCTATTGAGTTTGATACGCAGGAAACCCGCTTTATTTTTAATGCTCAGCGTAAAATTGAGAGTATCGAACCGGTTAAACGTCATGTTGCTCACAAAATTATTGAAGAGTGCATGATTATGGCAAACGTGGCCTCTGCTCAGCTTATTGAGTCAGATAAAGAAGTTGGCGCGTTGTTCCGCGTGCATGAAACTCCGGCTGACGAACGACTGAACAACTTCCGCAGTTTTCTTGGCGAACTGGGTCTGAACCTGGAAGGCGGTGATGAACCATCTCCGAAAGACTATGCGACTTTGCTTGAGCAAGTGAAAGATCGTCAGGATCATGAACTGATTGAAACCATGTTGTTGCGCTCTATGCAGCAGGCGGTATATCAACCAGAGAATAAAGGGCACTTTGGCTTGGCATTGAAGTCTTACGCGCACTTTACCTCACCTATTCGTCGTTACCCGGATCTTATTTTGCACCGCGCGATAAAAGCAATTTTACGCAAGAAAAAAGGTGAAGAGAAAGGCTTAGTGGGTGCATGGGCATACTCTGATAAGCAATTGGATGAACTGGGTGTACATACCTCAATGACCGAGCGACGTGCAGATGATGCTACCCGCCAGGTTGACGAATGGCTGAAGTGTGAGTTCATGCTAGACCATATTGGTATGGAGTTTGAGGGCGTTATTTCCTCAGTCACCAATTTTGGCTTGTTCGTGCGCTTAAGTGACTACCAAATTGACGGTCTTATTCATATTAGTAACCTCGACAACGACTACTATCACTTTGATCAGCAAAAAGGAATGCTAATCGGAGAGAACAGCAACAGCGTTTTCCGTCTGGGTGATAATGTGAAAGTCAAAGTGAAAGACGTGAATCTGGACGATCGTAAAATTGATTTAACTTTGCTGGAAGCGACGAGTCCGGGTGGCCAGAAACGAAATATGCCAGCTAAAGGTTCAGGCAAAGGTAAGAGAAAAGGACAGTCTCGTGGAAAAGGCGGCCAGCGGAAAAGCGGTAATCGCAGCAGCAATAAGGGACGTAGCAAGTCATGAGTCAAAAAGTGACCGTATTTGGCTTGCACGCGGTGCGGGCCATATTAAAAAATCATCCAGACCGTTTGGTAGAGCTCTACGTTTCTAAAGAGCGTCAGGATGATTCGGTGCGTGACATTGTCAATCAATGCCATGCAACTGGCGTCAGACCTCAATGGGTGCCTAAACAAGCTTTGGAAAAACGAGCGGAAGGCGGTAACCACCAGGGCGTTGTGGCGACCGTTCAGTCGCCGCCTACTTTAACTGAGCACGACTTGCCTAAATTACTGGAACAAAGTCAGCAGGCCGGGTTGTTCTTAATACTCGATGGCGTGACCGACCCGCATAATTTAGGTGCTTGCCTGCGCACGGCCGATGCAGCAGGGGTTACGGGCGTTATTGTACCAAAAGACAAGTCGGCTCAAATTACTCCAACCGTGCGTAAGGTGGCGTCGGGTGCTGCCGAGAACGTTCCTCTTGTTGTGGTCACCAACTTAGCCAGGGCGCTTCGTGACTTACAGGAATTGGGCGTGTGGGCATACGGCACAGCAGGCGAAGCAACTCAATCTGTTTATGATGTTGATTACAGAGGGCCTGTCGCTTTGGTTATGGGTGCCGAAGGTAAAGGTATGAGACGTCTTACCCGCGAAACCTGTGACGATTTAGTCTCCATTCCTTTGTCTGGTAGTGTCAGTAGCTTAAATGTTTCTGTAGCCAGTGGTGTTTGCTTATTTGAGGTTGTCAGACAGCGCAATGGATCTTAAACGTCGCCTTTTGCCTATAGCCATTGCCTTAGCAATGGTCGCAGTATTGTTTGTCAGTTGGACGCCTAACTGGGAATCACCAACCTGGCTGCGTTCAGAGAAACCCTATGTCGCTTTTCATTTTGACGTTGAGGATGACGCAACCCAGTCTGTGCAGAACCTTGCCTTTGATATTAGTAATCGACTGGATGTCAGGCACGAATGGCACAGAGTCGAGGATAGTAATGCTGAATGGCAAGTCACTCTTGTATTCGCTGAACAGCAGGATGCGGTGCAAATTGATGCTACAGCTCGTCGCCAGGGCAAAATCGTAGACAATATTGTGGTTCGTGGCGACAAAGCCGTAGCAAACGAATTGGCCGACCGCGTTGTTGCTTTACTCAGCTCCCGCATTGAAAAAGCCCATAAAAACGCCGATTAATTTGCAATTGGCGTTCATTTTAGTTAGTATCGCGCGGCTTAAATCAGCCATATTTTCATTTTACTGAATGTGTTCCTTGCTTCTATGTTAGTGCGGCTGAGCTAAACTGAGGCTATACGAACCAAAAGGAAACTGTAATGCGTCATTACGAAATCGTATTTATGGTCCACCCGGACCAGAGCGAGCAAGTACCTGGCATGATCGAGCGCTACAGCGAAACGATCAAGCAAGGTGGTGGTCAAATCCATCGTTTAGAAGACTGGGGCCGTCGTCAATTGGCTTACCCAATCAACAAACTGCACAAAGCGCACTATGTTCTGTTGAACATTGAAGCGTCTGCAGAGGTTGTGGAAGAGCTTGAAACTGCATTCCGTTATAACGATGCGGTATTGCGCAATATGATCATGCGCAAAAAAGAATCTATTACTGAGCCTTCGCCGCTGACTAAGCCGAAGGAAGATCGTAAAGGTGACAGTGAAGCAGCGTAAGCTTGCTGACTTTCAATAGCCCTTATGAATCGACTGCATTTAACCGGAACACTTGGCAAAGTACCTAAGCTGGAAACCAGCCCGTCAGGTATTGAGCATTTACAATTAGTGATTGAACATCGGTCTATGCAACCGGAAGCTGGTATGAATCGTCAATCTTATGTGCGTATTCAGGTCGTTTTAAGTGGTGAAGGTTTACAACACTGGTTAGAAAAATTGACGGTGGGTTGTGAAGTTCTGGCAGAAGGTTTTCTGCACCGTCACGAGGATAGCAATGGCTCACCTCGTTTGGTACTTCATGCTCAGCATCTCGAATTGATTTAAGGAGACCATCATGGCTCGTTTTTTTCGTCGCCGCAAATTCTGCCGCTTTAAAGCAGATGGCGTAAAAGAAATTGATTATAAAGATATCGCTACGCTTAAGAACTACATTACTGAAACTGGTAAAATCGTTCCTAGCCGTATTACTGGAACATCCGCTAAGTATCAGCGTCAGTTAGCGCGCGCTATCAAGCGTGCTCGTTATTTGTCACTGCTGCCTTATACTGACTCACATCAGTAAGCTAGCACCGGTTCGATTACCAAAAGTAGAGGTAGCGAGAAATGAATGTCATTTTGTTAGATAAAATTGCTAACTTGGGAAGCCTTGGCGATCAAGTCAGTGTAAAATCTGGTTACGCACGTAACTTTCTTTTCCCACAGGGAAAAGCTGTACCTGCAACCAAAAGCAACGTTGATCTATTCGAACAACGTCGTGCTGAGTATGAAGCGAAATTAGCGGATCAATTAGCTGCTGCTCAAGCTCGCGCTGAAAAAGTAAATGCTTTAGATGCAGTAACTATTGCTTCTAAAGCTGGTGATGAAGGCAAACTATTTGGCTCTATCGGTACTCGCGACATCGCAGATGCAGTAACAGCTGCTGGCGTTGAAGTGAAGAAGAGCGAAGTATTAATGCCGCATGGTACATTACGTGAAGTCGGTGAGTTTGATATTGAACTGCACTTGCACGCTGATGTATTTGCAAACATTACATTGAAAGTTGTACCGGCTGAATAAGTCGTTACGGTTTTATCAAAAAGCTGCCTCCGGGCAGCTTTTTTTTTTGGGGAAAAAATGTTTCCTGTAAACCTTCCTGATGTCTGTGTCGTCTAAACTACTATATTGATAATAAAGTGTGCCTAGGGAGAGAGCGTTGCAAAGCGAAACGGCCTGTGAAGATGTGCGACTGGCTGCGCAGGGTGATGTAGAAGCTTTTCAGCGCCTATATCATTTATATATACGGCAAGTATACGGGCTGGTATTGCGTTTGTGCGCAGACAGAACATTGGCGGATGACGTCGTTCAAGAAGTGTTCGTGCAACTTTGGCAGAAACTTAGCTCTTTTCGTGGCGAGGCAAAGTTTAGCAGTTGGCTTTATCGTGTAGCGACAAATATCTGTCTGACTGAAATGCGCAAACGAAACCGTTGGTTTTCCAGGTTTTTATCTCAAGAGCATAAGGCCCATGAGGAGTTTGATGAAGGGGAGATGGATATTCATCAACTCGATAGATTGATTTTTAAGCTCCCTGAGCAAACCCGGCAAGTTTTTGTTTTGCATGCGTTGCAGGGAGAATCTCATCAACAAATTGCGAATTGGCCGGGAATTGCAGTGGGGACAAGTAAAGCACAGTTTCACCGGGCCCGTAAAAAATTGGAGGAGTCACTTCAGGATGGCAAATAATGAAGAGTACCAAAAGTTCGAAAGTCGACTCGAAGAAATTAAGCTCAGCGGGATTAACCCTAGCAAAGATTTTTGGCCCGAAATTGAAAGGCAAATTGATTATCCGATATCGCGAAGAAGGTCTAAAACAACTTTTTGGCAAGGAGCCTTGGCCGCCAGTTTTTTGATTGCTCTCTTTATGACTGGATGGCTGTTCAGTTCTTTGCCGCCAGCAGAAAAAACGGTATCCGGATTCTACTTGTTAGCTGAAGAAATGAATGCTGAACAGCGACAGCAGCTGTATAGTCTACGCACAGGTTATGAAATGGCGGGGTATCATCAACTTAATGGTGAAATTGAAGCTCAGCTAATGCAATTGGCGTTAGCCAGGCAGGACATTACTGAATCGTTAAGGCTTAGCCCCGGGGATCCGAGTTTATTGGAATTGTTACGCTGGGTAAATGAGCAAGAGCTGAAATTACTAAATCAGTCTTATACGTTGAATAATAATTTACGAGAAATATAAACAGGAGAAAGAAATGAACAGAATATTATCCTTAGTTGGATTATTGCTACTAACTTTGAGTTTCACAGTACTGGCACAGGAAGAGGTCGATGAAACCTTATCGGTCTCGCCAGGAGCAAGAGTGCTAATCGATAATATGAGAGGCAAAGTAGAACTCATTGTGCACGAAAAAAATGAAATTAGAGTGGTTGGGACACTGGATGAGAAGACAGAGAAGTTTATTTTCGAACAACGTGGTAATGGTATTCATATTAATGTTGAAACACCGCAAGAGCGAGGGTTCAGTTTTTCATCTGATGACGGCGGTTCCGACCTAAAAATTTATCTACCAGCGTCAATGGATATCAAAGTTAATGGTGTGTCCATGGATGTTATTGCAAATGAGTTTAACGGTGGCTTGGAAATTAGGCTGGTCAGTGGGGACGTTACTGTCAATAAAATTAAAAACCGTCTGTTGTTAAAAACCGTTAGTGGTGACATCGATGCAAAAGATATTGAAGGTGATGTGCGTTTTGAGACGGTAAGCGGCGATATTATGGATATTCGGAATAGTTCTGACGCTGCGACTTATCAATCTGTGAGTGGCGATATTACAAGTCAGTCTGACTCAATTACTGAGTTTACTGCTCAGTCGGTTTCCGGAGATATTGACGCAAAAATTGGAACATTACGTAAAGGGAAAATGACCACCGTGAGTGGTGATGCCACTCTAACCGCAGCCCTGAATGAAAATGCACGCCTGGAGGCGAGCTCAGTTAGCGGCGACTTAACTTTTAAGTGGGAGGGCGAGATTCACGCAAACTTCAACTTGAAATCTAACGCCGGTGGTGAAATTACCAATTACTTAACAAAAGATAAAGCTATTGAAGCCGAATGGGGCCCATCATCTAATCTGGAGTTTATGATAGGAGAAGGCAGTGCGGATATATCTGCAACAACGGTTAGTGGTGAAATAACACTCGATAAAAATTAAATCGTGCTGTTAGGCGTTGCTTCGCTTTCTAAACAAGAGGGGATTTTGTATAGTAATCCCCTCTTATTATTTCCCTTTGCGAGACAACTTTCCCCATGGCAGAGAAGTCAAAAAAACGCGACGCGTCAATAGAAGCACTGCGCTCGGCACCACATTCAATTGAAGCTGAACAATCCGTTCTTGGCGGTTTAATGCTCGATAATGATGCCTGGGACAATGTTGCCGGTAGCGTCATCGCTGAAGACTTCTATCATCGTTCGCATAGGCTTATTTTTAAAGCCATGCATGAGCTTGCTCAACGCAGTCAGCCAATGGATTTGGTGACAGTTTCCGAAAACTTGGAAACGGCTGGGGAGCTTGAGCAAATAGGTGGTTTTGCCTACCTTGGAGAAATTGCGAAAAACACCCCCAGCGCGGCAAATATATTAGCCTATGCAAACATTGTCCGCGAACGAGCGGTGTTAAGGGAAATGATTGGTGCGGCAAATGATATTGCTGAGTCAGGTTACGATACTCAGGGGCGAAGCAGCGCCGAATTGCTTGATCTGGCGGAATCAAAAGTCTTTCAAATTGCTGAGAAGCGAGTCAGTTCCAGCGAAGGGCCGCAAGGTATCAATTTAATTCTGCAGCGTACGGTTAGCCGTATTGAGCAGTTGAGTAAGCTGAAAAACAATAACGGCGTGACCGGTGTTTCTACCGGCTTTACTGACCTCGATCAGATGACTGCTGGTCTTCAGCCTTCTGACCTGGTCATTGTAGCGGCACGTCCGTCTATGGGGAAAACGACCTTTGCCATGAATCTGGCAGAGAATATTGCGCTCAATGATGACCGTCCGGTATTGGTGTTTAGTTTGGAAATGCCCGCAGAGCAGCTGATGATGCGTATGCTGGCGTCACTTAGTCGGGTAGATCAGAATAAAGTACGTACCGGTAAGCTTGAAGATGACGACTGGGCTCGCATCGCGTCTGTCATGAACATGCTAAATGATAAAAATAATATCTACATAGACGACTCATCTGGCTTAACTCCTACCGAAGTGCGCTCCCGTGCTCGCCGGATTCATAGAGAGCATAAGGGAATATCCATGATTATGGTGGATTATCTGCAGCTAATGACGGTTCCGGGCATGTCGGAAAACCGAACGCTGGAAATTGCAGAGATATCTCGTTCTTTGAAGTCGTTAGCGAAAGAGCTGGAAGTGCCTGTGGTGGCGCTGTCTCAGTTAAACCGTTCACTTGAGCAGCGTTCCGATAAAAGACCCGTTAACTCAGACTTGCGTGAGTCTGGCTCTATTGAGCAGGATGCTGATGTTATTATGTTTATTTACCGTGACGAAGTTTACCACCCAGACTCAGCTGAACAGGGCTTAGCTGAAATCATTATCGGCAAACAGCGTAATGGGCCTATTGGTAAAATTGAATTGAAATTCCATGGGCAATTATCGAGGTTTGACAACTATGCCCGCCATGCCAGCGACGAGCGTTATTAGTCGTCGCTATTTGATTTTATCGAAGCATATTTCTATGTAAGCTTTGCCGGCAACGTGGTTGAATGGCATGATTAATTTTGAGCCTTCAGATTTATGAGAAATGGTATGGTCTTTACCTGAAACCACAATTGGAGTAGCCATATCAAAATCGTAACCTTTTTCACCTAGTGTCTTTTTGGCTCCGCCGGTAACCATATTCGTGATTTCGCCGACCATATCACAGACATCTTCGTTAATTGAGTTTGGTAACTCACCTAACATTTTATTCATGATTTCACAGGCCAGATTTTCCTCAAATGAAATTGAGAATGATCCTTTTATCTGTGGGCCCACCATACCGATGACGCCTGATACATCGCCCCGCGCGTACTCATCCTTTTTTAGTTGAGCTTTACCGGGCTTCAATTCCATTTGAGCCATCATCGACAAGACATTTTGCAGTGCTTGAAGAAATGGGTTTACGAACTCGGCATTCATTTTCTATTCCTTTATCTCTTGCTGGCACGTAATTGTGTCAGATGTATTTTCAATGGTCAGAATTAGGCTACGATTGCCATGATCATCGACGACATTGATAGTATTTACCTGGGCAGAAAAGCTATCCATTAATAGCTTATTTGAAACATCCCACCCACACAGGTTATCACGCTTCGGTATCTCCTGATAAACCCAAATTTTCTGGTAGTCAGCTTCAAAACCTACCCAGTTTGGCTCAACTTTATTTCCTTGCGAGTTTACCAGTTGAAACTTTTCAGTTATCCAGTCTCTGATATGTTTTTCAGAACCTTCTTCTTCCAGTCTAAAAGCCTTTCCCAGCCGCTTTTTAAGCACTTGTTGTACGTCATGCAAAGTATACTGATGAATAATTTCTATTGCTTGGGTGTTTTTATTCGCACTTATTTCGGTTAACCCAAAAAAATAGCGATGCGCTGATACAGAAGGTATCAGCGCGAACAAAAAAACAATAGCAGCAACAAGTTTAATCATCGTTGCCCGACTCCAACTCCTCGTTGAAGTCTTCCATCATGCTCTTATTACGGTCTTCACGCTTAAACAGTTCAATCCGGGATGGCACTGCTCTGGCTGGCCAGTAGTTGTTACTGGTATCAACATCTGCCGTCTCCCAGTTAGGGTCAACAACGACTTGAGTCAAAGTTTTATCGCGAATTAATAACTTGCTCACCTTTTCTGGAGAGCGACGCCATACTTCGGCCGGAATGCGAACATGTTCTTTACTGCCATCTTCAAACTGAAGATCTAGTAAAATAGGCATAACTAAGCCGCCTTTATTGACGAAATCAAGTACGTAGAAGTTGCTGCCGTTCTTCAGCATTTCCCGCTGCTCTTCGTTAAGCCCCTCTATCAGCTCTTGATATTTGTTTCGGTCAGCGTTAGTGACAGTGTAGTCGTCGTTCTCATTATAAAAGTCAGTAAGATCCGGTTGCTGATGAATTTTATAATTAACGTCGGCATTACGCTGAGTTGTCAAAGACTCTGGCTCAGCATTTTCTTGCTGTTCTTGCCATGCTTTTTCGATTTCCGGATCTTGCGTATTAATAGTCAACTGATTGACTTGCTCAAGGGCGATATCGACATGGTCAGTAGAGTAGAACCAGCCTCTCCAGAACCAGTCTAAATCAACGCCGGAAGCATCTTCTATGGTTCTGAATAAGTCTTCTGGTGTAGGACGTTTAAATTTCCAACGCTGCGCATACTGACGGAAAGCGAAATCAAAGAGCTCACGGCCAACGATAGTTTCACGTAATATATTAAGTGCTGTAGCTGGCTTTCCGTAGGCATTATTACCAAATTGCAGAATCGACTCTGAGTTGGTCATAATAGGCATTTGGTTACTGCTGGCCATGTAACTGGTAATGTTACGCGGTTCACCGCGCCACGACGGATAATCTTTTTCCCATTTTTGTTCAGCCAGAAACTGTAGGTAAGTATTGATACCTTCATCCATCCAGGTCCACTGGCGTTCATCAGAGTTAACTACCATAGGAAAGTAAATGTGACCAATTTCGTGGATGATTACAGAAATTAGACCGTATTTGGTGCGTTTAGAGTAGTATTTCTCACCTGAATCCTCATCAACGTAAGGGCGCGGACCATTAAAGGTAATCATCGGGTATTCCATACCACCAACAGGGCCGTTTACCGATATAGCGACAGGATAAGGATAGTCAAAGCTGTAATCGTTATAGTGCTCAATTGTGTGAATAATAGAAGCGGTCGAGTAACGTTCCCATAATGGATTGCCCTCTTCAGGGTAATACGACATAGCCAGCACATTGGTATCGTTCTTTTTGTAACCTTGCGCGTCCCAGATAAACTTGCGCGACGAAGCCCAGGCAAAGTCACGAACTTTATCTGCTTCGAAAATCCAGGTTTTAGTATTGCTGGTGCTTTCCTTCTGATTTTCTAATGCCTCTTCTTCAGTGACAATTTTTACCGGCTTGTCTGAATTACGGGCTTTTTCCAGGCGTTCACGCTGAGTAGAAGTGAGTACTTCATCGGGATTTTGCAAAACACCAGTAGAGGCTACAATATGATCCGCCGGAACCGTTATCTCTACGCGATAATCACCAAACTCTAAAGCGAACTCTCCGTTGCCGATAAACTGTTTATTCTGCCAACCTTCAGCGTCGTAATATGCGGCCATACGAGGGAACCACTGTGCCATCTCATACAGGTAGTTTCCGTCGTCTTCAAAGTACTCATAACCGCCGCGACCACCAAGTACTTCAGCTTCGATAATATTGAACTGCCAGTTGATATTAAAAGTGACACTTTCGCCGCTTTTAAGGGGCTCATCCAGATCCAGCCTTAGCATAGTGTCATTAACGTAATGTGCTAAAGGTTCACCATCTTCGTTACTGATTTCTGTAAGCTCATAACCGGCCGGAAACTCTTCCTGAGTGAGCATGCTTTCCATTCTGGAAAAGCTAACTCGGTCTAAATCTCCGGAGGCTTGACTCTGCGGCCCAATGGAGTCTTTCTTAAAGCGGTTCTGGTCAAGTTGAACCCATAAATAGCGCAAAGTATCGGGGGAGTTATTGGTGTACGTTATGGTGCTTTGTGCCGTAATACTCTGATTCTCATCGTCCAGAGCAACCTCAATTTTGTAGTCCGCTTCCTGTTGCCAGTAAGCATGTCCGGGAGCACCGGACGCCGTACGATAAATGTTCGGACTACGGAATTTATCATCGTTAAGCTGGCGGAATTTATCTTCAAAAGCTTGAGCGGTTGCCGCCTGATTAACGGTTAAACAAACCGCTGCAGTGGCAATAAGATGATTGAGCTTCATAGTGTTACCTATTGTTATTATTTAATAGCGCTAATATTAAAGGCATTTAGTGCACAAACCATGTGCTTCTATAGTTTGGCTCTGAACCTTAAACCCTTGATCTTCGGCTTGATGTTTCAATTCGTCATAAACCCCTTCGGACTGAATTTCCTGAACATCGCCGCAGGAACTGCAGATTAACATTTGAACCGGATGTTGATGGTCGAAATGCGAGCAAAGAACAAAACTATTCGACGAAGTGATTTTATGAACGAAGCCTTGTTCTTGTAAAAAGTCTAAAGCGCGGTAGATTGTCGGGGGTTTTGCATTGGGCATGACTTCCCGCAGTTGATCAAGTAAATCATATGCGCCGACGGCTCCTGAATGCTCTGCGAGTATCGCGAAAACTTCGCGGCGGGCATTTGTCAGGCGGGCACCACGTTGTTGGCAGAGTTTTTCAGCTTTTTGTATAAGTCGTTGTGCTTCTTGAGCTTTCATTATTGACTACAATTTATGACCATTTTAGTCATTGTAGAGAGTTTTAGGGGTAAGGAAAAGGGTTTTACGGAAGAGGCTGCTTACTGGTGTATTCTGAGTTAAAATAGTCTGCTAAATATACTGACTTTGTCGGTTAACTTTTTACCGGGTGGATGTTTTGACCGAACCATATTCTTATAAGCTTTCTGTAGCCCCGATGCTGGACTGGACCGATCGCCATTGCCGGTATTTTCATCGTCTCCTGACCAGGAGTACCTTGCTTTATACCGAGATGGTAACGACAGGTGCGATTATTTTTGGTCAGCAGGATTTTCTGGCATTCAATGCAGAGGAACATCCGGTTGCTTTGCAGCTGGGAGGTTCGGAGCCCGCGGCTATGGCCGAGTGCGCGCGTTTGGCACAAGAGCGGGGGTACGATGAGGTTAATATTAATGTCGGTTGCCCATCTGACCGAGTGCAAAATGGTAGCTTTGGCGCGTGCTTGATGGCTCAACCGGAAAAAGTTGCTGAATGCGTAAAGGCAATGAAAGCGGTAACCGATATTCCGGTTACCGTAAAAACCCGTTTGGGCATTGATGAGCAGGATTCTGATGACTTTCTATATGAATTAACCGATGCCGTTGTTGCTGCTGGTGTTGATCAACTGACTTTGCATGCCCGTAAAGCCTGGCTGCAAGGCCTTAGCCCGAAAGAAAACCGGGATATTCCTGAATTGCAGTATGAACGGGTTTACCGGGCCCAAAAAAGATACCCTGATGTCCCCGTGGCGATTAACGGCGGAATTGTCGAATTGCATGAGGTTAAGCAGCATTTAAACCAGGTCCATGGGGTGATGATTGGCCGGGCAGCCTACCAAAATCCCTGGTTACTTACTCAGCTTGATTCTTTGAGTGAAACGAAGCCGGCAGAGTTAACTCGTGAGGCTGTAGTTACCGCGATGATACCTTATATAGACAACCATATTCGACAGGGCGGGCGCGCCTGGCATGTGGCCCGCCATATGCTGGGACTGTTTCAGGGAATGACCGGAGGTAAGCGGTGGCGCCAGTATCTTAGTGTGAAAGGCCCCAGAGCCACCAGCGCCGAACAACTGCTTTATGGTGCTCTGGCTTTTCGCGATGATCACAGTCAGCACGTATCATCATTAACGTCATAAATTGACTAAAAGTTGGTGAAAAACACTAACCTGAGAAATCTTCTTTCTCTCAGTTAAAAATAAAAAGTGATTATATAACAAATGGTTAGCAACATTTAAAAAGATGGCACAACCTTTGAATTACATAGTGTGACTTAACTAACGCACTGTCATTTATTCAAAGGAGAAAATCATGAAAGCGTTAATCGTAAGTGTTGTCAGTGGTGTTATGTTGTTCAGTGCATCGGTCTCAGCTGCCGATGAGAATAGAGATTCTATCACTGCTGAGCTTCAAGCTCAGATTGCTGAAATTTCTGAAGAAGCGATGCAAAGTGTCAAACAGTCGGTTTCAGAGTCAATTGAAGAGTGGGTTATAGAGTTTTTGCCTGATTTAAAGCAAGCTGAAACTCAGATTGACCCTTCTGAACAAAAGAATAAGCAGTCTCAGTAAGGGGCTCCCGTGATTTTATTAGATCAATGGTGGCTCATTTGGTTGGCGGCACCGGTATTAGGAACCTTGATTGTCGGCGCTGTCATAAGTTTCAGCGTATCAGTAATGCGGCACAGCTAGACTTTTGCTACTCTGCGTATATCTCGTATAAAAATAAAAAGAGGAATACGTATGATGAAGTCTCTGATAGCCGCTTCTGTACTGGCCGTTATTACCGGTTGTGCAACAGCGGGGCAAGCCGCAACCAACGTTTCTGAACAAGCGGAATATACCGCTAGTGACAAAGCTGAAAAATTGGCGAAGCAGTATTTACTAATAGACACACATATTGATGTACCTTATCGAATTCATGATAAGTGGGAAGATGTAACAGAGGCCACTGCAGAAGGGGATTTTGACTACCCGCGTGCAGTAGAAGGTGGCCTCGATGCCCCGTTTATGTCTATTTATATTCCGGCCTCTTATGAAGAGAGTGGCGGCAGTGTTCAGTTGGCTCATGAGCTTATCGACGGTATGGAAGCGCTTGTCGGACGTGCACCAGATAAGTTCGCAATGGCTTATAGCACTGATGATATCCGCGAAAATAAAGAGCAAGGCTTGATGTCAATTGCTTTGGGCATGGAAAACGGCACTCCTATCGAAGGCGATCTTGACAACCTGCGTATGTTCTATGAGCGCGGTATTCGCTACATTACTCTGGCTCACTCATTATCTAATCACATTTCAGACTCTTCTTATGACATTCGCCGTCAATGGGATGGCTTAAGTCCATTCGGTAAAAAATTGGTCAAAGAAATGAATAAGGTAGGGGTTATGGTTGATGTGTCGCACATTTCCGATGAGGCGTTTTATCAGGCGGTTGAAATTAGTGACGCTCCGGTCATTGCGTCGCATTCGTCGCTGCGCTCTTACACTCCGGGTTTTGAACGTAATATGAGCGATGACATGCTAAAGGCCTTAGCGAAAAATGAGGGCGTTATCCAAATTAACTTTGGTTCGTCGTTTTTGGCTGAGCAGGCCAACCGTTACCGTGACATGATGAAAAAGCGGATTACCGCAGTAAAAGAGCAATATGGCGAAGACAGCGACGAAGCGAAACGTCGCATTAAGGACATTGAAGCTAATAATCCGTACCCCTTTGCGACTGTAGATACCGTTTTAGACCATATCGATCATGTACGTGATTTGATTGGGGTTGAACATATCGGTATTGGCTCCGACTACGATGGTGTTGGTGATTCCTTACCTGTTGGACTAAAAGACGTATCTAGCTATCCAAATCTTGTTCAGGGGTTGATGGACAGAGGGTACTCAGATAAAGAAATTGAAATGATTCTGGGTGGTAATTTAATGCGTGTTTGGGAGCAGGTTGAAGACTACGCCAAAACACATTAAGGCCTTGACACCAGGCCGTGAATCGGTATAATTCGCGGCCACGTCTTTTGAGTTTATCGGCTTTGGCCGTGTGAAAGGCGTTCGACAACAGTCCCGATTGGGGACTGAATGGTTGACGTAGAACATCGCACCCCCGGTATGTGCCAGGGAGGTTGCGATTTTCTGTGCTCTTTTTTAAATGCTCTTTTATTGAGGCTTTGATTTATTTATGGCTAATCAAAGAATTCGGATTCGTTTGAAAGCGTTCGATCACCGTCTGATCGACCAGTCGACTGCAGAGATTGTTGAAACTGCAAAACGCACTGGTGCTCAGGTACGTGGTCCTATCCCACTGCCAACACGGAAAGAACGCTTCACCGTGCTGATTTCTCCACACGTGAATAAAGACGCGCGTGACCAGTACGAAATCCGCACCCACAAGCGTCTGATTGATATCATGGACCCTACTGACAAAACGGTTGACGCGCTTATGCGTTTAGATTTGGCAGCTGGCGTTGATGTACAGATCAGCTTGGGTTAAGTGGGCAGTAATAGGATTACACACGAGAGGTTTTAACAATGGCTATAGGTCTAGTCGGTCGTAAAGTAGGAATGACGCGTGTCTTCCAGGAAGACGGCGCTTCTGTTCCTGTTACTGTGATCGAAGTGCTGGCGAACCGTGTGACTCAGGTTAAATCTGATGACACTGACGGTTACCGTGCCCTTCAAGTAACCACAGGCGAGAAGAAAGCGAGCCGTGTAACCAAGCCTTTAGCAGGTCACTTTGCTAAAGCTGGTACAGAGGCTGGTCGTGGTCTTTGGGAATTCCGCCTGCAAAATGGCGAAGGCGAAGATTACGCAGTAGGTTCTGAACTGACTGTTGATATTTTTGCAGAAGTTAACAAAGTAGACGTTACTGGTACTTCAAAAGGTAAAGGCTTTGCCGGTACTGTGAAGCGCTGGAACTTCAGCATGCAGGACGCTACTCATGGTAACTCATTATCTCACCGTGCACCGGGTTCAATCGGTCAAAACCAGTCGCCTGGTAAAGTATTCAAAGGCAAGAAAATGGCTGGTCAGATGGGTAATGAGCAAGTCACTACGCAATCACTTGAATTAGTTCGGGTTGATGCAGAGCGCAGCTTGTTGTTGATCAAAGGTGCGGTCCCGGGTGCAACCGGAAGTGATGTGATCGTTAAACCAGCGGTCAAGGCATAACGTCTGAGGAGAATAGTGATGGAATTAACATTGAAAGACGCAAAAGGCGCTCTTGAGGTTTCCGAAGCTACCTTTGGACGTGAGTTTAATGAAGCCCTTGTCCATCAAGTAGTTGTAGCTTACGCTGCAGGTGCTCGTCAGGGCACAAAAGCTCAGAAAACTCGTTCTGAAGTAGCCGGTGGTGGTAAGAAGCCTTGGCGTCAAAAAGGTACTGGTCGTGCCCGTGCAGGTACAATCCGTAGTCCTATCTGGCGTTCTGGTGGTGCGACTTTTGCAGCTAAACCGCAAAATCACAGCCAGAAAGTAAACAAAAAAATGTACCGCGGTGCGATTAAAAGCATTTTGTCGGAACTGATTCGTCAGGAACGTTTGATTGTTGTTGAGAAGTTTGGTGTTGATGAGCCAAAAACAAAGCAACTGGCAGCGAAACTGAAAGAAATGGATCTGAACGACGTTTTGATCGTGACAAAAGAAGTTGATGAGAACCTGTTCTTAGCTTCTCGCAACTTGCATAAAGTCGACGTGCGCGATGTTCAGGGTATTGACCCTGTCAGTCTGATTGCTTTCGAGAAAGTGCTGATGACTGCTGACGCCGTCAAGCAGCTTGAGGAGGTGTTATCATGATGCGCGAAGAACGTTTGCTTAAAGTGATTTTAGCACCTCACGTTTCGGAAAAATCGACTAACACTGCTGAAAATAACAACACGGTTGTTTTTAAAGTAGCTGTTGATGCGACTAAAACCGAAATCAAAGCGGCTGTCGAAAAATTGTTTGAAGTTGAAGTCAAAAACGTACGTACAGTCAACGTGAAGGGTAAAACCAAACGTACTGGTTCTCGTTTTGGGAAACGCAGTGACTGGAAGAAAGCGTATGTTGCCTTGAATGAAGGTGCTGACATTGACTTCTCAGGCGGCGCTGAGTAACAGGAGGAATAAACATGGCTGTAGTTAAAAGTAAGCCTACGTCTCCGGGTCAACGCCACGTCGTTAAAGTCGTCGGTCAGGACCTGTACAAAGGCAAGCCTTACGCACCATTGCTGGAAAAAAACAGCAAGTCTGGTGGTCGTAACAATAACGGTCGTATCACGGTTCGTCACATTGGCGGTGGTCATAAACACCACTACCGTGTAATCGACTTTAAACGTAATAAAGATGGTATCCCTGCAAAGGTTGAGCGTATTGAATACGATCCTAACCGTTCAGCGAATATCGCTTTAGTTTTGTATGCTGACGGTGAACGCCGTTACATTCTGGCTCCGAAAAACCTTTCAGTAGGCGATCGTATCCAGTCTGGTGTTGACGCACCAATCAAACCTGGTAACAGCCTGCCAATGCGCAACATCCCTGTGGGTAGTGTTGTTCACGCGGTAGAGTTACAGCCAGGTAAAGGCGCACAGATGGCTCGTTCAGCGGGTGCTTATTGCCAGATTCTTGCTCGTGACGGTGCTTATGTTACTGTTCGTTTACGTTCAGGTGAGATGCGTCGCGTTCAGTCTGAAGGTCGTGCAACTATCGGTGAAGTAGGCAACGCAGAACACATGCTGCGTCAATTGGGTAAAGCCGGTGCAAACCGCTGGCGTGGTATTCGTCCGACCGTTCGCGGTGTGGCGATGAACCCAGTTGATCACCCTCACGGTGGTGGTGAAGGCCGTACCTCTGGTGGACGTCATCCTGTGACTCCATGGGGCACGCCGACCAAGGGCTACAAAACCCGTAAAAACAAGCGTACCGATAAGTTCATCGTACGCCGTCGCAACAAATAAGAGTTGAGGATAAAACATGCCACGTTCTCTTAAAAAAGGTCCATTTATTGACCTTCACCTGCTAAATAAGGTGGAGAAAGCGTTGGAAGCCGGGGAAAAGAAGCCAATTAAAACTTGGTCCCGTCGTTCAATGATCATCCCAGATATGATCGGCCTGACAATCGCTGTTCACAACGGTCGTCAGCACGTTCCTGTCTACGTGACAGATGAAATGATCGGTCATAAATTAGGCGAATTCGCGCCAACCCGTACTTATCGCGGCCATGCTGCTGATAAGAAAGCGAAGAAACGGTAAGAGGTAGAGAGTGATGGAAGCAATTGCTAAACACCAATTTGCCCGCGTTTCAGCGCAGAAGGGCCGTTTGGTCGCAGACCAAATCCGTGGACTTCCGGTAGAAAAAGCACTGGATATCCTGGCATACAGCCCCAAAGCAGCTGCTGGCTTAATCAAGAAAGTTCTTGAGTCAGCAATCGCGAACGCGGAACATAACGAAGGTGCGGATATTGATGAACTTAAAGTGAGCCGAGTCTTTTTAGACGAAGGTCCTACTATGAAGCGCATCAAGCCACGGGCGAAAGGCCGTGCCGATCGTATCTTTAAGCGCACCAGCCACATTACTGTGGTCGTGTCAGATAGCTAGGAGATAAATTATGGGTCAGAAAGTACATCCTAATGGTATTCGCCTAGGTATCTCCAGACCATGGAATGCAACCTGGTATGCGAATACAAATGAGTTCGCTGATAACCTGCACAGTGATTTTCAGGTACGTAAGTTCCTGAACAAAGAACTGCGCAATGCATCAGTCTCTCGTATCGTTATCGATCGTCCAGCTAAGAGCGTTCGTGTGACTATTCACACAGCACGTCCTGGCGTGGTTATCGGTAAGAAAGGCGAAGACGTAGAAAAGCTGCGTAAGCAAGTTTCTAAGTTGACAGGTGCTCCTGCGCAAATCAACATCTCAGAAGTTCGTAAGCCTGAGTTGGATTCGCAGCTGGTAGCTGACAATATTGCTGGTCAGTTGGAACGTCGTGTCATGTTCCGTCGTGCTATGAAACGTGCCGTACAAAACGCCATTCGCTTGGGTGCCAAAGGTATCAAAGTTGAAGTGAGTGGTCGTTTAGGCGGCGCAGAGATTGCACGTACTGAGTGGTATCGTGAAGGCCGTGTACCGCTGCACACATTACGTGCAGACATCGACTACTCGACCTCAGAAGCGAACACCACTTACGGTATCATCGGTGTTAAGGTCTGGATTTTCCGTGGTGAAGTTCTTGGTGGACTTCCAACTGAAGAAAAGCCAGCTCCTAAGCGCGGCAAGAACCGTAAGTAAGGAGAGACGATATGTTACAACCTAAGCGTACAAAATTCCGTAAGGTTCACACAGGCCGCAACCGTGGTCTGGCGCAGTCTGGTAACAAAGTCAGCTTCGGTACTTTTGGTTTAAAAGCTACTGACCGTGGTCGTATGACCGCGCGTCAAATCGAAGCAGGCCGTCGTGCAATGACTCGTCACGTTAAGCGTCAAGGTAAAATCTGGATCCGTGTATTTCCTGACAAGCCTATTACCAAAAAGCCTTTAGAAGTTCGTATGGGTAAAGGTAAAGGTAACGTCGAATACTGGGTTGCTCAGATTCAACCAGGTCGCGTTCTGTATGAAATGGACGGTGTTCCTGAAGAGTTGGCACGTGAAGCGTTCCGCCTGGCGGCACGTAAACTGCCTTTCAAAACCACTTTTGTGACTCGGACGGTAATGTGATGAAAGCAAGTGAACTGAAAGATAAAACCGTTGAGCAGCTGCAAGAAGAGTTGTTAGGCTTGCGTCGTGAGCAGTTTAATCTGCGCATGCAGGCAGCAACTGGTCAGCTGAATCAGACTCACATGATGAAACAAGTGCGTCGTGATATCGCACGTGTTAAAACCATCTTAAATGAGAAGGCAGGTGCGTAATGACTGACGAAAAACGTGTTCGTACTCTGCAAGGCAAAGTTGTCAGCGATAAGATGGATAAAACCATCACTGTAGCTGTTGAACGTCGTGTAAAGCACCCGGTATACGGGAAGTACATCACGCGTACAACTAAAGTACATGCGCATGACGAAGAAAACCAGGTTAAAGCTGGCGATACCGTGATTGTTCGCGAATGTCGTCCGCTGTCTAAGAATAAATCTTGGACTCTGGAAGAAATCGTTGATCGCGCGACTGTTGTCTAGACGCAGATAGCGAAAAGAAATTAAAAGGCCTCCCTTGCGGTAATGCCGATCAGTTAAGAAAAATTTTAGCGATCGGTTGACCGATCCGGCAGAGACTTCAAAATCCGTAGTTAGGTTTTCTAACTACGGATTTTTTATGTTTCTGAGTCAAGCACTGGACCAACTGCAGGAGTTTACGCCGGATGATTTTAGTAAACTACCGGATCTGCTGGAGCCTGAGTTAATCGAACAATGCCTTGAAGACGCGGGCGTTACAACGGTACGCAAACGCCGTTTGCCAATGGACTTTATGGTCTGGGCGGTCGTAGGAATGGCATTATTTCGGGAAATGCCGATGCGTCAGCTCGTTTCACACCTTGATTTAATGTTGCCCGGCAAAAGACCTTACGTTGCGCCGAGTGCCGTAGTTCAGGCTCGTCAGCGTTTGGGGGCTAATGTTATGAAGCGTATGTTTGAGCTCACTAATGAGCTGTGGTTCGATAAACTACCGCTTTCTCACTGGAATAATCTATCGGTTCTGGCTGTCGACGGCACCGTCTGGCGTACACCGGACACACCGGAGAATGATGCTTCCTATGGGCGAACGGCTAACCAGCGGGCTGAATCCGACTATCCTCAAATTCGGATGGTGAATCAAATGGAAGTAAGCAGCCATTTAGTCACCTCGACGGAGTTCGGCAGTATTGCAGAGGTTAGTGAAGTAGACCTGGCAGCCCGGCTGATTGAACAGACGCCGGACCACTCACTGACGCTGTTCGATAAAGGGTTTTATGCGCTGGGTTTACTGGATCAATGGCATCGTGCCGGTGAGGAGCGCCATTGGCTTATTCCCCTCAGAAAAGGCGCACAATACTCTGTCAAGAAGTCTTTTAGCGACACGGACAAATTGGTAGAAATTAGGCTCTCACCACAAGCTAAGAAGAAGTGGGATAATGCACCGGACACTGTTCAGGCGCGTTTAGTGTGTAAGAAAATAGCTAAAAAAGAGGTTGCGATATTAACCTCAATGACAGACACGATGCGTTATCCTGAAGCCGATATCGTTGACTTATATGCTCATCGCTGGGAAATCGAGCAGGCTTACCGTGAAATGAAACAATATATGCTGAAGAGTGAGCTGACCCTGCGCAGCAAACGGCCTGACCTGGTTGAGCAGGAGTTGTGGGGCATGCTGGTCGCTTATAACTTATTGCGGTATATGATGGCGCAAATGGCCTATAGCCTGAAGCATATTGAGCCGAATCAAATAAGTTTCAAACAAGCCTCTCATTATCTGGTGGGGCAGTTACATATACTGGTACACATCTCACCCGGAAAAATACCCAAAGTCATGGAGCAAATGATGGAAATGGCCAGCGCATTCGTGCTGCCCGAAAGACGAGAGCGATATTACCCTCGTTCAATAAAAAGGCGGCCGCAACGTTATCCGATGCGACCGCCTTCTAAACCGACAGCCAGTTAGCTTAACTGACAAGCATTACTCCCTTGCGGAGGCTTTTTTTTTGATCTAAACCTTAATAGGTTTAGTACAAATATCTGAAATTAAATAAATTTCTTTTTAACATAAGAAATAATAAATACGCACACCAATGCGTAGTTCTCAGAGGGAGACAATTCATGTCAAAAAGTTTATTTTTTGCAGCTACTGTGCTTGCGGCAAGTCCGGTCATTGCTGCTCCTCAAGATAGTAATTCGGTTGAACAGGAAATTCAGGCATTAAAAGAACGTTTAGCTCAATTGGAGAAACGGCTTGAAGAAAAAGAAGAGCGTGAAAAAGAAGAAGTTGTTGTTGTAAAAGAACGAGAAGTAGAAAAAGGCAATGAAATTGCCAGTAACGAAAACAGTTCGAAGCGCAGAGTTGTCTATGACTCTGGAGTCCATGCACGTTTAGACGAGCTGGAAAAGAAAACGGAAGAGAATGAAAATTGGCCAATAAAGATTCATGGTGCTGTTCGTTTTCAGTATGAATACAATAATTATGACTCAGATAATGAAAACCGCGGTGGCGATTTGGATTTCGATATTTTCCGTCTGAATTTTGATGGAGAAATGGGAGGTGTCATCCTTTCTGCTGAATATCGTTGGTTTAATTATCAGGACGTTATTAAACACGCTTGGTTTGGTTATGACTTCACCGATAAACTGCAGGGGCAGGTTGGTGTTGTAAAAATCCCATTTGGCAACATGCCTTACAACTCCCACAGTTATTTCTTCAATAGTACTTTCTATGTTGGCCTGGAAGACGAACATGATAACGGTATTCGGTTCAAATACCGTGGCGATGAGTGGGATTTTGATTTAGCTTACCTGAAATCAGATGAGCAGGGCGGTATTGACGGCTCAACATCTGATCGTACAGCGCGCTATAACTATGACACCGTGGGTATTCGGTTACCAGGTCAGGGCGCTTATGACGAACCGGGTTTACCTGTAGGTGAGAGCAATAGTTATGCTTTCAGAACCGCACGTAAGTTTACCTTCAGCGATGATGAGAACTTAGAGCTTGGTGTGTCTTTGCAAGGCGGGAATTTGTATTCAGGAACGGCCGCTGAAGGCTTCACAGATGCACAGGCGTATGAGAATCAGAATGTTGGTAATCGTATGGCCTGGGCCGCTCATGGTGTCTACAATAACGGCCCCTGGAACGTACAGTTACAGTATTCAGACTATGACTACGATATAAAATTAGAAAACCGTGGTGTTTACATGGCTGCTTACGCTTATTACGACGCAATTCCTACTGAAGCGAAACTGTATACAGCTAATGTTGCTTATACTTTGCCAGTAGATATTGGTCCTCTGACAAGCTTAACTTTCTATAATGACCACAGCTTAATGACCGATAAAATGGGTTATCAAGATGATACCTGGATGAACGTTCTAGGGGTTGCTGTTGCAGCCGGCGGCGGTTTTTATACTTATGTTGATTACGTAAGAGCAAAAAACCAACCATTTATTGGTGGTAATACCGCAACTGATGGTGGCGAGGTCAATGACCGCTTTAACATTAACTTTGGTTACTATTTCTAAAGCGATTTAAGTTTTTACTGCGAAAGACATGGAACCTTATGGTTCCATGTCTTTTTTATTAGGCAATATATGCTCGTAAGAATCCCCTTCCTGACGAAAGTCTTTTGTTCGATTAAACATCTTCAGTTCTGTATGTAATGCGGCTTTAGCCATAATGTGGGCGCTGATAGGTGCCGTCAAAAACAGGAATATGGCAATCAGAAGTTCGTTCAGGTTAATCGACCCTTGTACCGAAGTAATAAGAATAGAAGCTATGACTATGCCTCCAATGCCTATTGTGGTGTTTTTCGTGGGGGCGTGTAAACGAGTAAAAAAGTCGGGGAGTATTGCTAACCCCAAAGAGCCAATAAAGGCAAATATAGCGCCTAATAAGATAAAGAAGGCCGCTAGCCACTGTGACCATGCTGGTAATTGGTTCAATGCATCCATAAGGTTTTCCTTTTTATTCTATTAGGTCGCCACGCAGTAAAAATTTACCTGCCGCGATGGTACCGACAAAACCGAACATGGCAATGAGTAATGCTGCTTCAAAATAGGTTTGCGTGTTTTGGTACATACCCAGCAACAGCAGTAAAGCCAGCGAATTAATGTAAATTGTATCCAGAGCCAGTATTCTGTCCGGTAGATCGGGTCCTTTAATAAGGCGCCAGAAATTCATTAATACCGATAGACTGAATAACAAGAAGGCAATGTGTAGTACCGTCGTTAACATTGGAATATCTCCTTCAGGCGACGCTCATAACGGTTTCGAATCGTTTTTATGACTTCTTCCGGGCTTTCTTCTGAGAATGCGTGAATAAGAATGCCTTTGCGCCCACGAGTAATTTCGCAGGATACCGTTCCCGGCGTCAGTGTTATGGTACTTGCAAGAAGAGTAACCGGAAGCTCCTCTTTCATATCCAGTGGAAAAACAAACAACGCGGGTTTTATCGAGCGAGGTTTCCCAAGAATCATACCGGCAACCTTAAAGTTAGCCACGACAATGTCATTCAGCAGAATGAAAAAGTAAACGACTGCCAGGTCGGGGCGCTTAACTTTTGCAAAATTAGGCCAGGCGTCACGGAATAAAAATGGAATAAACCAGGAAAATAAAGCGCCCAGTATGATCACCCCGGGCGAAACCGAGTTAAATAATAGAACCCATAGCGTCAATAAGAAAAAAGATAACAAAGGTGTCGGAAATAGTTTTTTCATAGTAATTATTCCGCTCCTTTTGTCAGCACGCGGGATGGGTACTGGTCTATGTCGTAAAGCTGTTCAGCGACATCATCGGTATAGTTGCGTATTGGGCTGGCAAATAACGTCATAACAACCGATAACGACAGAAGCATAACAACAGCAGCTCTTTTCCCTAAAGGAGCGGATTGTTCATTCGCTTTACCCGACAGTGTGTGCCAGAGCATTTTACTTCCCGCCCGGGTGACTGAAATTAGCATAATAAGAGTTGCGCCTAACATGGCTCCCCACAGCCAAAAACTGGCCCCGGTTGGGCTTGCCGATTCCATAATCATAAGTTTTCCGACAAAACCTGACAGAGGTGGTAAACCAATTATTGCTATTGCAGCAATTAAAAACATGACTGAATAAGCAGAGTGATTGGCCATTTTCTTGCCCGATACGATGCGTGATGCGGTTTTACCACGTTCGAACGCAATAAGGTCGGCCAGTAAAAATAATGCGCCAGTGATAAAGGTTGAGTGGATTAAATAAAACAGCATGGCTCCGGTTGTCGCAATTCCATTCAAGCTGTAGGTTGCGATAAGTGTTCCAATTGAAATGACGACTAAATAAGCCACAAGCAAGCGCAAGTCGCGAGCTCCGATAATTCCGATAGCGCCGGCTAGCATGGTAACGAGACCCATAACCCAAAGCCAGTCATGTGCAATGAGTGCAAGCTCATTAGCTTCAGGACCGAAAATGAGTGTGTAGACCCGAACTATGGCGTAAACCCCAACTTTTGTCATTATTGCGAATAGAGCGGCAACAACTCCGGTTGTTGTGGAATAGGCCTGAGGCAGCCAGAAGTGCAACGGCAGGATAGCGGCTTTAATGCCGAATACTATCAATAGCATCATACCACCGGCTTTAGCTAAGGCGGCCTGGTCTCCGCTTAACTGTTGAACTTGGGTAGCAAGGTCAGCCATATTCAAAGTGCCTGTAACACCATATAGAGTACCGACACTAATTAGGAAAAGTGCTGAACCTAAAAGGTTGAGTAATACGTAGTGTAAGGTTGTGCGTAGGCGAAATTTTCCTCCACCGTGCATTAATAGTGCGTAGGAGGAAATCAGAAGAACTTCGAAGAAGACGAATAAGTTGAAAATATCGCCGGTAGCAAAAGCCCCCATAATACCCATTATCTGAAACTGAAATAATGCCTGAAAGTGTGAGCCAAGATTATCTTCGGCATAACAACCGTAGATGAGCACTGGTAATGCCAATATTGCCGTTACCAGCATCATCAGAGCACTAAGCTTGTCCACCATCAGGACAATTCCAAATGGCGCAGACCAATTGCCTAATGCATAAACAATCATCTGATCTTGATTAACCTGAACGAGCAGGGCAATAGTCAGTATTAAAGTTAATATACTGGACAGCAGGCCTATGGCTCTGCGTTTTGGCTGAGGTCTGTCTCCCCAGGGAAGAAGCTGTAGCAGCGCCGCCAGTAACGGCACCAAAATAGGAAGTATCGCCAAATGTTGTTGCCACATTAGCGGTTGCCCTCCGTGCTGTTATCTTGTTGGTTAACTTCATCCGTCCCTATCTCGCCTCGGGCGCGCACAGCCAGAATAATTGAATACGCTGTCATGGCGAAGCCGATAACGATAGCGGTGAGAACTAGTGCCTGAGGTAAAGGGTCGGCATAGGTTTCCTGCGTGCCATAAATTGGTGCGCCGTCTATTGTCAGACGACCGGTTGAAAATAGAAATAAGTTAACGGCATAAGACAGCATGGTAATGCCGACGACCACAGGAAATGAACGGCCGCGCAGAATTAGAAAAACACTGCATGCGGTTAAAATACCAACGGTAACTGAGTATAAAGTTTCCATTAATGACCCTCATGCGTTGGGCGATGACGTGTCGTCATCTTCCCGAAGTTACTTAAAATCATCATAGTAGCGCCAACAACCGTTAGGAAAACGCCAAGATCGAAGAGTAAAGCCGTTGCAAATTCAAATTTACCAACCACTGGCCAGTTTAAATAGGTAAACCAGGAAGTCAGGAAAGGCTTGCCAAACAGCCAGCTACCAAGCCCGGTAAGCGCGGCAATCAAAACGCCAAATGACATTAGAGATTGATAATTAACGCTAAAGCGTTCTTTCATCCAGTCGACACCATTGGCAATGTATTGCAGGATCATCGCCGAGGCGACTATCAGGCCTGCGATGAAACCACCACCCGGTAAGTTGTGGCCTCTTAGGAATATATAGGCAGCAACTACCATCGCCATGGGTAAAATAATGTTGGCAACAGTTGTTAACATCAACGGGTGTCTAATTCTATGCCAGGGGCGTCCGTCAATATCACTGGAAGGCATAAATGGTTTTAGCTTATTAAGCAGCTTATGAATACCTGCGGCAGCTATTGCCAGAACGGTAATTTCTCCTAATGTATCGAAACCACGAAAGTCCACCAGAATGACGTTTACTACGTTGGTTCCACCACCACCGGATTTTGCATTCGCAAGGAAAAAGTCCGAGATGCTTTCAAACGGTGAGGTCAGTATTGCGAAATTTAAGGTCGCGACAATACCACCAATAAAGCTCGCAATGATTATGTCACGAAAAACTCGGTGGCCAGAAGAGGCCCGACTGGTTTTTTGTGGCATAAAGAACAACGCCAGTATCATTAAGATAATACTGACCACTTCGACAACCAACTGAGTCATGGCAAGATCCGGGGCCGAAAAGTGCGCGAAAGCTAACGACACAACCAGTCCAACCACGGATAGCATCATCAACATCACAAAACGATTACGATGTAATGTAGCGGTGGCAAATGCTGCGGATATCAGGATGATAGCACCAACCATGCTCACCATATCAACAGGCAACTGAGGTTTGCCACCAGTTACCACGCTTAGGTCGCTTAACGAAGGAAGCAACACGACAATAACGCTGATAAGAACAAAAGCAATGTAGCGCTGCAAGGAACCTGTGTCTAAGCGGTCGTAAAAATTTGCTGCTGCATCAGAGGCTTTTTGCACGAGGCGTTCAAAATTGTGTTTAGCGTCCTGCCCGTCAAATTGGCGATTAAATGTAAACAGTTGATCGCGGGAAAGGTATATCAGAATACCGCCAACCACTGCGACTGCGCTCATTAACAGAGGCATGTTAAAGCCGTGCCAAAGCGATAGTTTTACTTCAACAGGAGAGCCGGTAACAGCGGCGGCGGCCTGATCGAGTATACCGGAGACCATAGTCATTGGTGCGACGCCGATAGCGATACAAAGGAACCCTAACACAGCAACCGGTACAGACATCATGCGAGGAGGATCATGTGGTTTTTTGGGCAGTTCTTTATAGTCGCCGTTAAAGAAAACATCGTGAATAAAGCGAATAGAGTAAGCCACCGACAGCATGGCTCCCACAGTCGCCAAAATAGGAATAAACCATGACAGCCCACCGAATAAATGTTGCTGCAGAGCTTGATCCAGGAATAGCTCTTTAGACATAAACCCGTTAAACGGTGGTATTCCTGCCATTGAGGCCGCTACAATCATGGCAAGAGTAGCCGTTATAGGCATCAGGCTCATAAGCCCTTGCAGTTTACGCATATCACGAGTGCCGGACTCATGGTCAATAATGCCTGCGGTCATAAACAGCGCGGCTTTAAATAGAGCATGGTTAATAATGTGAAATAGCGCCGCTATCACAGCCGCCTGGGTGCCTATCCCCAGTAACATACAAATGAGGCCCAGATGGCTTACCGTAGAGAAAGCCAGCAAACCTTTAAGGTCGTGCTTTAACAGAGCAAAGTAAGCACCGACTAACATGGTAATTAAACCGGTTAATGTCACCAGGGTAAACCACAGTTCAGTCTCGGCTAATACCGGATGAAAACGTGCTAATAGAAAGATACCGGCTTTTACCATGGTCGCAGAGTGTAAGTACGCACTTACGGGAGTTGGCGCCGCCATGGCATGTGGTAGCCAAAATTGAAATGGAAACTGGGCTGACTTAGTAAAGGCTCCTAATAAAACGAGTATTAAAGCGGGTACATAGTAAGCGTGCGCTTTTATCTGGTCTGCTGCGGCGAATACAGTATCCAGTTGATAGCCACCGGCTATGTGCCCAATTATTAGTAATCCGGCTAACAGTGCCAGACCTCCGGCGCCGGTTGTTGCCAATGCCATGCGAGCACCGCGACGTGCATCACTGCTATGGAACCAATAACCAATAAGTAAAAAGGAAGAGATGCTGGTCAGTTCCCAGAAAACCCACATTAGTAAGATATTATCTGCCATAACGATGCCCAGCATCGATGACATAAATAACAGCAGGCAGGCATAAAAACGGGATTCATCGTCGTCGCTGCTTAAATAGTAGTGAGCATAGCCAATAATCAGTACGCCTATGCCTAATATGAGCCCCACGAAAAGAAGTGACAAGCCGTCCAGACGCACGGCAAAATCAAGCCCTATACCCGGTAGCCATTCCACCATTTGCTTAGGTACTTCACCGGCAAGTGTAGCGGGTAGGTACTGAAACAAAACAATTAAGCAGAAAATAGGAACAAGTAGTGTAATCCCAGTCTTTGTCGGTCGCGACGCTTGCTTAAATAATAGCGGTAAGAGCGCACCAAAGAATGGGGCAAAAATAATGAATAGCAGATTCATACCATAGAAGTCCCAAGTCAGCCTGTGCTCTTATAATAAGGTATAATTAACGGAGCAACGTAAAGTATTGAATTTACCATTGGTTCTGCTGCAATCCAACTAAACTAAACCCTTAAGATAGTGAATTCATCTTACGCCTACGAAATTTTCTGAGATTACCCTACCACTTACAAATTTTATCTGTTACACTTCGCGACCCTTTTTATAAGGGAAAAACCAAAGGCAGCACGACCCGAGAGGGTCTGTTTTTTTAACCTAAGCGGGGCACTGAAATGATCCAAATGCAAACTACCCTGGACGTTGCCGATAACTCCGGCGCGCGCAGCGTACAATGTATTAAGGTTCTAGGTGGTTCGCACCGTCGCTACGCAAACATCGGCGATATCATCAAAGTTACTGTCAAGGAAGCAATTCCGCGCGGTAAGGTGAAGAAAGGCGATGTAGTGAATGCGGTGGTCGTTCGCACCAGAAAAGGCGTCCGTCGACAAGACGGGTCGGTCATCCGTTTTGACCGCAACGCGGCTGTGTTGTTGAATAACAACCAACAGCCCATTGGCACACGTATTTTCGGGCCGGTAACTCGTGAACTGCGTTCAGAGCAGTTTATGAAGATTATCTCGCTGGCACCAGAAGTACTATAAGGAGTCAATTATGGCGGCAAAAATTAAACGTGATGACGAAGTAGTCGTCCTGGCAGGTAAGGACAAGGGCAAGCAAGGCAAAGTCCTGAAAGTTCTTACCGATAAAGATCGCGTGATCGTGGAAGGCGTCAACGTAGTCAAGAAACATCAGAAGCCAAATCCGGCTTTAGGTGAATCAGGTGGCATCGTTGAACAAGAAGCAGCAATCCACATTTCGAACGTAGCGATCCTTAACCCAGAGACAGGTAAAGCAGATCGTGTTGGATTTCGTCTTGAAGATGGCAAGAAAGTTCGCTTCTTCAAATCGAACAACGCAATCATTTAATTCAAACTTGGAGTTTTACGATGGCGAAACTGCATGATTTTTACAGAGAATCGGTAGTTCCTGAGCTTATGAAAGAGTTCAGCTACAACAGCGTCATGCAAGTCCCTCGGATTGATAAAATCACCCTTAACATGGGTGTTGGTGAAGCTCTGGCTGACAAAAAAGTACTTGATAACGCAGTGGCTGACCTAGAGGCTATCTCTGGTCAAAAGCCAATTCGTACTGTGGCACGCAAGTCTGTCGCCGGTTTCAAAGTCCGTGAAGGCTTCCCGATTGGCTGTAAAGTAACTCTGCGCGGCGAGCGCATGTGGGACTTTTTGCAACGCTTAATTTCGATTGCAATCCCACGTATCCGTGACTTCCGTGGCCTGAACCCTAAATCGTTCGATGGTCGTGGTAATTACAGCATGGGTGTTCGTGAGCAGATCATCTTTCCGGAGGTCGACTATGACAAAGTCGACAAGGTACGTGGTCTGGATATCACCATTACCACAAATGCTGGCACAGATGACGAAGCTCGTGCTTTGCTAGCTGCCTTTAACTTCCCGTTCAGAAAGTAAGGTGTAGAGTTATGGCAAAACAGTCAATGAAAGCGCGTGACGTGAAGCGAGCTAAAATCGCTTCAAAATACGCAGAAAAACGCAACGCACTGAAAACGGTCATTAATGACCCTAAAGCATCAGACGAAGAGCGTTGGGAAGCCGTACTTAAGTTGCAACAGCTCCCACGTGATGCCAGTCCGACGCGTCAACGTAACCGTTGTCGTATAACTGGTCGTCCTCATGGTTTCCTTCGTAAATTCGGCATGAGCCGAATCAAGGTCCGTGAGATGGCGATGCGCGGTGAAATTCCTGGCTTGAAAAAAGCTAGCTGGTAAGCCACGAATCACGGGAGAAAGCAAATATGAGCATGCAAGATCCAATTGCGGATATGTTCACACGCATTCGCAACGCTCAAGGTGCTAACAAAGTAACGGTTAAAATGCCGTCTTCTAAGCAGAAAGTGGCGATTGCTCAAGTTCTGAAAGAAGAAGGTTTTATTACTGGTTACAGTGCCGAGAGTACTGTTAAACCTGAGCTTGAAGTCGAATTGAAATATTTCGAAGGCAAGCCAGTAATTGAAACAATCGAGCGCGTTAGTCGGCCTGGTCTGCGTATCTATAAGAAACGCAACGAGTTGCCTAACGTAATGGGTGGCCTTGGCATCGCAGTAGTTTCGACGTCTAAAGGCCTGATGACTGATCGTGCCGCTCGCCAAGCTGGTCTTGGTGGCGAAATTATCGGTTACGTAGCGTAATTAGGAGGTAGGAAATGTCACGTGTTGCTAAAGCACCCATTGAAATTCCTGCTGGCGTTGAAGTTACGCTAAATGGCCAGGAAGTCACGATTAAAGGTGCCCAAGGCTCACTGAGTCGTGTTGTAAACGATGCAGTTGAACTGGTAAAAGATGAGAGTGAGTTACGTACTAACGCCCGTGAAGGTGTTGCTAACTCAACAGCTCAAGCTGGTACGGCTCGTGCATTGTTGCAAAACATGGTGGTCGGAGTCACTAAAGGATTCGAACGTAAGTTACAGTTGATAGGTGTTGGTTACCGTGCGCAAGCACAAGGTAAAAAACTAAACCTGACGCTAGGCTTTTCGCATCCTGTGGAGTTCGAGATTCCTGAAGGGATCACAATCGATACTCCGACTCAGACTGAAGTCGTCGTTAAAGGTGCAGATAAGCAGTTAGTTGGTCAAGTTGCCGCTAACATTCGTGCATACCGTAAACCCGAGCCTTACAAAGGCAAAGGTGTCCGTTATGCTGACGAGCAAGTGCGCCGTAAAGAAGCCAAGAAAAAGTAGGGTAATACGATGGACAATAAAGCAGCTCGCTTACGTCGTGCTACTCGCGCACGTAAACAAATTAAAGAGTTGGGTGCAAATCGCCTGGTCGTTCACCGTACACCACGGCATATTTACGCGCAGTTGATCGCACCTAACGGTTCTGAAGTGCTGGCAGCCGCATCGACTGCAGAGAAAAGTGTCCGCGAAGGGCTTAAATCTACAGGTAATGTAGACGCAGCCAAAGTCGTGGGCAAAACTATCGCTGAACGAGCGATTGAAAAAGGCGTTAAAAACGTGTCTTTCGATCGTAGTGGTTTTAAATACCACGGTCGCGTAGCCGCATTAGCGGACGCAGCTCGTGAAGCCGGACTTCAGTTCTAGGAGACGAACATGGCAAATGTAGAAGCTCAAACCGGTGAACTGATAGAGAAGTTGATCACAGTAAATCGTGTAGCAAAAGTGGTTAAAGGTGGTCGTATCTTTAGCTTCACTGCACTGACTGTGGTTGGCGACGGTAAAGGTAAAGTCGGTTTTGGTTATGGTAAAGCGCGTGAAGTACCCGCTGCTATTCAAAAAGCAATGGAAAAAGCACGTCGCAATATGGTTACCGTTCAACTGAAAGGCGACACTTTACAGCATCCTGTTAAAGGACGTCATTCAGGTTCACAGGTATACATGCAACCTGCTTCAGAAGGTACGGGTATCATCGCTGGTGGTGCAATGCGTGCGGTTCTGGAAGTTTCAGGTGTTCATAACGTGCTGTCAAAGGCATATGGTTCAACCAACCCAATCAACGTTGTTCGCGCGACTATCAAAGCGTTGAACGGCATGAAATCGCCGGAGCAAGTTGCGGCGAAGCGTGGATTGCGCGTTGACGAAATACTGGGGTAGTGAACAATGGCGAAAAAGACAATCAAAGTAACACAGACGCGTAGCTCTATCGGTCGTTTGCCGAAGCATAAAGCTACACTACGTGGCTTGGGTCTCCGCCGCATTGGTCACACAGTAGAGTTGGAAGACACTGCTGCAGTCCGCGGTATGGTGAACCGAGTTAATTACATGATTAAGGTGGAGGGATAAGCGATGGAACTTAATACACTTGCTCCCGCACCTGGTGCAAAAAGCAGCAAAAAGCGCGTTGGGCGTGGTATTGGTTCAGGTCTTGGAAAGACTGGCGGCCGTGGTCACAAAGGGCAGAAATCTCGCTCTGGTGGCTCAGTCAAGCCAGGTTTCGAAGGCGGACAAATGCCAATTCAACGTCGTCTGCCAAAATTTGGTTTTACTTCTCGCAAGGCTATGGTCACTGCAGAAGTAAACTTGGCAGAAATCGCGAAGGTTGACGGTGATACCGTTGAACTGGCGACTTTGAAAGCAGCAGGTCTCGTTCGTAAGAACGTACTACACGCTAAAGTCATCAAATCTGGTGAGTTAAGTCGTGCTGTGACTGTAAAAGGTCTTAAAGTCACCAAAGGCGCTCGCGAAGCTATTGAAGCTGCTGGCGGCAAAATCGAAGGATAGAGCAAATGGCTAAACCAGGATTGGAATCAAATCGAGCGCAAGGTGGCTTGTCGGAACTTAAGCGTCGCCTGCTGTTTGTGTTAGGAGCGATTATCGTTTTCCGAGCGGGCTCCTTTGTGCCTATTCCTGGTATTGATGCCGCTGTATTAGCTCAGCTATTCGAACAGCAGAAAGATACCATCGTTGCCATGTTTAACATGTTCAGCGGTGGTGCCTTAGAGCGTGCGTCAGTATTTGCATTAGGTATTATGCCGTATATTTCGGCTTCGATTATTATGCAGTTGGCTAGCGTGGTACATCCGCGTTTGGCCGAGCTTAAGAAAGAAGGTGAGTCTGGTCGTCGTAAGATTAACCAGTATACGCGGTGGGGTACTTTAATACTGGCAACGTTCCAGTCGATTGGTATAGCTACAGGCTTGCCAAATTTGATGCCAGGACTCGTAATAGACCCTGGCTTCGGCTTCTATTTCACTGCTGTAGTGAGCTTAGTCACAGGAACCATGTTCCTTATGTGGTTAGGTGAACAGATTACTGAGCGTGGTATTGGCAACGGTATCTCTATCCTGATCTTTGTGGGTATTGTTGCAGGATTACCTTCCGCTATCGGCCAAACGGCTGAACAAGCGCGTCAAGGTGACTTGCACCTGTTATTGTTGTTATTAATTGGGGTTGTGGTTTTAGCAGTAACTTATTTCGTTGTTTTTGTGGAGCGTGGTCAACGTCGTATCGTCGTTAATTATGCGAAGCGTCAACAAGGTCGTAAGGTATTTGCTGCGCAAAGCACGCACTTGCCATTGAAAGTTAATATGGCTGGTGTTATTCCACCAATTTTTGCGTCAAGTATTATTTTATTCCCGGGTACCATTGCCACTTGGTTTGGCTCTGGTGAAGGTATGGTTGCAGACTTTTTGCAGCAAGTATCGATGACATTGTCTCCCGGTCAGCCGTTATATGTGTTATTGTACGCGGCTGCGATAATCTTCTTCTGTTTCTTCTATACTGCGTTGGTATTTAACCCTCGCGAAACAGCTGACAACTTGAAGAAGTCGGGTGCGTTTATTCCGGGGATTCGCCCAGGTGAACAAACCTCAAGATACATCGATAAAGTAATGACGCGTTTGACATTAGCAGGCGCACTGTACATTACCTTTGTCTGTTTGGTTCCGGAGTTCATGATGATTGCATGGAATGTGCAATTCTACTTCGGCGGTACATCTTTATTGATTATCGTTGTTGTTATCATGGACTTTATGGCACAGGTTCAGACTCATATGATGTCGCATCAATATGACTCTGTCCTGAAAAAAGCCAATCTAAAAGGCTACGGCCGGTAAGATTGGGTAGAACGGAGAGTAGCAATGAAAGTTCGTGCTTCCGTGAAGAAAATCTGTCGTAACTGCAAAATCATCAAGCGTAACGGTGTAGTTCGCGTTATTTGCACTGATGCTAAGCATAAGCAACGACAAGGTTGATTCGAAGGAAAGGCTTGCGGCTTAGTCGCCGCAGCCTTTGAAGTATTTGCAATTCGGCAATCGGTTGAGTATCCTAACGGGCTTTTCAACTGAAGCCTACAAACTGAAGGAGACGTGTTAGTGGCCCGTATCGCTGGCATTAACGTTCCTGACAATAAGCATGCAGTCATAGCTTTGACTGCAATCTACGGTGTTGGCCGTACTCGTTCACAGCAGATTCTTGCTGCTACGGGTATCGCTGAAGACACCAAGATTGGTTCATTGTCAGAAGACAAACTGGACGCGCTTCGTGACGCTGTATCAAAGTTCGCCGTAGAAGGTGATCTGCGTCGTGAAGTATCTATGAACATTAAACGTTTGATGGACCTCGGGTGTTTCCGTGGACTTCGTCATCGTCGTAGCTTACCTCTACGTGGGCAGCGCACTAAAACAAATGCGCGCACTCGTAAAGGTCCGCGCAAACCAATCAAGAAATAGGGGGATTGAGTAATGGCTAAAACACCAACTCGCTCTCGAAAGCGCGTTAAAAAGCAGGTCGCCGATGGCATGGCTCATGTGCATGCATCTTTCAACAACACCATTATTACCATTACTGATCGCCAGGGTAACGCACTAGCGTGGGCTACTGCAGGTGGATCAGGGTTCCGTGGTTCACGGAAATCAACGCCGTTCGCAGCACAGGTTGCAGCAGAACGCGCAGGTGAAATGGCGAAGGAATACGGACTGAAAAACCTGGAAGTATTTGTGAATGGTCCAGGCCCAGGTCGTGAATCATCGATTCGTGCCCTGAACGCCGTTGGTTACAAAATCACAAATATTACCGATGTGACACCGATTCCTCACAACGGTTGTCGTCCGCCTAAGAAACGTCGCGTTTAAGGCGTGAATCGATAGTTGGAGAAAGATCATGGCTAGATATTTGGGTCCAAAGCTCAAGCTGAGCCGTCGCGAAGGAACAGATTTGTTCCTGAAGAGCGGCGTTCGCGCAATCGATTCTAAATGTAAGATCGAAACTGCACCAGGACAACACGGCGCGCGTCGCGGTCGTTTGTCAGATTACGGTGTTCAGTTGCGTGAGAAACAGAAAGTTCGTCGTATGTACGGCGTACTGGAAAAGCAATTTCGTAACTACTACAAAGAAGCTGCACGACTGAAAGGCAATACCGGTGAAAACCTGTTGCAGTTGCTGGAACAGCGCTTGGATAACGTAGTGTATCGCATGGGTTTTGCGTCAACACGCGCAGAAGCTCGTCAGCTGGTCAGTCACAAAGCAGTTGTTGTGAATGGTCAGGTAGTGAACATTCCATCGTTCAAGGTTCGTCCTGAAGATGTCGTTTCTGTTCGTGAAAAAGCGAAGAAACAGGCACGTATCGGAGCAGCACTGGAGCTTGCAGAACAACGCGAAAAGCCAGTCTGGATAGAAGTAGACAACAACAAATTGGAAGGTGCATTTAAACGTCTTCCAGAACGTAGCGACTTGTCTGCTGAAATTAACGAACAGTTGATCGTAGAGCTTTACTCTAAGTAAAGCTTAAGCATAGAGAGAGGACACAATGCAGGGTTCTGTTACCGAATTCCTAAAGCCGAGGTTAGTCGACATCGAGCAAATCAGCCCGACTCATGCCAAGGTGACACTGGAGCCTCTGGAACGCGGCTTTGGTTATACACTAGGTAATGCGTTACGTCGCATTTTACTGTCGTCAATGCCAGGCTGTGCAGTGACTGAGGTTGAAATCGATGGCGTGCTGCACGAATACAGCAGCAAAGAGGGCGTTCAGGAAGATGTCATTGAAGTTTTATTAAACCTGAAAGGGCTGGCAGTCAGCGTTGAAGGTAAAGATGAAGCAACTCTGACTTTGAATAAATCCGGAGCAGGTCCTGTAACAGCAGGCGATTTCACCCACGATGGTGATGTTGAAATCGTTAATCCTGAGCACGTTATCTGTCATCTGACAGGCGACTATGAACTTGTTATGCGAGTGAAAGTCGAACGTGGTCGTGGTTACGTGCCTGCGGCATCTCGTCAGTCCGCTGATGATGATGAACGTCCAATCGGTCGTCTTTTAGTCGACGCGTCGTTCAGCCCGGTAGAACGCATTGCATATTCTGTAGATGCGGCTCGTGTTGAACAGCGCACTGACTTAGACAAGCTGGTTATCGAAATGGAAACCAATGGTACATTGGATCCAGAAGAAGCTATCCGCCGTGCAGCAACAATTTTAGCTGAACAGTTGGATGCCTTCGTAGAACTTCGTGATATCAGTGAACCGGAAGAAAAAGAAGAGAAGCCGGAGTTCGATCCGATCCTTCTGCGTCCGGTAGACGACTTGGAATTGACTGTTCGATCTGCGAACTGCTTGAAAGCAGAAGCGATTCAGTACATTGGTGACTTAGTACAACGCACTGAGGTCGAGTTATTGAAAACTCCGAACTTGGGTAAGAAGTCGTTGACTGAAATCAAAGACGTGTTGGCTTCACGTGGTTTGTCTCTAGGCATGCGCCTTGAGAACTGGCCACCAGCCAGCTTAATTGACAACGACTAAGGTCACCTTAGTAATAGATTTACTGAGAAGGGTATAGGTATGCGCCATCGTAAGAGTGGTCGTCAACTAAATCGAAACAGCAGCCATCGTCAGGCAATGTTCCGCAACATGGCAAGCTCTTTAGTGCGTCATGAGATCATCAAGACGACTTTGCCAAAGGCAAAAGAGTTACGTCGCGTTGTTGAGCCGTTGATCACAATGGCAAAACAAGACAGCGTAGCAAATCGTCGTCTGGCGTTCGCACGCACACGTGACAAAGAGGTTGTTGGCAAGCTGTTTAATGAATTAGGCCCGCGTTATGAAGAACGCCCAGGTGGTTACACTCGCATTATGAAGTGTGGCTTCCGTACAGGTGATAACGCACCAATGGCTTACATTGAATTAGTTGGTCGCCCAGAAGTTGAAGAAGTTGAAGAAGTAGCTGAAGAAGCTGCGGAGTAAACCGCTTCGGAAAGTTAAAAAGCCGGCTGAAGTACAGCCGGCTTTTTTGTGTCTAAAACCAAGTGGTAATAACTAATTAGAGTCTTTCGTTGAAAATCTTAGCGAAGGTTTCCTTTTCCAGATAACCTTCCTTTACTAACCATTCAAGTTCCTTGCGGCTAACTCCCGACTCTTTCGCTTCCAGAGTTAAAATTCTCCAATCTTCTTTGCTAATTTCGTATGTGCCCTCTTCATCATCTGAACCAACAAAAAAGTCCTTCATAACGGCAATTAAAGCTGTTGCTGTCTCCGGTAAAGCCTTTATCGACTTAGTCAATGAAGAAAAAATTGAACTAGGTGCTTCCTGCGCTGCGGTTCTCAAAACAGACTCAGTAAAATCAGGATGGGACGCGACAGCTTTGCGTATAATAGTTTCAGCCCGATCAGGTTGACGTTGCAAAGCAATAGTAATGATATCATCAATATAAGCGGGCTCGGTTTGAATAGCTGCCTCAACAATGGCATTACATAAATCTGGATAACGAGCTATAGCAATGTCGACGACAGTATAAGTAACTGCAGGCTCCGCTTGCATGGCGGCTATTACAATGGCGGTTACTCTACTCTCTCTGGTATCAAAAGCGGCATTAACGATATAGGCAGCATGTTCTGGGTAGTTATTAATCAGAATGCGTACAGTTCGCATAATAGAGAAGTTTTTATTGAGGTGACTTTCGATAATACTTCGGTAAGTATCTTGTAAAGTGGAAGACGAATTTTGGAGGCTGCCATCAAAAGTAGCAGCATGACTCGTTCGTATGGCGCTTGAACTAAGAGTTGCAACAAGCAAACAGGTAAAAGTTATTGATTTCCAGCGCATAAGATTTAAGCCCTTTATGTAATTCCAACTTATTAGAGTGATTCAATATAACAACAGTTCAAGGTAATCACAAAAAAACAACAAAATAGAATTAAAAACGAGCAAATCTAAGGGTTTTAGTTACAGCTGGTTGTTTTTTGTTCGGTTAAACTTTTTGATCGAAAAAGATCTTGCAAGGCTCAGAGAGATCACTATAATTCGCCGCCGTTGTCATGAGTTATCTGCAAAGTGTATTTGCAATAAATTCGGACAACGGCGTTTTGTTTTAACCGGGCTGAAAAAGCTGAAAAAAATGGGTTGACGAAACGAAAGGGACGTGTAGAATACGCCTCCCTGCTTCGAAAGAAGCAACGCTCTTTAACAATTATATCAAGCCAAGCAAACTGTGTGGGCACTTGCAGAAGTTAAGCAAAACGAAATATTTGTATTGCAACTTTTGAATGAGTGTTCAGCAAGGTTTCGCAAGAAACCGAGCAAAAACGCGTAATTCATTGAGTTGATTGAACTACTTTTAATTGAAGAGTTTGATCATGGCTCAGATTGAACGCTGGCGGCAGGCCTAACACATGCAAGTCGAGCGGTAACAGAGAGAAGCTTGCTTCTCTGCTGACGAGCGGCGGACGGGTGAGTAATACTTGGGAATTTGCCTTTAGGCGGGGGACAACCACGGGAAACTGTGGCTAATACCGCATAATGTCTACGGACCAAAGTGGGGGACCTTCGGGCCTCACACCTAAAGATGAGCCCAAGCGGGATTAGCTAGTTGGTGGGGTAAAGGCTCACCAAGGCGACGATCCCTAGCTGTTCTGAGAGGATGATCAGCCACACTGGGACTGAGACACGGCCCAGACTCCTACGGGAGGCAGCAGTGGGGAATATTGCACAATGGGGGAAACCCTGATGCAGCCATGCCGCGTGTGTGAAGAAGGCCTTCGGGTTGTAAAGCACTTTCAGCGACGAGGAAGGGTGTTGTGTTAATAGCGCAGCACATTGACGTTAGTCGCAGAAGAAGCACCGGCTAACTCCGTGCCAGCAGCCGCGGTAATACGGAGGGTGCAAGCGTTAATCGGAATTACTGGGCGTAAAGCGTACGTAGGCGGCGTGTTAAGCAAGATGTGAAAGCCCCGGGCTCAACCTGGGAATTGCATTTTGAACTGGCATGCTAGAGTCCTGAAGAGGGTGGTAGAATTTCCAGTGTAGCGGTGAAATGCGTAGATATTGGAAGGAATACCGGTGGCGAAGGCGGCCACCTGGTCAGAGACTGACGCTGAGGTACGAAAGCGTGGGGAGCAAACAGGATTAGATACCCTGGTAGTCCACGCCGTAAACGATGTCAACTAGTTGTTCGTGTCATTAAGACGTGAGTAACGCAGCTAACGCACTAAGTTGACCGCCTGGGGAGTACGGCCGCAAGGTTAAAACTCAAATGAATTGACGGGGGCCCGCACAAGCGGTGGAGCATGTGGTTTAATTCGATGCAACGCGAAGAACCTTACCATCCCTTGACATCCAGTGAATTTTTCAGAGATGAATTAGTGCCTTCGGGAACACTGAGACAGGTGCTGCATGGCTGTCGTCAGCTCGTGTTGTGAGATGTTGGGTTAAGTCCCGCAACGAGCGCAACCCTTATCCTTAGTTGCCAGCACGTAAAGGTGGGAACTCTGGGGAGACTGCCGGTGATAAACCGGAGGAAGGTGGGGACGACGTCAAGTCATCATGGCCCTTACGGGATGGGCTACACACGTGCTACAATGGCGCATACAAAGGGCAGCAAGCCAGCGATGGTTAGCGAATCTCATAAAGTGCGTCGTAGTCCGGATCGGAGTCTGCAACTCGACTCCGTGAAGTCGGAATCGCTAGTAATCGTGGATCAGAATGCCACGGTGAATACGTTCCCGGGCCTTGTACACACCGCCCGTCACACCATGGGAGTGGGCTGCACCAGAAGTGGTTAGTTTAACCTTCGGGAGAACGATCACCACGGTGTGGTTCATGACTGGGGTGAAGTCGTAACAAGGTAGCCGTAGGGGAACCTGCGGCTGGATCACCTCCTTACAAAACAGCTTATCTTTTGTGTACACAAAAAATTGCGTCCTGCATTTTTTGTCTACCTCACATCCGTGTGAGTAAGTGTCCACACAGTTTGCAGGCTTGATATAGACAGAGAAGAAAACTGGGTCTGTAGCTCAGCTGGTTAGAGCGCACCCCTGATAAGGGTGAGGTCGGCAGTTCAAGTCTGCCCAGACCCACCATTTCTGCGGTTATGCTGCGTTGTTCGGGTACTCGCATACTGATGTATGCTTTGCACCCTCTCGCCTTGCCTAACCTTGAAATTCCCTTGTCAGGGCTGCCGCGATGTTGAGAAGAGGGTTTTCCCCGATGTCAGCACGCGCAGCATGAAGCTTTGAGAGCAAGGCGCACGTTGAATGATTGAAGGAGCATACCTCGATGGTATGTGACTGATTGAACGAATCGCGCAACGCCGCTATCGAAGCTTCAGGCAAGCATTCTGGGGCCATAGCTCAGCTGGGAGAGCGCCTGCCTTGCACGCAGGAGGTCAGCGGTTCGATCCCGCTTGGCTCCACCATTTCTTCTCTTCGTAACCGTTAGCGTTAAGCACTCTTTAATAAGAATGTTTACCGGTAACTTAGTGTTACGTGCTCTTTAACAACATGAAAAGCTGATTGTAATATTAAAAGTAAGAAATGCCACTCTACTTGAACAAACTGATTTGGTAGAGGCGTATCGAACTTGTGTACAGCGAGAACAAACAATCTTGGTCACGTATGCCAGACACCTTCGGGTTGTATGGTTAAGTGACTAAGCGTACACGGTGGATGCCTAGGCAGTTGGAGGCGATGAAGGACGTACTAACTTGCGATAAGCCATGATAAGCCAGTAAGAGGCACTTGAGTCATGGATTTCCGAATGGGGAAACCCACTCTGTTCACAGAGTATCCGGCACTGAATCAATAGGTGCCAGGAAGCGAACCCGGAGAACTGAAACATCTAAGTACCCGGAGGAAAAGAAATCAACCGAGATTTCCCCAGTAGCGGCGAGCGAACGGGAAGCAGCCCTTAAGCTTAACTTGTGCTAACAGAATCCGATGGGAAGCGGAGCCACAGACGGTGAGAGCCCGGTATGTGAAGGTGCATGATAAGTGAAATCGAGTAGGTCGGGACACGTGATATCCTGACTGAATATGGGGGGACCATCCTCCAAGGCTAAATACTCCCAACTGACCGATAGTGAACCAGTACCGTGAGGGAAAGGCGAAAAGAACCCCGGCGAGGGGAGTGAAACAGAACCTGAAACCGTGTACGTACAAGCAGTAGGAGCGGGTTCGTCCCGTGACTGCGTACCTTTTGTATAATGGGTCAGCGACTTATATTCTGTAGCAAGGTTAACCGTATAGGGAAGCCGTAGGGAAACCGAGTCTTAACTGGGCGTTGAGTTGCAGGGTATAGACCCGAAACCGGGCGATCTAACCATGAGCAGGTTGAAGATTGAGTAACATCAATTGGAGGACCGAACCCACTTATGTTGAAAAATGAGGGGATGACTTGTGGCTAGGAGTGAAAGGCTAATCAAGCCCGGAGATAGCTGGTTCTCCCCGAAATCTATTTAGGTAGAGCCTCGGACGAATACCATTGGGGGTAGAGCACTGTTTGGGCTAGGGGGTCATCCCGACTTACCAACCCCATGCAAACTCCGAATACCAATGAGTACTATCCGGGAGACACACGGCGGGTGCTAACGTCCGTCGTGAAGAGGGAAACAACCCAGACCGCCAGCTAAGGTCCCGAAGTTATGGCTCAGTGGGAAACGATGTGGGAAGGCAGAGACAGCTAGGAGGTTGGCTTAGAAGCAGCCATCCTTTAAAGAAAGCGTAATAGCTCACTAGTCGAGTCGGCCTGCGCGGAAGATGTAACGGGGCTAAGCCATACACCGAAGCTGCGGCTGCATACTTAGGTATGCGGGGTAGGGGAGCGTTCTGTAAGTGGGCGAAGGTGGTTCGAGAGGACTGCTGGACATATCAGAAGTGCGAATGCTGACATGAGTAACGATAATGGGAGTGAAAAACTCCCACGCCGGAAGACCAAGGTTTCCTATCCCATGCTAATCAGGGTAGGGTAAGTCGGCCCCTAAGGCGAGGCGGAAACGCGTAGTCGATGGAAAACAGGTCAATATTCCTGTACCGATGTTCATTGCGATGGGGGGACGGAGAAGGCTAGGTGAGCCGGGCGTTGGTAGTCCCGGTGAAAGTGCGTAGGCTGAGGACTTAGGTAAATCCGGGTCCTTAAGGCCGAGACACGAGACGAGTACCCACGGGTGCGAAGTCATTGATGCCATGCTTCCGGGAAAAGCCTCTAAGCTTCAGATGAACATTGACCGTACCCCAAACCGACACAGGTGGTCAGGTAGAGAATACTAAGGCGCTTGAGAGAACTCGGGTGAAGGAACTAGGCAAAATAGTACCGTAACTTCGGGAGAAGGTACGCCACTGGTGGTGATTGACTTCGCGTCATGAGCTGCTGGTGGTCGCAGTGACCAGGTGGCTGGGACTGTTTATTAAAAACACAGCACTGTGCTAACACGAAAGTGGACGTATACGGTGTGACACCTGCCCGGTGCCGGAAGGTTAATTGATGGGGTTAGTTTTCGGACGAAGCTCTTGATCGAAGCCCCGGTAAACGGCGGCCGTAACTATAACGGTCCTAAGGTAGCGAAATTCCTTGTCGGGTAAGTTCCGACCTGCACGAATGGTGTAACCATGGCCACGCTGTCTCCACCCGAGACTCAGTGAAATTGAAATCGCAGTGAAGATGCTGTGTACCCGCGGCTAGACGGAAAGACCCCGTGAACCTTTACTACAGCTTGGCACTGAACATTGAACCTACATGTGTAGGATAGGTGGGAGGCTTTGAAGCGTTGGCGCTAGTTGACGTGGAGCCATCCTTGAAATACCACCCTTGTATGTTTGATGTTCTAACATAGGCCCCTTATCGGGGTTGTGGACAGTGCCTGGTGGGTAGTTTGACTGGGGCGGTCTCCTCCCAAAGAGTAACGGAGGAGCACGAAGGTTGGCTAAGTACGGTCGGACATCGTACGGTTAGTGCAATGGCAGAAGCCAGCTTAACTGCGAGACAGACACGTCGAGCAGATACGAAAGTAGGTCATAGTGATCCGGTGGTTCTGAATGGAAGGGCCATCGCTCAACGGATAAAAGGTACTCCGGGGATAACAGGCTGATACCGCCCAAGAGTTCATATCGACGGCGGTGTTTGGCACCTCGATGTCGGCTCATCACATCCTGGGGCTGAAGTCGGTCCCAAGGGTATGGCTGTTCGCCATTTAAAGTGGTACGCGAGCTGGGTTTAGAACGTCGTGAGACAGTTCGGTCCCTATCTGCCGTGGGCGTTTGAGAGTTGAGAGGAGCTGCTCCTAGTACGAGAGGACCGGAGTGGACGAACCTCTGGTGTTCGGGTTGTCACGCCAGTGGCATTGCCCGGTAGCTACGTTCGGAATCGATAACCGCTGAAAGCATCTAAGCGGGAAGCGAGCCTCAAGATAAGCTGTCACTAGCACTTAGAGTGCTCTGAAGGGTTGTTGGAGACTACAACGTTGATAGGCGGGGTGTGGAAGCGTAGTAATGCGTTGAGCTAACCCGTACTAATTGCCCGTGAGACTTAACCATACAACACCCAAGGTGTTTGGGACGTTACGCACAAGCGAGCGACTTTACCGAATTAGAGCAAATAGAGTGGCGTTATTAAGACGACAGTCAGTTTTTACATGTTGTGACAGTTTATGTCTGGCGGCCATAGCGGTGTGGCACCACCTGAATCCATTCCGAACTCAGAAGTGAAACACACCAGCGCCGATGGTAGTGTGGGGTCTCCCCATGCGAGAGTAGGTCACCGCCAGACTTTTATTCTAAGAAGCCCTCAGCTCACGCTGGGGGCTTTTTTTATGTCTGCTGGGTAGCCTGTGACGTTAACGTCAGGTGAGATCCCCTGGCTTCTCCGTACTTAGTCTCCCTGCTCAGTTTATAGCTGCAGTGACGCGTGTCGGCCAAGATCCGCTCTCATAATATACCCCGGGTTTAACCCCCAACCTCCCCACCTGATGCAAGAGCATCAGGCTACTACAAAACTTTGGTGGCAAAGCGAGGGGAGTTACGGGAATTACTTAGTTTCGATGGTGTATATTAAGTCGCCGCCTTGACCTTCAGTGTTTGAGGTGGATTCAAAAAGTAGTCTTTCAGACAGTGTGTAGCGCAGTATGAAAGTAGAGGTTGGTTCTAGTAAGCCAATTCCATACTTAACGTACAGACGAGGAGAGAGGTATTTACCTATATACAAAGAGGTATCATTGACATCACTGGTTTCCGAATCCAAAGACACTTCATCTAAATCAAAAGTGTCTTTTATGCCTTCAGTTAGAAACTTGGCGCTACGGCCACCAACTAATAGTGCTGCCTGCAGTTCGAGATTATTCGCATCTCCCTGGCTACCCGGCGGTTTCCCGAATAAAAGGTACGAGAGGATAGTACTGTCCGGAAGAGGCGGAGTTGAAAAAAGGCTTAATTCAGGTCGGTTTATAGTACCGGTAACTCGGGCTCCTATCGTCTCAGGCGGCCGCTCGTCGATACCTGTTTTTTCAATATTACGGGTAACTCTAAGATTTAGGGATGGAGTATCTAAAGGCCCCCCATTGAAAAGCAAATCACCGCGTTCAATAGCTAATTTTTGTCCGTAAATCTCGTAATCACCGGATACGACCCCAATACTGCCGTTACCTCGTGCAACGGAATCGGGTTGCTGCGTAATTTGGAGTTTCCCTTTTAAGTTACCTGAAAAACCTAGAGCTTCGACGCGAACTTGTTCTCCTAGACTCACTGTTATATCTGTATTAGTAGAAAACAAAGGAGGATCTTTAGACTCATTTTTCAAAGTAACATCAGCTGACTCAGTGACAGCTTGATCTAAATTCACTGGTGTTATTCGAGCTTTAGGTAGATGTAAATCCCCTCTGACGAATACAAGATCTTTCTCAAGCTTTAGGGAGATATCAGGTGATGCAACAAGGAGAAGATCCGGGGTATCTAAAATCAATAGATCTTTACCCTTTATAATGAGGTTTCCGGTTCGTTTAAATGCATTGAGCTCCCCCTCAATAGCGACATCACCATCACCTATTTTGCCGTCTGCATTAACCGTAAATTCGCCAACATTTGCGTCCGCCGTTAGTTTTGCATTGAGCTCAGTAATTAATGTACCACTGGCTAATACAATGATTCTGTCTGCATTAAGGTTAACTTTTCCTGAAGCAGTTGGATCATTTAAATCACCTGCAATATTGAGTTCTGCGCTAGTACTCCCATTGCCGATATCCACTTGCGGTGCAAATAAATTCAGTAACTCTAAACTTTTAGAATTTAATGAAACCTTTCCGGAAAGAGGACTGTCGGGAGCTACTTTTTCGATAGTAAGCTGCCCTGACAGGTTAAAATCGAGTTCGTCAGCTATCGCTGTCATTCCAATATCAATGCCCTCGTCGTCGCGGTTTTTAGCGGTTAAGTTAAGCTGATTTAAAATAACTTTTTCTTCACCAGCCAGTACTTGACTGTTATCCGCGTTAATAGCGCCGTCAAGCTTCCTTAACGTCATATTTTCATAATCGAATGTACCGACAACCTCAGCCGATACCTCTCCAGTTAGCTTGTAAGCGACGTCGGGTAATACAAGAGCTTGCAGTAAATCCAGCGGAATCTCACTGGCATCTGCATCGAAACTTATTAACTTGTCCTGCTGTTCTAACTTAAGGCAGAAGGGATTATCTATCCCTTTGTAATTTAGACAAACTGGCGTTGTATTGAACGTGATGTCCTCATAGTTAAAAACGACCGTGATAGGTTGATTTAAACTAACAGTATTGTAGTCAGGGTGCTTCAGGTTAAATTTATTAAAACCTATTTTAAACTCTGGTTGGTTTAGTTGCCCACTAATATCACCGGTAGCTACAACCTCTCCTTTAACGTCAGAAAGCTCGCTTAAATCTTTAGACGTTACTTGCCAGGTGAGCTTTTTGCCAGGGCTAAGCGCCCCTTCAGCGATAAGTGACTGCGCTCCCCAGCTGGCATTAAACTGGTCAACAAATAAGTAGGGCTCTGACAAACGCAATTTCGCTTCTGCATTGACCGTCCGCTGTTGATATTCACCCGAAATATCCGTAGTTAAAGATAAATTGTCTTTCCAATTGATAGCAGCCTTGCCACTGACAGTTTCATCATTATGAGTAAGTTTCAGGCTTAAGATATTTAGGCTGTCAGACTTAAGTTTAGCTTCAGTAACAAGCTGTAAGTCTTCTTCCAGTACGCCAGACAGTTCGTTACTTAAATTAATTGCAAGCTCATCGAGTTCGCCTTTGGCCTGTAACCGGCCTTCGTGGCTGCTGATACCGTTCGGTTCGTAGGTTATTTTTTCCCAACTTACAGAAGCATCAATTACCGGAGTAGTCGATAATGATGAAACATTTCCCTGCAAGGTTAGCTGTCCCTGGATATCGCCTCTAGAGTGCACATTGAGTGGTGCGAAGTTTATTATGTTGTCTTGATAGCTAACGGAACCACCGATATCCATTGTCTGTTGATTAACTGTGACAGCTATGTCGGGCTCGATACTGGCTTGTGTTACTCCACCCTCTCCACGTATATCTCCGGCAAAACTCAATTCAACCTGGTCAGCTCCGACACTTGCCAACCACAGGCTCAGGTTATTCTGCTGCCAATTGCTGTCAAACTGCCAGGTAAGCTCGTTCAGCGGGTTATCGATTTTAGCGGTAACTTCACCGACAAGTCCTTCGGATAGTTCACTATTTGTCGTCAGAGACCGAATGTCGCCAGCTATCTCCGTTTTTACTTTAAGCGAAGGGAAGTCTGGTGAGTGAAAATGGGTGTTATTTTCGAGCTCACTTTTAAAAGGATAAGATAATTTAGTTTTTCCGGAAATCTCGGTGGTTAGGTATTGGTGCTCCAGACGAAACTGTCTGATATTAAGCTGGCCATCAGCGTTAGCTCTGGCTGATGCTTCAATCGTTAGTTCCTGAGAAGGAGTTTCTAAAATAAAAAAACGGCTTTCCTTAACCAGCAAGTTACGCAAGTTGACATCTAAAGGCAGCTCAATTTGAATGTCTTCAACAGAAGCTTCAGAATCCGCGTTTTGACTCGAATTCTGAGCTGCACGAAGACGGATCTCGCCACCAAGGCTTTCTATGTTATCTATTCGAATAACACCGGACAACAAAGCTAGCGGATCCCAGTTTATGATTAGCTTGTTTGGTGTATAGGAAAAAGTTTCGCTTTCAAAACGAAAATCTTCAAACTCAAACTCATTCAGCAGAGTTCCATTAAATGTTTTGTACTGGATGTCTACCGGTAGATATTTTTGTCCCTGAGTTAGTATCCAGCGGCTGCCAGTTTCACTGCCAACCAAGCTGATAGCCATTAGTGGGACTAAAACAACCAGAACAAGAACTGTAATGGCCAACCAACGATAAATGCTCATAAATCGGGGCCTAAGGTAAAGTGCAGGCGCCAGGGCTTATCTGGCTCATCTATTGCCTGAGCCAAATCCAGACGAACCGAACCAATAGGAGAAATCCAGCGAATTCCGAATCCGACACTTTGTTTCAGCTTTTCATTAGGTTCAATCATGGCATTACCAATATCCGTGAATAAAGCGACACGCCAATTTTCCTTAAAGCGATAATCAATTTCTGCGCTGGCAACAGCCAAATAACGGCCACCTAAAATGGTTCCTGTATCGTCTTCCGGTCCTAATTGCTCATAAGCGTAGCCGCGCACGCTGTTGTCCCCGCCAGCGAAAAAACGTAGCGAAGGAGGCAACTGATTAAAATCATCTATATAGGTAGCGCCGGCTTCGGCTCTGGCAAGAAAACGTATATTGTCTGTAACAGGGACAACGGCCTTAAAGCCAAGTTCCACGCTGGCTAAATCGGCATCAGACAAAACTGCTTCACTTGCTGCTTTTAGTGTTACATCAAAACGAAAGCCTTTGTCGATATTTAACCTTCCGTCAGCTGTCACATAGTTCCAACTGGCTTGCGGAATTAAAAACTGACTGGTTCCCGAACTTTCGCCAATTTCGAAGTCATCGCGTTGCCAGTTTAACCCGTACTCGCGTTGCCATTTACCCATTGCAACAACGCTGGATGCGCCAAAGCGATATAGTCGGTTAGTTTGTCCTTCGTTATCTTTATCAGAGGCCTCGGCTCGAATCTGGTAATAATCTGACTGAGGGTTTTGACCCGGAATGATGTAGTTTGCACCAACGCGGCTTTCTACTTCTGATAACTGTGTCATCCCCCTGAGTTGGTGTCCCTGCGTATTGACCCAACGGCGGTTGAGGCTGGCACTAATACGAGCTCCGGTATCGGTTCCGTAACCAACACCGTATTGATACTGGTTTCTGAAGTTAGGCTCGGAGCTGACAGAGATAGGTACTGTGTGCTCTTCGGCATTTCCCCAGTCCGGACTGACCTGAACTTGAGAGAAATATCCGCTGTCACCTAATGCTACTTGTAATTGACTGAGTTCCTGTGTGCTGTAGCCTTCGCCGTGTTCAAAAGGAACAAAGCGATGGAGCAGTTCGTCGTCGAGTATATCCTGTTCGAATGTGACCTGCCCGTACTCGTAGCGTTTCCCGGAATCAAAAATCACTTCTATATCAGCGGTGTTTTCTGCAACATCAATTTCGACATTGTGTTTTATAAAGCGAGCATCGTGATAGCCGCGCTGACTCGCTAATGACAATAACCTGGACTTAACTTGTTCGTAAGTACTATGAATAAAACGTTGTTTTTCTTTGAGGCTATTATTCTCTATTATGTTCTCGAACGCCTCGTCTTCAGCCGCGTCGCCCCGAATTTCCCACATGTTTTTAGCAATTTTTACCGGGTCATTCAGCTCAATTTGGTAGGCAGCTGACCAACCTCCCTCAATTGTTTCTAGTTGAGCATTCACTTCAACCTGATAATATCCATATGGGCGGAGTGCTTTTTTAATGTCGGCAGGTGCTTGTCTATGTAGATACCGGACTCTATAGTCGGCGTAACTTTTGTCTTTATCCAGACGGGCTATTTGTAATAGCGCCATAACATTGGCGTACTCGTCTCCCTCAACACCGGAGACCGCAACTTCAACTGAAGCAAGAGCCAGCCCGTTGAAAAGTATACTAAAACTAAAAAGAATAAATCGAAAGTAACGCATTGAAGTGTTATACCAGACAAAAAGTTAAGACATAATCGCATGCTTTAAGATTTCATGTAAATCATTGGTTCAACCCGGAGACTCTATGGCGATAGAAATTACGACGGCAGAAAAACGATTGTTACAAAGAGTAAGTATTCCACCGCGCCCCGAAACTTTGCTAACTGTGAGTCGTGAAGCCAAAAAAAGTGAACCTGATGTCAACGTTATCGCTGAATCTATTTCGGCTGATATGAGTATAGCCGCCGCTGTTTTACAGGTTGTTAATTCTGCCGCTTACCGCAGAGCAAGAGAGGTCGATTCAATTCAGCAGGCCGTCATGACGCTTGGCTTTCGCCGGGTTTTTCCGATTGTAAGGGCGGTTGCTCTTAAGTCGGCTTTGACATCTGACTATGATCTCAGCGAGTTCTGGCGTTATAACGAGTGGGTTGCCGGGGCCTGTGTGATGATCGCTGAAGCCATCGGACGACCGGAATTGAGAGATCATGCTTATATGCTGGGTCTTTTTCAAAGCTCAGGAATACCGGTTATGTTGGCTGAGTTCGATGATTATGCTGACTTACTAAATGCCGCAGAAAGTACTCCCTGGCAGCAGGTACAAGCTAAAGAGCTAGAGCTTTTCCAGACTTCACACACTACTATCGGTGCGCTGTTGGCACAACAATGGAAGTTGCCGAAAATTGTAGTTGAAGTCATTTATTATTTGTTTGAAGACAGTTCAATTTTCAATCACTCCAGTGAACTTGACAATTTAACCCTCGACTTATTGGGAATACTAAAGATATCGCGATACGCAATTGATTTGAGAACCCGCAGTTTGGCCGGAGAAGAAGAATGGCAGTATGTTCAGGATGGCGTACTTGAGCATTTTCAAATTGATGAGTTTAAGGTAGATGAGATGCTGCAGATTGTTCATGAGGAGCTTTTTGATACAGAAGCCTAGCCATAATTGTTTAATTTATCTGCAAACAGTAGGTTAAGCCGTAAATATCGCTTGTCTGAATACTGGGTGTCGGTATAATTCTCCGCTCAAGCGTTAGGGGCGTAGTTCCAATTGGTAGAACAGCGGTCTCCAAAACCGACGGTTGGGGGTTCGAATCCCTCCGCCCCTGCCAGTTTCTAACTGGCTATCCTTCCCAAGCTTGAGTAAACTGCATTTATCTGTTTTCAACGGTAATCGTCATGCTCCCAGAATGGACCAGTCAACAACGCGCCGCATTACAAGTTATGGGTATTCCCATTTGGGAAAAGAAACGTGCGTCGGCACCGGTATTTTATTATCGTCTGGGCCCTCTCTATTTGCGTGGAGAGAGAGAATTGCCTGTTTCTTTGCCCGGTTGGCTTGATGATCTTTGTTTGTACTTCGAGCAACGCCCGGTTGCTATAAAAGCCCCCTCTAAAACTCCAGATGTGTGTTTCGATTACACTGACAGTCTTACTGGTTCATTTCCGGTGGAAACAAAAAAATCTCTCTGGCAACAACTTAAACATGCAAAGCTTTAATATCGAGGATTTTCGACCCGGTGAGCTTGAGTTTTCGGTCGAAAAGAAAGCACATCGCACCCCATGGCCCTGGTCTGTATTTAGCGAAAGCCATGGTGAACAGTATCGTTGTCGGCGGCTATTGAGCGACTCAAGGGTTATTGGTTTTACTATTAGCCAGTTAGTTGCCGATGAGTTGACGTTGCACAATATTGCTGTGGATCCTGACTTTCAGGGGCAGGGCTTTGGTTACAAACTCATGCAGGACTTATTAGACTATGCTGAAAAGAAACACTGCGTTGTGTTTCTGGAAGTTCGTGCTTCCAATGCTGCCGCTATCCGCTTATATGAAGGCAATGGATTTGATACGGTAGGGCGCAGAGTCAATTATTATCCAGCCGCCGACGGGCGTGAAGACGCTTTAGTTATGCGTTGGGAAAGCTAATAACCAAATGGAGTAATTATGCCATCAACACAACAGGTACGGGCACTACAGGCCTTGTCCTTTATGGATTTAACCACGTTGAATAACGATGATACCCGAGAGGTTATTGAAGACTTATGCCAACGTGCCTCGATAAATAAAAAGAGTGTCGCTGCGGTTTGTGTGTTCCCTGAATGGGTGGCGTTGGCTCGCCAGTTTCTCAACGAGCAGGGGCTGGATACCAAAGTCGCTACGGTTACTAACTTTCCTGATGGCAGTACCAATGTCGCCCGCGCCGCAGCAGAAACCGAGCGAGCTATAGCGGCCGGAGCGCACGAGGTTGACGTGGTCCTGCCTTATGCTGCTTTATTGCAGGGTGATGAGAGCACCCCGGCTGAATTGGTAAGAGAGTGCAAGGATATTTGCGGCGATTCTGTTCAGCTAAAAGTCATTATTGAGTCAGGTGAGCTTCAGCAACACGATAAAATTGTTCTGGCTAGTGAGTTAGCTATTGCTAACGGCGCTGACTTTATTAAAACCTCAACCGGAAAAGTATCGATAAATGCCACCTTGAAAGCGGCGGAAGCTATGCTGGGGGTCATTAAATCCAGTCAAACAGATTGTGGTTTTAAAGCCGCAGGCGGAATCGGGACTCTGGATGATGCGGTTCAGTATATTGAGTTAGCCGAGCGGATTATGGGTGAGGACTGGGTCACAGCTGATAATTTCCGCATCGGAGCCAGTAGCCTGTTGCAGGATCTCCAAAGCCTTTTGGTTAAGGTTTAAGTTTATGTTTTTGGCGCAAGAAGTTATTCGCAAAAAGCGTGACGCTGTAAGTTTATCCGACACCGATATTCAGCAGTTCGTTAACGGAATTTGCGATGATAGCGTCAGTGAGGGGCAAATAGCTGCGTTGGCTATGGCTATTTATTTTCGCGGTATGTCGGCGCAGGAAAAAACAGCTTTAACCGTTGCTATGAGAGATTCCGGCGATGTTCTTGACTGGCGACAGGACAATTTAAATGGTCCGGTATTGGATAAGCACTCAACCGGCGGTGTCGGTGACGTCGTTAGTTTAATGCTGGGTCCTATTGTCGCAGCCTGTGGTGGCTATGTTCCGATGATTTCGGGGCGTGGTCTGGGACATACTGGCGGTACGCTGGATAAATTTGACGCCATCCCCGGCTATCAGACCGCGCCGGATAATCGGCGCTTTCGCGACACGGTTAAGCAGGCTGGTGTTGCCATTATTGGGCAAACAGGGCGTCTGGCACCAGCTGATAGCCGCTTTTACGCAACGCGCGATGTGACCGCGACAGTGGAGTCGATTCCGTTAATTACAGCTTCTATTCTGGCAAAAAAGCTGGCTGAAGGCCTTGATGGTTTGGTTATGGATGTTAAAGCCGGTAACGGTGCATTCATGCCAGGATACGATGAGTCGAGAGAGTTAGCGCAGAGTCTGGTTAGTGTTGGCCGGAAACTGGGAGTAGAAACCACGGCGCTTATTACTGACATGAATCAGGCATTAGGTTCAGCTGCCGGTAATGCGGTTGAGGTTCAGTTAGCCGTCGATTATTTAACGGGAAAGCGCAGAGATAAACGCCTGCATCAGGTAACAAAAGCCTTATCTGCTGAGTTGCTGGTGTCGGGAAACTTGGCTAAAAGTACTGACCAAGCTGAGGTTATGGTTGAAAACGTACTGGGAAGCGGTTTGGCGGCGGAACGTTTCGCCAAAATGGTCGGTTCTTTGGGTGGACCTCACGACTTTCTGGAAAAAAGCGACCAGTACCTGCCCCAGGCAAACCTGAGAAAACCGTTAAAGCTTCCCGCCGAGTATCATGGGCTATATTTATCGGAAGTGAATACAAGAGAATTGGGAATGGCGGTTGTCTGTTTAGGTGGAGGCCGGCGCAAAGCTGATGATAAATTGGATTTAAGCGTTGGTATGACCGATATCCTGACAGTTGGATCGAAAGTGGACTCAGAGAGTGTCATTGCAACAGTGCATGCCAGTAACGAGTCGGACTGGCAAGAGGCTGCTGACAGCATACTGAAAGCTTTGAGTTTTTCCTCTACCCCGCCGGAGCCCGACTCTGTTATCTATGAGCGCATAGCCGGAGAGACTGAATGAGCAGAGCCATTGTTCTGGTATTAGATTCGTTTGGTATTGGTTCAGCCCCCGACGCTGATAAGTTTGGTGATGAAGGCGCTGATACTTTTGGCCATATTGCGGAATACAGGTATCAGCACGGACAACCCCTGCAGTTACCTAACCTTACCCGGCTGGGTTTAGCTGAAGCTCATAAAGAAGCGACAGGCACCTATGCCAAAGGTTTTCACGAAGTGGAAACTCATGGCGCCTATGCTTGTGCTGCAGAACTCTCGTCTGGAAAAGACACACCCTCTGGTCACTGGGAGCTAATGGGCGTTCCTGTACACTTCGAATGGGGTTATTTCCAGGATAAAGAAAACAGCTTTCCCAATGAATTATTAGCTCAAATTCTTAAGGCCTGCGAACTCGACGGTTACCTTGGTAATTGCCATGCTTCGGGCACAGAAATCCTAAAGCAGTTAGGTGAGCAGCACATTCGTAGCAGTTATCCTATTTTTTACACTTCGGCCGACTCCGTGTTTCAAATTGCCGCGCACGAAGAACATTTTGGTCTGGAGCGTTTATATCAGGTATGCGAGAAGGTTCGGGCTCTTATAGAGCCATATAATATTGGTCGCGTTATTGCGCGTCCTTTTGTTGGCGATAAAGCGGACAACTTTGAGCGTACAGCCAATCGAAAAGACTACTCTGTTTTACCACCTAAGCCGACGGTGCTGGATAAGCTTCAAAATAAAGGCGGCAAGGTTATTGCTATCGGTAAAATCTCGGATATTTTTGCCGGGCAGGGCGTTTCCGAGTCGGTCAAAGCCTCGGGGCTGAACGGGCTTTTAACTGCGACATTAAACGCAATGGAGAAAGCCCCGGAGAACACATTAATTTTTACCAATTTAGTGGATTTTGACACCTTATACGGACACCGGCGGGACATTGATGGCTATGCCCGGGAACTGGAAACGTTCGACCAATGGTTGCCTGTTATTGAATCGGCAATGACACCGGATGATGTTTTAGTATTAACCGCTGATCACGGCTGTGACCCCACCTGGCAGGGAACCGATCATACCCGTGAACTTATTCCTTTATTACTGTCGGGTCAAAACGTGCAGGCGGGTAACCGGGGGAAACGACACAGTTTTGCCGATTTAGGGCAGACACTGTGTCGTTTATTTGACTTACCGGCGATGGAAGAAGGCAAGGCGATTAAGCTTAGCTAACACGATACCGCTTAACGTTGTTCTCAAGTTGTGCCGCAGTGTTACTAAGCTCTTTCATATGCTCTCCGGCCTGTTGAGTGCCATCGGCGGTTTGCTTCGCAATATCGACAATTGCGGTCATATTTTGGTTTATGGTTTCCGAAACCGATGTTTGCTCTTCCGCTGCAGTCGCAATTTGAGCGTTCTGCGTGTTAATGGTGTTTACCGCCTCCAGAACTTTCGCCAAAGCGTTTTCCACTTCAGCTGCTTCAGCGACACTGGTTTCACTACCTTCTTTTATTGAAGCCATGACGCTGGACACTTTTTTACTGCCTTGCTGCAGTTGCTCTATCATCGATTCAATTTCGTGAGTGCTGTCCTGAGTTCGTTTTGCCAGAGTGCGAACCTCGTCGGCAACAACGGCAAAACCTCTGCCTGCTTCACCTGCCCGAGCCGACTCTATTGCCGCGTTAAGCGCCAGTAAGTTGGTCTGTTCAGCAATGCCTCGAATAACATCAAGCACGGAGCCAATTTTTGCCGAATGCGCGTTTAGCTGTTCAACTTCTGATGCGCCGTTCTCAACTTTTTCTGCAAGTCCGTGAATGACATTAACGGCTTTGGTCAGCAGGTGATTACTTGAATGAACCAATTCTTCTGCCTGTTCAGCTGCTGATGACGCTTCGCTGGCGCTACGGGCGACTTCATGAGAGGCCGTCGACATTTCGTTAATTGCGGTTGCTACCTGCTCACTTTCTGCTTGCTGCTCGGTTACTCCCTCGCGAGCGTCAATCAGAACTTTGTCCAGCTTTTGAGTGGAGCGGCTGACGGAGCTCGCAGAATGACGGATATTGGTTACCATATCGGAAACCTGGTCGGCAAAATCGTTAAAGGCCTGCCCAAGATCGGCCATTTCATCGTTGCTGGTCGTATCGAGGCGCTGGGTGAGATCACCGTCACCTTTTGCAATTCTTTCCATAGCGTTAAGGGCGTTACGCAGTGGTCGTGTAATTCCTTTGACCACAAACAACGCCAGCGCGGCGATAATCAGCAATGCAATAATTGACGCAACGATGGTTTCAACAACGGCGTCGGCTAGTGCTTCATCAACATTATTTTCAATTCTGGCGGCTTCCTGCTCCATTCCGGCTGTCCAAAAGCCAGTACCTATTACCCAGTTCCACTCGTTTAGTAGCTTGGCGTAACCGAGTTTAGGATTCACTTGCTGCTGAGTATTCTGCCAGTCATATTTGACGAAGCCGCCACCGCCTTCTGCTTCTTCAATAAGCTTTCTTATAAGGTAAACCCCATTAGGATCCTGAAAGTCGAACAGGTTTTTACCTTCAAGGCTTTGATTAACGCCATGAGCAACACTGACCCCCTGACGGTCATAAACAAAGAGGTAACCCACATCGCCAGAATCATCAAAACGTAATTGCCGTAGTATTTGCTTTGCGCGTTCTTGTCTTTCCTGTAACGAGCCCAGAGAAGTGTCTTTTACAAGGTGCTGGATAGAAGTAAATGCTAACTCCAAATAGTTAGAAAGCTCCTCTCGACTGTCTTTTTCCATTTGCGTTGTGAATTCTTCAACGGCGTTTTGACCAACAGTCGTCGACTGAGACAAGTTATACCAGGTTAAGAACACGGCAATAAGTACCGGGGGGATAAGTGCCAGAGAAAATACTTTCGCTTTTATCGTCAGTTGCATGGGCAGGTTACTCGGGTTGTTCATGTCAGTTTGTAGTTTAGTACAGGCTCGGAATGCTATCTTTTAGACATTAGTACCGTATCTATCTCAGATTATAACAATCCATGGTTTGTGTATCGGCAGCAGATCAGCGAAAATAAGCAATATAGTTAAATTTAACCAATAAGAGTCTTGTTGATGTCTGAATCCAGTTTGCAGAATGAAGTCGCGAAACGTCGTACCTTTGCCATTATCTCTCACCCGGATGCCGGTAAAACCACGATTACTGAAAAGGTCCTGTTGCATGGTCAGCAGATCCAAAAAGCGGGAACGATAAAAGGCAAGAAATCTGGTCAGCATGCAAAGTCAGACTGGATGCAAATGGAACAGGAGCGGGGCATATCGGTAACTACCTCGGTCATGCAATTCCCTTATCATAATGCCCTGGTGAATCTATTAGATACTCCCGGACACGAAGACTTCTCAGAAGATACTTACCGTACCCTGACTGCCGTTGATTCTTGTTTAATGGTTATTGACGGCGCTAAAGGTGTTGAGGACCGAACCATTAAATTGATGGAAGTCACTCGTTTACGTGACACTCCTATTATCACTTTTATGAACAAACTTGACCGTGACATTCGTGACCCGCTGGAGTTGTTGGATGAAGTGGAAGATGTTCTGAAAATTATGTGCGCACCTATTACCTGGCCGATTGGTTCCGGCAAAAACTTTAAAGGGGTTTATCACCTTCTTAAAGATGAAACGATTTTATATAAAACCGGGCAGGGGCACCGAATTCAGGAAGAGACCATTATAAAAGGTCTTGATAACCCTGAGTTAGATGAGAAGCTAGGCGTCTGGGCAGATGAGCTACGTGAGCAAATCGAGTTGGTGAATGGCGCGTCGAACCCCTTTGATAAAGAGCTTTTTCTCGCCGGTGAATTGACGCCGGTATTTTTCGGAACGGCGTTAGGTAACTTCGGTGTGGATCATATGCTGGATGGTCTGGTCGACTGGGCACCGAAACCTCAAGGGCGGGAAACCGATCAACAAGAAGGCGTTAGTGCCACCAGCGAAGACTTCTCCGGTTTCATTTTTAAAATTCAGGCGAATATGGATCCGCGTCACAGAGACCGGGTTGCCTTCATGCGTATTGTGTCCGGTAAGTATGAGAAAGGCATGAAAATGCGTCAGGTTCGTACAGGTAAAGACGTGCGTATCAGTGATGCATTAACCTTTTTAGCCGGTGACCGTTCGCACGTGGAAGAAGCTTATCCAGGCGATATCATTGGGCTTCATAACCACGGAACCATTCAAATCGGCGATACCTTTACCGCCGGCGAAGACTTCAAGTTTAGCGGTATTCCGAACTTTGCGCCTGAGCTTTTCCGTCGTATCCGGCTGAAAGATCCACTAAAGCAGAAGCAATTATTAAAAGGCTTAGTGCAGTTATCTGAAGAGGGCGCCGTGCAGGTGTTCCGTCCGCTTATCAGCAACGACCTGATTGTTGGCGCTGTTGGTGTACTGCAGTTTGATGTGGTTGTTCATCGCCTGCGAACAGAATACAAAGTGGATGCCATGTACGAAAATATTAACGTCGCGACAGCGCGCTGGGTGAGTAGTAAAGACGAGAAGAAACTGGATGAGTTTCGTCGTAGAGCAGAAGCGAATCTGGCATTAGATGGCGGTGACAACCTGACCTACATTGCCCCGACTATGGTGAACTTAAGCCTGGCAGAAGAGCGTTACCCTGATATTGAGTTTACTCACACACGCGAACACTAAAGCTTATGAATACGCTTTACGACACTCATTGCCATATTGATTTTCAGGCATTTGATGAGGACCGGGAGCAAGTTTTAGAAGCGGCTGCTGAAGCCGGAGTTGAGCGTTTTATGGTGCCGGGTGTTAGTGCTGAGCAATGGCCCCGGCTGCAGCAGTTAGTTAATCAGTTTGCAAGCTGGCGCTTTGCTTTAGGTTTGCATCCCTGGTTTATTCAACAACATAATCTGAACCACCTGCAAGAGCTGGAACAAGCCTTAGATACTCCGCATGAGCGGTTACGGGCAGTGGGGGAGGTGGGGCTAGATGCTACCTGCGATAATTCCGAGCTGCAGCGCGAGCTCTTTATTGAACAGCTGAAATTAGCGAAGAACTATCGCCTGCCAGTGATTATACATCACCGTAAAACTCTGGAGACAACTCATCCGTTAGTCAAACAATATGGTCCTGAGCAAGGCGTTATACACGCCTTCAGTGGCAGCTATGAGCAGGCTATGAAGTTTGTTGATTGCGGTTATAAGTTGGGTGTTGGCGGAGTAATTACTTACACCCGGGCACAAAAAACGCGACAGGCAATAGCCAAAGTACCGCTATCGGCTTTGGTGCTAGAGACTGACTCACCGGATATGCCTATTTGCGGACATCAGGGAGAACGTAATGAACCGGCAAGGATTGCAAAGGTTTTGAGCGTTTTAGCCGAGTTGAGAAAGGTTGATAAAGACTCACTTAGCGAAGCTTTATGGAAGAACAGTTGTGAGCTGTTTAATGAGGCTCAACCTGCCAGTAACGATCACGTATCCGGTTAAAGCCAAGCATAATAAACACACCGGCTAGCATCGCCAAAAGAAGTAAGAGTTTACCTTGTTGCATCAGGCCGTTATGGGCGGTCTGGCTTTGCTTCAATAATAAATTTTTATCGAAAATGACCTGTAAATAACCACTCACATTGTCTTCCAGGTTAATTTCTTCAACCAGTACCCATGGCTCAGAAGTGTCTTCGCTAGTGGGCCAGTCAATAATGGATGAATTAACGCCACTGTGCACGAGCAGTTCACCAAAACGGTTACGAATGGTTGCCGCCATAACTTCGGGGTGGCTGGCGATATTGTCGGTCAGAGCAGTTAAGCGCTCGGTATTTTGATGTTCAAGCCAATAATGCGCTTCGTGCTCGGCCTGATCCATCATAAGCTGAGTTACCGACTGAGTTTGCGAGAAAAGTTGCTGTTGCGACTGGACACTGGCAATATTCCAGACATTAATAATGATTAGCAGTAATCCACCGGCAGCGGCTAAGCGCAGAGCACGTTTCGTCATAATACGAATAATGGCTTTGGTTTTATTGTTAAGCAAAGTACTTTTTACTCTTTGCCATTGCCTGGATTCTGTTAGTCGCATGAGTTCAGCTCAGGAGTTTCCCGTTAAATGAAACACAGTTCTGGTTTAATTGTTTTCGACATGGATTCTACCTTAATTCATATTGAGTGTATCGACGAAATTGCACGATTAAACAACCGTTATACTAAAGTCTCGGCCATAACGGAAGCCGCTATGAGGGGAGAAATTGATTTCGCAGAGAGCTTAACCCAGCGTGTGGCCTGCCTCGAAGGCATTAAAGAGTCTGATCTGGAAAGTTTATTTTCACCTATTCCATTTAACCCCGGCGCTAAAGAACTTATTCAGGCGCTGCAAGCCGCCGGCTGGAAAACTGCACTGGTTTCCGGTGGTTTCACCTGGTTTGCAAACAGGGTTCAAGCGGCTCTGAATCTGGATGCGGTTGTCGCTAACCAGTTGGAAGTAGCCGATGGCTGCCTGACCGGGAAGGTATTAGGTGACATTGTTGACGCTCAAGTTAAAGCTGAACAACTTCAGCAACTGGCCGGGCACTGGAATATTCCGCCGGACCGAACCGTAGCGGTAGGAGACGGCGCCAACGACGGCTTAATGCTTAAAGCCGCCGCTGTTGGTATAGCCTTTAATGCAAAACCGGCATTACAGGCTATTGCGGATTATTCTGTCAATTCCAATAACTTACTCGAGATACTAGGCTGCCTTAAACAGTCAGAACTTATTGAGCCAGTTATTTAAGCGCTCCTGCTGCTCCTTAATGGCGTCGGTGCCCGATAAGGCAAACTCCAGTAAGCTCTCGGTTACATCAACTGTGTCTGCAATGGCGTATACCTGCCACAAGTCTTCTTCTATTTCCTGTGCCCGGTAAGCAGCATAGCGGCTAATGTAATTCAGTTCGGCCTGAATAAACTGAGTATCAGGGCGTCCTGTTCTGGAAAGAGTCACAGTGATAGCCCGAAAGATAGAATTGGGTATGCTTTGCTCAATAAAAGATTCAATAGCCTGGTTGTCATTACCCTCCAGCCATTGGGTCTGAACAATATCCTCTCCATTTTGGCGATATAACCGCAGTAACAGTAATAAAGTGACAGGTTCCGACGTACGGTCCATCTCATTTAATCTGGGGAGAAGTTCTTCTGTTAACGAGGAACCTCGCAGCAGCGGTTGTAAATTAATTGCACTTGGTTGACTGCCGGGAAATTTAGCCAATAACTTAGCCCATCCGGATGGCCAGTTAGAGAGGCCGGCGCGGCGCACAGAGGTTTTACGCTTTTTATTTCTGTACAGGAAAACCGGCAATGAGCCCGGAGCGTCACAGTACAAATTGCGCAGACAAAGTTCCAGCCCATTTATTGAGGTGTTTTCCACTTGAAGCTTAAGGAGGTCGCGCTGTTCACGAATTAAAAAGCGTATGAACTCCGAGCCCATGTGTTGTTCGTGGTCACCTTCAATTTTCAAACGTAACGTGGTGCGGGCATCGTCAATAGAAGCTATGGTGTAAGCTAAATGGTCTAACTTGGCTTTTTTATACAGCTTCTTGAAGCCGGTCAGAGAAATGTCGACGTTGTCACCTTTTTCTGCCGGTAGTGGTGTATCAATTTGTACTTGCAGACCGCTGACAGAAAGGTCAATGATCATGCCGTCACGAACCAGCTTGCCAACTTTAACCCGGCAGCGGCTGCGGTAGCTGAAGCGTTTTTCACTGCGTAAGTTAATAAATTCAAGGCGTGCTTCTTTTGTCCGAATAGGTGTGGACGGTGGGTGTGCAAAAGCTTTTAATGAAGCTAATTGCTCTTTTTCTATACCCGTGTCGAAAAAGCCCTGCAAACTATCCGTTATATCGTTAACCACCCCCATATATCGTAAGGGTGCTATCGCTCTTTTAACTTGTGCTGTAGGAGGGTTGATGCGAAACGGAACATTAATGTTTTTCGGTACGCTCTGAGGTTGCCATGCCTGATTCAAATCTACCCGGCGTAAATCGATTTGATAAACTCGCCAGGAGGCTTTTTTACTGCCAAAGGCAATATAAGTGTCCCATAACCCCGTTTTTTGAAGCTCTTCTGCGGTGGCTGAATAGTTGTATATTTTTCCGCGGGCGGTAATAGAAAAGGTCATTACCAGTAAACGAGCATGCTCTTTTTGAGCTAAGTCCTGAAGTAACCAGCGGCTGCGGCGTAGATTAAAAATAGAACCGAAACTGATTTGATTCAGTTCATTAATCCAGTTACTTAAAATAAAGCGGTTGTTGTCGGTGGTTAATACGTAATCGGCTACCAGTTGTTTGTTTGACTCGGAAAAGAACACCGGCAACTGCTGCATCCTGGGTAACAGGAATTGTTCGTGTCCTTTATTGAGTATTGTGTTGTAAGTATTATCAATATTAACGCGGTAGCGTTTTTTATAACCATTAATGAACCGATGAAAAAACTTATCCAGTTCGGCTGACTGATAATCCGGGTCTCGATTCAAACTCAAGTAGTGTTTACCGTCTAGCTCCTGAACTCCGACAACACGATAGGGAATTCGAGTTTCAGGGTTTACCGTGAACTCTTTTGCCAGTCCGGTAAAATAAAGCGACAGTGAATCGCCGTATTGCAGGCTATGTTCGTCGTTGACACGTACGCGCATCCCCGTAATGGAAATGTCAGCCGTTACCGCCTGATAATTTTTTCCTTTACTGTCTTCAAGCCCGACTTCGATGGTAAAATTCATTCGTTCTTCGGCGCGGTAAGGGTACTGGCCAAAGTGGAATGTTTCCAGAAGGTAAGATTCAGCCTCGTTGTCGCTGTTCAAAAATGGTGATTGACCGCTTAAGGGCTCGGCATTGTGGTCAGCTAAACTTTGTGCAAAGGCTCTTTCTTCTTCGCGAGCCTGGCGTAAATGGTTGTCTGCATCCAGTATTTGCTCAAAAGTATCCTGGGTAAAAACGCCTTTATAGGTTTCCAGACCCCGCTCAAAAATTTCAATAGCAACATCGTCAAGCTGATGCCGGCGTCCATTGTATTCGTAAGGACGGCACTCGCCATCAACCTGATTACGCAAGTCAACAGTGCGATGACAGGGAGCGGCTAAACGTCTAAGCTCCATTTTAAGCTTGAATTTTGTGGGACCATCTTCGTTTTCAGTTAACGACTGAAATAAGGTGTCAAAGTCAGTATCGTAAACGACGGGTTTTAACTGATCGATAAGTTGGTCAAAATAATGGTTCGGCATCGAAGTCTAATATTTTTTATAGTTATTCTTGAATAATACCTCATCATAAAACGAGAAGCAGACGAATGGCAAAAGCAAAAAGTGCGTATGTGTGTAATGACTGTGGCGCCGACTTCCCGCGCTGGCTTGGGCAATGCCCGGAATGTAAGGCCTGGAACACGTTAACTGAAATTCGTTTAACATCAAAAACAACCCCTACTTCATCTGAACGGAGGGGCTTCAGCGGTATTACCGAAGGCCGGGTGCAGACCCTGAACGAGGTTGACTTGCAGGAAGTGCCGCGTTTTAGCTCGGGCTTTCAGGAGTTTGACCGCGTTTTAGGCGGCGGCGTTGTGCCCGGTTCGGCAATACTCATCGGCGGTTCACCGGGGGCAGGGAAAAGCACGCTGTTACTGCAGGCCTTATGCAAACTGGCAGAACGTATGCCTGCATTATACGTTACCGGCGAGGAATCTCTGCAGCAGGTTGCAATGCGGGCTCAGCGGCTTAACCTGCCGACGGATAAACTGCGTATGTTGTCTGAAACCTCAGTGGAGAGCATTTGTCAGCTGGCTGATAAAGAAAAACCCGCCATTATGGTCATTGATTCCATTCAGGTGATGCATATGGCGGATATTCAGTCGGCACCGGGCAGCGTCTCTCAGGTGCGTGAATCAGCGGCCTTTTTAACGCGTTACGCCAAACAAAAAAATGTCGCCATTATTATGGTCGGGCACGTGACCAAAGAAGGGCATCTGGCGGGGCCGAAAGTTCTGGAACATTGCATTGACTGCTCCGTACTTCTGGATGGCTCATCAGACTCCCGTTATCGCACCCTGCGTGGTACCAAGAACCGATTTGGAGCGGTGAACGAACTCGGCGTATTTGCGATGACAGGTGGCGGCCTGAAAGAGGTCTCGAATCCATCGGCTATATTCCTGCAGCGCGCCGAAGATCAGGGCAATGGCTCTGTGGTGATGGTGATCTGGGAAGGTACCCGCCCCTTGCTGGTTGAAATTCAGGCCTTGGTCGATTACTCGGCGCTGGCTAACCCGCGACGGGTTGCGGTAGGACTGGAAGCAACGCGACTAGCACTGCTACTTGCGGTTTTGCATCGGCATGGTGGTTTACAGGTATCGGATCAGGACGTTTTTGTGAACGTCGTTGGCGGGGTTAAGGTATCTGAAACGTCAGCAGACTTAGCGTTGTTGCTTGCTATTGTTTCCAGCTTTAAAGGAGAACCATTGCCGCGTGAATTAATTGTGTTTGGTGAGGTTGGCCTGGCCGGAGAAATACGCCCGGTGCCCAATGGTCTGGAACGATTAAATGAAGCTGCGAAACACGGTTTCAAAAAAGCTATTGTCCCTATTGGCAATACGCCCAAAACCTCGCCCAAGGGTATGGAAGTTATTGGGGTGAAGAATCTTCAGCAAGCGCTGGATGTCATGTAATTCGGAAGTAAAAAAGGGGAGCAATAAAGCTCCCCTTTTAGCCGCATTCTTTTAACCAATAGGTTTGTATTTAATGCGGTGCGGCTCCATAGCCTGTTCACCGAATTTTTCTTTCATATAAGCTTCGTAATCGCTGTAGTTACCTTCGTAGAATACTACTTCGCCTTCATCGCGGTAGTCCAGAATGTGAGTAGCAATACGGTCAAGGAACCAACGGTCGTGCGAAATAACCATCACTGAGCCCGGGAATTCCAGAATGGCTTCTTCCAGTGCCCGCAGGGTTTCCACGTCTAAGTCGTTGGTCGGCTCATCGAGTAACAAGGTGTTGCCACCGGCTTTTAGCAGTTTGGCTAAATGCACACGGTTACGTTCACCACCAGACAATTCGCCAATGCGTTTTTGCTGGTCGGTACCACGGAAGTTAAAGCGCCCAACATAAGCCCGGCCGTTAACTTCAAAGTTACCAATTTTCAGAATGTCGTTGCCGTCAGTAATTTCTTCAAAGACGGTTTTGCTGTCATCCATGTTGTCACGGAACTGATCAACGCTGGCTAATTGCACGGTTTCGCCCAATTCAACTGAACCACTGTCAGGTTGCTCTTGCCCGCTAATCATGCGGAATAAAGTGGATTTACCCGCACCATTTGGACCTATAATACCAACGATAGCGCCTTTGGGAACGCTAAAGCTTAAGTTATCAATTAGCTGGCGCTTGCCGTAAGCCTTGCTTATGCCGTTAACCTCAATAACTTTGTCGCCTAAGCGAGGGCCCGGTGGAATAAACAGTTCGTTGGTTTCGTTACGTTTTTGGTAATCGCCACTTTGTAGCTCTTCAAAGCGGTTAAGGCGTGCTTTGCTTTTCGCCTGACGGCCTTTCGGGTTAGTACGTACCCACTCCAGCTCCTGCTTAATAGTGCGCTGGCGTGCTTTTTCAGAACGCTCTTCCTGCTCCAGACGCTTCTCTTTTTGCTCCAGCCATGAGGAGTAGTTGCCTTCCCATGGAATGCCGTAACCACGGTCCAGTTCAAGGATCCAGCCCGCAACATTATCAAGGAAATAACGGTCGTGGGTAATAGCAACCACAGTACCATTGTAGTCATGCAGGAAGCGTTCAAGCCAGGCCACCGATTCCGCATCCAGGTGGTTGGTGGGCTCATCAAGAAGTAGCATGTCTGGCTTCGATAGCAACAGGCGACAAATAGCCACACGGCGTCTTTCACCACCTGACAAGTTACCGATTTTTGCATCCCACTCCGGCAGGCGCAGTGCGTCTGCAGCACGCTCAAGAATGTTGTCGATATTATGCCCGTCTTTTGCCTGCAACAAGGCTTCAAGCTCACCTTGCTCTTTTGCTAAGGCGTCGAAATCTGCGTTTTCGTCGGCATAAGCGGCATAAATTTCATCAAGCTTAGCGAAGGCCTCTTTTACATCTGCCACAGCCTCTTCAACGGTTTCTTTCACCGTTTTATTTTCATCTAACTGAGGTTCCTGAGGCAGGTAACCGATTTGGATACCTGCTAACGGACGGGCTTCGCCTTCGTATTCATTATCAACACCCGCCATAATGCGCAGTAAGGTCGACTTACCAGCACCGTTAACGCCTAAAACACCAATTTTGGCGCCGGGATAAAACGACAGAGAAATGTCTTTTAAAATCGTTTTCTTGGGGGGAACAACTTTGCTCACCCGCGACATTGAATAGATATATTGCGCCATAGCGACGTAAAATCCTTCTTATCAACAAAAAAGTTACTGCATAGTTTACTGTTATTTACGGACATCCCCAAACTTTGTTGTGCTGAACTAGGCACTCATTTGTGTTTTAAGGTAAAATAGCGGGCAAATTAAGACCATTTAATGATTTGGAGAGCTGTAATGCTGAAATCTGAGATGAACATTGCCGACTTTGACGCGGACTTATGGCAGGCGATGCAGGATGAAGTTGAACGTCAGGAACAACACATTGAGCTGATTGCATCGGAAAACTACACCAGTCCGCGGGTAATGCAGGCTCAGGGGTCACAACTGACCAACAAGTACGCAGAAGGCTATCCGCACAAGCGTTACTACGGCGGCTGTGAGTTCGTCGATAAAGTCGAGGACTTAGCTATTGAGCGCGCAAAAGAATTGTTCGGCGCCAAGTACGCAAACGTACAACCGCATTCCGGCTCTCAAGCTAATACCGCTGCCTTTATGGCTATGATGGAAGCAGGCGATACCTTCCTTGGTATGAGCCTGGCTCACGGCGGCCACTTAACACATGGCTCTGGTGTGAACTTTTCAGGCAAACTATACAATGCAGTTTCATACGGTCTGGACGAATCCACCGGTGAAATTGACTACGCTGAAGTTGAAAAGCTGGCGCAGGAACACAAACCGAAAGTTATCGTCGCTGGTTTCTCGGCTTATTCAGGCATTGTTGACTGGGCAAAATTCCGTGAAATTGCCGATAAAGTTGATGCTTATTTAATGGTTGATATGGCGCACGTAGCGGGTCTGGTTGCCGCTGGCGTCTATCCTAACCCGGTACCTTATGCTCATGTTGTCACTACCACTACGCATAAAACTCTGGCGGGCCCTCGCGGCGGCCTGATTATTTCCGGCAGCGATGATGAAAAGTTACACAAGAAGTTAAACAGTGCGGTATTCCCTGGCAACCAGGGTGGGCCACTTTGTCACGTTATCGCTGGTAAAGCGGTGGCTTTTCAGGAGGCGTTGCAGCCAGAGTTTAAAGACTACCAAAAGCAAGTATTAGTGAACGCCAATGCCATGGTAAAAACCATGCAGGCGCGCGGTTACAAAATCGTGTCGAACGGCACTCAGAACCACTTGTTCCTGGTGGATTTAATTGACAAAGATATTACTGGTAAAGATGCTGATGCGGCTTTAGGTAACGCGTTCATTACTGTTAACAAAAATGCGGTTCCTAATGACCCGCGTTCACCTTTTGTCACTTCAGGTTTGCGTTTAGGCACGCCGGCAATTACTCGCCGCGGCTTTAAAGAAGCGGAAGCTGAGCAGGTCGCCAACTGGATTTGCGATGTGCTGGATGACATTGCTGACGAAAGTAAAATTAATCAAGTTCGCGAGCAGGTAAAAGCGCTATGCGCTAAGTTTCCGGTTTACGGTTAATTGCGAACAGTTGTAAAGCGCACATAAAGGAGTCAGGCAATGCATTGTCCATTTTGCGGCACACAGGATACTAAGGTTATCGATTCGCGATTGGTTGCGGATGGAGCCTCAGTTCGTCGCCGGCGTGAATGTAATCATTGCAAGGAGCGCTTTACAACCTTTGAGACAGCTGAGCTGGTCATGCCCCGGGTTATCAAAACTGATGGTTCCCGCGAACCATTTAACGAAGATAAACTCCGAAATGGACTGCTGAGAGCACTGGAAAAGCGACCTGTGAGTCTTGAGTTGATGGAACAGGCCATTAACAAAATAAAATCCAGCATCCGGGCGACCGGCGAGCGCGAAATAAGCAGTAATTTCGTCGGCAGTCTGGTCATGGAAAACCTCAAGCAGATAGACAAGGTTGCTTACGTTCGTTTTGCTTCTGTTTATCGCTCGTTTGAGGACATTCGCGAATTTGGTGAAGAAATAGCGCGCCTTAATGACTGAATTAAACCCGCAGTACTTTGACCATCAAATGATGCACCGTGCGTTAATGCTGGCGCGGCGCGGACTGATGACGACCAGGCCGAACCCTGCGGTTGGCTGTGTCATTACTCTCGGGACTGAAGTTGTTGGTGAAGGCTGGCATCATCAGGCTGGCGAACCTCACGCTGAAGTACATGCTTTGCGCGCGGCAGGACAAAAAGTCAGGGGCGCAACGGCTTATGTCACGTTGGAGCCATGCAGTCATATTGGTCGTACACCGCCTTGTTGCGATGCGTTAATTGAGGCCGGAGTAAAACGTGTTGTGGTTGCCATGCAGGATCCAAACCCTAGGGTCAGCGGTAATGGTATTCAGCGTCTGAAAGCTGCGGGTATTTCTGTGGACGTCGGTGTACTGCAATTGGCTGCGGAGAGTCTGAATCCGGGGTTTATTTCCCGAATGACACGACAACGTCCATGGGTAACCCTAAAAATGGCAACCTCACTGGATGCAAAAACGGCGTTGTCAGATGGCCGCAGTCAATGGATAACGTCCTCTGACTCTCGCAGTGATGTGCAGTTTTTTCGGGCACAGGCCGACGCGATTCTGAGTGGTGCTGCAACGATTCTGGCTGACGATCCTAAATTGACAGTGCGTGTTGATCAGTGGCCAAAATCAAGACCGCTGCCTGAGCCTTTAAAACAGCCGGTACGTATTATTATTGACAGTCAGCACAGGGTGAATGACGAGGCCAGGGTTTTTGACTCTCCGGCGCCGGTGTGGTTAGTGCGAACAACTCCTGGTAAACCCAGTTGCCATCCACATTGTCATGAATTAATTATTGCCGCAGACCCTAACGGTAAAGTGAGTCTGCCGGCGCTTATGGTTGAATTGGCTAACCGCGAAATTAACCAGTTATGGACTGAGTGTGGGGCGAATTTGGCGGGCGCTCTTATTCAGCAGCAATTATGCGACAGATTGATGATTTACAGTTCGGGTCAGTTATTGGGCCATCATGGACGTTCGGTTATCGACATGAACGAGCCGTTGAATTTAGCTTCAGCACCAAGGTTTAAAATTATTGATCGTCGGCAGGTAGGCCCTGATCAACGCTTGGTAGCAGTACCTCATACACAAGATTAAAAGGTAAAGCGTTATGTCACTGCATAGCACAGAAGAGATTATCGAAGATATTCGTCAGGGTAAAATGGTTATCCTTATGGATGACGAAGATCGCGAAAACGAAGGTGATATCATTATTGCAGCCGAGTGTGTGACGCCGGAAACTATCAATTTTATGGCGCGTTATGGTCGCGGACTGATTTGTCTGACGTTAACGGAAGAACGCTGTGAGCAACTGAATTTGCCGTTAATGGTAGATAAGAACAACGCCCCATACGCAACAAGCTTTACTGTTTCGATTGAGGCCGCTGAGGGGGTAACCACAGGTATTTCCGCGGCGGACAGAGCGAAAACGGTGCTGGATGCTGTGAAAAAAGACGCCAAGCCCGAAGATTTAGTCATGCCGGGACATATTTTCCCGTTAAAGGCTAAGTCGGGCGGGGTGTTGAACCGTGCGGGACACACCGAAGCGGGTTGTGATCTTGCGCGTTTAGCCGGGTTTGAACCTGCGGCGGTTATCGTTGAAGTGCTGAACGAAGATGGCACCATGGCGCGCCGCGCTGATCTTGAAGCTTTTTCTGAAGAGCATGGTATTAAAGTCGGCACCATTGCCGATTTAATCGAATATCGCTCGATACAGGAAAAAACCATAGAACGGGTGGCTGAATGTAATTTGCCTACGGCATTTGGCAAGTTCCGGTTAATCACTTATCAGGACACTATTGATGAACAGGTACATTATGCTCTTGTTCACGGTGACCTCTCGCAAGATAAAGTGACTAACGTACGAGTTCATTTGCAGGACACCTTCCACGATACCTTTTTAACCGAGCGGGCAGCAAAACGCAGCTGGCCAATTCAGAAAGCTATGTCCTATATTGCTGAACACGATGGTGTGCTGGTTATTATTGGTCGTCAGCAAACCCCGGAGAGCATCATTGCTCAGGTGTGTGAATTTGAAGCGCAGGATAAAGGAGAGCAAAAACCAACAACATCGGCGTCAAATGCGTCCCGGAACGTCGGTTTAGGCTCACAGATTCTGGCAGACCTGAACATTCATAAAATGCACTTAATGAGCTCGCCAAAACGTTACTCTGCACTGTCAGGCTTTGGCCTAGAAGTGGTCGACTTTATTGAAGATAAAGACTAGCCGCTATAACGTTGTTGGAACTCATTGAGTAGTTGCTGGTGAGTCGGTGTGGCAACACCCGCCGTCTTACCAGCGTTAATTAAATAACCGGTTAACTGCTGTATCTCGGTACGCCGTTGTTGTTGAATATCCTGCAGCATGGAAGAGTGGTTTAAGGCCGTCTCCTTTGCTACTAAAAGCACCTCTTTATAGCATTCCTCAGTTGTCAAAGACACATTTTGACTGTTCGCTACAGCTACGGCTTCTGCTACGAGGCTGTATACTTGCGCCTGCCAGCTTCCCTTCAGCAATTCGCCATTAGCGCACTGATGAACTGCAGTCAGCGGATTAATAACGCAATTAATAACGAACTTTAACCAGCGTCTCTGACTTAGATCTTGTTCCAGAGTAAGCGGAGGAAAAGCCTGTTGCAGGACCAGGCCTGGGTCAAAGTCCGTCGGCTGATTCCGGACTGCAGGGTCGACTTCCAGCCAGCTTCGGCCTGCCCCCCTGTGTTCAATACAAAGGTCGGCATTTTCATTCCTGCTTCGTACCGCACCGTGAGTTGTCACCAATGGGTGTAAATTAAGCTCTTTTAACGGTTCAGGAAGTTCCACCATGCCGTTGTGACTTATTATTATGGGCATGGCTTTATTAAACCCGCGCAATGTCGTTATGCGTTGCAAGGCTTGAATCACATCAAAGGCTTTAACCGCAATAACGAACACCGTATTCTCGGCCAGAAGTTGTGTAATAACAGGAGCACTGTAGTCAGCTTTAAACTGCTTGTGAGTGACTTGCCAGTTTATTTCTCGTGTTCGGTTCTTACGCGGTAAAACCGATACAGACTGGCCATGTTCCAGCAGAGCGCCGGCAATAAGCCCTCCAATGGCTCCAGGGCCAAGCACGACCCAATTTAGGTTAGCCTTCGTCACGTTTTCGCTCCAGCTCGGCTATGGGTTTACGAATAAACCAGAGGAAGATAAGACTGGGGATAACCATTAAAGCAGTTAAAACAAAGAATAAAGCCCAGTTGCCATCCATATAATCGACAATTTGTCCGCTGGAGGACGACAGTACTGTTTTTCCTAAAGACCCCAACGATGCCATTAGTGCATACTGGGTTGCGGTAAAGGTTCGGTTACAAAGTAAACTGATGAAGGCAACGAAGGCGACAGTTGACCAGGCACTGGTAAAGCCGTCAATTAAAACCGCGCTTAGAAATAGGTTTGTATCCGGGCCTACCAGAGCAATCCACGAGAACATCAGGTTAGAAGAGGCCATGGCTACGCCGCCTATGAGCAGGCCTTTAATTATACCCAACCGTAAGTTGACGGCACTGCCTAGTAGCGCAAAAATAATAGTTACCCACCAGGTAACCAATTTTGAATAGGTGCCGATTTCGGCATTAGTAAAGCCAACTTCTTTATAGAAAACAATCGACATTCGTCCAAGAAAAGCTTCGCCAATTTTAAACAAAAAGATAAAGGCCAGAATTGAAAAAGCGAGCTTAACGCCGTTACGGGAAAAGAACTCACCAATAGGCTGAATAACAATAATGTTGACTCTCTCTTTCATTGCCGGCCAGAAGTGAGTCAATTTTGTTTTTATGGTTGGTTCCTGATGATAAGTGGTGCGGCGCACAAAGAGTACGACAGCTGCAAGGACTAACATGATGCAGCCCAGTCCGAAATAAGCGTGTTGCCATTGCCAGGTTATACCATCGACAAAAAAGAACGGCAGGGCACCTAAACCACTGTAGCCGGTCCACCATCCGGCGGTTGTCATTGCTGCACCGGCGCTTTGCAGTCGACCTTCGTTTTCCGCAAAAGATTCAATTCGGTAGGCGTCAATGGCTATATCCTGAGTCGCTGAACTGACAGCAATGCCAAGTGCAATTAGCCCGACGAGATGAAGGTGGTCGATAATATCCAGACTCGCTAATGCGAAACAACCTCCGGCAATGAGCATCTGGCAGAAAAAAATCCAGCTTCTTCGTTGACCCAGCCAGCGAGTGAGTATCGGGATTTTTAGGTTGTCGATAATAGGCGCCCATAAAAAATTTATAGAGTAGGCGCCAAAAACCGCACCGAAATAGCCAATGACTGAGCGGGTTAGTCCAACCTCCTGCAGCCACGCTGAAAGTGCTGAGCCAATCATCACCCACGGAAAACCACTGGCTAGGCCCAGAACAAAAATAACTAATACGCGAGGCTGTTTGTAGACTTTCAAATCTTGCCAGAAAGTCGGTTTTGTTAAAGCCATTAGTTTTGCGGTACAACCTCTATACGTTTCAGAATAGGCGGGTCGACAGGTACATCAGCCCAGCCAATTTCATCGCTATAGGCCTGTGATTCAAGTTTAGCCATGGCTTCAAGGACATCTAAGCCTTCAACGATACGACCAAATACAGCGTAGCCCCAGTCACCATTGTCTGGATTAAGTGAAGTATTGTCATTTAAGTTAAAGAAAAACTGGCGGGTACCTGAGTGAGGTTCACGTTCGCGAGCCATAGCAATTGTGCCATATTCGTTCTTCAAGCCGTTACCGGATTCATTCGCAATTTTTTCAAATGAGGGTTTGTCCTGAAAATCTTCGTCATAGCCGCCGCCCTGGATAACAAAGCCGGGAACTAAACGATGAAATATCGTACCGTTGTATTGTGCTTTTTTCACATAACGGAAAAAGTTCTTAACGGTTAAAGGAGCTGCATCGCGATTGAGCTCTACAGTGATGTTACCCATAGAAGTTATTATTTTTACCCGCGGGAAGGGGTTATCTGGCTGAATTTCAGCATGACTGACGCTGATAAAAATAGCTGCGGTGAGGCCAATAAAATATTTAAGGAAAGTCATGACTAAAAGTCCTCTTGTTCACGCATACGCAGCTTAGGATCATTAGCGATTTCCGTAAGCACCGAATTCAGTAATTGTTTGAATTGACGTTCTAAAGTTGCCTGGGCTGGTTTCAGACCACCTGTGGAGTTATAGGTTCCAGAATAAAAGTTGCTATAGCGACGATTTCCCCGGGTGGCCTCAACACGAATGGTAATACTGTGCTCGAGTTCGTATTTTACGGTATGAAGAGTTGCGTCAATTAGTGCTTTTTCGATGGTGACGTACCATGTCAGACCGTTTTCATCATAAGCACCTGTAACAGGCTGTAAAGCTTCTTCAACAACTAAGGTTAAGGGCCTTAGAGTGGGTGCGAATGCTGCTTTGTCCTCTTCTTTTTTATGGCGATATAAATAAGAATAAGAGCGTTTATCCGTGACTTTTAATTGGCTTACCTTGGTGTTTAGTTTATCAACAACAGTATCAGCGCTAATAATTAATGGATCAGGCTGGCTCTGGCAAGCACTGATAATAAGCAAAAAACTGGCGGCAAATAGTGTTCGGAACATAGGAGTTATCCTTTTTTATGGCGGTCATTCACCTGACGTCGATTCGTGCTATCATACGGTGAAACCGTATTGTCATAAAATACCTTACCATTATGACGATACTAGCCGACAGAAGTAAAAGGTTTTGCCGTGACTAAATTTGCTGAAATTACCGGTTGGGGAAAATGTCTGCCACCGGCTGTAATGACCAATGATGATCTTGCCACTTTCCTGGAAACCTCCGACGAGTGGATTGTTTCACGAACGGGTATTTCCGAACGTCGAGTAAGCCATGTTGGTACGTCTGAGTTGGCGACGGTTGCTGCGCGTAATGCTCTGGCCGCTGCCGATTTAGATCCCAATGAACTGGACCTCATCATTGTCGGTACTTGTACTGCAGATGAACTTATCCCCAACGTCGCGTCTAAAGTACAGCAAAATATCGGTTCAAAACATGCTGCAGCCTTTGACCTAAACGCAGCTTGCAGCAGCTTTTTATATGCAATGCACGTTGCGACTCAAGGCATAAAAACCGGCGCACATAAAAAGGTCTTACTCATAGGGGCAGAACGTTTAACCCGCATTCTGGACTGGACCAAGCGCGAAAGCGCCGTTTTATTTGGCGATGGCGCGGGCGCTATGGTACTTGAAGCCTCAGATGAAGAAGTTGGTTTGCTAGCTAGCCACATCAGTTGTGACGCAGATGCCCGCGACGTGTTAAGCCTCGATTTTGGCTCTAGCTTTGACCGGTTTAACTTTGACGGTATTATGCAATTTGATTTTGTTGGCCAGGAAATATTTAAACGTGCAGTGAAAGGCATGAGTGCGGCTGTCGACAAGGTTTTTCAGGAAACCGGCATGACCACCGACGATATCGACGCCCTTATTCCGCATCAGGCGAATAAACGGTTAATCGATTTCTTAGGTAAAATGTGCAAAGTGCCGAGCGAGAAAACCGTTATTAATATTCAGAATTACGGAAATACATCCTCAGCGACACTACCTATTGCCTTTGCTGAAGCTGCTGACAACGGTATTATCAAGCCTGGTGACAGCATTATGTCAGCCGTGTTTGGTGGTGGACTCACTTGCGGTGCCGGATTGATTAAATGGGGGCAGAGAGTCACGCCCAAACGTCCTAATCAAATGGAGCTACCGGCCGGAGATAAAAGCGCATTGGAGCTTATTGTTCCCATGCACGAAGCGACTAAAAAGGCCTGGAAAAATCGCGGTCAGTAATAATTGACGGGAGACAGATTTTGAGTACTGAAGAGCTCGTACAAGTTTCGCAAGATAACGGTGTTGTTCGCATACGTCTGAACCGACCAGCAAAGAAGAATGCCTTCACTCAGGACATGTACACAACATGTAATGAAGCGTTGAAAGCGGCAGACAACGACAGCTCGGTTCATGCAGTACTTTTTGAGTCCAGCGGTGACAGTTTTTCTGCCGGTAACGATTTAAATGACTTTTTATCAACTGAAAACTTAGATGAATCGGCTCCAGCGTTTCAGTTTTTGCATACTCTGGCCCGTGCCGAGGTACCTATAGTTGCCGCAGTAAATGGATTAGCTATAGGCATAGGAACAACGCTCTTACTGCATTGCGATATTGTTTACAGCAGTGACGACGCAGTATTTGCGTTGCCATTTGTGCAGCTAGGGTTATTGCCTGAAGCTGCCTCAAGTTTGTTGTTACCGCAAATTTGTGGTTACCAAAAAGCGGCAGAATTGTTGTTGCTCGGCGAAAGTTTTGACGCGCAGTCGGCTCAGCAAGCCGGGTTTGTTAACCATGTGGTTTCGCTTGAGCGGCTGCCTGTTGTGGTTGAAGAAACTCTGGATAAACTGCGTAAGCAATCCAGCAAGTCATTACGAATTTCCAAGCATTTATTAAAGCAGCCGACGGAGTCAGTAGCTGATCGCATCAGTCGTGAAGCGACGTTTTTTGCAAAAGCGTTAAGCTCAGATGAAGCTCGTCAGGCAATTGCTGCAAAGCTGCAGAAAAAGTAAGCAAAAGGTAAACTGTGGGTTGTTTCAGCCGGGCAACTGGTTCATAATGCAGCCCGCTTTGAACAAAGCGTTTATGGTGACTCTGCGGGTCCCCTCGCAACGCTAACTGGTGAACCCGGTCAGGCCCGGAAGGGAGCAGCCGTAGTCAGGGATGTGTGTGCCGAGGTGTGGCTGGTAGAGTCGCCACCCAATCTTTATTAATCGCCGTCAGGGCGTTTTCTTCCTTTCAAAAATTCCAGTGCTTCCGCTATTGCTTTGTGTACCTGCATTTCCATGTCCAGCCGCTTTGACGGTGGTAAAAAGAAAGCCATATCAACTTCGTGTCGAATGTAACGCGGCGGCAACTGATTAAGTACCAGGCAACTGAGATCAGCCAGAAACTCCTGACTGTGTTGCTTTTCCAGTTCCAGTTCTTCTATCCGGTCTGCAACTAAGCGTTCGTAATAATTATGAATGTCGTCGTCAAACTTCATACCTTTTATCCTTCTGTGAGCTTATTCTCAGTATAGACATAATAACTCGCTCTTAGTAGTTGAGCATGGGCTCTGACTAAACGAGGTAAATTACGTTGATACCCACCGCCGATTACAGCAGCCAGAGGAGTCTTATGTCTTTTAGCAAAGCGTAGTACAGTGAGGTCTCTTTGAAAAATACCCGCCAGACTAATATTCAGATGACCCAACTCGTCCCGCTGATAAATGTCGACACCGGCATCGTAAAGAATAAGATCGGGTTTAATTTCGCGGTTGATGCGTTCGAGGGTATTTTCGAGAGCCGCTAAGTATTCTTTGTCAGAGGTATGTTTAGCTAAAGGAATATCCAGGTTAGAGCTAGCTTTGGAAAATGGAAAATTGCGTTCCCCGTGTATTGAGCAGGTAAACACCCTATTATCATTTTCGAAGAGCGTGGCGGTTCCGTCGCCTTGATGAACATCGGTATCCAGTACCACTATTTTTAGTTTTGGATGGCGAACTAGTATTTCATTGCAGGCTATTGCTAAATCGTTGAGTAGACAAAAACCACTGCCCCAGTCTTTGTGAGCATGGTGGTAGCCGCCGGAAAAGTGTATGGCAACTCCCTTCGTGAGTGCCAGTTCGGTCGTCAGCAGTGTGCCCCCAGCGGAGGTTAGGGTGCGGTACAATAGCTGTTCTGACCAGGGAAAGCCTATGCGTCGCCAGCTGCTTTTATCCATGCTGTTCTGCCGTAACTGAGACAGATATCCCGGACAGTGTGTTCGTGCTACCTGTTCCCAGCTAAGTGGCTCAGGTTGATGCCATTGATTATTGGTTGCTCCGTGTTTAACCGCCCAGTCTTTTAGTAGGCGGTATTTCTCTATTGGGTAACGGTGTCTGGGCGGTAAATCTAATTCACTGTATAAAGGTGAGTAGATAAAAGGAACGTCAACCTTCTTCATAACGGCTAATCTTTTTCTCCAGAGAATCAATGGCCATTTGGCAGCGGTTAAGGCGTTGCTGCGCGCTTTGAATCATGGTTGGGTTATTACCCGCAGCAGCCGTATCCAGGTTTTCTGTCAGTCGTCTTTCGTAGTCACGATAAGTCACTAATTGTTGATGCATCTGCTGCAGTTGATTTTGCGCAGTAATGCGATGATCTTGCTGTTGTTTAGGTGGTCTATTAGCCCGGAAAGCTGTATTTAATGCTTCTAGCTGCAGACTGAGTTTTTCCGCAAGGTAACGTTGAGCATGATGGTTGTCGCTTTTCTGAAGCTGTCGAAAAAGGTTTTGGGTCTCTGCAACGTAATCTACAGCCAGGTTAGAACTTTGGCTGAACAGCGACGAACTAAACCAATTTTCGCTAAGCTGGCGATGTTTCTTTCTATTTTCCCCATCAATTTGCTCAGCTCGCCCCTGTAAAGTGTTGAGCAGCTGTTCAATATGTTGTATTGAGGTTACATTTAATATCTCTCTCATCCCTCTATATTAAAGGATTTTGAAACTTAGGTCACGAAATTGGGTCTACCATTGAATATAGGCTAATAAATTAATTGTTTAAAAAACGTTGAAATTGAAATGTCAGTGTTGTTCGTCGATCAAAAAGTGATACTATTCAGGAAGGAGTAATATTCCAAGTTAGGTATACATGTACCAAAACTGGGGGTATGAAATGAGTTGACGACAGGATGTCGTCCGAGAAAATATCTGGAAATTACGAGAGTCCAGAACCGTGTTCTGCACCGGATACAAAGCGACAGCTATAGCGCGGTTGACTCAGTTTACTTGGTTGACAGCGTATAGCCATCGTGGGAGTATCTTTTAGTATTGCTGCTTTCTTTGGCAATAATAATAAAGTGTAGAACGAGATCTTTTCGTCATTCAAACAACTGGTGTTTCACGCCTTAGGCGTTGAAGCGGAAGTTAAGTCAAATTGGTTGGGAACTATGACCAAAGTAATCAAAAGAACCAAACTCGCTGCAACCCTTATGGGTGTGATGGCGTTTGCTGGCACCGGCGTTGCCGCTGCACAGCAAGTAGATGTAGCTAAGCTACAAAACGAAGAGCAGAAGGTTTTGAAAGCCGGCGAACAGTCGCAAAATAAAATCGACTCTTTGTTCGAGCAAAGTCAGGACCTTCTTATCGAGTATCGTTCAGTGGTTGCTGAGTACGAGAACTTGAAAGTCTATAATGACCATGTACAACGTTTGGTTAATGACCAAAACGCAACGCTTGAGTCTCTTCAAAAGCAGATCGACGGAATCGAGCGCACCAAACAGGGCGTTGTTCCTTTGATGTATGAAATGATCGACTCTCTTGAACAGTTTGTGAAATTGGACATTCCAATTCACCGTGAAAAGCGTATGGCGCGTGTTGAGCGTTTACGCGACATCATGGACAGCTCAAGCGTCTCTACATCAGAGCAGTTTCGTCAAATCATCGAAGCTTATCAAACCGAAATGGACTACGGTTCAGGTTTGATTTCGTATCAGGGCAACCTGGAAATTGACGGCGAACAAATTGCTGTTGATTACTTCCACATGGGTCGTGTTGCATTCTTAGCTCAGTCTCTGGACTTGAAAAATGCTTGGATCTACAACAATGAAACCGATGAGTGGACTGCTTTGGAAGACGAGTTTATCCGTCCTCTGACCCAAGCGATTCGTATGTCACGTAAGCAACTTGCTTACGATCTGGTGAAACTTCCAGTATTCGCAGCGGAGAGTGCAGAATGAATAAATTAGTTAAATCATTAATGATTGCAGCAGCAGTCACCCTTTCTGCAGGTACGACTCTCGCTGCCCAGGCTCAGGATCAATCTGAAGCTAAAAGTTTAGATGAGCTGTTACAGCTTGTTGAAAAAAACCGTGTTTCTTCTCGTGAACTGAACGCTGAACGTGAGCGTGAATTCACAGCTGCTCGTGCCGATAAGCAAGCATTGCTGAATCGTGCAGAGAAGCAATTAGAAGAAGAAAAAGCTCGCGGTAAACGTTTGCAGGAAGAGTTTTCTGAAAACGAAGTTGAACTGGCGAACAAAGAACAAGAACTTGAGAATGCTAAAGGTACCTTAGGTGAAATGTTCGGTGTTGTTCGTGGTGCTGCGACAGAAACTATCGGTCGTATCGCGACTTCTATCATCAGTGCACAGTATCCAGGTCGTGAAGACGTTCTGGAAAGCTTGTCAGAAGCGAAAGAACTTCCAACTCTGGAAGAGCTGGAAGAGCTCTGGAAAGCCTTGTTAACTGAAATGGTAGAGTCAGGCAAAGTTGTTAAATTTAATACTGATGTAACCTTACTTGACGGCGGTAGTGAAAACCGTGAAGTATTGCGTGTTGGTGTTTTCAACTTGATTCAGGGTGACAACTACTTAGTCTACAACGACACGACTGAACAGGTACAACCATTAGGTCGTCAACCTGAAGGTGGCGCAACTGGACAAGCACAAGAGTTTTACAACACAGAAAGTGGTTATGAAGGTATTTTCTTAGATCCTTCTAAAGGTCAGATTCTTAGCTTGTTAACTAACAAAGCGACGTTGTCTGAACGTTATCACCAAGGTGGTACTGTTGGTTATGTAATTACTGCAGTATTAATTCTTGGTCTGTTAATTTCTGTATTCAAACTGGTTACCTTGACAACTGCTGCAGGAAAAATCCGCTCTCAGTTGAAGAACCCAGAGCAACCTAAAGACAACAACGCATTAGGCCGTATTCTTAAGGTTTATCAAGAGAATAAGAATGCAGACGTTGAAAACTTAGAGTTGAAACTGGACGAAGCAATTTTACGTGAAACCCCGAGAGTCGAAAGTGGCATTAACGTCATTAAGATCCTTGCGGCTATTGCTCCATTGCTTGGTTTGTTAGGTACAGTTGTTGGTATGATTGGTACGTTCCAGTCTATTACACTGTTTGGTACCGGTGATCCGAAGATCATGGCAGGCGATATCTCTATGGCGTTGGTAACAACAGCTATGGGTCTGATTGCAGCTATTCCATTGATTTTGGCTCACAGTATTGTGGCTTCTCGCGGCAAGTCTATTGTTCATATTCTGGACGAGCAAGCAGCGGGTATCGTAGCTGCGCATTCGGAGAAGGAGTAACCCATGCTTTACCTGATGGAACTTTGGGAATCTATCAGGGATTTTCTGGCTACCGGTGGCGATGTCCTGTACATCGTCATGGGGGTGCTCTTTCTAATGTGGGTACTGATGATTGAGCGTTATTGGTACCTTACAGGTGCTTTCCCTAAACTTCGCAATGACATTATAGCGAAATGGGATGCCCGTAAGGACACCACCTCATGGTACGCCCATAGAATCCGTGAAGCATGGATTTCCGAAGCGAACGATAAACTGAATGCACGTATTCTGTTGATAAAAACTTGTGTTGCCTTATGTCCACTAGTTGGGCTGCTGGGTACCGTAACAGGTATGATTGCGGTGTTTGAAATCATGGCAGTACAAGGGACGGGTAACCCTCGTCTAATGGCATCGGGTATTTCGATGGCAACAATCCCGACTATGGCGGGAATGGTTGCTGCGTTATCCGGTATGTTTTTCGCGACACGCCTGGAAAGTAAAGTGCGTAGAGCGAAAGAAGGCCTTGTTGACAGTTTGCCACATCACTAAGAGAGTAAAACTATGGCACGTAATCGTAATCGAGAAGAGGAAGATGCGTCGATCGACATGACGCCGATGCTTGACATCGTCTTCATTATGTTGATCTTCTTTATCGTAACGACCTCATTCGTCAAAGAAGCGGGTATTCAGGTTAATAAGCCTGAAGCCAGTAATACGACAAAGGAGCCTTCAGCTAACATCTTTATCGCTATTCGTGATACTGGTGAAGTCTGGATGGATAAACGTCAAGTGGATGTTGAGCGTGTAGGCGCTAACATTGAACGTATGCTTGCCGAACAACCAACTGATGTTGTTGTTATCCAGGCCGACAAGAAAGCTGAACATGGTGTCGTTGTAGAAGTCATGGATCAGGTTAAGGAAGCGGGTATCGATAAGATATCCATAGCTGCGGAGAATAACTAATATGGTGCGCTTTTTAGTATCTTTACTACTAGGTGCCGCCGTTACGTTTGCTCTGTTTGCTTTCATGGCTTACTTAATCGGCGGAGGAGCACAGCGCAACGAAGCGCCGGCTCCAACGCCCGTTATTGACATCGTAACGTCGCCACCTGAGTCTGACGTTCAGGAGCGTCGGCGTACACCGCCGCCGCCACCGCCGCCGCCGGAGCAGCCACCAGAAACACCACAGTCTGAGCCTGATACATCAGACAGTGGCATGAACATGAACATGGGTTTTGATGTTGATGTTGGTGGTGCTGATACAGGTCTTTCAGGACCTGGTGGTGGATTAAGTTCTGACGGAGACGCAACACCTATTGTTCGTATCGAACCGCGTTATCCGCCTTCAGCTGCAAGAAACGGCACCGAAGGTTGGGTACAGCTGCGCTTCACTATCGACCAGCAAGGTGGTGTAACTGACGTTGAAGTCATCGATTCTGAACCTCGTCGAGTGTTTGACCGTGAGGCACGCCGCGCATTGTTGCGTTGGAAGTATAAGCCTAAGGTTGTAGACGGTAAGCCTATTCGTCAGGAAGGTATGACTGTTCAGCTCGACTTCACAATGGATGGGAACTAAGAAATGAAATATACAATAAAAACATTTGTTAGTGCCCTGGCTTTTGCTTCGGTAATGTTGATGACAACGGCCCAGGCTTCGGCTCAGGACCTTGGTTTCAGCATTCCGGATAAAGAGACCGTTGAGGCGCAGAAGAAAGCTCGCGACAATAAAGCTGCTTCGCAGAGTATTGGCCGGGCAATCATGGATGCGTTTGAACTGTATGAAGAAGATAAAATCAAAGAAGCAATAGCGGTTCTCGAAGAGCAAGAGCCGGATCCGGGTTACGACTCGGCATACTTAGCCCGCTTCCTTGGTAACCTTTATGCAGCAGACGAGCGCATGGGTGATGCTTTGAGCGTTCTGAAAAGTGCAGTCGACCAAGACGTTCTAGGCTGGAATGATCAGGCCGCGGCTATGAAACTGGTAGGTCAAATTAGCCTGCAAGAAGAGAAGTACGAGCAAAGTCTTGAATACCTTAGAAAATGGGTTCAGTTTACAGGCGAACGTGATGCTCAGGTGTTCTTGTATATGGCTAATGCGCATTACCAGATGAAGAACTTTGCTCAGATCATTCCTTTTGCCCGAGTGGCTTTACAAGAGTCAGAGAAACCTGACAAGAATATCTACAACCTGATGATGGCGTCTTACTATGAGCGTAAGATGTATCCTCAGGCGATAGAGGTTCTTGAAGAAGGTTTGAATAAGTTGCCGGAGCAAACTGGCTGGTGGCCTCAGTTAGCGCAATTTTATATGTTAGAAGAAAACTTAGATAAGTCTCTTCAAACTATGGAAATCGCGTATTTGGCAGGATACCTGGATACGGAGAGTCAGTATAAAATGCTGGTTCAGTTGTATGATAACGAAGGTATTCCGTACAAAGCGGCCTCTACTATGGAGAAGCATGTAGAAGCGGGTGATATCGAAAAGACAGCGAAAAACTTTGCGACCATCGCTAACAGCTACCATCGTGCTAAAGAACTTGAGAAAGCCGTTTCCTGGTATGAACGCGCAGCTGAGTCAGCTGAAGAACGTGATGACAAAGGTGAGTACTACCGCAAGCAAGGTAACTTGATGCTGTTAAATGAACAGTATATTGCGGCAGCAACTCCCCTAAAAAAGGCTCTGGATTATTTGGAGCGTAATGAAGAAGGTCGTGTGTACATGTCATTAGCGGAAGCGTATTTCTATGGTGGTGACTATCGCCAGGCTATGCGTTATGTTGATGAAGCTGCAACCTTCGATGGTCAACGTCGCAGTGCTCGTAGCTGGAAGGGTTATATTAAGTCTACAGCTAAACGAAAAGGTATCGATCTCGATTAACCACTTTTCGTTTTTATAACTGCATAGTAAAACCCGGCCACAGTGTCGGGTTTTTGTTTTCTGGGGAGAGAAACATGAGGTCTAATTCGGTCGGTCTTGGCTTAAGAAACGAGTTGCTTGACGCTGCTTTAGCTGGAGATATTGATGCGGATTTTCTTGAGATAGCCCCTGAGAACTGGATACCTTTTAAAGGTTCCCGTCTGGAAAAACTCGCCCAAATAGCCGGAAAATATCAACTGACCTGCCATGGCTTATCGCTTTCTATTGGCAGCCAGGACTCGTTGAGCCAAAGCTTTCTGAAAGATGTGAAGCGCTTTTTGAATGACTTTGATATTGAAATTTACAGTGAGCATTTAAGCTATTGCTCTCATAACGGCCAGTTATACGATTTACTGCCTATTCCTTTTACAGTCGATGCCGTTGCCTATGTTGCCGAACGAATTAAGCAAGCTCAGGATAGGTTAGGGCAAGCTTTAATATTGGAAAACGTCTCTTATTACGCGAGTCCCTCTCCGGAACTTACCGAATTAGAATTCATTAATCAGGTTCTTGAGGCAGGTGATTGCAAACTTTTACTCGATGTAAATAACGTTTTTGTGAACAGTGTAAACCACAGCTATGACCCTTATGAATTCATCGATGGCCTGCCTTCTGAGCGAATTGTCTACGGACACATAGCCGGACATCACGAAGAATACGAAGATCTTTATATTGATACTCATGGTGCCAGCGTAAAAGACGAAGTTTTCCAGCTTCTGGATTATGCTTATGGGCGGCACGGCGTTTACCCTACTTTGTTGGAAAGAGATTTCAACTTCCCTTCGCTGGAAGAGTTAAACCAGGAGTTGAACAGGATAAAAGCGATACAGGCTCGCCATGAGTAAAATGACTTTTAAAGAAATTCAAAATCGCTTTGTGGAACAGTTAAAAGCGCCGGAAAAATTCGTAGACGAAGCTTGGCTGGATGAGATAGAAGCGCGGCGGCTGGCTGTTTATCAGCGATTACTGCGGAATAATATCTTTCGTTTTATTGATAGTGCATTCCCTGTACTCAAAAAGCTGGCAGCGGAAAAAGAATGGGCAGAAACCAAAGAGCGGTTTTTTCGTACCTTTTCTTCTCAGTCACCATATTTTACTGGTATTGCGGCAAGCTTTGTTGAGTACCTGCAATCTCATGACGAGTTGTTTATCTTTGCAGCTGAACTGGCTCACTATGAATGGGCAGAACTGGCGGTAGAGCAAAAGCCGTGGCCTGAAAATTATATTAATCCGGCAGAGGCGCTTGAGAGTGACACTCTGATTGCACTTAACCCGACAGCTATGGTGTCGTCATATCAGTACCCGGTTGATGAAATAAGCACTGAGTTTCAGCCTCAGGAACCCTTGGCAGAACCGCGTTTTTTGATCGTGTTTCGCGACAACGGCGATAAGGTTCGCTTTATTCGCACTAATGCGATGACTTTTTTACTGTTAACAGAGCTACAAAATAGAGAGAGTATTCAACTGAATAGCTTACTCGAGCTTTTGCCTGAATTACTCCCTCAATGGCCCAAAGATCAGCTACAGCAAGGGGCCGAACAGACTTTAAACAGACTAGCCGGGCAGCACTTGATATTGAAGGTAAAGAATTGAATTCAACTTTTATCGTTGTCGAGGATCGAGTATGATCAGCCCCGATTTCATCAAGAGGTAAAAGTTATGTCATCAGAAACCTTTAAAGAACCGGCAGGCAAACGATTTTTGCTTATTACGGCAGTGTTGTTTTTATTCTGGGCCTGTTTACCGCTGGTTCTGCGTTTAACACAAATTCTTTCTTCTTAAATACATCCTCATTAACTATCAGGTAAACGACATTTATGTCAGTCACTTTGCTCGTTGTCGAGGATAAAGACAAAACGCTTGAGTCTATTTGTAGCGTGATAAAGCCACTTGGCTTTGAGGTTACTGTAGCCCGGGATGGTTTAGATGGCTTAAGCAAAGCGAAACAGACCTACTTCGATATTGTTTTGCTTGACCACAAAATGCCGGTTATGGACGGTTTGTCTTTACTGAAAAACCTGCGCGATTTAGACGCTTATCACCGTACTCCATTGTTGTTTATGTCAACTCAGGATTTGGTAGAGATAGAGCCAAAGGCATTAAAGGCCGGTGCGACTCAATGTCTGGCTAAACCTTTGAACGAGGATTTTCTGCTGGATACGCTAAAATCCTGGGCGGTGCGCTTTGTCGCATAATGATGAGACTAAGATTATGGAATCAGCCACGACTGATATAAGGGACTCTATTGGTTCCATTCCGGACTATCCTAAGCCAGGTATTATTTTCCGGGATATAACGCCTTTACTGCAAAACCCGGATGCGTTTAGATTAACCATTAATACGTTAAAGCAACGCTATGCAGGGCAGGGCATAACACAAATTGCTGCTGTTGAAGCCCGTGGCTTTATTTTTGGTTCCGCATTAGCCTATGCCATGGGGTGTGGAGTTACTTTGTTAAGAAAGCCGGGGAAGTTACCCGGTAAAGTGACACGTCAGAATTATGAGTTAGAGTACGGTTCAGATGAATTGCAAATGCATGAAAACGCTTTGACTGAAAACGACAGAGTGCTAATTGTCGACGATTTACTGGCTACCGGCGGAACCGTGGTAGCTGCAAGTCAGTTGATTAAGTCTTCCGGCGCAGACGTTGTAGAAGCCGCTTTTGTGGTCTCTTTACCTGAGCTCGGCGGTGAAGATAAATTGCAGCAGGCCGGCGTTGCGTGCTATACCTTATGTCAGTTTTAATGAAACAGAGTTAATAATCCATCCTATGAGTTATCAGGTACTGGCAAGAAAATGGCGACCTTCGCAGTTTGCAGAAGTTGTCGGCCAACAACATGTTTTGAAGCCGCTTGAGCACGCGTTAGACAAGCAGCGGCTTCATCATGCTTATCTGTTTACCGGTACCCGCGGGGTTGGTAAAACCACCATTGCACGAATCCTGGCTAAAGCACTGAATTGCGAAGAAGGTATTACGGCAACGCCGTGTGGCAAATGCAGTGCCTGTCTTGAAATAGAGCAGGGACGGTTTGTTGACTTGCTGGAAATTGATGCAGCATCAAGAACCAAAGTTGAAGACACCCGCGAGTTACTTGATAACGTCCAGTATCGGCCCACCCGCGGCCGCTATAAAGTGTACTTAATTGATGAAGTGCACATGCTGTCACGGCACAGTTTTAATGCTCTGCTGAAAACACTGGAAGAACCACCGGAGCACGTAAAGTTCCTGCTGGCGACCACCGATCCGCAGAAGCTACCGGTTACCATTTTATCGCGTTGTCTGCAGTTTAATTTAAAAGCCTTGTCGAACGACGATATTACGCAGCAGCTTAGCTATGTTTTATCGCAGGAACAGGTTCAGGCTGATTCCGAAGCGCTGCCACTGTTGGCTCGTTCTGCCCGTGGCAGTATGCGCGATGCGCTTAGCTTAACCGACCAGGCTATTGCCCAGGGTGGCGGTTCGGTTAGTATCGACAGTGTCAGACGTATGCTCGGCAACGTGCCCGTGGCCGATATTGCCGCATTACTGGAATCTGTTCTCGAAGGGGATGCAGAAGCTGTAATGCAACGTGTGGACAGTATGGTATCCATGGTACCGGACTTGAGTTCGGTGCTGGTCGAGCTACAAAGCTTATTGCATCAGCTGGCGTTGGTTCAGCAAGTACCCAGTGCCGCTAATGTGTTCGAAAACAGTGATGTCCTGAAACCATTATTGCGACGCATGCCGGCTGAACTTATTCAGGTTTTTTATCGCACGGTTCTGGAAGGTCGCCGCGAGCAGGCTTACGCTATAGACGCACGTAGCGGACTCGAAATGACTTTATTGCGGCTGCTGTGTTTCCGCCCGGCAGAAAAGGGCGATTACAACATTACTGAACCAGACTCGTCTGCTGTTGATATGCCTGAGTCGAAGCTAACGGCTCCTGCTCAGGAAGTGACTGAGACTGAAGCCGGGTCTGTAGCAGAAGTAACACCGCAGGCAGGACCAGAGCCGCAGCCTGAAGCGGAATTATCGGAGCCTATGCAACCGTCTTATAGTGAGCATGAAGAGCCTCCTGAATTTAATTACTCTGAACCGGATGATGATGCGGGCTTCTATCATAATGATGCGCCTCCGTATCATATGGAAGAGGCCGCTAAGTCGGAGCCAGTACCTGAGCCAACAGCAGATCAAACAGCAGAGCCAACGCCTGAGCCAGCGGCGCAGAGCAGTTCTGGCGTAGCCGATCTTTTACGCGTGCGAGAGCAACTGGCTGAAAAAAAAAATCCCGACAATAGCAACAAAACATTAAACAGCCAGACAGAAAACAGCTCGCCGGTGGCGTTAACTGTTCCGGCAGAAGCCGAACCAGAAGCTCAACCCGAGCATCAGCCGGAATCAAAAGACGAATTAAACGAAGAACTGCCAGAATTAAATGACGATATCCGCGAAGCCGCCGAAGTTGATAAATGGAGTGCCATGATAGCAGGCATGGACATTTCCGGGCTGGCTCGTCAGGTGTTGTTAAACTCCGAACTGCAAAAGCTGGGCGATGACGACTGGCTGATTCTGGTGGCTGAAGAACAAAAAAGTTTATTGAACGAATCGACCAGCCAGGCCGTCAGAGAGTCTTTGGCCGGGTTATTAGGGGCGACTGCAAGGGTAGACTTTAAAGTTGGCGTGCCGAGCCAGCCAACACCTTTAATGGTGCAACAGCATATCAATGAATACCGTCACCAGCGCGCGTGTGAAATATTACACGGAGACGCCGGCGTACAAGACTTACAACAAAGGTTTCAAGCGCAAATTGATGAGTCATCAATTCAGGCGCGTTAATTTTTTAAAAGCTTAAACGAGGAATAAAATTATGTTTAAAGGTGGAATGGGTAACATGATGAAGCAGGCGCAACAAATGCAGGAGCGCATGCAACAAGCCCAGGAAGAAGTCGCCAATATGGAAGTGACCGGTGAAGCCGGTGCAGGCCTGGTTAAAATTACCATGCTGGGTAACCACAACGTAAAGCGCGTAAGCATTGACCCAAGCCTAATGGAAGACGATCAGGAAATGCTGGAAGACTTAATTGCTGCAGCGACCAACGATGCTGTGCGTCGCGTTGAAGAAACCAGCAAAGAGCGCATGTCTGAAATAACCGGCGGTATGGGTTTACCTCCGGGCTTTAAAATGCCTTTCTAAGTAGTAAGGTCAGTTAATGAGTATTAGTCCGGCAATCGATCAACTGGTCGAGAATTTAAAACGTCTACCGGGTGTTGGCCAAAAGTCAGCACAGCGTATGGCGTTCCATTTGCTTGAGCGCGATCGCGGTGGAGCCTCAAGGCTTGCCGAGTCTTTGCAGTCGGCGGTGGAAAAAGTCGGCCACTGCGAGTGTTGCCGGACCTTAACCGAAGAACCCTTGTGTCGCATTTGCAGCAATCCTATGCGGCGCGAAAATGGTGTGCTTTGTATTGTTGAAACACCCGCCGACGTATTAGCCATTGAACAGACCTCTCAATTTCAGGGGCGTTATTTTGTGCTGATGGGGCATTTGTCTCCGCTGGATGGTATTGGGCCGGCGGACATTGGTCTGGATGAGCTGGAGCGGCAACTGCAGAGCGAGCCGGTGGAAGAAATTGTGCTGGCGACTAACCCGACTGTGGAAGGGGATGCTACCGCGCACTATATTGCCGACATTGCCGCGCAATTGAATATCAACACCACCCGAATTGCTCACGGGGTGCCAGTAGGCGGTGAGCTGGGTTATGTCGATCAAACCACACTGGGTCACGCCTTCAGTGGCCGAAAACAATTTTCCCGATGACTTGAAAATGTCTCCTGCGCCCCCATTGTTATTGCCATAGGTAATAACAGCAGGAGAAATATACTATGGCGGAAGCCGGTCAAATGGAAAAACATGGATTTCAGACAGAAGTAAAACAATTGCTTCACCTGATGATCCATTCCTTGTATTCCAATAAAGAAATTTTCTTACGCGAATTGGTCTCTAATGCGTCCGACGCAGCAGATAAATTGCGCTTTAAAGCCTTAAGCGACAACTCTCTGTACGGTGACGACAGTGACCTGCACGTTCGTGTTTCTGTTGATAAAGACAGCCGCACTATTACCATCAGCGACAATGGCGTTGGTATGACGCGCGACGACGTGATGAATAATCTGGGAACCATTGCCAAGTCAGGCACTGCGGAGTTCTTTGGTCAGCTGTCCGGCGACGAAGCAAAAGACAGTAAGCTTATCGGTCAGTTTGGTGTTGGCTTCTATTCAGCCTTTATTGTTGCTGATGAAGTTACCGTAAGAACCCGTTCAGCATTAGATAAAGACGCTCGCGGAGTCGAATGGCGCTCGCAAGGTGAAGGCGATTTCGAAATTGCTGACATTGATAAAGCCCGTCGCGGCACGGACATTATTTTGCACCTGAAAGACGATGCCGATGAATTCTTAGATGAAAATCGTCTGCGCGGCATTATCAATAAGTATTCAGAACACCTGAGTATCCCGGTTCAAATGTGGAAAGAACCGGTACCTGAGTCAGAAGACGACGAAGGCAACAAAGTGGAAGGGCAGCCCGGTGAATGGGAGACTGTAAACTCAGGTCAGGCACTCTGGACTCGTGAAAAGTCAGACATTACGGACGAAGAATACAAAGAGTTCTATAAGACCGTAGCGCACGACTTTGATGAACCACTGCTGTGGAGCCACAACAAAGTTGAAGGCACAACCGAATACACTAATTTGCTGTACATTCCAAAACGCGCTCCGTGGGACTTATGGAACCGCGAACAACAGCACGGCGTTAAGCTTTATGTTAAGCGTGTTTTCATTATGGACGACGCTGAGCAGTTAATGCCGACTTACCTGCGTTTTGTGCGTGGTTTGGTTGACTCAAATGACTTACCGCTGAACGTTTCGCGTGAAATTTTGCAGGATAATAAAATTACCCGTGCAATGCGTAATGGCAGTACCAAAAAAGTACTGCAAATGCTGAAGAAGCTGGCAAAAGACGACAAAGAACAGTATCAACAGTTCTGGGATACCTTCGGGAATGTGCTGAAAGAAGGTCCGGCGGAAGATCACACTAACCGTGAGCGTATTGCCGAACTGCTACGTTTTGCTTCAACGCATAACGACGGTGCAGTGCAGTCAGTCAGCCTGGACGACTACATTGAGCGTATGAAAGAAGGTCAGGATAAAATCTTCTACATTGTTGCTGACAGCTACGAAGCCGCCAGAAATAACCCTGCACTGGAAATCTTCAACAAGAAAGGCATTGAAGTGTTGCTGCTTTCAGAGCGCATTGATGAATGGTTGATGAGCCACCTGACTGAATTTAAAGAGAAACAGTTGCAGTCAGTGACTCGAGGTGACCTTGATTTAGGCGAACTGGACGACGAAGAAGACAAGGCCGAGCAGGAAAAAGCCGAAGAAGCCTTTAAAGAAAACCTGGAACGCTTTGAAAAAGCCTTAGGTGATAAAGTTAAGAAGGTTCGTGTGACTAACCGCTTAACCAACTCGCCGGCCTGTATCATTACCGATGACAATGATATGAGTACGCAAATGGCTAAGTTGATGGAAGCCGCCGGTCAGGCGGTTCCTGAAACTAAGTACATCTTTGAAGTAAATCCAGAACATCCGTTGGTTCAACGCATGCTGACCAAAGAGGATGATACCTTCAAAGAATGGGCTGAAGTGTTATTAGATCAGGCCACTTTAGCGGAGCGGGGCAACCTGAAAGATCCAGCCTCCTTCGTTACCCGCCTTAACAAATTAATGCTTAACGCTTAATTTCGTATCAACCGCTGTGGGTAAGTCATTGCCTGCAGCGGCTTTCTGCGCTTGTAATAGCCCGCCTGTCAGGGTAAAGTTCGGGGCAGACTTTTGAATCATGCAAAGAGGTTTTCTATGCGCATTATTTTGTTAGGCGCCCCGGGAGCTGGAAAAGGAACTCAGGCACAATTCCTGATGAATACTTTTGGGATCCCTCAAATTTCCACCGGTGATATGCTGCGTTCAGCAATTAAGTCCGGTTCGGAACTGGGTAAAAAGGCCAAACAAGTTATGGATGCCGGACAGTTAGTGTCGGACGACATCATTATCGAATTGGTCAAAGAACGAATTGCAGAGCCAGACTGCCAGAATGGTTTTTTACTCGACGGTTTTCCAAGAACCATTCCGCAAGCCGACGCGATGCGCGATAACGGTATCGAAATTGATTACGTGCTGGAATTTGATGTTCCGGACGAAATTATTGTTGATCGCATGAGTGGTCGCCGTGTCCACCCTGGTTCCGGCCGTGTTTATCATGTTGAGCACAATCCACCGAAAGTGGAAGGCAAAGATGACGAAACGGGTGAAGATCTGGTTGTGCGCCCGGATGATCAGGAACAGACGGTTCGTAAACGCCTTTCGGTTTACCACGAGCAGACGGAACCTTTGGTAGAGTATTATCAAAAGCTGTCTGAAGAAGGTAAGACGGAGTATCACAAAATTGATGGTACGCAACCCGTTGAAAGAGTCAGTGAGCAACTGGGCGATTTGCTCAGAAAGTAATTTTTTACTAAAAGGCTCACATGGTGAGCCTTTTTTAATGAAGCCAGGCCCCAACGAATAACAAGAGGCATTCCAATGACATCTCAACTAACAATAACCGGCTTTTATGCGGGCATTTTAACGCTTATTTATCTTGTTTTGGCTGTGAACATTATCCGTTTGCGCTGGAAACACCGGGTAGGTTTGGGCACCGGTGAAGCGGAAGAGCTCAATGTTGCAGTGCGTATCCACGGTAACTTTATTGAGTATGTGCCTCTGGCGCTTATTCTGTTTGCTATGATGGAAGTACAACACGCTCCGATTGCTCTGCTCCATGGGTTGGGTATTGCGTTAGTCGTTGCTCGCTTATGTCACGCTATAGGGTTAACCCGCAGTGTCGGCGTGAGTTTGCCCCGCACCATTGGGGTATTAACGACTTTTGCCGTTTTATTGTTAGCTGCTGGCTTTGGTATCGGTCAGTTTGTTGGTGTCAGTTTATTATAAAGTGAAGCTATGTCTGAATTAGAATCAGGTATTCATCTGTACGGCGAACAACAAAACCCACCGGTTGTTTTGTTGCACAGCTCGCAGAGCGCCAGTAGCCAGTGGCGGGCGTTAATAAAAGAGTTAACCAGCACTCACTTTGTTATTGCGGTTGATTTGCTGGGGTATGGGCAGGCGCCTAACGTTGAGTTTACGGCAAACTTTCGACTGGAGCAGGAACTGCCCCGTATTATTAGCGCGGTTGAGCAACTTGCGTTATCCAGGCCTGTGCAACTGGTTGGTCACTCCTACGGCGGCGCTGTTGCATTAAAACTGGCGCTGGAAAAGCCATTTAAAATTTCCGATGTGGTTGTCTACGAACCTGTTGCCTTTCACGTATTACCGGATGATTCTCCGGGAATGCTTGAAATACAGGAGATCAGTCACGCTATGCACGGTAAAGACGCAATAGAATGCACACGCACCTTTGTCGATTACTGGAATGACGCCGGATATTTTGATGCTTTGCCTGAACGCATTCAGCAAATTATGGTCAGCCAGGCTGCTAAAGTGGCTCTGGACTTCGATGCCTTGCTTAACGAACCCCGACGCCTGGAAGACTACCGCGGGGTAGGGCAAAGCGTTCTGCTGCTGCAGGGCGAACACACTCGTCGCAGTGCAAAAGCTGTCGCAGAGGCTTTATCGACGATACTTCCTGATGTTCAACGAGACTCCGTTGGAGCAGGGCATATGGGGCCTTTGACTCATCCGGCTGATGTGAATCAGCGTATCCTGCAATTTTTGCGTAAGCAATCCTAACCCAGAGAAAACGCGCGTGAACTGGTGGACGAATAATAAAGGCGAATTTAATAAGCTGGCTAAACTGACCGGTCCTATTCTTGTGGCTCAGTTAACTCAAATGTTAATGAGTGTCGTGGATACGGTTATGGCTGGGCGCAAAGGGGCACTTGACCTAGCCGCTGTGTCGGTCGGCGGCAGTATTTTTGTACCAGCAACTTTATTGGTGTTTGGTCTGGCGCTGGCATTAGCGCCCATTATCTCTCATCTGGACGGTTCAAATTCGCACCGACGTATCGCCAATATACTGCAACAGGGCTTATACGCCTGCGCCATTGTCGGGGTGATTACTCTAATTGGAATGTCCTCGGCGCCCTGGTTGCTGGACATCATGGAAGTTGAAGACGACTTTCGCGCCATTACGCTGGACTATTTGTTTTACATCTCCTGGGGCATACCGGGCTTTGTTATTTACGCGGTACTGAGAAACTTTTGTGAGGGCTTGTCGAACACCATGCCGTCGCTGATCATTGGTTTTATCGGGCTATTGATAAATATTCCGGCAAACTACATTTTTGTTTACGGCAAGTTTGGTATGCCGGAACTGGGTGGCGCTGGCTGTGGGCTGGCGACAGCCATTGTTTTGTGGGGTATGGCGCTTTCAATGGTTGTTTATACCTTTACCGCCAAACGTTACAAGCGGTTACGTCTGCTCCGGCGCTGGTATCGACCTAACTGGGACGACGTTACCTACGTTATCCGTATCGGTTTCCCTATTTCCATGTCGCTCTTTTTCGAGGTCAGTCTGTTTGCTGCTGTGGCGTTATTAATTGCGCCGCTGGGGCCGACTGTGGTTTCTGCTCATCAAATTGCACTGAACATAAGTTCGTTAGTGTATATGGTGCCGCTGAGTATCTCTATGGCGGTGACTTTACGGGTTGGCTTTGCGCTGGGTGCGGGTAATCCGAAAAACGCCATGTTGAGCTTTAAACTCGCGATGCTGTTTGGTGGCGTGTTTGCGGGCGTTAACGGTTTAATTATGTATCTGGGTGGTGGTTGGTTAGCCAGCCTTTACACTCCTGATAAGGATATTATTAATCTGGCAGCAACGCTGATGGGGCTGGCGGCTATTTTCACTGTGTCGGACACCTTCCAGGCCATTTCCATTGGCACTCTGCGTGGCTACAAAGACACTAAATACCCAATGATATTGGCCTTTATTTCGTACTGGCCGTTTGGCTTAACCGTTGGTTATATTCTGGGGCTGACCGACTGGGTTGTGCCAGCCATGGGCGCGGCAGGCTTCTGGATTGGCTTTATTAGTGGCCTAAGTGTCGCAGCGGTACTCTTGTCATTGCGCCTACGCCGCGTATCCCGCCGATACGAGCGTAAGCATTTTCGTGAGCAGTTAAACAGCGCCGCTTAACCGCGGCGCTTCGCTAATACCTCCAGCACATCGTCCAAACTAAGCTCATTGGCCCGTAGCGCAACCAGCAAGTGGTAGAGTAAGTCGGCGCTTTCATTAGCCAGCTCGTCTTTATCGGCAGTTGCCGCTGCCAGAGCGACTTCCACGCCTTCTTCCCCAACTTTTTGAGCCACACGTTTTAATCCCTTAGAAAATAGGCTGGCAGTGTAACTTTCGTTGGTATCTGCGCCTTTACGGCTGGCAATGAGCGAGTCAAGCTCATGCAGCAAGGGTTTAGGTGCCTCGGCAAAACAACTGCGGTTACCTAAATGGCAGGTAGGGCCATCGGGTATAGCCTGAACCAGTAATGCGTCATAATCACAGTCCGAATAGATGCCCTCAAGCCGGAGGTAGTTGTTTGAGCTTTCGCCTTTAGTCCATAAACGTTCTTTACTGCGGCTGTAAAAAGTGGTTTTACCGCTTGCTAAGCTTTCCTTAATGGCTTCTGTACTCATATAGGCCTGCATTAACACTTCACCGGTTAGAGAGTGTTGTACTGTGCAGGGCAGTAAACCTGACATTTTCTCCCAGGCCAACTCGTCGATGTTATTCAAATCAATTTTCATGTCGTCTCCTGAAGCGCTTCAATGGGGCGAACCGCAATATTATTGGCTGCCATTGCGGCTTTCACTTCGCTGATACTGAATAGGTTCTTGTGAAACACCGAAGCCGCAAGTGCACCATCTACCTGCGCCTTTTGAAAGGCATCAACAAAGTGCTGAATCTCGCCGGCTCCGCCTGAGGCAATTAAAGGCACCGAGCAATGCCCGCGCAATGCCGACAGCTGTGCAATATCGTAACCTTGACGCACGCCGTCCTGATTCATGCAGTTCAACACAATTTCACCGGCGCCACGGGAAATGACTTCCTGCAGCCAGTCTTTGGTCTGCCATGCCGATTTGTGCGACTTGCTTTCGTCACCGGTAAACTGGTGCACTTCGTATTCACCGGACTGTTCGTTATAAAAGCTGTCTATGCCAATAACAATGCACTGCTGACCAAATTCCTCAACCAGGGTATTAATTAAATTTGGGTTAAGCAGGGCAGGCGAGTTAATGGAGATTTTGTCCGCGCCCATAGATAGCATGGTTTGTGCGTGCTCAACCGAACGAATACCGCCAGCAACGGTAAAGGGAATGTTGATTTCACGAGCAACCCGCTCAACCCAGGACTTATCTACCGTACGGCCGTCTGCAGATGCGGTAATATCGTAAAATACCAACTCGTCAGCGCCGCTTTCTGCGTAACGCTTTGCCAGCGGCAAAATATCACCAATAATTTCATGGTTACGGAACTTCACCCCTTTAACTACCTGTCCGTCGCGAACGTCCAGGCATGGGATTACGCGTTTTGCCAACATGCTAATGCCTCCTGCATAGTGAAAGCGCCGGTAAGTAACGACTTACCCAATATAACCGAGTCACAGTTTACGGCTTTCAAATCTTTAAGATCGTCTAAGCAACTGACGCCGCCGGACGCTTGCCAGACGACCTGCGGATAAAGCTGCTTATAGCGTTTATAAAGCTCAACATTGGTGCCTGTCATGGTGCCGTCTTTACTGATATCGGTGCAGAGTACATGACGGCAGCCTAAATCCAGGTAGCGGTTGAGAATGTCATCCAGTGTATGCGTGCTGGCCTGTTGCCAGCCGTGGGTAGCGACCATGGCATTGCCACTCTGATCAATATTCACATCCAGCGCCAGTACAATTTTTTCGCCGCCATAGGCCTGGAACCATTGTTTTACGGTATCTGGCTGGTTAACCGCGGTGGAACCAATTACGGCACGTTCAATACCGGCGTCAAACAAGGCTTCCAAATCCTCGGTTGTACGAATTCCGCCGCCAGCCTGACACTTCATACCTGAATCTGAGGCTAGTTTAGCCAGCAGTTTCTGCTGGCGCTTGTCCGGGTCTTTAGCGCCGTCTAAATCAACCAAATGCAGCCATTCGGCACCGGCCTGAGCATAGAGTTGGGCCTGACCCAGCGGGGTTAAATCAAACTCGGTTTTTTGCGCGAAGTCGCCCTGATATAGGCGTACCACTTTGCCGTCAATTAAATCCAGGGCAGGTATCAGCATAATGTTAACTCCAGAAAACGTTTCAGCAGAGCTTCGCCAGTCTTACCTGAACGCTCAGGGTGAAACTGCGCACCAAAATAGTTGTTGTGACGTATCATTGAGGCAAAACGCTCACCATACTCGCTGCTGGCTATAGTGTACTCATCAACTGCTACAGCAAAACTGTGCACGAAATAGCAGTAGCTGTCGCTCGTGTCGACTAACGGGTTATCTGCGGTCGGCTGCAGGGTATTCCAGCCCATATGCGGCAAAGGCAGACCAGAATCGCGCAGGCGTTTGGTTTTTGCCGGAATTAAATTCAGGCAGTCAACGTCACCTTCTTCTGAGTGTGAGGTCAGTAACTGCATGCCCAGGCAAATACCCAGCACCGGCTGGGTTAACTCCCGTAGCGGCTCCACGAGTTGCTTGCGCTGTAAGTTACGCATAGCTGCGGCAGCGGTACCTACGCCAGGCAAAATGACACGGTCAGCGGCGCGTATTTGTTCTGCATCATCGGTAATAAGCACTGAGTAGCCCAAACGTTCAACCGCAAAGCGGACAGATGTCAGGTTGGCACACTCGGTATCGACAATCACCACATTCATGCCAGCATCCCCTTACTTGAAGGCAACTGTTGGTCTCCGGTTTTGGTAATGGCCTGACGCAGTGCCCGGCCAAATACCTTAAACAGGCTTTCGACCTGGTGGTGGGTATTACCCTCGGTGGTCGATAAGTGCAAGCTCATTGCCATGGCGTCGGTTAACGAGCGGAAGAAGTGCTCGACCATTTCGGTGGATAACTCGCCGACTTTGTCGCGGGTGAAATCTGCTTCCCATTTCAAATAGGGGCGTCCGGATAAATCGATCAGACATTCCGCCCGGCATTCATCCATAGGCAGAGCAAAACCAAAGCGACCAATGCCGCGCTTGTCGCCAAGCGCTGAGCGCAATGCCTGACCCAGCGCCAGAGCGGTGTCTTCAATGGTGTGGTGATCGTCAATGTGCAAATCACCCTTAACCTTAACCGAAAGCGAGAAACCGGCGTGTGTGGCTATCTGCTCAAGCATGTGGTCAAAGAAGCCAATGCCGGTATTAAATTCGCGCGGTGTCTGACTGTCTAAATCAACCTTAATGTTAATATCCGTTTCCCGTGTGGTGCGGGTAACCGAAGCGGTGCGTGGGTTGTCCAGTAGTTGGTGAACAATGGCATCCCAGTTGAGTTCGCTACGACTGTAACGCAGGCCTTCAATGCCCATGTTTTCAGCCAGTTGCAGGTCGGTTTCACGGTCGCCAATAACGTAGGAGTTGGTAAAGTCCACACGGCCTTCTTTCAGATACGACTTTACCAGCCCAAGCGCAGGCTTACGGCAGCTGCAGTTATCACTGTCAAAGTGAGGGCAAATCAAAACGTCTTCAAACCGAATGCCTTGCGACTCAAACACCGCCATCATTAAGTTGTGGGGGGCATCAAAATCGGCCTGAGGAAAGCTATCCGTACCCAGGCCGTCCTGGTTGGACACCATCACCAGCTGATAACCCGCCTGTTGCAGTTTCAGCAAAGCCGGCACGACGTTCGGTTCAAACACCAGCTTTTCAAGGCTGTCCAACTGCTTGTCAGTGACTGGCTCTTCAACCAGAGTCCCGTCACGGTCAATAAATAAAATAGGCTTCTGGCTCATGAAAAATAGTCCTTCAACTGTTGAATCAGTTCGTCATTTTCGGCGGCGCTGCCAATGGTTATGCGAACAACGTTTTCCAGCCCCCGCTGCGCCGACTGATTACGTATTAATAGGTCGTTATCGGTAAGTGATTTCACTAAACCAGCGGCATCTTCACACTGATAGAGTAAAAAGTTCGTGTCACTTTCCGATACCAGGGTCAGTGGTGTTTGCTCTAAGGCTGTTTGCACACGGTCGCGCTCGGCTAATAAGGTTGCTACCTGTTGCTGCAGCCGTTCAAGCGAGCTTGTCTGCAAAGCCTGAACCGCAATTTGCACTGTCGGGTCTGGCAAAGGGTAAGGTGCCAGAACTTTCTGCAGTAACTCAATAATGTCGTCATTCGCCAGCAAAAAACCGCAGCGAATGCCGGCCAGAGCAAAGGCCTTCGATAAGGTACGTAACACCACCAAGTTCGGATAACGTTCCAGCCAACTGACAACGCTGTCACCAGAGCTGAACTCAATATAGGCTTCATCAACTACCACAATAGAACGTGGCGAGTGTTGCAGCACTTGTTCAATATCATCGGTATTTAGTGCATTGCCCAGCGGGTTTGAAGGCGAGCAGAGAAAGATGACTTTGCACTCAGCAGCAGCTTCTATAATCGACTCCGTATCCAACTGCCAGTTGTTCACCTCTCCGCTATTTAGTAAGGGAACCTCAGTAACACCAACCGCAAAGGTTTTAGCCGAAATAGCGTACATACCGTAAGTCGGTGGGCAAATCAGTACTTTGTCCTGACCGGGTTCACAAAAAGCTCGTATCAGTAACTCGATACCTTCGTCTGAACCGCGGCTGCTTAATACCTTCGAGGCGTTAATTCCGGCGTACTCAGCGTAGGCCTGGTTCAGCGGCTTAGACTGAAACTCCGGGTAACGGTTAAGTTTGCTGTCATCAACAGTGTACGAGTTACTGTACGGAGACTCGTTAGCGTTCAGCCAGATATTGCCGCCACTCATGCTACGTCGTGCAGAGGCGTATGGCGTTAGCTGTTTCAGGTGCTGGCGCTGTAACTGCTCAACAATGCTCATAGTTTGCTCTCCGTACTTTTAGTCTCCGTACGAATAGTCACGGCACGTTTGTGCGCATCTAAACCTTCAACGTCAGCCAAAGTAGTAATGGCTTCTGCTAACTGGCGTAGTCCGTCGTGACTGGCTTCCTGGACCGTATAACGACGGTAGAAGTCGACCAGCCCAAGGCTGCTGTAATTGCGGGCATAGCCATAGGTTGGCAGCACGTGGTTGGTACCGGTGGCATAATCACCGCCGGACTCTGGTGTGTAGTGTCCGACAAAGACAGAGCCTGCACGGGTCAACTGTGGCAGTAGATCACGCGCGTTATCCGTCTGAATAGAAAGGTGTTCGGGCGCATAGGTTTCGCTAATGGCTATGGCTTCATTCATATCGGCAACTACCAGCAGACGACTGGCCTGTAAGGCCTGCTCGGCAATATCGGCGCGACTTAGCTGAGCGCATTGTGCCATCAGTTCCTGCCGTACATTTTCGGCGACCGTCATTGAGGGCGTAAGCAAAATAACCTGAGAATCCGGTCCGTGCTCGGCTTGTGACAGTAAATCCGCCGCCACATAGGCCGGGTTTGCACTGTCATCAGCAATCACCAACAGCTCTGAGGGGCCTGCCGGTAAATCCATGGCACAACCGCTGTCATTCTGGCTAACCTGTTGCTTGGCTTCGGTAACAAAGCTGTTACCCGGGCCAAAGACTTTACCTACAGCAGGCGATGACTCTATACCGTACGCCAGCGCACCAATAGCCTGAGCGCCGCCACACAGGAGAATATCGGTTACGCCGCAACGCTTAGCAGCGTAGAGCAGGGCGGCTGGTAATTCGCCCTGTTTATTAGGCGGGCTGACCATAACCACACGCTGGCACCCGGCAATTTGCGCGGGTACACCCAGCATTAATGCGGTAGAGGGCAAGGTTGCGCTGCCCCCGGGAATGTATAAACCGACGGCGTCTAACGGCGCATAACGCAGTTCACATTGCACGCCTGGCGCGGTTTCAATGCTTAAGTCCTGCGGACGTTGCGCTTCGTGAAAGCGATAAATGGTTTGGTACGCAGTGTCTATGGCGCGTTTTACTTTGTCATCTAAACTAGCAACGGCTGCTTCCACCTGTTCATCGCTCATTCGCAATGAGGTCGCATCCGGGTTATCGAACTGGCGGGTATAGTTCAGTACCGCGCGCTCACCGTTATCACGAACGTCACTCAGAATAACTGCAACCTTCTCTCGCAGTGATTCTGCCTGAGCCCGTCCGGGGCGCGCTAAGCGTTGAGTTTGCTCCGCTGACGACAGGCTTTGCCATTGCTCAATGGGTATCCGTAATTCACTCATGATCACCCCATCATTTTTTCAATAGGTAGTACAAGTATCGAACTGCAGCCCATAGATTTAAGATCTTCCATGGTTTCCCAGAATAGCTTCTCGGTGCTGACCATGTGCACGGCAACCTGCTCGTCGGTGTGGCTAAGCGGCAAAATGGTTGGTGTTTCTGCGCCGGGTAACAACTCGACTACTTGCTCTAATTTGTTCTTTGGCGCGTGCAGCATAATGTATTTGCTTTCCCGTGCCATTTGCACGCCGTCTATGCGTGGCAGCAACTGGTCTATCATCGCCTGTTTTTCTTCCGACAGGCTGTCAGCGCGTTGTATTAGCTGCGCCTGAGAACGGAATATCACGTCTTTTTCGACTAACCCGTTTGCTTCCAGCGTAGCACCGGTGGAAACTAAGTCACATATCGCTTCGGCAAGGCCGGCACGGGGAGCTACTTCCACAGAACCGGTCAGCATAACCGTACGCGCATTCACGCCGTTGTCTTTCAGGTAACGCTTTAATAGTTGAGGGTAGGTAGTAGCAACGCGTAAACCGTCTAGATCTTTCAACGACTGATACTGGCTTTCTCTTGGCACCGCCAGCGACAAGCGGCACTGACCAAACTCAAGTCCACGTAATGGCTGATAGGCCGCGACAGAATCCGTTGCAATGCGCTCTAACCGGGCTTCTTCCAGCACGTTTTCGCCAACCAGACCTAAATCAACCACGCCGTCCATAACCAGACCCGGAATGTCGTCATCACGTACGCGCAGCAAATCGATAGGGTGACTGGTGCTGTGCGCAATTAAGCGTGCTTCGTTAACACTAAATTTCACACCGCAGGCATTCAGCAATGCCATAGATTCTTTACTCAGTCGTCCTGATTTCTGTATCGCAATGGTTAAACGGTCAGTCATAACAGCTCCTAAAATGAAAAACCCCCGAAGGTATATGCCTTTCGGGGGTTGTATAGTCAATCGAAAGGCTAGCGTTTATACGGCTAGCCCAAACATTAAGTTCACGGCTAGGCCATACAGTTCCAATGATGATGGTGGTGGCTGTGAACAAAACGCATAATTAACACTCCAATAAAAATAGTTTTACTTCGTAAAGTTGTATAGCACTATAACAGCTGAGAAATGTAATGCAAGAGTAAACTTATTGGTTATTTAGTCGATATAAGCTTATTATTTAACCAGTGGTTGTATAGTCAAATAACAGAATTCATTCTCTGCGAGGCGAAAGACAACAACAATGGCTAACTTTGATGCAATGGTTCCGTTGATCCCCAAAGACACTCGCGTGCCTGTGGACTTCGCCCGTGAGCAGATGAAAATAAACCAGATTGAGAAGATACGCGAACTCAACGCTGTAGATGAAGACGAAGGGGCTACCATCGAAGATGATCAAAAAAGAGAAAGTAGCCAACAGCATCAGCATCAACAATCGTCGGCTCAAACGGACGTTGAAGAGGTTGCTGATAACGATGAAACCTTATCTTCAGGACATATAGACACCTACGCCTAGGCAAACATCTATGTCATAATACGTGCCTATTTCTTCGGCGGTATAGGTTATGGCGACGGTTTTATCAGTATTTAAGCCAACAGGCGAGCTCGCACAAGCAATTACAAACTTTCAGCCACGTGCCGCTCAGCAGCAAATGGCAGAAGCCATAGCCGCTACTGTTAAGAAAAAAGGTGAGCTGGTCGTTGAAGCCGAGACCGGCACCGGCAAAACTTTTGCGTATTTGGCTCCTGTGCTACTGGGCAAAGGCAAAGCGATTGTTTCTACCGGTACTAAAAACCTTCAGGAACAGCTGTTCCACCGCGACTTACCCATGTTAAGAAAAGTGCTGGCGCCGGAAAAAGTTGTCGCTTTATTAAAAGGCCGTTCAAATTATTTGTGTCTGCACCGCATGGAGCAGGCAACCCAACAGGCCGGACAGTTCAGCAAAGACATTCAAAATCAGCTTATTACGGTAAAGCGCTGGGCGACATCCACTCGCAGTGGTGACGTGGGCGAGCTGAACGCCTTAGCGGAAGACGCCTCGGTATTACCGCAGGTAACCAGCACTCAGGACAACTGCCTGGGGCGGGACTGTCCGGTGTACGAAGACTGCCACTTAGTCAAAGCCCGCAAAGAAGCCATGGAAGCCGATATTGTGGTGGTCAACCATCATCTTTTCTTTGCCGATATGGCGCTAAAAGATACCGGCTTTGGTGAGTTGATTCCCAGCGTGGATACGGTGGTCTTTGACGAAGCTCATCAAATTCCGGACATTGCCAGCCAGTACTTTGGCGAAACGGTTTCCAGTCGGCAACTGACAGAAATGTGCGAAGAACTGCAGCGTTTATGTATGACTGAGCTGAAGGACTTGTCGCAGGCCAGCGCTATGGCACGTACGTTATTACAGACTCTGAAAGACTGGCGGTTGTTGTTTCCGCGGGACCCTATGCGCGGCAACTGGCGAGACTGGCGCAAAAAACCGGACGTTGCCGAGGTGGCTGAGCGAGTGCAGGAGCGTTTAACCCTGCTGACCGACGTCATGAAAACCGCTATCGGCCGTAATAAAGACTTTGATAATTTACATGAACGCGCTGAACAGCACCTCTATATTTGGCGTCAGCTAATGGACGTCGACCGCACCGGCTACAGCTTTTGGTTTGAAACTACACCCCGACACGTCAGTTTGCATCAAACCCCGCTAAGCGTTGCCAAGACCTTCGGGGGCTATATCAAGCGCAACAAAATGAGCTGGGTATTTACCTCTGCTACTTTGGCGGTTAACGGCAAGTTCGATTACTTTACCAAGCGTTTAGGCATAGATGACGCCGACACCTTGTTGCTGGAAAGCCCCTTTGACTTTGCGAAGCAGGCCAAGCTGTGTTTACCGCGTTATTTGCCCGAGGCCAACGACCCGAATCGGCATCAAATGTTGACTGAAATTGCGGAGCAGTGCGTTAAGGTGAACCGGGGGGGCACTTTTCTACTGTTTACCAGCCACCGTATGTTGCAGCAAATGGCCTCAATATTACGTGACAGGCTGGATCGCGACATTCTGGTGCAGGGCGAGTCCGGTAAAACAGAGTTACTGGAAACCTTCACCAAAAAAGGTAATGCCGTGCTGTTGGGTACTTCGTCCTTTTGGGAAGGGGTCGATGTGCGGGGTGAAGCCTTGCGTTGCGTTATTATCGACAAACTGCCGTTTGCCTCGCCGGATGACCCTTTGCTGAATGCGCGTGTTGAAGATGCCCGTTTGCGTGGTGTCGACGCCTTCAGCACGATACAATTGCCGCAGGCGATAATTGCGTTGAAGCAGGGCGCAGGACGGTTAATTCGTGATAAAGACGACTCCGGTGTGTTAATTGTTTGCGACAGTCGTTTAGTAACGCGCCAATACGGTAAGCAGTTTTTATCCAGCTTGCCAGCTATGTCGAGAACCCGGGATTTAAATGAAGCGCTGAGTTTTTTAGCGCAGGTTGCAGAGAAAGATGAAACCAATAATGACGAACTTATTAGCAGTTGATACGTCGACCGAAAATTGCTCAGTGGCTATTCGCTGGCAGGACAATTTCTTTAGCGAAGCAATAGAAAGCCCGCGGGAACATTCGCAGCGTTTACTGCCTTTTGTTGAACAAATGCTGCAGCAGGCAGAAACCGAATTAAGTCAGCTGGACGGGCTGGTCGTTGGCGTAGGGCCCGGCAGTTTTACCGGTGTACGCATCGGGGTATCCATGGCGCAGGGTCTTGCTTTTAGTGCCGAGTTACCAGTATATCCGGTCAGTAGCCTGCAGGCGTTAGCGCAGCAAGCCATTCGTAAACACAATGCAGAAGCGGTTGTGGCCTGTATTGATGCGCGCATGGGTGAAATTTATTACGCCTTGTACCGTAATAATAATGGTCTTGCTGAACAAATAACGGAGCCCGCCGTTGCTGAACCCTCTGCTAGTTTATTCGCAGAGCATAATGTCCAGGGCTTTCATACTGCGGGAACTGGCTGGGACAACTACGCCGGTACCCTAGACCCTAAGCAGGAATTAAAGCACAGCATGGATTGCCGGTTACCGCTGGCGGAAGACATGCTGACAATAGCAACTAAAGGTTGCGTTACTTCGGTCGATGCAGAGAACTTAGAACCTTTGTATGTTCGTAATGAAGTGACCTGGAAAAAATTGCCAGGTCGATAACTTGTAGAATGGCACTGAACTCGCCATAATAAAATCAGTCTTACTAACAGATGAGTCATCGTTGACGTGCGAATTAATCCGCAAGCGGTTCAGCCGCTAAACAGCCAACAGCAAGGGCCTCAAAGGTCTGCGCCGGAAGATCAGCAACGCCAGGAACAGAACCCGGCGAAAGTCGCTGATACCCGGCGGGTAGTGCCCGATGCCCGGCAAAGTCAGCGGCGCGCAGAACGGTGGGAGTCACTTAATACGTTTTACGATGAGCCACCACAACGTTCTCAAAAAGCACTTAATGCTTATCAAAACATAGCGTTAAGCGAGAAAAGAGAGCAAATTACGTCAATGTTTGGTGTTGATGTTTACGCCTGAGTGAGGTCTGTTATGAAAATGATATTTGCAGTATTAAGCGCAATGGTGCTTGCTGGTTGCACTTCGGTTCCGGATGAGCTTGCCACTGATAATGAAGAGGCTTTGGTGAGTTACAAGGTTGCCAAGCATCAGGGCGATGAAGTAGCCGGTGAGCCAGCCCGTTGGGGCGGTGTCATTGCCGATGTTCGCAACGCCGAAGATCATACCGTGCTGGAAGTCGTCAGCTTCCCGTTGAAGCGCTGGGGACGTCCTGAGGTTAGTGATAACAGCGATGGGCGTTTTTTAGCGGTAGTTAATGACTTTGTTGATCCCGACGTGTATCAGCAAGGCCGGTCAATCAGTTTTGTTGGTACGATAGGCCAAACTCAGCAGGGCAAAATTGACGAATATGTTTATACCTACCCGGTTATTGAAGCAACGGGTTATCACCTGTGGAAGATTGAAAAACAAAACAACCAGGTAGAAATTGACTATTCGCCATTGTGGTTCCGTCATAACTTCTATTCGCCTTATTATCCTTACCGTTATCCGGTTCCGGTACGTGTTCGTGTGCAGGACAACTCGGGTACTCCGGCTAAAAACCGCAACTAATTCGTTCTTTAATGGATTATAGAGAAACAGCAGAGCAGGCTACCCCAGTCAGTTATCAGCTGGACTGGGGTTCCGTTCGGGGGCTGTGCTGGGGCGATCCTAACGACATAAGAGTTGTTGCAACTCATGGTTGGTTAGACAACAGTCATAGCTTTTTACCTATAGCCCGGTACTGGTCACCTGAAAAAGGTGGTTTTTTAGCGCTTGACTGGCCCGGTCACGGGCACAGTGATCACCGTCCGGTGGGCAACTATTATCATTTTATCGACTATGCTTATGACTTATGGCAGCTGATTCAACAGCAGGACTGGCAGAATTTAACCTTGCTCGGTCACTCTATGGGGGGCTTTGTCAGCAATGTGGTTGCAGCATTAAGCCCTGAGCGTATTCAGCAACTGCTATTAGTTGAAGCCTTTGGGTTACTGGTGTCTGACGGAACGAATGCGCAGGAGCAGCTGAAACAGGGCTTTTTAAGTCGCAAAAAACTACAGACACCTCGCTGGCGAAGCTACGCGGATTTCGACTCCGCCGTAGAGGCCAGAGCCGCTCAGGCTGATTTTTCAGCCAATTTAGTCCGGTTAATTGTTGAACGTGGTTGCGAGCATGGTGAAGATGGCCGCTGGCACTGGCGGGCCGATGCCAGGGTAAAGACAACGTCGGCCTACAGGTTACCGAGTTCGGCAGTGGATGACTTGTTTGAAAAGTTAATCATGCCAGTGACCGTTGTGCGCGGGAGCCGCGGTTATGATCAGTTAGATAGCGCATTTAAGCGATGGCAGGATAAAGTTTCAGGCTTAAGTTGTAAGACATTGGAAGGTGGACATCACGTACATATGGAACAACCTGAGAAAATAGCTGAACTGCTTAAATCGTACGTTTAGCGGCTGGTAACGACTAGGATTAACTGGTCGGATATGCGATGATTGCGCCACTGAAAATAACTATAAATAGTGAGAGGCGGAGCCTTTTATGGATAAAATTTGGTTGGAAAACTACCCAGCGGGAGTACCGGAAACAATTGACCCGGATCACTTTGCGTCGTTGGTTGATATACTTGAGCAGTCCATTGAAAAGTACGGCGAGAAAACGGCTTTCGTAAATATGGACTCAGAAATGAGTTTCAAAGAACTGGGTCTGAAAACTCGCGACTTTGCCGCTTACCTGCACAGTACCGGCCTTAAAAAAGGCGATGCCGTTGCGGTTATGATGCCAAACTTGCTGCAATATCCTGTGGCGTTATTCGGTATTCTGCGAGCAGGCATGACTGTAGTGAACGTCAACCCACTTTACACGCCGCGCGAGTTAAAGCATCAGCTGGTAGATTCTCAGGCAAAAGCTCTGGTTATTCTGGAAAACTTTGCTCAAACCTATGAAAAAATCAAAGCAGAAGCTCCGCTCGATTTAGTTGTTACCACGCAAATAGGTGACCAGTTGCCTTTACTTAAGCGCTCTTTGGTTAACTTTGTGGTTAAGTATATAAAACGTATGGTGCCTTCGCATAATTTAAAAGGCACGGTGAGTTTTAATCAAGCGCTGGCCAAAGGAACCATGGCCGACTATAAACGTCCTGAAGTGACCGGTGATGATATTGCCTTTTTACAGTACACCGGCGGAACAACGGGGGTGGCAAAAGGCGCTATGCTGTCGCACCGTAATATGGTTGCTAACCTTGAACAAGTTTCCTCGGTTATTACGCCCATAATGAATGATGGCGAAGAAACCATTATTACCGCGCTGCCGCTTTATCATATCTTTGCGTTAACCGCGAACTGCCTTACCTTTATAAAGCACGGTGGCAAGAACGTCTTAATTACCAACCCGCGCGACATGCCGAACTTTGTGAAAGAGCTGAATAAGTATCCTTTCTCAATGATTTCAGGGGTTAACACGCTGTTTAATGGCCTGTTGAATACCAAGGGCTTTAAAGACGTCAATTTCTCGAATTTAAAAATTGCTCTGGGCGGCGGCATGGCGGTCCAGCGTGCAGTGGCCGACGAGTGGGAGCGGGTAACCAAGTCTCGTTTGCTGGAAGGTTATGGTTTAACCGAGTGTTCTCCGGTGGTTACCGTTAACCCTTACGATATTGAACATTACACGGGCAGCATTGGTTTGCCGGTACCAAGTACCGACATGCGTATTGTTGACCCTGAAACGCGCGAAGAAGTGGCTTTAGGTGAACCGGGCGAGCTGGAAGTGAAAGGCCCGCAAGTTATGGTGGGTTACCTTAACCGTCCTGATGCGACAGCAGAATCAATTAAAGACGGTTGGTTTGCAACGGGTGACATGGCCACTGTTGATGAGCGTGGTTACTTCAAAATTGTGGATCGTAAAAAGGACATGATTTTGGTGTCGGGTTTTAATGTTTATCCGAACGAAATTGAAGACGTACTAGCTGACCATCCTAAAATTCTTGAGTCGGCAGCCATAGGCGTGCCGCACGAATCGTCTGGTGAAGCGGTAAAAGTCTTCATTGTGGCAAAAGATAAATCACTGACCGAACGTGAAGTTATCGACTTTTCGCGCGAAAACCTGACCGGTTACAAAGTACCTAAACTGGTTGAGTTTCGTGATGAATTGCCTAAATCCAACGTCGGCAAAATAATTCGCCGTGAATTACGCGATGAAGAGGATGAAGCTTGACTCTGCCGTTAGAATTACCCGAGTCGGTACAACAATACCGGCTCGTTACCACCACTGATGATTTACAAGATCTCTGCCAGCAGGCCGTAAAATGCGGTTGGTTCGCTATTGACTCTGAGTTTGTGCGTGAACGCACTTATTACGCTCAGTTAGGCTTATTACAAATTCACGCTAACGGCACAACGGCTGTTATTGACCCGTTGGCGGATATTGATTTAGAGCCTTTATGGCAGCTGATTTCCGGCGATGAAGTCGAAACCGTATTGCATGCCGGTGGCGAAGATATTGAACTGTTTTTTCAGCAAAGCAGCGGCCGCCAACCCAAACAAATTTTTGATAGCCAGATAGCCGCCGGTTTTTGTGGCCTGGGTGACTCAATGGGCTACGCACGTTTAGTCGATGCCTTATTTGACGGCGTTGAGCTGGACAAAAGCTTGTCACGTACCAACTGGCTTAAGCGTCCGTTAAGCGATGAACAGTTAGACTATGCTGCCGCCGATGCCAGTTATCTGGCGATAATGTACCCGTATCTTAAAGCTTTGTGTGAAGAAAAAGGTGTGCTGGATATTGTGTACGAAGAGTCGCAAATTCAGGTGCGTAAACGCACACAAAGCTGGCCGGATGATCTGCTCTATTTGGGCGTAGGCAATGCCTGGCAGCTGAACCCGCGGCAACTGGCTGCACTTAAAATTCTGACGCCCTGGCGTTTACACAAAGCGCGCGAGCGCGACATTCCGCTGGGCTTTATTGCCAAGGACGGGGTCTTGCTTGAGCTAGCCCGAAGAATGCCAAAAAATGACGACGAGCTAAGCCGCATTCCAGATTTAGCCCCCATGTCACGCAAGTATTCGGGGCGCGATATTATTCGCTGTATTCAGCAAGCCGAACAAGTGCCCGAGTCTGAATTTCCGCAAACGTTGGAACGTCTGGACGATATGGAAGGCTACAAGCCAACTTTTAAGGCCATTAAAAAGGCCGTTACGGAACTGGCTGAATCTTTACACATACCGGCGTCACTGGTGGCGTCACGCAAGCAAATTAATGATTTTATTAACTTTCATTGGCAATACTCAACGCAACAACAGCAGCGTTTGCCGCAACCTGACTTAATGGTGGGTTGGCGTCAGCACGCAATTGGGGCAGAATTACAGGCTATAATTAGCAAGTAGCCCCATTCAGGAGAACTGCCATGCTGTGTGATGTTTATCGCAGCTCGAAAAAAGCCGATACCTATCTTTACCTGCCTCATGGTAACGAATTTACCGACGTGCCCGATGTTTTGTTGGGCCAGTTTGGTCGCGCCGAAAAAGTGCTGACAATTAACCTGGCCAACCGTGAACAGTTGGCGCGTTTAACGGTCGAAAAGTTACAACAGCATTTGCATAACGATGGTTTCTATTTGCAGTTACCACCGAAACGAGAGGAACTTCAAGTCAATGTTAACAAATAAAATAAAAGTGGCAGGGCTGGCTCTTTGTCTGGCTTCTTCATTTGCGCTTAGCGCGCCGGCTTCTGCGTTTCAGGAAACTGACGACAAGGCTAAAAAAGAGTCCAGCGAAGATGTGAACCAACAGTTTGCCACCTACGTTGAAGCTCTGAAAGCCGAAGCCATTGAAAGCGGCTATAAGCAAGACACTCTGGATAAAGCCTTCGCCAAAGTAAAGTATTACGAACGGGCGGTAGAGCTGGATAAAAACCAGCCGGAATTTAAATTAACTCTGGATACCTACCTGCCACGCGCAGTACCGGATTGGAAAGCCGAAAAAGCGTTAGAAAAATACAACGAACATAAAGAGCTGCTGGAAAAAGTGGGCAAAGAGTACGGCGTGCAGCCGCGCTTTATTGTCGCGCTGTGGGGCATTGAAACCAACTTTGGTTCGTTCACTGGTGGCTTTGATGTGGTATCGGCACTAACTACGCTGGCTTTTGACGGACGTCGCGAAGAGTTTTTCAAAAAGCAGCTTTGGGAAGCCTTAACCATTATTGAAGACGGCCACATTGAACCGGAGCAAATGAAGGGTTCATGGGCAGGCGCTATGGGGCAAACTCAGTTTATGCCAAGCTCTTTCATGAGTTACGCCGTGGACTACGACGGTGACGGTAAAAAAGACATTTGGGGCAGCTACCCGGACGTATTTGCGTCAGCCGCTAACTACCTGAGCTCGGTTGGCTGGAAAGACGACGTAACCTGGGGACGTCAGGTACAACTGCCTGAAGGTTTTGATGAGTCATTAGCCGGGCTGGACACTAAGAAAAAGCTGGGCGAGTGGGCTGACTTAGGCGTTACACGCTTTGACGGCTCTGAGTTGCCATCGCGCGGCGATATCGATGCATCAATAGTGATTCCGGATGACAAAGAAGGCCGCGTTTACCTGGCTTACGCTAACTACGACGCGCTCATGCGCTGGAACCGTTCGCACTATTTTGTGGCCGCCGTGGGCTATTTGTCCGACCGCATTCGTTTTCCAAGGTAATGCCTTGTCGGTACTGATGAAATGGTATGAACAGCCGCTGCACACACTGAGTCACGCACAATGGGAAGCCTTGTGCGATGGCTGTGGGCAGTGCTGTTTAAACCAGCTACTGGACGAAGAAGATAACCTGTATTCTACCGACGTTGCCTGCCGGTTGTTAGATACCAAGACGGCCAGCTGCAGCGACTACGCTCACCGCAGTGAGCGTGTACCCGCTTGTGTAACCTTAACCCCTGACAACCTCGACGAGGTTTACTTTATGCCCGCTAGCTGCGCTTATCGGTTGCGGGCAGAAGGACAGCCTTTGCCGCAATGGCATCCGTTAAGGCATGAGGGCAGTAAAGAGCCAATGAAAAAAGCCGGCTATCATGTAGCCGGCCATTGCGTAAGTGAGGCGAAGTTCAAGGGCGACCTGGAAGACCGTATAGTGACCTGGCCCTTGTCTTAGCCCTGGCATTAAAACGGATTATTTGTGGTAAAGCACCAACCCGTCTTTTTTCGTGAACGACGAAATAATATGGCAAATAGTCACAATAATACCAATGAGCAATAAGCCCGCAAAAATCACCGTCATCCAGCCCGGCATACCTAACCCCAGCCATTGCCAGTCAATGTCACCGCATAACCCCGGTGCCGCAAAAAGCCCCGGCATCCATTCGTGCATTGGTGCCCAGTCAGGGAAATTAGGCGCACTTTCACACACCGCAAAGAACGCGTTTTTCGAGGTTTGAAGATCCCAGTGATCGTAGGCAATTAATAAACCTTGATAACTGCTGTAAAGCCAGCCAATTAAAGCCGCCCAGCGCGTTAACCAAAGCCCGGAACCAAACAGGCCGACAATAGCAGACAAGCCAATACCGATAACCGCCATACGTTGATAAACACACTTTACGCAGGGCTCTAAGTTAAGAACCATCTGGAAGTAAAGCGCGGCGCCCAACAGGCCTGAACACCCTAGAAATAACAGTAACCAGGCAAAAGGTTTGTTAGGCCACTGACCCACAGACAGCATGATGATTTTCCTTAAGAAACTGTAAAAACGTAGAAACCATACCCAAATAGCGTGGTGTTGTCGATATAAAGCCGGAAGTTATCTTGTCCGACCTCACACAAGGCTGCTAGAATCCTTTTATTAGTTAGTTCACAGGCGGGAATATGATAATAAAAGCTAAAAGTCCGGCGGGTTTTGCCGAGGAGTACATCGTAAAATCTATCTGGAACGGGCATTTTGCACCGGGCACTATTCTACCCGCTGAACGAGAACTGTCTGAACTCATTGGGGTAACGCGAACCACCCTTCGCGAAGTGCTGCAGCGTCTGGCGCGCGACGGCTGGCTGACCATTCAGCACGGCAAACCCACCAAAGTGAACAACTTTTGGGAAACCTCTGGTCTTAATATTCTAGAAACCCTGGCGCGCCTGGACGAAGACGGCATGCCGGAGCTAGTCGACCAGCTATTGTCTGCACGCACCAATATTAGCGCCATTTATATTCGTGCCGCCATTCGCCATAACCCAAAGCGAGTTCTGGAGCTACTGGAACCCACCAGCGAGCTGGAAGACAACAAAAAAACCTTTGCCGAGTTCGACTACCAGTTGAACCACGACTTAGCCATGGCCTCCGGCAACCCCATTTATGTGCTGGTACTGAACGGCTTTAAAGGCCTGTACTCGCGTATTGGGCAGTATTACTTTTCGTCGTCAGAAGCCCGCCAACTGGCCCGCGACTACTATGAAAACCTAATAGCCGTAACCCGCGAAGGCGACTACAACGAGTCCGTTAACCTGGTTCGTCGTTACGGTTACGAGTCCGCCGAAATTTGGCATAGCCTGCGTGGCGATATGCCGGATGATTTGGTGGGTTAATTAAGCTAGTTTCCCGCTTTTCTCGATAGAATTAAATTTAGTTTTTTGATTATAAAGCCTGATAACTCTTTTTGAGTTGTCAGGCTTTTTTGTTGCTTGCTTTTCATTTTTAACCCGTTTAGTGTCAATTACATACGTAAATTGTAAAGACTGATATTGCGCACTTTAAAATGGCTAAATGAGCATGCACATTTTATTTTAGCTTATAGTGGAATAATTTTGATAGAAACGAACGCCTTATTAAAAAGGAAAGAGGTACTTTTGATTTTTTTAATGGGTTAGAAAGTGTGCATGTGCAGTGCACAAACGTTACATTTCAAATTAAACATCGAGCAATTTAATGGGACAATATTCAAGAGAGATTTCTAAGAGAATCCAACATACTCGTATCAAGGAAGGATATTGCTTGATTTGTGGGAAGTTTGGAGCACTTTCTAAAGATCACGTTCCGCCTCAAGGATCGATTCAAATCACAAAAGTTGAGCAAAAACACATTACCGAGTTAATGGGGGATGAATCAAACAGCTTAAAGGGTGTAAAGGCTAAAAATGGTAGCATTTTTAAAACTATATGTAGCGCATGCAACAATGAAATACTTGGTAAAAACGATTCTGAAATATCACGCGTGCATAAGGAGTTAACAGTGTTAATAAGGGCTCATTTTGAAGGCCCTCTCGTGACTCCTACAATGCTAAGTTTAGATATTGATGCCATAAGATATGCTAGAGCTATGATCGGTCATATTTTAGCTGCAACATCTGTAAGTGAGTGCCGGACAGAACCTGTGGACGCACCATATTTTAAGCCCTTACAAGAGTTTGTCTTAGGCGAAAATGATGCTATAGAAAATACTCACGACATATACTATTGGTTTTATCCTCACAAAAAACACTTAAGTGCAAAAATGGTTGGTTTTCACAATGAGGGGAACATGACTATTCTAAGCTTGCTATCTTTTTTTCCTGTCGCTTTCTTAGTAACACAAAAAGGCAAAGGTACTTATCCCGCCCACGCGAGAAGATTGAAGTTAACAGATAGAAAAATGCATTTAAGCTTATCTATGCATAATGCAAAATTTGTTGACTTTCCATTTATCGAGTTAACTGGGAACAGCTTTTACTTGCTTGCCGATCAACAGTGCATAGTAAGCTATCCGGTCAAAGAGTGAATATTTTGAAAATAGAATGTAACAAGTCAATTAACTACTTGCCTATCGGCACCTGATTCACAAAAAAACGCGTGCCGGTTATTAAGGCGTTAAGCGGGAAGAGCAATGTGGCGATCGCTTCGAGGAGGAGAGAGTAGTGAGATCGAGCAAAATCTATTCTTCAATATCTACGGTCAAGTTCGATCCGAGTCACGTTACTGAGTCTGTCAGGGTTGATCTCCAAGATAATGTCGAGTGATTCAAATTAGCATAGCTACGAGCGGGAAAGTCAGGTAAACACAATTGAACAGGCCTTTAGGGTTGTAAGTGAAGATGGGTATTGTTGTTTTGTTAATCTACATAAGATATTGCCAAGTTCACGGCCTAGTTTTGCTAGCTTTCACGTTCCCGACCATCAGCTTTTTAGCAGTACAATATCTTTTTGTTTGTTTTGAGATTCATAAATAATTTTACCGTCTTTTATCGCTGTCACTTTAGTGACAAATCCCGGTATTCCGTACTCCGCCTTAATAGACTTAGACTTTAAATCTACAACCACGAGAGAGTTTCCTTCGTCAGCTTGAAGCGTGAACAGTAGCTCGGTGCCAATTTTAACCCAACTTAAAACGTGTCCTTGAAGATCTAACACCTCGAATTCAGTGTCATTTTGAAAACATTGTAATTTATTGGCTTGAACAAAACAGACTTGGCCATCGGCGTCGACTATAGCGTTACTTGCATTAAGCGTACGTTGATTTAGCGTTTTTTCAGTAGCTAAGTCTATGGTCGACAACTGATTCGATTTACGAGCTAAGGTTAAGACTTTTTCGTTGTTCGGATAGAAATCGACTAAGACTCCATGGGGAGCTGTTAGTTGTTTCACTGAGTACTTATCGTTTTCGGCAGAAATAATAATAGGGAAGTCATAGTTTGAAAAACCTAAACGGTTGTTATTGGCATTCCAGACGGGTCTGGAGACACCCAGTAAGCGTTCTTTATTCTCATAAACTAGCTGAATTTCCTGGGTGTTTAAATCTAAAACATATACTTGAGGAAAGCCTTTTCGCTGGGAAATAAAGGCCAATTTCGACTTATCAGGCGACAGCGAGGGCTCCCTGTCGACAGTATTTGAATTAACTAACTTCGTGACTTGGTCGTTACTAGTTAATGACATTTGTTCAATGTCAGTATCAATCTTAGCCAGACTAAAAAGTATCTGGTCGCCACTTGGCGTAAACTGTGGATGCTGAACGAAGTCATAGCTGTCGTAGTTAATTCTGGACGAGCTACCATCCATCCAAACCTTACTAAGTAAACGACCATCACTTATTACCATTGCCTCCCCATTTGGGTGCCAGGCTAAAAAGTATCTATTTTTATTTAAGGCAATAATTTCTGACAATGCTTCTACGTCGCTACTTAACGACAATGAAAAAATCTTACTTACGCCATCCTGGTCAAAACCGGCGAGCGCAAGCTTGTTTTGTACTTTGTGAAAATTAATCTCATACGGCACGAATGTCTCATCAAAATCTTTTATCTTTGATTTCTTGCCAGAGTTAAGGTTAATGGCCATCAAGCTGACCAGACCATTCTCTTTGGTTAAAGTGTAAATATTGTTGTCGCGGCCCCAATGCATAGAACTAATTCTCTTTTCATTCACAAAAGAGGCGATTGAATTGTAGATATTTAAAGTATTCAAATTGACAGTCTGAATTTGCTCACTTTTATTGGAAAAGATTGTAAACGCCAGGGCATCAGCTTCTGTCGACCAGTCAAACTCCAATACATTGCCATCAACTATGAGTTGTTCTTCGTCTGTTGCTATGTCTTTTACCCAGAGAGCTCTGTTTCCCTCTCCAGTTTCAGCTATTCGTAAAAAAGCTACCATTGCGCCATCAGGTGAGATCTTGGCATTGAACTCAAGTGCCTCGGTCGAGGTAATAGGAGTTGCCTCGTGGACAGTAAAAGTTGAGTCTGTCTCGGTGGTGACGGTAAAAGCAAACAACAAAACGATGATAGGAATAATTGATAACGCCCAACAAGCTCTTTTCTTGAAGCTTGTTTTGGTATGGTTTTCTAATCTAATTTTTGCATTGAGGCTATAGCCCTTTTTAGGAAAGGTCTTTATTAATTCCTGGTTGTCTTTACTCAATACTTTACGCAGAATCGTAATGACTCTTCTGATTGAGCCCGGACTAAAAACTGAGTTTGGCCAGACTTCAGCATACAAGGCTTCCTGACTAACCACATTGCCATTATTCGCAGCGAGAACTAACAACACCTGCATAACTTTTGGTTCAACGGTTTGTACTGAGTCGTTAACCGATAGGGTATTGCGCTGAGCGTCGACTAAAAACTCGTCAAGAAAGAAAGGTGTCTTACCTAAGCTTTCTATTGAAAAATCTGACATTTACAGTCCTTAGTTTTCGTCAATCACAAAAAAATCGCAAAAAAATATCAATTTCTTCATCGACTTAAGCGAGTTTTCTGAACAAATTAAGTCCAACATTCTAATACGTTAGGACAAATAAATGCGAACTAAATACATACTTCTATTATTAATACCTGTCTATTTTTCCAAATTAGCATTTGCCGATGAAAAGTTTGCTAAATCCTTTGTGGGAGTTTTTAACGAAGGCTCACGAACAGAGGTTATTAAATACTTACAGAAAAACATGTCAAATAGTCAGATTGAAAGGTATGGGATTGATGCACATGTTGGCGTTTTACTAAATCAGCAAAATACCTTTGGGCAACTTGAGGTGCAGAAGCACCTTTCCGCGGAAAATGGTAATGAGCGCGTTCGTGTAATTTCAAGCAACAATGACCTTGAATACAATTTAATGATAAATAGAGAAAGAAAATCTCCGTTTAAGATCAATTATTTCACCTTTGAAGACGTTACATCTGATTCTCAAAAGTTAACAACCATTACTGCACAAGAACTAAAACAGAAACTCACTAACTTTATTGATAAGTTAGCCCGAAACGAAGCTTTTTCAGGTGTTGTTTTAGTTGCCGAAGGAAAAGATGTCTTATTTCAGGAAGCTGTTGGCTATGCGAATAGACCGTGGCGCGTGAAAAATGAAGTAGAGACAAAATTTTCTTTGGGTTCAATGAACAAGATGTTTACAGCAGTTGCGGCGTTACAACTTATTGAACAAGGCAAGCTTAAATTTGAAGACAAACTGATAGATTTCGTAGACACCAGTTGGTTGCCACAAGGAGAAGTCGAAGCAATAACGGTTCGTCACCTCTTAACGCATACTTCAGGCTTTGGAAACTTTTTTAACGACGAATTTAATAAAAGCAACAAGGAAGCTTACCGGGATCTAACTGCCTATAAACCACTTGTATCCAGCTCTCCATTGCTATTTTCGCCGGGTACACAGAATAGATATAGTAACTCAGGAATGCTAATGCTTGGGCTTGTTATCGAAAGCGTAACGGGTACGTCCTATTATGACTACGTACAAGAAAACATTTACAACAAAGCTGGGATGATAAATACAGGTAGCTTCGAGTTGGATTCATCAAATCAAAACTTAGCTACTGGCTACTTGAAACGAAGCTACAGTGATGACTGGGTTAACAGCATTTACACCAGAGCAATTAAGGGCAGCCCAGCGGGCGGTGGTTTTTCTACCGTGGGGGACTTACATAAATTCGCTATAGCATTGACTGAGTATAAGCTACTTAGCAAGGAGCTTACTGAAGAAGCATACAGTGAAAAAACCGACTACAACTCCGCGTTTTGGTATGGTTATGGTTTCTCTGTTAGCGGCGAGCCGAATAATCGAATTGTTGGTCATGGTGGCGCATACTTAGGCGTGGATGCGCGTTTAGACATATATTTAGATAAAGGATTTATCGTGGTTATTTTAGCTAATCAATCTAACACTGTAGCGCCTGTCAGAAGAAAAATTAATGAGCTCATCACAAGATATCGTTAATTTAAATGCTGACAAACCAAAACAGCGGAACAGATAAGGCCGGACAAAGGAACAAACTGAATATGGAAATTATGACAGCCTTTATAACCGTAATTGTTGTTTTGGTACTCGTAACAGCTCTCTACAAGATAGCGCCGCACAGGGAGCCTGGGTCGTCGCATTTGATACCGGTGACCACTGGGCTTTTACGAAAGAATTGGACGATGAACTCGCCAATGAACAACTGAGCTAAGCACTGACTTCACGAATAGAGGCGCGCAATGTCAGAAATAGATGAATCAAACGCTTGCGCGGACATACAAGCCAAATTTACTTCCTACCCGGTAGAGGCACAAAGGCAGCTTGAAAATGTTCGCAGCCTAATTTTTTCAGTAGCCGAAGAAAATGCTTTGGGCGCTGTTGAAGAGACTCTCAAGTGGGGCGAGCCTAGCTATCTTGTGAAAGGCGGTAGTACAATCCGAATGGACTGGAAGCCAAAAGATCCCGATGTCATTAGGGTTTACTTTCATTGTCAGACAGTCTTGGTCGAAACCTTTAAAGAGGTCTACCCGGATGAATTCCAGTACGAAGGAAAAAGAGCTATTGTTATCCCCTTAAGTGCGTATCCTGCGAGCGGACCATTAAGTCATTGCCTCCAGATGGCGCTGAAATACCATAGCTTGAAGCAACGACCATTACTTGGAGCTTGAGTTGGTGACACTCGCAGTAGTATTAAATTTCGGGAGGTTTCGGTGATTATCAGGAAAATGGAAGAGAAGGATCTTGAAGCTGTAAGCGCCATCTGCTTAGCCTCGTTTCTTCAATCTGTAGCTGATAGCTTATCTGATGAAGGCGTATCAACCTTCTCAACAATTGCCGCAAGTCATTCGTTCGGTGAGCGAATGAAGGGCGATAATTTGATGCTTGTTGCTGAAAGCGACGGTAAAACTGTGGGCGTGATAGAGCTCAAACAAGGGCGTCACGTAGCAATGTTATTCGTTAGTTCTGACTACCAGAAGAAAGGTGTGGGTAAAAAATTGCTGGCAGCTGCGTTGGAACACGCGAGAACCGATATTGTAACGGTTAGCGCTTCTCTGTCTTCCGTACCCGCTTATGAGAGCTATGGTTTTGAGTGCAAAGGTGCTACAGGAGAGTCTAAGGGGCTGATTTATCAGCCGATGGAAATTGAACTTAACAGTTCAATGCACGCAAAATAAGTGTGGCAGTTGGGTTACAAATAGTGAGGGAAAGTAGGGTGATTCGGGAGTATCAGGAAGCAGATCTTGAGCGGGTTTTGGAAATATGGCTCTCTGCATCAATAAAAGCTCATAGTTTTATAGAAGCGGAATTTTGGGAGTCAAAGGTTAGCGACATGCGTGAGATGTACATTCCTGCATCGGAGACCTTTGTATTCGAATTTGAAGGGGAAATATACGGTTTCTATAGTCTTTATGAACACACTTTGGCTGCAATTTTTGTAACTCCAGGTGCTCAGGGCAAAGGAATCGGAACGCTCTTACTTAATGACGCTAAGAGCAGGCGAGAGAGCTTGCAACTTGCGGTTTACAAAGGTAATTCCCCGAGCATAAGTTTTTATGAAAAGCATGGATTTATTTCAACGGACGAAAAAGTTGATGAGCATACGGGGCACCCTGAGCTCATTATGGAATATACATCTTAATGCTGTGCTCGAACTCTCCTGATAAAAACAAATAAAAAAGGTTAAATTTTAACCGGAAGCTGCCGTTAACAAGTTACGGGCTATACTAAAATCAAGCTATAGCCGAACTTTTCAGGAGCAATATTATGTCAATTACTACAGGTAATAGCACCTCCGTAACGGGTTCTGGTAAACAGAACAGTCCGGCAAAAACCGACGACAACCGCAACAGCATGAAAGAGATGGCAGCGCAGTCTAAGCAGGCAAATAATGCTGGCATTTTGCGCGCTCATGAACGGGTATCGCTGAACAGTAATAATGACTCGCTCAGCTTACTGTACAAAACGGCGCTGGAAGGCATTAACGCCGAGCTGGAACCAGTAATGGGCAAAAACGCCACGCAGAAAATTTACGACTCCGGCGTTGATACTTCTCCTGAGGCCACGGCTGATCGCATTGTTTCTTTTGCGACCAATTTTTATGGCCGCTACAAGGAAATGAACCCGGGCGAATCGGAAGAAGAAACTCTGAATAATTTCATGGAAGCTATTACTGGCGGTATCGAAAAAGGCTTTGATGACGCCAAAAATATTCTTACAGGCTTACAAGCATACGAAGGCGAAGTCGAAAGTGGTGTCGACAAAACCTACGATTTAGTAATGAAAGGCCTGGAAAACTTCCGCGAGAAAATACTGGAACAGGCGGCTAAGTCAGAAGAGTCTGAAAATAGTGCTGAGGACTAACCTCAGCGCTTTGCTCCCCGAATACACCTCGGCTAAGTACTTTCGATAAGTTCAGCATCTAACCTTTGAATTGTTGATGTAAAGAGTCGTCAAGTGAAGTAAAGGTGCTGGTAATTTTTTAATTTCAACAGGTAAGATAGTCCCCTTTGACTCTATGCAATACAGAGGACATACCGTTGACGCCCCCTGCTCACAACACAGATATTGTAGGAAAGTTTATTGATGTGTCTTTGTATCGGGAGCTTGCCGAGAAAATACCGGATAGAAATCTGGAAATTATTGAACAGATTCCCCAGAAAGATAAAGAGCAGATAGTTAATGCTTACAAACCCTACCTGAATGGCATGGAACTCAGCCCTTTTGCCGTCACCTTAGGCGATAACGTGCTTTTTACAAATTCTGTTGGTACTGTCTACTACGTTGATTTTGACTTTGGTGTTTTCGATATGGGTAGATCTCTCGATGAGTTTGTTGCTGAGTTGAAGAACGGGTTATGAAACACGAACTATGGACTGAAGGTGAAAACTCACAGACGTTTTGTCTTTCCGGCCCTCGAGGTGACAGTGCCCGTGGCTTGTTAGGGCCTGGAGCGAAGCTTGCCTGGACCTGCGAAGCTTCATCTTACTTTGAAGCTATGACCAAATATTACGAGTATATGGGCTGGGGAGAATACATAAGTGGCTTCCCGGAGCAGGATAAAAAAACATATAAAGAGCTGGGTTGGCAATGAAACTGAGTATTGGAATAATAATCGCTATTTGCCTGGTGATATTGGGTCTATGGGCTGCTGATATTGCTAGTGATCGTGGCAATAAAGTAAAAATTACGGAAGCTGTATCGGCTTACAGCAATTGGGAATGTGGTTACTCCAATAAACCGGGGTGCAGCGTTGTATTCGATGTTCCGGCCGGAACTGACCATGACGTTAAACGTATACGATACGGCAAAGACTTTATGGCCATTCAGATTAACCAGGATGGTTTAAGCGGCTGGGTGTTTTCAGGGAAAGGAGTGCAAACCCATGCGAAGCCAAGTAGTTAATCAATTTCACTATTGCGTTTTTGTTCAACGCCGAGAATGCCATGTTTAAACGATTACGTAATTGGTTTGAGAACAGACGCATTAGAAAAATGGGTTTCACGATAAGTGAGTGGGAGTCAGCGGTAGCTGACTGGCCGGTAATGGCGCGCTATCAAGGCGCGGAGCGCGATGCTCTGCGAGATATGGCGCTTCGTTTTCTGGTTCGTAAAAACTTTGCGTCAGGCGGGGATTTTCAGTTCACCGATGCGATGTGCCTAAAAATAGCAACCATGGCTTGTGTGCCCATTTTGCACCTTGGATTAGATTGGTACGATCATTTATACACCATTATTCTTTACGAAGGGGACTTTGTTCCTAATCGTCCGTATCGGAGCGACGACGGCGTTGTTCACCCTCAAAGCCCGGGGTTAAGCGGTGAAGCATGGCTGCGCGGTCCTTTGATTCTATCCTGGCAGTCGGTATGTCAAACAGGGCCTCATGCTCGTCACGGAAAAGCCAGTAATGTTGTTATTCATGAGTTTGCCCATAAACTCGATATGTTGCGCGATGGTGCCAACGGCGCGCCGCCTATGCATCCGGATATGAAGCCCGGCGAATGGCACGATATTTTTTCGGCGGCCTGGGAAAGGTTGCAGAGCGATTCTATCCATCATAGGCCGTTACCGCTTGATGGCTATTCGTTAACCAGCCCTGCTGAATTTTTCGCGGTATGCAGCGAAACCTTTTTTGAAGACCCACAGAACATGAAAGAGCACATGCCCGAGGTTTACCGGTTGTTATGTCAGTTCTACCGACAGCGTCCTTGCTGACGAATATTGCTGTGCTCCAACAGCGTGGGCGGATTAATCCGTTGTAACAGCAAGTTCCATGGCAATCCGTTCGCCTTCTACTGAATCGACTTCCTGAGGCTCTCTAATACGCACCCGGTCAGCAGATATACCGCTCTCCGAATTGTTGACCAAAGCGTCGCGTACAGTCTCTGCACGTGCATTTGCAATGGCTTTGAGTTCCTCATTTGTAATCGATTGCGCGGCTATTACCTTTTCAGCTAAGTGGTTGCGATAGGCCAGCGCATCGAATTTCTCTTCATTGGATGCTTCACTTGGTTTTTCAGTGAAGCGGTCTTTCAGGGCTTCGAGTTCTGTGTCCGGGTAATGAGAGGAAAATATTGCCTCCATAGCGTCCTGACTCGACTCGCTGGTCAGGCTGGGTTCCTCTACCTCGCTTCCTTCTTCCGCCAGACGTTGTTGTAAAACTTTCATCGCTTTATCTTCTTTCAGAGCAGGAGCATCGAAAGCCTGGTTGAATGGACCAGCTAGCTCCAAAGCCAGAGCTGGCCGCTTGTTGAGTGCTTCGCGAAGCTTAGCAATGCGTTCACGCTGGGGTGGGAGCAAATGGGTACGACCTTCCGGAAACTCGACTTTACCCATTTCTTCTGAGTCCGCGCCCACAAGGTTAGCTAAAAAGCTGAAAGGTGCGGTAACGACAGACTTAATAGCGTCTCCCACAGCCTGTTGGATAACTTTGCCAAAGTCGAACTGCGGGTTGCCAACATCTCCACTCACGGGAAGATTTAGGTCAATGACACCGTCGCTGTCCTGCAGCAATGCAATGGCGAGGTCCAGCGGTAGATCCATCGCGTCGCTGGATTCCATTTTTTCGCCGAGTTTCAGGTCATGTAGCACCAAGTTATTTTGTCCGTCTAGCTTCTCCTCATTAACGGTGTAGTCGAGATCAAGATCCATCGTGCCGTCTGCTATTTTTCGGCCAGCGAAGTTCACGGTATAGGGAGAGTATTCCGGGATCTGAAGGTTACGGAATCTGACATTAATAGTCGTCTGGCGCGTTGGATGCCAGGCGTGAACGGTGCCGTTTACCTGTGCCAGGCCATATTCTGCAACCTCGCCTTCAAACTTCACCCGTGCGGGCTCAGACGAATCTGAACTCAAAGTAGACACTTCTCCGCTTAGCGTATGAATACTTGTAGAGAAGGGCAGCGGCAGAGATTTATCGGCAAACTGAACGTCTCCGTCAGACAGCTCAACACCTTCTATAGTGATACCGAACGGTTGGGTTTCCTCGCTTTTATTTGTATCGCCTTTTGTGTCGGCTGGCGTATCAACGACAAGTTGTCCGAAGTTAGTGGTTTTGTCCTGGTTAATGACCACCCGGGCAGACAAGCCTTTAACGACAATGGGCGCTGTTTCAATTTCTTTGCTTGCTATGTTCAAATCAAACTGTCCGGTTTGAAGGCTATCCCATCCAAGGAGAGTCTCGTCGTTAGAGGCTTCTTTGATATTCAGCGTGTTGATGCTGGCAGAGCCTTTAAAAGCAAAAGGTTGTTGTGCATTGGTACTCATTTGTCCATTCAGGGTCAGGGTTCCGTTTTCGAGCTGCACGTTCATAAATTGCTGGAGGTAAGGGGCTGCCTGCTTAAACGCCAACTCATTAATTTCGGCATTTCCTTCCAGAGCTGGGCTCGGCAATAATTGAAAAGTTCCGTCGAAGGCGAGTTTACCGCCCTTTGTAAGCTGACCATTCAGGCGTAGCGGGAAGCTCGCGTCATTTTGCAGGGTGAAATCCTTTACGGAAAGGCCTATGTTCTGCAGAGCCAGAGACACTTGTTTGGGTTCGGCGTCGTCAGCTGCTGTTACGTCTTTTAGATTGTCAGCAAAACGCAGAATGCCGTTTTCCAACTTAAAGTCTCTGATGCGTAAGGCAGGCATTTCCGCAGACTCTTCTTTCTCTGCTTTTTCTTTCCCAGCTTCTGGGCCAGAGCTTTCGGCGGCAAGACGGGAGAAGCGCGTTTCACCTGAGACAAAGCGTTCTTCCTGAATCATTAGCTTGTCTATGCGAATTGCTTCGAAAGTCCAGGTTTGGTCAATAATGCTCGACCATTCCAGGTTGACAAGCAGATTACCCCAGCCAAGTAACTGCCGGTCATCTTTGTCATTTAGCGTAACGCCGTTCATTCTAAGCGTTAGTGTATACGGGTTAGTGTGCACCGACTCTATGCGCAACTCGCGACCAAAATCTTCTTTAGCCGTATTCACCGCAACGTATTGGATTACCCAGGGTAGGGCAAAAAAGCCCAGCAAGGTGTAGAGAATAACCAGTACCAACAGCCAGAACCGAATGCGACGCGGAGAGGCCCATTTTTCTCGCAGATAGTTGCCGAATTGACCAAGTGAGCTGCCGTGCATAATAGAGCCTCCGTTAAAGCGAGTAATAATGCACAGTGTAGCCGCCTCAGCGGCCAGCGTCACTTTCGTGTAACGTAAATTTTATTGCGGTACTCTTACTGGCTATGGTGTAGTAAATAGTTGTGGAACCCAAGGACTGTTATAGCACAAGTTCCACAGATGCCCTTTAATTAAGCCATAGAATAAAAACGCAGCGCCAGACCTTTTGGAGACAACATGAAAATTAGCTTACTCGTGCTTTTTATATTGAGCTTTGCCGTTCCCGTTTGTGCGGAGACTCAGGAGCGCTCTGATTGGGGAAGCGTATTCGAAAAATATGAGGCTGAGGGCACCATTGTCGTAGTCGATGGACGTGATAGCGAGCAGACGACTCTGGTGTTTGATAAAGAAAGAGCTGCAAAACGGTTTTCGCCAGCCTCAACATTTAAGATCCCACACACACTTTTTGCCCTTGATGCTGGCGTCGTTCAGGACGAGTTCGAGGTGTTTAAGTGGGATGGAGTGGAACGCAGTTTTGCCGGACATAATAGTGACCAGAATCTGCGCTCGGCTATACGTAACTCAACTGTTTGGGTTTATCAGCAGTTTGCGGAGGATATTGGAGCCGAAAAAGCGAAAAGCTACTTAAAGCGCATTGATTATGGAAATGCAGACCCGTCTGACGATGTCCGTAATTATTGGCTGGATGGTCAGTTGGCTATTTCTGCCAATGAACAGATTGCCTTTTTGCAAAGGCTTTACCGTAACGAACTGCCTTTTGCGGTAGAACATCAGCGGCTAATAAAAGATCTGATGATTGTTGAAGCTGAGCGGAACTGGATTTTGCGAGCAAAAACCGGTTGGGAAGGTCGATTTGGCTGGTGGGTAGGCTGGGTCGAATGGCCTGAAGGTTCGGTGTTTTTCGCATTGAACATCGACACACCGAACCGGATGGCTGATCTTGCGAAACGCGAAAAAATCACACGTGAGATTTTGACTTCTATTGATGCATTACCGAGTCGTACAGCTGAAAAAAATGAGGTAGATAGTGAGACAACAGTTGCTGTGGTTGATACGAACTTATATTTACTCGGCACCTTCGACGGTAATACGGCTGATAAGGTGATATCAACATTGGAAGCCCACCCTGGCGTTCAGCGAATTGTGTTCACTGCTAACGGCGGCTCTGTCAATGATCGGGATACGCTTAGACTGGGTCGGTATATACGCCAAAAAGGGCTTCACACGCATTTGATTTCCAATGGCGTGGCGGCATCAGGGGGAGTTAGCTTGTTTTTGGCCGGAGTGAAACGCTCTGTTGGCCAGGGGGCGCATGTTGGTGTGCATTCGTGGGCTCAGTGTTCCGACAGTGCTGAAGCATCTCATTGTAAGCCAGCAACGGACTTTCCGCGTCATGACACGGCTCATGATTTGCACCGAATTTATACCGATGAAATGCTTGGGGCGGATGATTTTTACTGGTTTTCGATTAAATCTGCCTCCCATAATTCTATTCATTGGCTGTCTCGTGATGAACTTCTCGAATTTCAGGTGGTTAACAATGAGCTTGAGGACACACTTGAGATTCCTTTTGCTGATAAATTCAGGAAGGAGTATGAATCAACCTGCCATAACTGTCCTAGAGCTAGTGACTAAAAAAGAGATTGTGTGGGTTAAATGATGTCTGCGGTTAGCTTTGTATCTTTTCCAAAATGGAACTATCGTGTCTAAATGCTGACCGAGATAGTAACGATTAAAAATCAAACTAAGGACTTGCACATGCGTACCTGGATTTATACCGTGTTTACCGCTTTTCTATTTGGGCTGACAGCGCAGGCTTCTGCTGACGACCATGCTCCGAAATACGATGCTCGTTTGAGTAGTTATTCTTACCCTTTTGAAGTCCATAACTTTGAATTCGACAGCCAACGGCAGAAGCTGGAAATGGCTTACATGCACTTACCCGCAGAAGATGGCCAGCCGACTGTATTGCTGCTGCATGGCAAGAATTTTGCCGCCGATTATTGGGAAAAGACCGCTAACTATCTTCACGAAAAAGGCTACGGGGTACTTATGCCGGACCAAATCGGTTTTGGTAAGTCCTCCAAACCGGAGCATTATCAGTTTTCTTTTGAAGCTCTGGCAGATAACACTAAAGGGTTAGTGGAGTCGCTGGGAATAGATGAGCTTGTTGTGATGGGTCATTCTATGGGCGGCATGCTGGCTACCCGCTATGCCCTGAACCATGCCGACAATGTCGAGAAACTGGTGTTGGTTAACCCGGTAGGCCTGGAAGACTATCTGCGTTATGTGCAATACAAAGATCCGGCCTTCTTTTATGAGAACGAGCAGGGCAAAACCATTGATAAAGTCCGGGCCTACCAGAAGAAAAATTACTATGACGGTAAATGGTCAGAGGATTACGAAGCGTTAATTAAAATTCACGAAGGGTGGATAAACGGCGGCGACTGGGATCTGGTAGCTTGGAATAACGCGTTGACGTACGACATGATTTTTACCGGCAATGTGTCTAACGAGTTTGACCAATTAACGGTACCAACGCATTTAATTCTGGGAACCCGTGACACCACAGGCCCCGGGCGTGGCTGGAAAAAAGAAGGCGTTGATTATCAGCTGGGCCGCTACGACCAACTAGGCGAAATAGTGGTTGAGCAAATTCCTGATGGTCATTTGTATGAGCTGAAAGGCCTTGGTCATATGCCGCAGTTTGAAGCGTTTGACCGTTATCGTGAGCAGTTGGATAATATATTTTAGTAACAAAAAAGGCGCCAAACGGCTAATGCCGATCAGTTAAGAAAAATTTTAGCGATCGGTTGACCGATCCGGCAGAGACTTCAAAATCCGTAGTTAGGTTTTCTAACTACGGATTTTTTATGTTTCTGAGTCAAGCACTGGACCAACTGCAGGAGTTTACGCCGGATGATTTTAGTAAACTACCGGATCTGCTGGAGCCTGAGTTAATCGAACAATGCCTTGAAGACGCGGGCGTTACAACGGTACGCAAACGCCGTTTGCCAATGGACTTTATGGTCTGGGCGGTCGTAGGAATGGCATTATTTCGGGAAATGCCGATGCGTCAGCTCGTTTCACACCTTGATTTAATGTTGCCCGGCAAAAGACCTTACGTTGCGCCGAGTGCCGTAGTTCAGGCTCGTCAGCGTTTGGGGGCTAATGTTATGAAGCGTATGTTTGAGCTCACTAATGAGCTGTGGTTCGATAAACTACCGCTTTCTCACTGGAATAATCTATCGGTTCTGGCTGTCGACGGCACCGTCTGGCGTACACCGGACACACCGGAGAATGATGCTTCCTATGGGCGAACGGCTAACCAGCGGGCTGAATCCGACTATCCTCAAATTCGGATGGTGAATCAAATGGAAGTAAGCAGCCATTTAGTCACCTCGACGGAGTTCGGCAGTATTGCAGAGGTTAGTGAAGTAGACCTGGCAGCCCGGCTGATTGAACAGACGCCGGACCACTCACTGACGCTGTTCGATAAAGGGTTTTATGCGCTGGGTTTACTGGATCAATGGCATCGTGCCGGTGAGGAGCGCCATTGGCTTATTCCCCTCAGAAAAGGCGCACAATACTCTGTCAAGAAGTCTTTTAGCGACACGGACAAATTGGTAGAAATTAGGCTCTCACCACAAGCTAAGAAGAAGTGGGATAATGCACCGGACACTGTTCAGGCGCGTTTAGTGTGTAAGAAAATAGCTAAAAAAGAGGTTGCGATATTAACCTCAATGACAGACACGATGCGTTATCCTGAAGCCGATATCGTTGACTTATATGCTCATCGCTGGGAAATCGAGCAGGCTTACCGTGAAATGAAACAATATATGCTGAAGAGTGAGCTGACCCTGCGCAGCAAACGGCCTGACCTGGTTGAGCAGGAGTTGTGGGGCATGCTGGTCGCTTATAACTTATTGCGGTATATGATGGCGCAAATGGCCTATAGCCTGAAGCATATTGAGCCGAATCAAATAAGTTTCAAACAAGCCTCTCATTATCTGGTGGGGCAGTTACATATACTGGTACACATCTCACCCGGAAAAATACCCAAAGTCATGGAGCAAATGATGGAAATGGCCAGCGCATTCGTGCTGCCCGAAAGACGAGAGCGATATTACCCTCGTTCAATAAAAAGGCGGCCGCAACGTTATCCGATGCGACCGCCTTCTAAACCGACAGCCAGTTAGCTTAACTGACAAGCATTACGCCAAACGGCGCCTTTTTTAATCATTCACAAGTCTGCTTTAAGCAAAGTTCTTGTTTACGAAGTCCCAGTTTACCAGCTTCCAGAAAGCTTCTAAGTAGTTAGGACGAGAGTTACGGTAGTCGATGTAGTAAGCGTGTTCCCACACATCAACAGTTAACAGTGGCTCTACGCCATCGTGCGCAACTGGGGTATCTGCGTCGTCTGTGTTGAACAAATCGACAGAACCGTCAGATTTTTTCACCAGCCATGTCCAGCCAGAACCGAAGTTGCCGGCAGCGCTTGCGTTGAACTCTTCTTTAAATTTGTCGAAAGAACCGAATTTAGCGTTAATTGCGTCAGCAATCGCGCCTGTTGGTTCGCCGCCGCCGTTCGGGCTTAGGCAGTTCCAGTAGAAAGTGTGGTTCCATACTTGTGCAGCGTTGTTGAACAGGCCGCCTTTTTCAGACTTAATAATGTCTTCCAGAGACTTGCTTTCAAGGTCGGTACCTTTAACCGCATCGTTCAGTTTGCTCACGTAAGTTGCGTGATGCTTACCATAATGGTATTCCAGAGTTTCTTCTGAAATGTGCGGTGCCAGAGCGTTTTTCTCGTATGGAAGAGCCGGTAGTTCAAATGCCATAATTTTTTCTCTCCGTTCTTTATGAGTGCAAATGTTCGACCTGCACATTAACTTGCGCAGGTTTTTTCTTGTTATACCTTACGATATATAGGGCTGACTGGATTGCTTTTCAAGGAAATCTTCCAATTTAGGACAAAACTTTATAGGCTGTGTTAAAATACCTGAGTGTTTTAATCAACCATTATATTAAGCAGAGGTGTTATGGAAACGGTTGACAGAATTAAGCAGCAAATCGAAGAAAACCCAATCCTGTTGTACATGAAAGGCTCTCCGAAGTTGCCTAGCTGTGGTTTCTCTTCACAAGCATCACAAGCCTTAATGGGCTGTGGGCAGGCGTTTGCTTACGTCGATATCCTGCAAAACCCGGATATCCGTGCAGAATTGCCTAAATACGCAAACTGGCCGACTTTCCCGCAGCTTTGGGTTGAGGGTGAACTGGTTGGCGGTTGTGATATTATTATGGAAATGTTCCAGAACGGCGAACTGCAAGAATTGGTTTCTGAAGTTGCAGAGCGTCATCCGGAGCCTTCGGCTGAATAAAGAGCCTTCAGCGGAATAAGTAGCCTTCAGCTGAATAGAATTTAAGCAAATAGTAGACAGTCTGTAGTGAATGTCGTGAGTGACCTTGTTTTTTCGTTGAGGCATCCCCATCACTACAGGTGAAGATTTAACACACTCAACATTAAATGGAGAGAATCGATGTCTGTATTAGTAGGTCGTAAGGCACCTGATTTTACTGCAGCAGCAGTATTAGGTTCAGGTGAAATTGTTGAAGATTTCAAACTGTCTGATGCCATCAAAGGCAAAAAAGCAGTGGTTTTCTTCTATCCGTTGGACTTCACTTTCGTATGTCCTTCAGAGCTAATTGCTTTTGACAAACGTTTAGACGAATTCAAAAAACGTGGCGTAGAAGTCATCGGTGTATCAATTGACTCTCAGTTTACTCACAGCGCATGGCGTAATACGTCAACCGACGCTGGTGGTATTGGTCAGGTGAAATACCCGTTGGTTGCTGACGTTCGTCACAGCATTTGTAAAGCGTACGACGTTGAACACCCACAAGCTGGCGTTGCGTTCCGTGGTTCATTCTTAATTGATGAAGAAGGCATGGTTCGTCACCAGGTAGTTAACGACTTGCCATTAGGCCGTAACATCGACGAGATGCTGCGTATGGTTGACGCACTGAACTTCCACGAGAAGCACGGTGAAGTTTGCCCAGCAGGCTGGGAAGAAGGTAAAGAAGGCATGAAAGAAAACGCAGAAGGCGTTGCTTCTTACTTGTCTAAAAACGCTGACAAACTGTAAGCGTTTACTGAATTGAGAAAGCCGCTCGTTTGAGCGGCTTTTTTATGTCTGAATTTCGTATGTAAAGTTAACTTTTATCCTGACGCGATTCCGGCGGCCAGCCACCCAATTCCTTCCAGCGGTTAATCATCCAGCAATAGAGCTCTGCGGTGCGTTCGGTGTCATACAAGGCTGAGTGTGCTTGTTTGCTGTCAAACTCAATACCGGCTGCCTGGCATGCTTTAATCAGTACAGTTTGCCCTAAGGTCATTGCCGCAAGCGACGTGGTGTCAAAACTGACAAAAGGATGAAACGGGTTACGTTTTAAATTGGCACGCTCAGCGGCGGCCATCATAAAGCCGTGATCAAAGTTTGAGTTATGTCCCACTAAAACACTCCGCTGACAACCTGCAGCTTTCTGCGCTTTTCGTATAGGCTTGAAAAGCTCACGCAGCGCTTCACCTTCCTCTACGGCGCCGCGCAAGGGGCAGTGCGGATCAATGCCGTTAAAGTCGATAGCTGCCTGTTCAATGTTGGCACCTTCGAAAGGTTTTACGTGGTAATGAACCGAGTCGACCGGCTTGAGTATTCCGTCGTCATCGAAATCCAGCAAGACTGCAGCTATTTCCAGTAACGCATCGGTTTTTGCGTTAAACCCCGCTGTTTCGACATCGACGACTACCGGCATGTAGCCGCGAAAACGTTGTTTCATAAGCGAGTTAGAGCTGTCTGACATAGAATTTCCGTAGTGAATAAAACATAACGCCATTATGCCAAAGATAACGGAGTTCTGCTTGCAGAAATACTAAAGCAACCGCAATGCTTGCCGATAACAGACGTATCAGAAATAAATCAGGGGCGCTTATGAAAAATTGGCCGATGTTGACTGCTGTTTCAGCCTCGCTGCTGCTATTAAGCGGGCAGGCACAAGCAAACTCAGTCAGGCACTACAGTGCAAACCTGGATAACTCCGCCTGGCAGATCAGTGAAAAGAACCGCTTAGCCTGTGAGATGGAACATGAAATTCCTCGTTACGGTAAGGTGCGGTTTCAAAGTGAAGCCAGCAAAGAGCTCAATTTGCGCATGAAAATGGAGATGCAGAAGTTACCGGACAGCTATGGTGTGTCTGCTATTGAGTCGGTGCCGCCGCGCTGGCAGCCCGGTGAGTCCAGTTACCGCATTGGTAATATGCAACTGTATAAGCAGTTTGATGGTGAGCTGCAAAAACAACTGGCATGGACTTTGTTAAGCGAGCTGGAGAAAGGGCGGTATCCCACGTTTTTCTATGATGACTGGTACAACAACCGTGATCAGGTGGCAGTGTCTTTGTCGTCGGTGAATTTTCGTCGTACTTATGATGACTTTATGAGCTGCGTAAATGCGTTATTGCCTTTCAGCTTTGATGATATTGCGTACACGGTGCTTAACCATGAAGCCGACAGCGAAAAGCTGACTTTGTCCTCGCAGCGAAAGCTTAAACAGATTAGCGATTATCTTCAGGTGGATAATGAGCTGGAACTGGTTCTGGTGGATGCCTATACTGACTCGCTTGGTGCGCGTGGGCCGAACCAGGAATTAACCGAACAGCGCGCGAAAGAAATTCAGCAGTTTTTTGTTGAGCGTGGTATAGACGCCGAGCGGATTAAAACCGTTGCTCACGGTGAAGATCGTCCGGTTAAATCCAATGACAATGAGATAAACCGTCAGATTAACCGCCGCGTTATTGTGCAACTGACAAAACCGTCGTCGATTGAGCTGTAATAAGCTCAATCGCTGGTTTTTTCTTTAAACTCGCACAAGTCTTCAATAACGCAGGAACCACAACGTGGCTTGCGGGCTATGCAGGTGTAACGGCCGTGCAAAATTAACCAGTGGTGCACATCGACCTTAAACTCAGCCGGTACCACTTTTATCAGTTTTTCTTCTACTTCTTTGACGTTTTTTCCCGGTGCCAGTTTGGTGCGGTTAGACACGCGGAATATGTGCGTGTCTACGGCAATAGTCGGCCAGCCGAAGGCGGTATTTAACACCACGTTTGCGGTTTTACGACCAACACCAGGCAGGGCTTCCAGTGCAGCTCTGTCTTCCGGTACTTCGCCGCCATATTCTTGAACCAGAATTTTGCAGGTTTTGTAAGCGTTTTCGGCTTTGGAATTAAACAGGCCGATGGTTTTTATGTATTCTTTTATGCCATCCACACCCAGAGCTAGCATTGTTTCTGCGGTAGGTGCTGCGGGAAAGAGCTTACGAGTGGCTTTATTAACACCAACGTCGGTAGCCTGAGCGGATAACAAGACCGCAATCAGTAACTGAAAAGGTGAGTCATATTCCAGTTCTGTGGTTGGGTTGGGGTTGTTGTCCCGTAGTCGGCTTAAAATTTCGTAACGCTTGGTTTTATTCATAATAAGTCATTTGTTGTTATATTTTTCAGGCAGTAACCCGTGCACGGGTAACGGTTTTCTTTTCAGCGCGGGCGCTGCGTACTGCATCAATTTTATTTTTCAACGCAATAATAAAACCCATACCAATAAAGGCTCCGGGTGGCAGTATCGCCAGCAATAATGGGTAATTCACCGTGAATAGCTCAATTCGCAATTGTGCAGCCCAGTCACCTAACAAGAGTTCTGCGCCATTAAACAGCGTGCCGTTACCGATAATTTCGCGCATTGCGCCCAGCACAACCAGTACTAAGGCAAAGCCTGCGCCCATTGCCAACCCATCGAAGGCGGCCCGTTGCCATGGGTTTTTCGAAGCGTAAGCTTCGGCGCGGCCAATAATGGCACAGTTGGTCACAATGAGCGGAATGAAAATACCCAGTGACTGGTAAAGCTGAAAGACATACGCATTCATCAACAACTGAATAATGGTGACAAAAGTGGCGATAACCATAACAAAGACCGGAATACGAATTTCCGATGGCACAAATTCGCGTACCAGAGACACGGTAATGTTAGAGCCAACCAGAACAAACAAGGTGGCCAGCCCAAGACCCAGCGCATTGGTCACCGAAGCGGTAACTGCTAATAAAGGGCATAAGCCTAATAGCTGAACTAATGCTGGGTTATTGTCCCATAAGCCTTGCTTGGTTAAGTGTTTGTATTCATTCATTCCTGAACCTCCTGACAGTGAGGTAAGTCGGCATTAAATAGAACGTCAGCTTGTTGCTGAAGTTCTAAAGTCGCACGTTTTACTGCCGAAACCACGGCGCGAGGCGTAATGGTGGCGCCGGTAAACTGATCAAACATGCCGCCGTCGCGTTGCACCGCCCAGCGGTCATCGTCTGCGCCGCGAACTTGCTTCTCAGCAAAGCTTTTTATCCAGTCGCTTTTTTCAACTTCAATTTTGTCGCCTAAACCGGGGGTTTCCTGATGGCGCAGAGTTCTCACGCCCAGGACTTCCCCGCCGGGTTTAATGGCCACTAATAAACGAATAGCGCCGGAGTAGCCGTCGGGTGCAATAACTTCTGCTGCCAGCGCAGTTGGCTCTTCGTTAACCCAGGCGCGGTACAAGGGTTGCGGCTTGCTGCTGCCTAATGCCGGATTCTCCAGTAAACGACAGGACTGATACAAGTCGTTGTCGTGCATGGTCGGTGGTATCAGCTGGTTCAAGGTGCGCAATACCTGCTGTTGCTGCTGCATGGCAATTTTGTCTTCGGTCAGCACCTGCACACCAATAACCAGAGACGTGGCAACAACTGCGAATGCCGCCAACAATAAACCGTTTTTTTGCATACTGTTCAGCGTCATTTCAGTCTCCGTGTCCGTATACAACAGGCCGCGTGTAACGGTCTATAAGCGGTACACACATATTGGCAAGCAACACAGCAAAGGCGACTGCATCCGGGTAGCCGCCCCAGCTGCGAATAACAAAAATTAAGAAGCCAATAAGCAAGCCAAATATAACCCGTCCACGATTAGAGGTAGCCGCAGATACCGGATCAGTGGCAATAAAGAAGGCACCTAACATTGTTGCTCCGCTTAAGGCGTGAACGATAGGTCCGGGCATCAGGTCCGGGGCGAAAATATGCGCGATAAATGCGGGTATACAAAGACCACCAAGAAAGCCGAGTGGAATGTGCCAGCTGATAATACGTTGCTGAATTAAGAGTAACCCACCGACGAAAAAGCCCAGGTTTATCCACTGCCAGCCGGCACCGGCAAAGTAACTGAATTCTGGGCGCTGATAAATTTCAGTTAGTGTATAACCCTGAGTCAGTCCGGTTTTTATACTGTCGAGAGGGGTTGCCATGGTGACGCCATCGATACCGGAACGGAGCTGCTCAACGCTGTAGCCTGCTGGCGTGTATTCAAACAATATGGTGTGCAACGTTTGCCATAAGTTAAGCGAATGCTCACTAATAGCTGAAACCGGTAACCAGTTGGTCATTTGTACCGGGAATGACACCAGCAGAAGCACATAACCAGCCATGGCCGGGTTAAATAAGTTTTGCCCCATGCCACCATAAACATGTTTGACCACGACAATGGCGAATAACGTCCCTATAACGATGATCCACCAGGGCGCTAATGACGGAATGCTAATTGCCAGTAAAACGGCGGTAACTATGGCAGTATTGTCGCGCAAGGCTGAAAATGCCGGACGCTCCCGGGCTACGGTGCAGGCCATTTCGGCGGCAATTGCAGTAACCACGGCCAGAAGAATTTGAAACCAGATACCGGAACCAAAAAAGTAGCTGTGCAACAGTACGCCGGGAACCAGTGCATAACAAACCCAGCGCATCATCTCGCTGGTGTTGCGCTGGTTATGCCCATGGGGTGACGATGCAATTCTGAAACTCATGACTCACTTCCTTTGGCTGAGTTGCTTTCTTCCGGGCTTTCTTTAGCAGCCTGAGCGGCCTTTTTAGCTTTAGCACGGGCAATAGCGGCTGCAACCGCAGCTGATTTACCGGCTGGTTTCTCAGTGCTTTCTTCCGCTTTACTTCCCGGTTCGTCGCTGTTTTTCTGCTGCGCTTCTTGTTGCATTTCCTGCTGCATTTTCTTGCGCTCTTCGGCGGCTTTTCTGTGACGCTCTAAGCGTTCTTCTTTTTCACGCTCCAGCCGTTCCTGTCTTGCTTCGAAACGCTTACGGGCTTGTTCCGCCTTAGCTTTTTCCCGGGCAATATTACGCACTTCGGCTTTGGCCTTACGGTAGTAATGCACCAGTGGAATTTCGCTGGGGCAGACATAAGCGCAGGCACCGCATTCAATGCAGTCGAACAAGTTGTGTTTTTCCAGTGACTCGTAGTCTTTGGCTTTGGCCAACCATTGCAACTGCTGCGGCTGTAATGTTGCCGGGCAGGCATCGGCACAGGCGCCGCATCGAATACAGGCCAGTTCAGGTCCGGGAGAAGGAAGTTCCTTCTCAGTAGGTGCCAGAACACAGTTAGTGGTTTTTATGACCGGCACTTCCGTAATAGGCAGGGTAAAGCCCATCATTGGCCCGCCCATAATAATGCGTTGCTTTTTCTCCGGGGTAAAACCTGACTCATCCAGCAAGTGTTGAATTGGCGTTCCTAATAAGGCCCACACGTTGCCCCGTTGTTGCAGAGACTCGCCGGTCAGGGTAACCACGCGCTCTAATAATGGTTCACCATGGATAATTGCCCGTTTAACGGCATAAGCTGTGCCGACGTTTTGCATCAATAAACCGATATCCATCGGCAACTTGCCACTCGGTACCTGATGCCCGGTAAGCAGTTCAATCAGTTGTTTTTCCCCACCCGAAGGGTATTTGGTGGGCACTACCTTAAGCTGTATTTGCGGGTTGTCGTCAATGGCTTCTGCCATGGCCTTTATGGCCTCAGGCTTATTATCTTCAATAGCTAGCAGAACCGAGTCGCAACGGGTGATGTACTGTAAAATACGAATGCCGGCAATAATGTCATCGGCGTGTTCCTGCATTAAGCGATCGTCTGCGGCAATGTAAGGTTCGCACTCAACCCCGTTTATAATAAGGTGTCTCAGAGGCTTTTGTTGTGCCAGCTTTTGAGCGGTAGGAAAACCTGCACCACCTAAACCAGCAATACCAGCTTCCTGAATCAGTTCCAGTAAGCGTGAAATTTCAACGTCATGATAATCGGGCAGTGCGTGCTTATTTCCCCAGCGGTTTTCGCCGTCCGGGTGAATGACAATAGCCTGTTCCGGCAAGCCCGATGCATGTGCTGTAGGGCGCTCTTCAATGGCGGCAATGGTGCCAGAAGTTGGAGCGTGCAAGGGTAATCCTTGACTTAACCCTGCTTCAGTTAAACGCTGGCCTTTATCGACGCGCTCGCCGACCTTAACCAAAACCTTACCGGAAGGCCCAATGTGCTGGCGCACCGGCAAAATCAGCTCTTGCGGTAACTTAAGTTTACGAATGGGCTGGCTGCTGGCCGGGTGCTTGCGTTCAGGAGGATGAACGCCGCCCGGGAAGTGGCCTATCACATTGGCGCTAAAGTCATGTTTGTTTGCCTGCACGTCGCTCATTCCACCACCTTAACCGGAATGCTATTGGCTTTTATGTTCTCTTTCACTGTATCCAAATCCCATTGCCAGGTTTCGGGTCTTGCTTTTACTTTTACCATGTCGATACAGTCGACCGGACAAGGTTCAACACAAAGGTCGCAGCCGGTGCATTCATGTTCGATAACCGTGTGCATTTGTTTCGCTGCACCTAAAATGGCATCGACCGGACAGGCTTGAATACATTTAGTACAACCAATGCATTCGTCCTCGCGGATAACAGCGACTTTTTTAACGTCTTCTTCGCCATGGGCATCATCCAGCGGCTTGGCTTCTACGCCCATTAAATCGGCTAACTGCTTTATGGTCGCTTCGCCACCCGGCGGACATTTGTTAATGTCGTCACCGTCGGCAATGGCTTGTGCGTAGGGTCGGCAACCGGGGTAACCGCATTGACCACATTGTGTTTGTGGCAGAATTTCATCAATTTGGTCGACAATAGGATCGCTTTCGACGCGGAACTTAACCGCGGCAAAGCCAAGAATCACTCCGAATATCAGCGCTAATATACCCAGCGCGATAACTGCTCCGAATAAACTCATTAAGCGCTCACCAATCCGCTAAAGCCCATAAAGGCAAGAGACATAAGCCCTGCGGTTATCATCGCAATAGCTGAACCTTTAAACGCTACCGGCACGTCGGCGGCAGCTAAGCGCTCACGCAGAGCTGAGAACAAAATAAGTACCAGCGAGAAACCAATAGCGGCTCCCAAGCCATAAACAATGGACTGCACAAAGTTGTGTTGCTCGTTGACGTTAAGCAAAGCCACACCTAATACAGCACAGTTGGTGGTAATAAGTGGCAGGAAAATACCCAGTAACCGATACAGCGTAGGACTGGTTTTGTGTACCACCATTTCTGTAAATTGTACGACCACAGCAATAACCAGAATAAAACTGAGCGTTTGCAGCGACATTAAGTCGAGCGGCTCAAGTAGGTATTGGTTAACCAGGTAGCTACAGACCGAGGCCAGGGTCAGCACAAAGGTGGTCGCTGCTGACATGCCTATTGCCGTGTCCAGCTTGCCGGAAACGCCCATAAAGGGGCATAAACCCAGAAACTTCACCAGTACAAAGTTATTAACCAGCACGGTGCCTATCAGTAGCAGTAAGTAATCGGTCATTTACCTTTCCGGATACTGTGTTTAACAAAGACCGCATATTATCGGTGTTTTGGCCGCCATAAACAACAGACAGAGGGCATGTGTTTTGGAGAAAATTTGTGCATTGTCATACTTTCTTCACGAAACTGCTCATTTAGTGTCATAAAGGCTAGGCAAGGTAGCTACAACTGAAGCCAAAATGGGTTTTAAACCACATGGTACTAATCAGTTATTTACAACGTTTTGATCGCTATTGCTATTGTTTATTTTCTGGTTTGCGGGCTAAGGATTTGCCCGGACAGATTGCACTGCTGACGTCGCGCAGTGGTGACGGTTACGGTTACCTGGTTATTGCATTAATGGCCTGGCTTCTGGACGAATCCGGCGACGACTATTTTGCCCACCTGTTACTTGCCTTTGCTTTTGAGCTACCGGTTTACTGGATAATGAAAAACAGTTTTCGGCGCCAGCGACCCAGTGAGTTAAATTTATCCTTTGCCGCTTTGGTTGTCGCCAGTGATAAATTCAGTTTTCCCTCTGGCCATACCGCAGCTGCGGTTCTGTTTTCTACAGTAACCTATCAGTACTACCCAAATCTTGGCTTAGTCTGTTTTGGCTGGGCTGCCGCCATTGGTGCCTCCCGAGTTGTGGTTGGTGTCCATTACCCCAGCGATATTGTTGCCGGCGCTTCGCTGGCTATTGTCGTATCGGAGTTCGTTATATGAAAATTCTTTATGGTATACAGGGCACGGGTAATGGTCACCTGAGTCGCTGTCACACCATGGCAAAGTCTCTTGCAAAATATAATGTTGATATTGATTACCTGATATCGGGGCGTGATGTTGCCGGCTTATTCGATATGGACGTTTTCGGCGATTATCAGTGGCAGCAGGGTTTGTCTTTTGTCACTGAAAAAGGGCGGTTACGAAGACGTAAGACGTTGCTGAACAACGACTGGAGTCAGTTTTGGCAGGATGTAAAAAAGTTACCGGTAAAAAATTACGATTTAGTGATCACAGATTATGAACCCGTAACCGCCTGGGCGGCTAAGAAAGCCGGAGTACGCTGTATTGGCTTGGGTCGTCAGTATGCGTTTCAAGAGCCTGAATTGTTCCGGCGTTTGTCCTGGTGGCAGAAAAAGCTGATATCTTCATTTGCGCCCTGTTCAGAGCCTGTCGGTATGCACTGGCTTTCAACCGGTAATGCGATTCCCCCTGTGGTCAGGCATGAAGAAAATAACTGTGGTGGCTTAATGCAACGTGTGGTTGTGTATTTACCCTTTGAAGACCCACGGCATGTGATTGAACAATTGCAGCCTTTAGATAATTACGAGTTTTCTTTTTTTCATCCTTTGGCAAAGCGCGAATCTTTAGGTCATATTGAGTGTTACCCTCCCTCGAGAGCGGAGTTTGCCGCTCACTTCAATAAGGCGTCGGCTATTTTGTCTAATGCGGGGTTTGAAACCAGTTGCGAGGCTCTGAGTCAGGGCAAAGCGCTTGCAGTAAAACCTTTGACCGGTCAGTTTGAGCAAAAATGGAATGCGCAGATACTGCAGGAGCAGGGGTTGGCGCATGTCCTTAAGCGAATCGACAGTGTGTCAATTGATAGCTGGTTAACCCAACGTAATCCGCAACGGTTATATTGGCCTAGTGTTGCAGATGAATTAGCTCAGTGGATATCTAAAGGCGCTGAGCAGCCGGTTACTGAACTGAGTGCAGGGCTGTGGTCCAGAAACGAAAAAACCGCCGTATAGGCGGTTCTCTCTAAATGTGGCTCCCCAGGTTGGATTCGAACCAACGACACATGGATTAACAGTCCACCGCTCTAACCAACTGAGCTACTGGGGAATTGAACAGGTTGGATGTTGCTTGGCTCCCCAGGTTGGATTCGAACCAACGACACATGGATTAACAGTCCACCGCTCTAACCAACTGAGCTACTGGGGAACAACATTCAACGGCTGCGAATATTAAAGCTCATACGCAGGGGTGTCAACTATTCTGCGAAGGTTTTTAAAGGAAAACGGTTCGGTTGTCGAAAAAGTCGACAAAATAGCTTTTTTAATCATATTAGCGCTAAAACATACGCCAATCGCTGTCGATGACAATGTCAAGTAACTGTAAAATATTCATCTATAACATAAGTGCTATGTTTATCGCTGATCTCATTATCCACAGATATCTGAATGTCGCAGTAGATAACGGCTACATGATCTTATCCACGGAATCTGTGGATAACCTTGTGTTTAACTCTGTTAAGTCGTAAGACTCATGCGGGTTTGAAGGCATTTTTAGGTCTGGTTAAAAAATAACGCAGTGATTTAATTTCTATAAAATACAATGGGTTATGTTATTTTGATGAATAAACACTCATGTTGGTGATTACGTCACCAACCAATGCCTGAAGAATCAGCAACTTGTGTATTTCTTAGTGAATTTGACTAAAAAACGCGCCAAAAAATCTTTCTAAAAATAAGTTGATCGGGCTTGACATTGCTTAAATTGATCGGGATCTGATTGACTTTATCTGAGGTCAACTTTTAGTAATTTGTAATAAAACTATCAAAATAGAAAAGGGCAATATTGGCGTGATTTGAGCTGGAATGACTGTTCAATTAATAGGGTTTTGGTGCTCATTCAGGAAAATGGCGCCAAAACCTTTATTTTATAAACTTTCTGAGAAGTCTTTAATTCTCTTAACCGCTTCTTTTAATACATCCATGCTGGTCGCAAAGGACAGGCGGCAATAACCATCGGTACCGAAAGCTGAGCCCGGCACTAGGGCCACGTTTGCTTCGGTAAGTAGTTTTTCGCAAAGTTCAACGTCACTGCTGACCTTAGCTTTAGCCATTAGTTCGTCAACCTGTGCGAACGCGTAGAAGGTACCGTCACCGGGCACACAGTTAACGCCGTCGATACTATTTAAGGCATCTACCAGGTAGTCGTGACGCTCTTTAAATGCACTTACCATTGTGTCAATGCAGCTCTGGTCACCATTTAATGCCGCCGCCGCTGCATACTGACTGATGCTGGTTGGATTTGAAGTACTTTGTGACTGCATTTTTTTCATGGCTGCAATAATAGGTTTAGGTCCGGCAGCATAACCGATACGCCAGCCTGTCATTGCATAAGCTTTGGATACTCCGGTCAGGATAACGGTGCGATCTTTAAGATCCGGAGCCACCATAGGGAAGTTAGCAAAAGCCGAATCACTCCAGAGGATATGTTCATACATATCATCAGTGGCGATAAGTACCTTTGGATAGTCACGCAATACTTCAGCCAAAGCTTTTAGTTCGTCTGCTGTGTATGCCGTTCCCGCCGGGTTAGACGGGCTATTAATGAACATTAACCGGGTTTTATCGGTCAAGGCTTCGCGCAGTTGTTCTGGTGTGATCTTAAAACGCTGATCAATACCGGCTTTAACAATAACGGGCTCTGCGCCAACTAGTTTGGTCATATCCGGATAAGAAACCCAATAAGGTGCGGGGATAATGACTTCATCACCCGGGTTTAACCAGGCACTGAGCAAATTAAAAATACTGTGTTTGCCGCCGGCAGAGACAATAATTTCTTTGCGCTCGTAGCTCAGGTTATTGTCGCGCTGCAGCTTTTTAATGACTGCATCTTTTAGCTCGTCGATGCCATCAACTGCAGTATATTTTGTTTTACCATCGCGAATCGCCTGAATAGCCGCTTCTTTGATAAAATCTGGTGTATCAAAATCTGGCTCGCCGACGCCCAGACCAATAACATCTTTGCCTTGTTGGCGTAATTCATTGGCTTTTTGAGTAACCGCCAGAGTCGGCGATGGTTGAATCGCATTGATACGATCAGAGAGTTGATAATCCACGTTCAGATCCTGTTTTTCGCAAGGGTTGAAATGCCCATTACTATACGGATCGCAGTGGCTAAAGTCTATTCTCCGTAGCCACAAAGCACAGTCTCATGTACACTATTCGGCTATCGAACTGAGGAGGGATTGAATGGCAGCTGCCGACGCATCAAGAAGTCTTATCAGCGCGCCGGTAGGACAAAAACTCTGGGAAATGACCTGGCCGGTTATTTTCGGTGTGGCTACTCTCATTAGCTTCAATGTTGTCGATACCTTCTTTATCAGTATGCTCGGAACAGACCCTCTTGCGGCTGTCAGCTTTACCTTTCCCGTTACTTTCACCGTTATAAGCCTGGCCATAGGTTTAGGCATAGGCACTTCTGCCGTCATTGCCCGTAAATACGGCTCCGACAGGCCGGAAGAGGCTCATTTTGACGGTTTTTCTGCGCTTTCAGTATCCGCCATACTAGTTGCTGCATTGGCGCTTATTGGCTACCTGCTGATGGATCCGGTTTTCAGTTTATTGCAGGCACAGGAACGGCTAATGCCATTGATACGGGAGTATATGACGCTCTGGTATCTGGGCTGCGTGATGTTGGTTACGCCTATGGTTGGGAATGCGGTTCTGCGAGCCGCCGGTGACACACGAACACCATCGCTTATTATGGCTTCCGGTGGGTTGGCGAACGCCATTTTCGATCCAATTTTAATTTTTGGGCTAGGGCCTATTCCTGCCATGGGCATTGAAGGTGCTGCTCTTGCTAGTGTTATTTCCTGGTTTAGTGGTGTCTTTTTAGTGTTTTGGTTGCTGCGCAGAAACAAGCTGGTTTCTTCTAAACCGCCGGCCGGACGACCTTTTTTTCAGGCATGGGTTAAGTCAGCCCGCGGTATTTTAAAAATAGGTATGCCGGCAGCCAGCGCCAATATGCTGACGCCATTAGCTATGTCAGTGATGACTGCTATTGTCGCATCTTATGGAGCTCCAGCCGTGGCAGCGTTCGGTGTCGGGTCCCGACTGGAGTCACTGGCCAGCGTCATTATACTGGCGTTGTCTATGTCGTTGCCGCCATTAATTAGCCAGAACTACGGCGCGGATCGTATTGATCGGGTGAAAGAAGCCTATCGAACCGCGTTAAAAGCCGTGCTGGCCATTCAGGCGATCATTTATTTACTGATGCTGGTAACCGCACACTGGATAGCTCAGGTATTTGCCGAAGAGCAGGCGGTTGCCGACATTGTTAAGCTCTTTATTTATATTATGCCGTTGGGTTACGGGTTGCAGGGCATTATTATACTGACCAATTCCAGCTTTAATGCTGTGCACCGGCCAATGAACGCGTTGTGGTTAAGTATCATTCGGTTATTTGTTTTATTCGTACCGCTCTCTTATTTGGGGAGTGTACTCGCTGACTTAACCGGTTTATTCATTGGCGGGGTGGTCGCTAATCTGTTTACTGCTGTTATTGCGTATTGGTGGTTTTCACGCGAGTTGAGGAGAGAACGTGGCTAAGAAATTTGAACTGGTTTCTAAATACAAGCCGGCGGGTGACCAGCCCAAAGCCATTGAGTCGCTGCTCGATAATCTGGACGCCGGTCTGGCGCATCAGGTGCTGTTGGGGGTAACTGGTTCAGGTAAAACCTTTACTATGGCGAATGTCATTGAACGTTCGCAGCGTCCTACCTTGATACTGGCACACAATAAAACCCTGGCAGCGCAGCTTTATGGTGAGATGAAAGAGTATTTCCCCAATAACGCGGTGGAATACTTTGTCTCTTACTATGACTACTATCAGCCTGAAGCTTATGTGCCGACAACCGATACTTTCATTGAGAAAGACGCCTCAATTAACGACCACATAGAGCAAATGCGCTTGTCAGCTACCAAAGCTCTGATGGAACGCCGTGATGTGGTTCTGGTTGCGTCGGTATCAGCCATCTACGGTCTGGGTGATCCCGAGTCTTACATGAAAATGATGTTGCATTTGCGTCGTGGCGACATTATCGATCAGCGCGACGTTCTGCGGCGTTTGGCTCAGTTGCAGTATAAGCGAAACGACGCAGCCTTCGAGCGCGGTACTTACCGGGTTCGTGGCGATGTGATAGATATCTTTCCGGCGGAGTCGGAAGAAATAGCGGTGCGTCTGGAGCTGTTTGACAGCGAAGTTGATCGGATTAGCTTTTTTGAACCTTTAACCGGACAGATTACGGAAAAAGACGTTGCGCGCGCCACTATTTATCCGAAAACGCATTATGTAACACCGCGGGAAGTGCTGGTTAAAGCCATTGAAAAGATAAAAGATGAACTGAAAGATCGTCGCGATATTCTGCTTAAGCAAAATAAACTCATAGAAGAGCAGCGGATTAATCAGCGTACGCAGTTTGATATTGAAATGATGCTGGAGCTTGGCTATTGCTCGGGCATTGAAAACTACTCACGCTATTTATCCGGTCGTGCGCCGGGCGAGCCGCCACCAACCTTAATGGACTACTTACCGGATAACGCACTGCTTATCATTGATGAGTCACACGTTACTGTGTCGCAGATTGGCGCTATGTATAAAGGCGACCGCTCGCGTAAAGAAAATCTGGTGGAATACGGTTTCCGTTTACCGTCAGCACTGGATAACCGGCCGCTTAAATTTGATGAGTTTGAGGCTATAGCGCCACAAACCCTGTATGTGTCAGCGACACCGGGCAAGTATGAATTAGAGCGCAGTGGTAATGAAGTGGTTGAGCAGGTTGTCAGGCCGACAGGATTGATTGATCCGCAGATAGAAGTGCGTCCGGTTGCCACCCAGGTGGATGATTTAATGTCTGAAATACGCTTGCGGACAGAGGTCGGCGAGCGGGTGCTGGCGACAACTTTGACCAAAAAGATGTCGGAAGATTTAGCCGACTATCTGGATGAACACGGCATAAAGGTGCGTTATCTGCATTCAGACATTGATACCGTTGAACGTATGGAGATTATCCGCGATTTGCGTCTGGGTAAGTTTGATGTGCTGGTCGGTATTAACTTGCTGCGGGAAGGTCTGGATATGCCGGAAGTGTCGCTGGTCGCGATATTAGATGCGGATAAAGAAGGCTTTCTGCGCTCCGATCGTTCGTTAATTCAGACGATTGGTCGTGCGGCACGTAACGTTAACGGCCGCGCCATTTTATACGCCGACCGTATTACCGGCTCTATGCAACGCGCTATGGATGAAACAGACCGTCGCCGCGAGAAGCAAATTGCTTACAACAAAGAGCACGGTATTACCCCGCAGGGACTGAATAAAGACATTACCGACGTGATGGACTTGGGGCAGGGGTCAGCTAAAGCTCGTAAGAGTAAAGCTGAAAAAGCGCTGGCAGAAGTGGCCTCCGGGTATGATGCCCGCACGGTAGTGGTTAAAGACGCGAAAGCGGTGATGAAAGAAATCGACGCTAAAGAGAAAGAGATGTACAAAGCGGCGCAGAACCTTGAGTTTGAACAAGCAGGTAAACTGCGCGATGAAGTCGCTGAACTGCGCGAACAACTTAAACGAGCGGTTTAAAGATAAATACCCTGCAGCGAACAGGGTTATCGCTTTTATCAATTGGCTGTAACAATCTTAATCGGCAACAATCAATAAAAGTCGACGCGGGAGATTGTTATGAAAGACGCAGTAAAGACAGTATCATTTGGTATCATGCATTTTACCATCGCCTTTGGCGTAGTCTGGTTAATGACAGGCGATGTCGTGCTTGGTGGTGCTATTGCTCTGATTGAACCTTTAGTGAATACAGTAGGTTATTATTTCCATGAAAAAATCTGGCAGCGAGGCGACAAGCGCCGGGCAGCGATTGGTAGAGAGAGCACGATACCTGGATAAAGAGGGCCGGGCGAGTATACCGCTCTCGCTCCTGCTGGTGCTTTTATTTGAAATGCGTGGCTATGTCGCCGCCATTATATCTCTGACTTTTTCTGAAGACCGAACTCGATTACTGAAGCTTTTCTACACCAGTTCAGAGCAGTTCGGGCTGATGTTACTGATTGGTCTGCCTGCTTTAATTGTTTTGCTGGCAACCACCTTTGTCGGTGAAGACAAAGCTAACTGGGCAAATAGATTAATGCGTTTTGCTCAACCTCTGTTATTACTCTCTTTAATTTTTGATGCCGTACTTATTTTCTGGCTATTCATTGAACAACATGGTGCTTTTTCATTTGGTCGCGCCGCAATTGTTTTTGGTTGGTTTGTTTGTGGCTGGTATTTAATAAACTCCAGACACTGGCGTTTTTATCGACAGCACCTGATTAATATAGAGTAACTTGAGTAAAGGTAGTTGATTTTTAAGGTTTAACGTTCTTTAATGGCTGTCTGAGAACTGATTCGGGCCAGCATGAACTTCTTAAATAACTTTTTTCTGCTTAAAGACGAAGGAACGTCAGAAAATGGTGTTCCCAATTGGCGAGTCAGCGCACTAAGAATTATTCTTTTCTCGGGAGCTTTCCTTTCATTAGCTGTTTTTATTGATACGCTTGTCCCTTTATTAGAGTTGCATTTAATTTTCACTATAGGCGTTACCTCCACATTTTTGGGAGTGATGCTGACCCTATTTTGGTTAAGTACTCGATACTATCATTTTTGTGCTCATTCTCTGCATGTCATGATTATTGCCGCGAGTTTGTCCTGTAATCTTTTATTAGTCGACTTGAGCCTTGCACAAGTTAGCTCAATGTTTATGTATGCTTCACCACTTATAGCGTTGATGCTTTTAGGTGGACGTGCTGCATTATTCTACGGCATTCTTAATATTGTGCCGTTTTATATTATTCTTAACGATATCGACTTATCAGAATTGACAGGAATTAACGAACAGTTACCTGATGCGTCTCTATATATTTTGGGACTTATTTTTCTGTTTTTTAACATCTGTATTCCTCTCGCAGTGGCTCGTACAATAGTCGCTGCAAAACGTCTGAATCAGGAAACTCAAAAGTCTAACGATTACTTAAAAGGTAAGAACTCGCTTTACCGGGTGTTTTTTGCCGAGTCGAGAAGACCCAAAGTTATTGTTAATGAAGACGGGTTAATTACAGATTTTAATAAACAGGCCGGTGATATTTTTGGTTTAGATGAGTCGACGAGAAGTGGTTGTCAGTCTATTTCTAACTGGTTTCCCGATATTAATCATGCCAAATTACCCACGGGTGGCAAGATTATCCGTCATGAGCATACATACCAACAAGTTGTCAGATTAGAAGTTCCGGAAGCCAGCTCTTATGTTTATGAATTTGTCGATTGCACACAAGAGAAAACGCTGGAGAGTAACCTGATGAGATGGTCCCCTCCCTCCTAAGCGGCATCGCAATGTGCCAATATAGAGGTTCAAGCTTCTATAGAACAGAGTGGAGAGGACCAATGGCTATTGTAAACAGAATTGCCCTGGATTTGGCAAAGGATTTTATTCAGGTTTTGGCGCTGGATGAAAATGAGCAGGAAGTTTTTAATAAAAAACTGCGCAGCAATAAAGTGTTAGCGAAGCTGGCGACGCTGAGCCGTACGGATGACTGTGAAGTAGCGGTTGAGTCCTGCGGCATGAGTCATTACTGGCGCCGCGAATGTGAAAAGCTGGGTTATAAAACGGTGGCGTTGCCACCGCGTTTCGTCAAAGCGTACCTGCAGGGTGAGAAGAACGATGCGAATGACGCCCGGGCAATAGCCGAGGCGGCATCACGACCCAACCGTCAGACGGTCAGGCTGAAAAGCATTGAGCAGCAGGACTTAGCATTGATGGTCAATCAGCGGGAAGGCTTCGTGCAGACGAGAACGCAGTTCTCGAATAGGTTGCGGGGGCAACTGGCCGAATACGGCATTCTTTTACCGAAGCGAGTCGGTACGATATTACAGAGAGTACCGGAGGTACTGGAAGACGACAGCAATGCGCTGACGCTTCAGTCACGGGACCTCATCAACCGGCTCTATCAGATGCTGCGAGCGGTGGATGAAGAAGTTAAAGCGCTGGATAAGCACTTAGCGACACAGGCCGAAAGGAATGAAGACAGTCAGCGGCTGATGACCCTGCCGGGTATCGGACCGATAACAGCGACCTCGCTGCTGGCACTGATAGGTGATGTGAGTGAATTTAAACGCGGCCGCAACCTGTCGGAATACCTGGGACTGGTACCACGGCAAAACAGCAGTGGCGGTAAAGACCGTTTAGGCGGTATTACCAAAAAAGGGAACACCAAACTCAGGACACTGCTGGTGCATGGCGCCCGCTCGGCACTGCGGGTGGCACAACAGCGCCACGACAGGCTGAGCCTCTGGGCACAGGATGTCGCTAAACGCAGAGGCAACAACGTTGCAGCGGTGGCACTGGCTAACAAGCACGCCCGGATAATCTGGGCGATGTTAAAGAATAAAGAAGATTACCGGATGACTGCTGCTTAACAGCATTCAGTAAAAGAGCACAGCGAAGGTTCATTCCTTCCGGGAGTTGCAAACGTCAACAGGATGGTAAAATAGGGTAAACCGACGACAACTGAGACTGTTGAACGTCCGTACATAAAGTACGTTAGCCTGATAAGCCAGTTGTCGTGCGGAGTTCATCCAGGCCAGGTGCGCAAAGCGCGCACCATAAACAGGCCGTATATATGCGAGCGCCCCGACATTTACCACGAGTTGCCGTTGCAAAACGGGAGGGGACCATATATGACGTTCTTAGAGCAGGAAAACCGCCGTTTGCGTTACCTGGATACTCAGACAAACTTGCCGAACAGCGACTGGTTTGAGTTGCAATGCAATAAATTAATTTCTAAGTCAGATCGTGAATTCTTTGTGGTTGTTGCACAAAGTGAAAGCGAGGACTACCTCAGGTTAAAGTATGGTGAAAGTGTTATCAGAAGACTTTTAGCGTCTTCATACAGCCGGTTGAAGAAGCACCGGCAGCATCCGCGCTTAACTGCGACTATTGCGTTAAATAAGCTGGTGTTTATTTTGCCAAAGACGGTAGAGAACGAATTAAAAGACGTTTTACTGGATATTAAAAACTCTCTCGATAAAGAATACACCTTTCAGGGTATTAAATGTCAGCAGTCTTTTCAGTTCGGTGTGGCCAGGTTTCCTAAGCATGGTGAAACCGCCGACGTTGTTGTTTCCCGTGCGTTGGAAGCAAAGAAGTTTGCTTCTGTGAACCAGTTTTATCATCTTTATGATACTGAAAACTCGGAAGAGTTTATGGAACGCCATGAAATCTCAATTCTTTTGGATGAAGCCATACAGAACGACGAGTTGGATGTTTGTTTTCAACCGAAAGTGACTGCCGATGGCACTTGTGTCGGGCTTGAAGCACTTGCCCGCTGGGACAGCCCTGTACTGGGTTCCATTTCTCCGGCTATTTTTATTCCAATTGCAGAAGAGTACCGAATGATAAGTCGTTTAACCGACTTAATTGTTCAGAAAGTCTGTGCTCAAATATCGCTGTGGAAGAAAAATGATTTTCCGCTGTTACCCGTAGCCATCAACATTTCACTGCTTGACTTTTCTCAGCCCGATTTTATTTCGAAGCTGGTCAAATATCTGGCCGATTTTTCGGTTAAACCTTCACAGATAGAGCTGGAGTTAACAGAAACCTGTCTGGAGTCGGACAGGGTCAACTCATTAGAGCTTATGAATGAATTGAAGTCCTGGGGCTTTAAGGTATCGGTTGATGACTTTGGAGTCGGCTATTCCAGTGTTACCCGCTTGGCTTATTACCCGATTGATAAGTTAAAACTGGACAGAGCGCTGCTTCGTGGCATAAAAACATCCGGGCGACAATACAGCTTAGTTAAGGGCATTTTTAATATTTGCTCTGAATTGAAAATTAAATGTGTCGTTGAAGGTGTAGAAGAAAAGTCTCAGTTAACAAGATTAACCGAAATTGGCTTTTCAGAGTTTCAGGGTTTTTACTTTTCTAAGCCGTTAACAGTAACTCGTTATGAGAAGCATGTTAAAACCCACGGTCTGGTATTTTTAGATAAAACCGGTCAGCAGCTGTCTTAAGTTGTCTGGCCGGTTAAGTAATACCATTTGCCGTCTTCGAAAATAAAATCAGATTTTTCTTCCATAAAAGCAATATCATCTCCGTCGCGATAAAATGCGCGGAAATGCACCTGCCCTTTATTCTGATCTACGCTGGAAGAAATAACCTGCAATTTAAGCCAGTTTGGTGAGTCGCTTAAATCGAGAAAGGCGGGGCGGTAGCTGCTATGCCATGTTGCTTCTAAGTAGCCTGCTAAGCGTCCGACAAAGGCACTGTAGCGTGAACGCATTAAGGCTTCAGGCGATGACGCAAGTGATTCTCCATTATGATATGGATAGCAACAATGTTGATAGGTTTTATCGAGGCCGCAAGGGCAGGGTTCAGATAGTTTCATAGCGCGAACTTTACCAGCACGCGCGCTGATTTCAACTGCAGTTTTTAATCTGTTTTGCCGGAGTGATTTTTGCCCAGGCCCCCACTTATTGTCAGCTGCAGGGCATCGGCAGGTTTCATAGTCAGTGACTCGATACAATCCGCCGGCACAATGACCATATAGCCGCCGACGTTATAACTCATGGGCAAAAATACCGCCACCTGGTCATCTTTCATCAATTCCGACAGGCGGTCACCCTTAATTCCGCTTTTCTTGGTGACAATACCAATAAGCCGCAGTTTGCTGCCGGGAAGTGTGACTAATACAACAGATTCTTCAGCGAAGTTTTTGCCCGACATCATTTCAAAGACATCGTTAATGGTACCGTAAAGACTGCGCAGCAGTGGCAGCCGGTTGATAAGTTTTCCGGGAAGCTGCCAGAGAGAATCAATGAAATTCCAGCGGGAGCTAAAACCAATAAGCAAAGCAATAGCTAAAAAGCTAATAAAGGCGAGCCCCGGAAAATAGGAAGACTCACCCAGTAAGGTTATCCATATAGGCTTAAGCCAATTTTCGATGGTAACTAGCAGCCATTGCAGTAACGCAAAGGTCACAACAATGGGCAGTAAAATGGCTAACCCTTTAAACAAATACTGCAGCGTTCTTTTCATTATTTAATAAGCCTTTTGGCAAAGAGTTAGCCGCATTGTGAAACGAATAAATCAATCGGACAAGTAATATTCTATGGTGGATACAACCCGCACATTTTTCAGATGAGGATTGTGTCGGTCGCGAGCACTGATACTAAACTGCCCCTGACGTGCCTGTTTGATTTTACCCAACTGAGAGTTCGAGTCTGTCGCAAATTTTTCTGCTACTTCCCGGGCTTTCTTAGTGGCCTCTTCTATCATTTCGGGCTTTACCTCATTCAACCGGGTAAATAAGTATTCAGGTTGCGCCTGATAATCGTCGCTGCTGAGAACAATCCCCTCTTTACCCAGCTCGGCAAGGTCTCCCATGACACTGCGAACCTGCTCTACGTTACTGGAATAGACAGTAATAGCTTGTGTGGCGGTATAACGAAATTCTGCGGGTTGAGAAGAGCCGTAACGCTGTGCAGATTTGTCTGTAATGGAAGGGGCAGATGAGGATATTTCGTCCGTCTCAATGCCTTTCTCCCGTAAGAAGGCGATGACCTTTTTATTGGAGGCTTCCATAGTTTCATAAATTTCTGATAAATCGTTGCTTGCCGCGGTAAATTGAATAGGCCAGATAACTGTGTCGGCAAGATATTCTCGTTCGGATAACCCTTTTACGGTCACACTGCGCTCCATAGACTTGTGCTCAAGCACTGCATTTGAACCGATAATGCTAACGATCGCGAAGCTGATGATAAGAGAAATGCTTATTATCAGAGTATTCTTAGTTGAGTTCATCAAAATCCCCATAGTTTTTAGAAAGAGTGGCTTATGGCAACGGGAGTTAATGTGTGCGTACACTCAACTATTTATAGGCGATAGAAGGGAATTTATCCAGAGTTTAATTTGGCCCTGCTGCGGGTTAGCAGCAGGGGGGAAAGCATAGTTAAGTTTATTAAAATGAATAGCGTACGGTAGCACTTAGGCTATCAACATCGAGGTACTGGACTTCACCGTATGTCTCATAGCCAAGACCAAACGACAGGTTTGCTGTCGCGTGATAGAAAGCAGATACACTAAAGCGAAAAGTATCTTCGTCAAACGCGATATAGTCCACCTTAGCATCGACCTCAACTTTTGGAGCTATCATAGAGCGAAGTCCGACTCCAACACCCCAGGCATTCTCGGATGCCGATGTCGACAGTCCCTGGCCAGAACCTGAAAATTTTGCTCGTTCAAACGATACTGTCGAGTATAAATCAGTGGTGTTAGTTAAGTGCTTATATGAACCGATACCTGCTGACAGAAAGTCGATATCTAAATCGAAACCTGAGTCGTCATTGGAGACAGAGTCGAAATCTGCAAATACGAAAAGGTTATCTAAAACGACGAGGTCCGGATTAATAGCGGCCGAACCGCCGACTCTGAATCCGTCGAAAGAAAGATCGCCAGCTCCGTCAACGCCAACATCGGTATCAAGATAGGACGCATCAACTTTATTCCAGTTAGGGGTCTCAGCTAGAACTGCGCCAGGTAAGGTCAGCATTGCCAATGCGATAACAGCTTTTCTCATAAGTCTCTCCTTGGTTGAGAAAAGCGGGCAATATACCTTTAATAGCTAAGTGCTTCAATTGCTTTATATTTAACCTGACAAGAGATTGACGAGCGTCTATTCTCCTACGCTGTAAGACAGAATTCGCGACAAATGACTGTAAGGTAACTGGGTCTGCTGATGCCAGTGGTTAAACGCACTTTGAGCTTGTTTTAACCCTTTTTGACTGGTGGGAGAAGCGTCTATCAGCTTGTAGTTGGTCAACGCGGTGATAACATCATTGGAAAGAATAAAACCGTCCCAGCCAAGCTCGCGCAAAACATACTGTGGGGTAACGCCGCCTAATCGCGAACCGTTCTTTTTAAGATAATGCAACAACTCCGCTTGTTGGCTCGATGGCCATTGAGCCAGAAACTGACCAAAACTGCCGTATTCTTCGGCTACTTCCACAATCATTCGTGCGTTAGCGGGCACGGTGTTTATTTTTTGCTGGTTGCGGACAATACGTTCATCTTTGGAAAGTGCCTCTAAGACTTCTGGGGGCACTTGTTGCCAGTAAAGAGGCACAAAGCCTTTAAAGGCTTCTTCAAAACCCGGCCACTTCGCTTCAATAATGCGCCAGACAAAACCGGCGCGGAAAATACAACGGGTAATGGTTGATAAAATGACCCGGTCATCCAGCTGTTTCAGCTCGCTTGCAGGTGTAACTTTTGGCATGCGTGAAAGCATAGCGTTTTCGCCGCCTTTGCGTTGACAAGCGCGCTCATAAAATTGAGAAAAGTCTGTGGTTAGGTCTGTCATGGTTAACCTGCTGTTATTTCAACATCCAGTCGGCAATAGCCCGGCAGTGCAGTTCCGTGGTATCGAATAATGGCAAAGCCGAATGCTCCTGCTGAACCAGTAAACCTATTTCTGTGCATCCCAGAATAACACCTTGTGCACCCCGTTCGGCTAGCGAATCAATAACGCGAAGATAATGCTCCCTGGCTTTTTCAGTGAACTGGCCGTGACAAAGTTCTTTAAAAATGATGCTGTCGACGGTAATGCTGTCCTCTTCCTCGGGGACCAGAACCTGTACATTGTTTTGTTCCAGGCGCTCTTTATAGAAAGGTTGCTGCATGGTGAAACGGGTACCAAGCAGCCCAACGTTATGGACACTATTTTGTTTGAGATGAGCGGCTACCGCGTCAACAATATGCAGTAAGGGTATGGTTACAGCGGTTTCAATCTGAGGTGCCACTTTATGCATTGTATTTGTCGCTATAACAATGCATTCGGCTCCCGCGGACTCAAGTTGTCTGGCTTTACCGATAAGAGCCTGCGCGGCTGCGTCCCAGTCGCCCTGACTTTGCATTTTTTCAATAGGCGCAAAGTCAACGCTGGCAAGCAGGAGCTCTGCGCTATGCAGGCCACCAAGTCGTTCATTGACTAGCTGGTTCAGGCGTCGGTAGTAAGTGCTGGTTGATTCCCAGCTCATGCCACCAATAATGCCGACTGTTTTCATTAAGACCTCCGCTCCGCAATAGGCTATTTAAAAATAGCCTAGCGCAGTTTGGACGTTAAGTTAACGGCGATATTAGATGAAAACAGTCTAGCTTATGTTCAGACCCCAGTCGTCGTAGGCCGCTTTAGCCAGTTCTTCACGGAATTTAGGGTCGGCTATGTGGATAAGCTCCCGTGCGCGTTCACTCATGCTTTTGGCTCGTAAATTCGCGATACCATGCTCGGTCACAATGTAATGAACGTGCGCGCGAGTTGTTACGACTCCGGCTCCCGGTTCCAGCAGAGAACTGATGCGGGAAACGCTTCCGCCACAAGCCGTTGACGGTAGCGCAATCACTGAGCGACCACCTTCGGATAAGCTGGCGCCGCGAACAAAATCCATTTGCCCACCAACGCCGGAATAAATACGGGTACCGATTGAGTCGGCGCAAACCTGACCGCTTAAATCAACCTGCAGTGCGCTGTTAATAGACATAACCTGTTTATTTTGGCGAATAACGGACGTGTCGTTAGTGTATTCAACATCAAGGAAAAACACTTCCGGGTTGTCATCTACAAAGTCATATAATGCCTGAGATCCCATCGCAAAGGTGGTGACAATGCGTCCTCGGTGTTTACGCTTGCGACTGTTATTAATAACGCCACGCTCAACTAAAGGCAGCACACCATCTGAAAACATTTCGGTATGAATACCTAAGTCTTTATGATGATGCAGACAAGCCAGAGTCGCATCGGGTATCGCTCCAATGCCCATCTGTAAACAGTCACCGTCGTTAATGAGCCCGGCAACTTGCTCACCAATTTTCTGAGTAATAGGGTTCTGTTGCGGTTGCTTATGCTCGGGAATCGGTGCCGCTTCTTCAAAATAGCGATCGAAGCGCTTAAGTTGAACCAGTGCATCGCCATGGGTGCGTGGCATATTCGGATTTATCCAGGCTATAACCTTCTTTGCAACTTGCAGGGCGGCTCGCGTTGCTTCTACCGAGATACCTAAACTGCAGTTACCGTGTTTATCTGGCGGCGATACCTGAATAATAGCTGCGTCCAGCGGTTGTTCGCCTGAACGAAACAGCTTTGGAATTTCAGACAGGAAAATAGGAACGTAGTCGGCCAGACCCTGATTAACGGCCTGGCGGGTTGATGCTCCGACAAAAAATGCTCGTTGCCTGAGATGCCCGTTTAATTCCGGGTCACCTAAAGCTTCGCTGTATTCCGTATGCAATTGCAATAGCGTTAAGTTTACACGCTGTTTGGCAACTTCCTTCAGACCCTCTAATAATTTGTAGGGAGTGGCCGCCATCGACTGACACCAAATAACATCTCCATCGTTCAGAATTGATAACGCTTGTATTGCCGAATTAACTTTCATTACTGCATCCTGTTTTGAGCTTGGTGCGATTATAACTGGTTCTGAAATAAGGGTATTTACCCAGTAAGTGATACCTCTTACTTTGACATAGCGTGTCGCTTAGCTAAAGTTGTTAACAAAATAGATCATTGCAGAACATTTGTTCAATGACTATTATTTCGCCAGTTTCTAAACATGGGCTTACCTTATGTCAATTCGCAATAAACTTCTCTCTGTCGGTGCGGTAACAACGGCTGCTTTTATCATACTACTAATGCTGATGATGTTTTTTCAGTCTCAAATTAGTCAGCTGCATCGCGCCAGTGAATTGCGGGAATCTGTACATAACGGTTTGTTACAAGTGCGTCGTGCCGAAAAAGATTTCCTTTTGCGAATGGATGAAAGTTACGCGGATAAACTACAGCAAGAAGTTAGTGTAACGATTGAAAGGTTAGAACAGCTTAACCAACTGGTTGCTGATGAGGGCTCTACGCGACTTATTGATGGTCTTGCTGAGCAGGTTTCAAAATATGAAGAAAATTTTAATAGTTTAGTTGCTGCGTTTAAGCAACGAGGACTGGATGAAAATAGTGCGGCCTATGGCGCGCTGCGGGCGGCGACGCATGAGCTGGAAGAAGCTATTGATACAGCCAACCGAACCGAATTGTTGGTAACTCTGTTGCAGATACGCCGTAGCGAAAAAGACTTTATGCTGCGTTTTGACGACAAATACCTCGGCCGAGTTAACAATTTACTGGATGAGTTGAAAGCCGAGCTATCGGCATCGCCGAATCTGGCTTCCAAAGTTGACGCTTATCGTCGTGACTTTGGCCGTTATGCCAGCTTGTCGAAAGAAATTGGCCTGGATGAAGAGTCCGGCATTAAAGGTGAAGTCAGAATTATTGCCGGTAATATGGAGAGTTCGTTAGCTGAGTTAGATGAGAATCTAAATGAGTTGCTTCAGTCACGTCAGGCAACCATGAAATGGGTTCCTATTGTGGTTTTTGCAGCAATTGCATTTATTGTTGTAGCCATGCTGTTCTGGGTTGTTCGCTCCATTAATCAGCCGCTAACTCAGTTACGCGAAGACATGAAAAAAGTCCAGAGTAGCAATGACTTAACTCTGGTATCAGAAAAGTTCCGTAGTGATGAATTAGGTGATTTAGTCGATAGCTTTAATGAACTTCTGAGATACTTCCGTAACGTTATTAAGCAAATTAATGAGTCAGTTGAGACGGTTAACGGGTTAACCCAGCAGGTGTCGGATACCGTCACTCATACGTCTGAGAATCTGGATATGCAATCGCACGAAGTTGATCAGGTTGCAGCCGCTATCAATGAGATGGGCAGCACTGCTCATACTATTGCGAATGATGCAGAAGACACTGCCGAGCAGGTGAACAGTTTGTCCGATCAGGCTAAGCATGGCAGTACTTCAGTACAAGCTGGCGTTGAAAAGGTTCGGTATCTGGCAGAGCGTTTAAACAGTAGTGTGAGCGAAGCAAATACCTTAGCGGAACGCAGTGCTTCAATTACACAAATAGTGACGGTTATAAATGGTATTGCAGAGCAAACCAATTTACTGGCACTGAATGCGGCTATTGAGGCTGCCCGAGCTGGTGAGCAGGGGCGTGGTTTCGCTGTTGTTGCTGATGAAGTCCGGACACTGGCTTCACGCACGCAAAAATCTATTGGTGAAATTGAGTCTATTACCAGCCAGTTGAACCAGCAGACGCAGATTATTGTCACCACATTGCAGGAGTGTAATGAACTGGGTGAGGAGAGTGCTCAGCATTCATCGGAGTCCGATGAGTTATTTAATCGCATCCATATGGAGCTTTTAAAAATTAACGACCGTTCGGCATCTATCGCGACGGCAGTTGAAGAACAATCGGCGGTTGTGGATGAAACCGCCAGAAATATAACCCGTGTGCGGGATGCCGGTGTGGAAGCAGCGAATGATGCGCAGTCAAATGCCGATGCCGTTGCTCAGGTTCGCAATCAAACAGAGCAATTACGCCAGGCGGTTATCAAATTCCGCGTGTAGCCTGATGTTCACATCAGGGGAGATATCTCACCTGACATAAATGTCATATATGGTCCCCTCCCGTTTTGCAACGGCAACTCGTGGTAAATGTCGGGGCGCTCGCATATATACGGCCTGTTTATGGTGCGCGCTTTGCGCACCTGGCCTGGATGAACTCCGCACGACAACTGGCTTATCAGGCTAACGTACTTTATGTACGGACGTTCAACAGTCTCAGTTGTCGTCGGTTTACCCTATTTTACCATCCTGTTGACGTTTGCAACTCCCGGAAGGAATGAACCTTCGCTGTGCTCTTTTACTGAATGCTGTTAAGCAGCAGTCATCCGGTAATCTTCTTTATTCTTTAACATCGCCCAGATTATCCGGGCGTGCTTGTTAGCCAGTGCCACCGCTGCAACGTTGTTGCCTCTGCGTTTAGCGACATCCTGTGCCCAGAGGCTCAGCCTGTCGTGGCGCTGTTGTGCCACCCGCAGTGCCGAGCGGGCGCCATGCACCAGCAGTGTCCTGAGTTTGGTGTTCCCTTTTTTGGTAATACCGCCTAAACGGTCTTTACCGCCACTGCTGTTTTGCCGTGGTACCAGTCCCAGGTATTCCGACAGGTTGCGGCCGCGTTTAAATTCACTCACATCACCTATCAGTGCCAGCAGCGAGGTCGCTGTTATCGGTCCGATACCCGGCAGGGTCATCAGCCGCTGACTGTCTTCATTCCTTTCGGCCTGTGTCGCTAAGTGCTTATCCAGCGCTTTAACTTCTTCATCCACCGCTCGCAGCATCTGATAGAGCCGGTTGATGAGGTCCCGTGACTGAAGCGTCAGCGCATTGCTGTCGTCTTCCAGTACCTCCGGTACTCTCTGTAATATCGTACCGACTCGCTTCGGTAAAAGAATGCCGTATTCGGCCAGTTGCCCCCGCAACCTATTCGAGAACTGCGTTCTCGTCTGCACGAAGCCTTCCCGCTGATTGACCATCAATGCTAAGTCCTGCTGCTCAATGCTTTTCAGCCTGACCGTCTGACGGTTGGGTCGTGATGCCGCCTCGGCTATCGCCCGGGCGTCATTCGCATCGTTCTTCTCACCCTGCAGGTACGCTTTGACGAAACGCGGTGGCAACGCCACCGTTTTATAACCCAGCTTTTCACATTCGCGGCGCCAGTAATGACTCATGCCGCAGGACTCAACCGCTACTTCACAGTCATCCGTACGGCTCAGCGTCGCCAGCTTCGCTAACACTTTATTGCTGCGCAGTTTTTTATTAAAAACTTCCTGCTCATTTTCATCCAGCGCCAAAACCTGAATAAAATCCTTTGCCAAATCCAGGGCAATTCTGTTTACAATAGCCATTGGTCCTCTCCACTCTGTTCTATAGAAGCTTGAACCTCTATATTGGCACATTGCGATGCCGCTTAGGAGGGAGGGGACCATCTCATCAGGCTACGTCGGCGGCGTGTTACGCGTTTAAATACTTCGCATGGAAGCGAAGCTGGGCTTCGATAAACGAGGATATAAAATAGTAGCTGTGGTCGTAACCGTCGTGTAGGTGAACGGTGCCACCACCCTCTACTTCAGCAATGGCTTCTTTCAGGTTTTCAGGTTTTAGCTGTTCTTCTAAAAAGCCATCAGCTAAGCCTTGATCTACCCGAATTGGCAATGTCTGACCTTTCGATTTAATAATCTCAACAGCGTCGTATTGCTTCCACTGTTCGCGATCATCGCCTAAATAAGCACTAAAGGCTTTTTCACCCCAGGGGCACTGTGTTGGATTAGTAATAGGCGAAAAGGCAGAGATACTGCTGTAACGGTCGCTGTTACGCAAGCCAATAACCAAAGCACCATGGCCACCCATGGAATGACCCGCAATAGCGCGTTTATCGTTAATTGGCAGTTCCGCTTCGACCAGCTTCGGAAGCTCCTTAACGATGTAGTCATACATCTGATAATGATTTTTCCATGGCTCCTGAGTAGCGTTGACGTAAAAGCCGGCGCCTAAGCCTAAGTCGTAAGCCCCGTCTGGATCATCAGCTACGTTATCTCCACGCGGGCTGGTATCCGGTACAATTAAGGCAATACCGAGCTCCGTTGCTACCCGTTGCGCACCGGCTTTAGTGGAAAAATTTTCGTCGGTGCAGGTTAAGCCGGAGAGAAAATAAACCGCTGGCACCTTGGACTTTTCTGCTCTTAGGGGCAAAAAGACACTGAACTGCATAGCGCAGTTCAGTACTTCAGAGTCATGTTCAAAGCGTAACTGGCGTCCGCCGAAACAGCGGGTTTCGCTAACTTGTTTCATTACAGACTCCATTAATAATGAATAACTGAACGAATCGACTTACCTTCATGCATTAAGTCGAACGCTTCGTTAATCTCTTCTAACGGCATGGTATGAGTGATAAAGGTGTCTAAATCAAATTTCCCGTCCATATATTGTTTTACATAGTCAGGCAGTTCGGTACGGCCTTTAACGCCACCAAAGGCACTACCACGCCATACACGGCCAGTAACCAGCTGGAAAGGGCGGGTAGAGATTTCTTCACCGGCACCGGCAACACCAATAATTACGGACTCGCCCCAGCCTTTGTGGCAGCACTCTAGCGCGGCGCGCATAACGTCGACGTTACCAATGCATTCAAACGAGAAGTCGACACCACCGTCAGTCATATCGACAATAACTTCCTGAATAGGCTTGTCGTACTTGGTTGGGTTCACGAAGTCGGTTGCGCCTAGCTCTTTGGCAATCGTTTGTTTGTCGTCGTTTACATCAATGGCAATAATGCGCGAAGCTTTGGCTTGTACGGCACCAATAATAACGGCCAGACCAATACCACCTAAACCAAATACCGCAACTGTGTCGCCTTCCTGGACTTTGGCGGTGTTTTTAACCGCGCCCATGCCGGTGGTGACACCACAACCTAACAGACAGACTTTTTCTAAAGGAGCGTCTTTGGGAATTTTAGCCAGTGAAATTTCTGGTAAAACGGTGTATTCAGAAAAAGTTGAAGTGCCCATGTAGTGATAAATGGTCTCGCCGTCTTTTGAAAAGCGGCTGGTACCGTCCGGCATTAAGCCTTTACCCTGAGTGGCACGAACGGCCTGACACAGGTTAGTTTTACCCGAGGTACAGAATTTACACTCACCACATTCCGCGGTGTACAGAGGAATAACATGATCACCCACTTCAACTGAGGTGACACCTTCGCCGACGGATTCAACAATACCGCCACCTTCGTGACCTAGTACAGAAGGGAAAATGCCTTCAGGATCTTTACCGGAAAGTGTGTAAGCATCGGTATGGCAAACACCTGTTGCTATAATGCGAACCCGCACTTCGCCTTTTTTCGGCGGCGCAACGTCAATAATTTCTTCTTTCAGTGGTTCGCCCGGGCCCCAGGCAACCATAGCGCGTGACTTAATGGTTTCCATAATAATTCCTTATAGTCTTGGATTTTCATTTTATTAGGTAAAAGCGTAGCGTAAGTTTAACTTTTTCTCATTAGCAGGTAATCTACTGTTTTTACAAATTACTTTTTCATAAATGAAATAATGGGTGTGAGATGAAGCCATGGCAGGGGATCAGTGAGTTTGCGGCAGTGGCTGAGCAACAGAGCTTTACTGCGGCAGCCCGGCAACTCAGGTTATCTGTGGCGCAGGTTAGCCGTAATATAGCAGCGCTTGAGCACCGGCTGCAGATGCAACTGCTGTACCGCTCAACCCGCAGTGTCAGTTTAACGGAAGAGGGGAAGCTTTATTTACCTCATTGTCAGCACTTGGTTGCCAGCTTAAGAGACGCCGATCAGGCCATTCAGCAGCGAACGCAGCAGCCGCAGGGGCTGATTCGCATTACGGCACCGGTCTATTATGGTGAGCGTTTCATAGCACCTCTGTTGAATGATTTTTTACACATTTACCCAGAATGCCGGCTGGATTTTCAATTAACCAACGAGCAGGTCGATTTAATAGAGGGCAGTTACGATGTTGCCATTAGATTAGGGCAGTTGGGTAATCCGCGGTTACGGGCCAGAAAACTAGGCTCGCGCCGACATTTCGTCGTCGGCTCTCCTGCTTATTTTGAAGAGTTTGGTCGGCCGCAAGATATTAACGCACTGGATGCGCACCGCTGTTTTACCGGAACGGTCAGGCAATGGCGCTTTCAGGTTGAGGGTAAACTGGAAACGGTTCGTCCGGAATCCTACCTGCATTGCAACAATGGTCTGGCGCTTCGTGACGCCGCTATGAAAGGTCTGGGGCTGGCTATGCTGCCGGACTATTATGTAACGGACTCATTAGCTAACGGGCAGCTAGAGGAAGTATTAGCGGACTACCGGCAACCCGATGATGGTATATGGGCATTGTATCCGGAAAACCGTCAGGTGATTCCAAAAGTACGGGTATTACTAGACTATTTGTCAGGGAATTTATCAGGAAATTTATCAGGAAAATTTAATACTGGAGAAATAGAGAACTGAGAGAGTAAAAAAGTGGTGGTTGCTACTGGGCTCGAACCAGTGACCCTCGCCTTGTAAGGGCGATGCTCTCCCAACTGAGCTAAGCAACCATCCTGAAGGTCTGCAATTGACGGAAGAAGAGAAGTGGTGGTTGCTACTGGGCTTGAACCAGTGACCCTCGCCTTGTAAGGGCGATGCTCTCCCAACTGAGCTAAGCAACCATTTTCACTGTGACACTTCTGCGTCGTTGCGAGGTGGCATTATAGGGCGCAGATCTAAACTGTCAAATAAAAATTGCCAACTTGTGTTCGTTTGCTGACATTTTAATCATTTCGAATAGCAGATGCGTCAGGCGCTCAGTCTTGATAAACTTGCGCCCATAAAATTGACTGGTTTTAAAGAAAGGAACAAACATGAGTGTGGTAACGCGTTTTGCCCCCAGCCCGACTGGGTATTTGCATGTTGGTGGTGCCCGTACGGCATTGTATTCATGGTTAGTCGCAAAAGCGCAGGGCGGCGAGTTCGTACTGCGTATAGAAGATACGGACCGTGAACGTTCAACTCAGCCTGCTATTGATGCCATTTTAGAGGGCATGGAATGGTTAGGTTTAAGCTGGGATCGCGGGCCTTATTACCAGACTCAGCGTTTTGAGCGCTATCAGGAGTTAATCGACAAATTACTGGAAGAAGACAAAGCCTATAAATGCTATTGCTCAACCGAACGCTTAGAAAAAATGCGTGAAGAGCAAATGGCTGCCGGTGAAAAGCCTCGCTACGATGGCCATTGTCGGGACAACCCGAATGTTGGCGGTGATAAGTACGTCATTCGTTTTCGTAACCCGCAAGACGGCAGTGTGGTTTTTGATGATCACATTCGCGGGCGCATTGAGTTCGCTAATACTGAACTGGATGATTTGATCATTGCCCGTACTGACGGTACGCCGACTTATAACTTCTGTGTGGTGGTTGATGACTGGGACATGGATATTACGCACGTGGTGCGTGGTGAAGACCACATTAATAATACCCCGCGTCAAATTAATATTCTGAAAGCTCTGGGTGCACCAGTACCTCAGTACGCTCACGTGTCGATGATTTTAGGTGACGATGGTAAGAAGCTGTCGAAGCGTCATGGTGCAGTCAGCGTTATGCAATACCGCGACGACGGCTACGTACCGGAAGCGGTTGTAAATTACTTAGCGCGTTTAGGCTGGTCTCATGGTGATCAGGAAATATTCAGCCGCGATGAACTGGTGGAGTACTTCAAGCTGGATGACGTGAATAAAGCAGCCTCTGCGTTTAATACCGAAAAACTTAACTGGCTAAACCAGCACTACATGAAAACCTTGCCTGCGGAGCAAGTTGCACCGCAATTGCAATGGCAGTTTGACCAAATAGGTGTGGACACCAGTAATGGTCCAGCGCTAGAGCAAGTTGTGTCGTTGCAGGCTGATCGGGTAAAAACCTTAAAAGAAATGGCTGCCATTAGCCGTTACTTCTTTGAGTCATTCGATGAGTTTGACGAAAAAGCGGCGAAAAAACATTTACGCCCGGTAGCCAAAGAGCCGCTGGTAAAAGCCAAAGAACTGCTCGGAGCAATTAGTGACTGGAATGCTGCTAATATTCAGGCGGCAATTAACCAGACAGCTGCCGATTTGGATGTTGGTATGGGCAAAGTGGGCATGCCACTGCGTGTTGCCGCGACGGGTGGGGGCAACTCTCCATCATTAGATGTGACTCTGGAATTAATTCCGCAGCAGACCGTTCTGGCACGTATAGACCTGGCGTTGGAATTTATTGCTAACCGCGAAAACGCGTAATTTGATGCTAATAAAAATTACGCCTGGCCTGATAACGCCAGGCGACCGCCACGATGGGATGAGTAATGGCAGATATAAAACATTTGATTGCAAACAACAAAGAGTGGGCGGAGCAACAGGTAAAGAACGATCCTGATTTTTTCAAACGCTTAGTAGGGCAGCAATCCCCGCAATATCTATGGATAGGCTGTTCCGATAGTCGGGTGCCGGCGAACGAGATTGTGGGGATGGCTCCGGGTGAATTGTTTGTACACAGAAATGTCGCCAATCAAGTCATCCAGACTGATTTTAACTGCTTGTCGGTTATTCAGTTTGCCATTGAAGCGTTGAAAGTTCGGCATATCCTTGTGGTGGGTCATTACGGTTGTGGGGGTGTAAAAGCGGCACTTGAGAGTAAACCTCACGGGCTGGTTGATCACTGGTTGTATCCAATTCGTGATGTGTACCGCGAGCATGCCGAAGAGTTAGAGCAACTGGGCGAGACCGAGCAGATTGATCGTTTGTGTGAACTGAACGTGATTGAACAGGTTAAAAACCTGGCCAAAACCAATATGGTGCAGGAAGCCTGGGACAAAGGTGAGTCACTGACAATACACGGTTGGGTCTATCGTTTAGATAATGGTTTGGTTAATGATATGAATGTATCGGTTTCAAGCCGGGAAGGCATGGAGCAGGTGTACCACGTTTACCACCAAAAGTTGCCGAAAGGCGGTTAAAGTCAAGATTTGATGAATTACTGAGCAAACTGCCATAAAAACGCTCAAACAGAAGTATTTTTAGAAAAAATAGTTGACACATTAGCTCAGGTCACAATAGAATGCGCCCCGCTGTCAAGGCAGTCTGCGACTGTCAGGTGCGGGGCTATAGCTCAGCTGGGAGAGCGCTTGCATGGCATGCAAGAGGTCAGCGGTTCGATCCCGCTTAGCTCCACCAAGTTGTTTTGGTAAAGCATTATTTGGCAGTAAGTATTTGGTTGTTGCGTCCCCTTCGTCTAGTGGTCCAGGACACCGCCCTTTCACGGCGGTAACAGGGGTTCAAATCCCCTAGGGGACGCCATTCAAATACAAAATGTAAAAAGTAATTTCTGCGTCCCCTTCGTCTAGTGGTCCAGGACACCGCCCTTTCACGGCGGTAACAGGGGTTCAAATCCCCTAGGGGACGCCATTACTTTTCTGCATATATTAAATTAAGTTCCATGGGTCCCCTTCGTCTAGTGGCCTAGGACACCGCCCTTTCACGGCGGTAACAGGGGTTCAAATCCCCTAGGGGACGCCACTTAAATCAACCGCCCGCAGGCGGTTTTTTTGTTTCTGGCTTTCGCTACTGGGCCAACTTCAGTAAATAAGGTTCCAGAAAATCAGCTATCTTTGGCTGGGCTTCCGCGGTGGGGTGAATGCCATCATCCTGCACATAATCCGCATTTGTTGCTATTTCTTCCATAAAGAAAGGTATGAGTGTCACATTTTTTTCTTCTGCAACTTCCTCAAACATTTTCTGGAACTGTTCAGCAAAACGCTGGCCATAGTTTGGTGGCACCATAACCTGACTCAAACCGACTTTAACGCCTTGTTGCTGCGCCTGGTCGATGATTTGTTTCAAATTTGAACGAACTGTGTTTAGGTCGAACCCACGAAGTCCGTCATTACCACCCAGCTCAATAAATAATGCGTCGGGTTTATGACGCTCTAAAACGCCTTCTAAGCGGCGCAAACCACCACGAGTGGTCTCGCCACTAATGCTGGCGTTAATGATGTTAATATCGGGATGAGAGCTCTCCCAGCGTCGATCTAACTCGGCAACCCAGGTTTGTTCCTGAGAAAGCCCATAACCGGCGCTTAAGCTGTCACCTAAAACGACAAGTGAGACATTTGCGGAAACGCTGCGTATAACCAACAACAGCGCTAAAAATAAACACGTTTTCAAAAGGAAGTTTTTCATTTTATGCTCATTCAAGCTCAACAACTGGAAAAAACCGTAGACACCTCTGAGGGTCCATTACAGATTCTGCAGCCAATTAACGTCAGTATCAATGCCGGTGACACCGTAGCCATTGTCGGCGCTTCCGGCTCAGGTAAGTCGACGTTATTGTCACTACTGGCGGGTTTAGACCTCGCATCCTCCGGAGAGGTTCTTATAGAGAACGAAAAATTAAGCGAATTGGATGAGGAGCAGCGCGCAAAAGTTCGTGCTGACAAAGTCGGCTTCATTTTTCAGTCGTTCCTGCTGGTACCTAGCTTAAGTGCCTTAGAGAACGTTATGCTGCCGGCAGAACTGGCCGGACATAAAGGCGCAGAGAAAGAAGCCAGAGAATTACTGGCGAAGGTTGGGCTGGAAGATCGCTGGCACCATTATCCTAACCAACTGTCTGGCGGTGAGCAGCAACGCGTAGCTATTGCTCGGGCTTTTGTTGGACAACCCAAAATTCTGTTTGCTGATGAACCTACCGGTAACCTTGATGCAAAAACCGGCGGCAAGGTTGAAGAGCTGCTATTTGACTTGAATAAGGATTATGGCACCACACTTGTTGTGGTCACTCATGATCAGCGACTTGCTGCGCGTTGTCAGCGCGTGTTGCAAATGGAAGCAGGCCAGCTATCGGAGGCAGATCAGGATGTGGCATAAGATTTCATTTCGTCTGTTAAAGCAGGAGCTGAGGCGCGGTGAACTGACCATTATGGCACTGGCTATTATTTTGTCGGTGACCGCAGTGCTTTCGTTGTCTATTTTCAGTGATCGTCTGCAAGCAGGATTAACTGAACGTAGCAGTGAGTTTCTGGCTGCCGACAGAGTACTAAGTTCCAGACGCGATATTCCGCAGGAGTGGCTTGAGCAAGCCGGGCAAATGAACTTGAAAACCGCCTGGAAAGTGGTTTTCAATTCCATGGCTTTTGCTGACGGAAACATGACCCTGGTGGATGTTAAAGCGGTGAGTGACGGTTATCCTCTGCGCGGTGAGCTGGAAATAGCGGATCAACCTTTTGGACAAGGTTACGTTGCCAAGGGGCTCCCCGCAGAAGGTGAAGCCTGGGTGGCATCGCAGCTGTTTCAGGCGCTGCAATTAGATATTGGCGATGATATTGAAGTGGGCAATAGTAGCTTTAAAGTCACTAAGGTGGTTACTTACGAGCCTGACGTTGGCTTTTCAGTTTTTACCGACAGTCCTAACGTATTGATTCGCCATTCGCAGCTGGAAGAAACCGGTCTGATTCAACCCGGCAGCCGGGTTCGTTTTAATGTGCTGATGGCTGGTAATAACAGTGATATTGATGCTTACGAAGAATGGCTGTTACCACGCCTGAATGACGATACGCACAGCTGGCGTAGTATTGAAGATGGCGACAGTCCGTTGTCACGGTCGCTGAATCGTGCCGAGCGCTTTATGATGCTCGCAAGCTTACTTGGTGTGGTTCTGGCTGCAACAGCTGTTGCGGTTGCAGCACAGCGTTATTGCCAACGAAATTACGATGTGGTCGCCATATTCAAGACCTTAGGTGCCAGTCGTCAGCAAATCCGTCGTATTTTTATGCTGCACCTGTTGCTATTAACCGCTGCGAGTGTGGCCATCGGTATGGCGCTTGGCTGGGCTCTTCAGTATCTGGTTATTGAGTGGGTCGCACAGAAACTGGATGCGACTTTACCTCAGGCGGGCTGGCAGCCTTATGTTTTAGCCGGAGCCACCGGTGTTATCAGTGCCGTTATGTTTACACTGTATCCGTTATTCCGACTGGTCTCTATTCCGCCGCTGCGCGTGCTGCACCGTCAGTTAACGGCGGGTAACGCGGTACGCTGGCTACAATGGGTACTAAGTGGCGGAACCATTTACGCATTGCTGGTTATTTACAGCCAGCAGTGGTGGTTATCGACAGCCTTATTTGCAGGCGGTGCAGTCGCCGCTGTGCTGCTGCTTGGATTAGGCCGGCTGTTTATTTCTGCCAGCCGTAAGGCGGGTATGCAAGCAGGCAGTAGCTGGCGCCTGGCTATGGCGGGCTTACAAAGAAGAGCAGCCGCCAACAGTGTTCAAATGCTGAGTTTTTCAACCGCCATTATGCTGTTGTTGCTCGTTATTGTTTTGCGTAACGACTTACTGGAAGACTGGAAAAGTCAGTTACCAGCGGATGCGCCAAACTATTTCGCCATCAATATAGCCGAAGACAAAGTTGATGACATGCAGACCATGTTTGAGCGAGAGAACATTCCGTCGACGGATCTGTACCCCATTGTACCTGGGCGCTTAACCCATATTAATGGCGAGAAGCTGCTAGACGAAGTCACCAAGGAAGATCGTGATGACGATGATGCTGAAGGCCGCGAAGGTATAGGAAGAGAGCTTTCACTGACCTGGCGAGACACCTTGCCACCTAACAACGAACTTACTGCTGGAGAGTGGTGGGGCGACAACGCTGAACCTCAGGTCTCTGTCGAATTAAATGTCTCCGAACGACTGGATATAAAAGTGGGTGATGAACTACGCTTTAACTTAGGTGGCGAAGAGTTCACTGTGCCAGTAACCAGTTTGCGTAAAGCCGACTGGAATACCCTGCAGCCAAACTTTTACATGATCTTTAATACCTCGACACTGGAAGATTTTCCGGCAACTTACATCACCAGTTTTAGACTGGGTGAAGACCGAAAAGATGAATTGTACCAATTGTTTAAACCTTTTCCGCAGACGTCGTTGATTGATCTGGACGCTATGATCAATCAGATTCGGGAAGTGATTGGACAGGTCAGTTTAGCCATTGTTTTTGTATTAGTGCTGGTCATTATTGCCGGAGCTTTAGTGTTGGTTGCGCAGGTGCAGGCCAGTATGGAAGAACGGCAGAAGGAACTGGTGATTTTACGAACCCTGGGAGCGCCGGGTAAATTATTGAGTCGCAGTATTACTTATGAGTTTCTGGTGCTTGGGGCAATTAGCGGGCTAATAGCAACCTTAGCCATGGAAGTCTCGCTATTTATATTGCAAAACCAGGTATTCAATATGACGCCAGTGATTCATTGGAAACTTTGGTTGTTAGGACCGGTATTTGGTGCTGTTGTGGTGGCTGTTTTAGGTCGTTTATCCTGCCACCGGCTCATTCAGAGAAATACGGCGCAGCTTATACGTAAGCTGGCCTGATGGAACATAAAAGAGGTGACCGATGAACATTTTAATGACAGGTGGTACTGGGCTTATTGGCTCAGCGTTTATTCATAAGTACCAGGACACGCATCAGTTTACGGTCACCACTCGCAGCAAGGAAAGGGCGAGAAAAAAGCTGGGCGACAATGTAACTTTGCTGTCTTCGGTCGATGAAATTGTGGATATTGGTCAGTTTGATGCGATTATAAACTTACAGGGCGAGGGTATTGCGGATAAACGTTGGTCTGATTCCCGTAAGCAAGCCCTGAAAGACAGTCGTTGGCAGGTGACAGAAAAGCTCGCCGCCATGATTAATAAAGCAGAAAAGCCACCTAAAGCCTTTTTGAGTGGCTCGGCCATTGGCTATTATGGTCCGCGTGATGCAGAGCCGGTTAATGAAGACCATGTCGCTGAACATAAGGACTTTGCTGTTACTTTGTGTCAGGAGTGGGAGCGACGGGCTTTGGCAGCAAAAGATGCAACTCGTGTAGTTTTGCTGCGTACCGGTGTCGTTTTGGCAAAAGGAGAGGGAGCATTAGCAAAAATGCTGCCGCCTTATAAGTTTGGTTTAGGTGGTCCGTTGGGTGAGGGCAATCAGATGATGTCCTGGATCCAGCTGGACGATATGATTCGAGCCATTGAGTATCTGTTGGAGCACGATAATTTGTCCGGGCCCGTTAATATGACGGCTCCCGGACCAGTGACTAACGAAGCCTTTAGTCGTACCCTGGCATCGGTTATGAATAAACCGCACTTTATGAGAGTACCGGCGTTTGTCCTTAAGTTAGGCTTGGGTGAAATGTCGTCGATGCTACTTGAAGGGCAAGCTGTGGTGCCGGATAAACTGCGTAATCATGGCTTTCAGTTTGAGTATCCGACAGTACGAGAAGCTTTTAAGGCAAGTGTTTAATTCTTTACACGTCTTTTTGTTTTCTTAACGGACAGTGTTTTCGGAACTCAGTAAAATTGAGGGATGAAAACAAAAAACCAGTATCCACTTAAACAATTAACCCTTGGCGTTGGCATTTTTATGCTGGCGCTTACCGGGTGTACTTCTATTCCCGCTGAAAGCCCTCAAAACGTAGTTGGTACTAGAGAATCTGGTAAAGCCTCTTACTACGCCATGAAGTATCAATTCAGAACTACCGCAAGCGGTGAGACTTATAATCACTTTTCCAGCACCGCGGCTCACCGAACCTTGCCGTTTGGAACCAAAGTTCGAGTCACCAATATTGCTAACAACAAAAGTGTTGTGGTGAAAATTAATGATCGTGGGCCGTTTATTGATGGCAGAGTGATTGATTTGTCACGCTCCGCTTTTGATAAAATAGCTGATCTTGACTCAGGGGTTATTGAAGTGGCGACTGAAGTGGTTGATTAGATTTAATATTTTGGTTGATATGTTACAAAGTTTAACAATTTGAGGCGTGACCTACTGCCTCATTAAGATTAGTCTCCTTAGATACGTTTAATTTAGGGAGCTAATATGTACTTTTGGAATATTGATGCGCTGAAAAGGGACTTTCTTCAGGGACGCTTCAGTCAAACTCAAGCCTTTTACTATTTGGTAGTGATGTTGGTTTTATTTACCCTACCAATAGCCATTGTGGGTGAAAATACGTCGGTGTGGGATAAAGCTCTGTTCTGGGTTGAGTTAGCCTTTGTTGTACTCGGAACGACATTTATTTATAAGTCTAATGGAGGGCGTGACGGTAGGGAGTTTCTTGAGAGATATGTTTCACTCAGCTGGGTGGTATTTATACGGTTACTTCCACTCATAATACTCTTTGGCATTATTGTTTCAATTTCTCGGGATATTTTTATCGGTGATGCAGACTATTCGTTTACGGTTTATGACTTTGCCGCTGTTATCCTGATAGATTTTATTTACTACTGGCGCTTAAGCCATCACATGGCTGATTTGAGTCAGGCTAGCGTTTCCGGAGTACAGCTCAGTGGTGAAAATTAACGAGCTAATGCTGGTTACTGCTTATGCATTGCTCTCCTTAGTTTTAACTGGGTGCAGCGCAAACTTAGTAACGACAACGAACAAAAAGACTCAACTGATTAATGAGGAAACCGGGCGCTTTCAAAACCTGGACGCCGGTGAGAAGAGCTATCCGTTAACCTGTAAACAAGATTGCTATAAGCCTCGTAGCGATATTCAGTGTGGTAGCGATGGGTTGTGTCAGTACACTGGAAATAAGAAGGCTTTCCTCGGGGGAACGGATTTCTCTGTTAAATGGCTGGGTCACGCAGCTTTTGTCATTAAAACCTCAAGCGGAGAGACGTTTTTAACGGATCCAGTCTTCAATGACTTTGACTGGCCAGTTAACTGGCTGTTTTCACTTGTTGGAGGTGAACAGCGAAAGGTGAATGTGGAGCCAGATCCAGAGCTGATTGATGCCACCGATGCGGTATTATACTCCCATATTCATTACGATCATTTTAATAAGAGCGATATTGAAACCATAGGGCGCAAGCCCGGATACTTAGTGCCATTGAATCTGGCCGATCACTTTCCATCCATTGGAGCAAATATAACTGAACTCGGTTGGTTTTCTTCGAAGAAAATAGGTGACTCTCTGGTGACTGCGGTGCCTGCTCACCACTTTAGTAGCCGCACCTTGGTGCCCTTTATTTACGAAGATAACAATAAAGACTCCTGGAATGCCTGGTTAATCGAAAACAAGGGGAAGACGTTGCTTTTCGCCGGAGATACCGGTTATTCAGAACACTTTAAAGTAATAAACAAGCGTTACGGTGATATTGATGTGTGTCTGTTGCCGATAGCGTCTTATTACAGTGAAGAGTCGCCTGAATGGTATCGCTATGTTCACATGACGCCGGAAGACGCCCTGGCGGCAGCCGCTGATCTTAATTGCAAAGTATTTATCCCCTGGGGATACGGCAATGCAAGCTGGGGTCTGGGAGATCTATCCTCTCACTCGGCACTAACTCGCTTTTTAAATATGGCAGAGAAAGTTGGGACATCAGCTGAAATCGTGATTTTAAACGAAGGGGAAAGCTTGTAGCTTTCCCTTTTGCTTGTAACCTGGCAACTAAGAAGCGGTGCAGTTGATTACCAGCCAGTAATGCGTTGCCAGGTGTTATGCGAACCGTCACTCATTAGCACATGGTAAACGGGATGCATGGCGGCAGTGGCACAGGCATGGTTGGGCATAATGCGTAGTTGATGACCAACGGGAAAGTCTTCTAATTGGTAAGCGTCGCTTAACTCTATAACGCCGTGCTCTTGCGAGGTACTATTAACACAAAGGCCATCAAGCACAGAACCGTCTATTTTACATACTTGTCCATAGCCAAAATCACGGTTCTGACCCGCTGTTCCACTATCACGCGACAATGCCATCCAGCCGCTGTCAGTCAGCAGCCAATTCTTCTCTTTGTTGTGGCCGATTACTGTGGTGACGACGGACATGGCTATGTGCGAGAAGTCGCATACACCGATGTTTTTCATGACTAAGTCAAAGGTGGTGTAAACGCCGGCTCTGACTTCACTAATGTCACTAAAGTCTTCGCCAAAATGAGCTGTCGGCGTTGAACCAACGCTGGTTATAGCGCAGTGAATACCGGCGGTTTCCAGGTTGTTTCGTGCTATTCGAACGGCATCGCATTCTTGTTTGGCGAAGTTTTTTAAGCCTTGTTCCGTATTGCAGGCGTATGAGCCACCGGCATGGGTCATTAAACCGGTGAAATGCTCGCCAAGTGTTTTTGCAATGGTTAACAATTTTGAATCGCTTGGCTTAATACCACCACGGTGATCGTCACTGTCTATTTCAATAAAAACGGAAAAGTCTTGCCCAAACTCAGCAGCATAATCAACAACCGCTTGTGCCTGCGTTATATTATCTAAAAGAATATGCAGATTAATGCCTTGCTGTCTTAGTGCGGCTACACGCTTTAGCTTTGCCGGCGCTATGCCAACAGCATAAAGTAAATCGGTATAACCTGCCTTCGCGTAGGCCTCGGCCTCAGCTAACGTTGATACTGTGGCCGGAGCACTCTTACTATCGAGTAGATACCCAGCCGCCTCCAGAGTACGCAGGGTTTTTAAGTGCGGGCGTAAATGACTGCCAAGGGACTCAACCCGTTGCTTAAGATAGTTAATGTTACTCTTCAATTTAGCTTCATCGATGAGCAAATAAGGTGTATCCGGATGTGCAATCCAGTCAGGAGCTGATTTCATAATTGTTGTCCTGCGTTTGTGATAATTAAAACTGCCAAAAGGCGTAAAGCAAGCCGGGAATAACGCTTAAAATCATGTAAACAGCGTAACGATAGTGCAATTTAATACCGGCGACAGAAGCGAACATAATGCCTTTAAGCAGAGTATTACTGACACAGGCTAAGATAATTCCCGTAGCGGCTACCTGGCGCGAGAGTTCGCTCTGAGCTGAGCGTGATAGTGACAAGGTAATAGCGTCAACATCCATCAGACCGGATATTATGGAAAGGCCGTATATCCCGGCATCACCAAACCAGTTTTTCATTGCCTCTGCCAATAACAAAATAACTGCTAATAAAATACCAAACTGGATAGCAGTGGTCAGTTGCAGTGGGTTATTGATGGTAATCTCTCCGGTTTCGGAGGGAGGATTACGTTTATGTTGTCTGTACATGAGTGTTATGACAGTTAATAACCCGGCGAACATGAGAAGAATAGGCGGCCACAATAATGGTAAAAGTTCACGGTTAACCACAAAGACCTCAATAAGAACTCGCGGGAACATAATGCTACAGGCGAGCAGCATGCCGCTGGCGTAAATTACGCTCTGAGAGTTTTTTTTCGCAAAACGAGCCATAGTTAGGGTAACGGCTGTGGATGATGCGAAGCCTCCGGCGATTGCGGTAATCAAAGTGCCGCGCCTCTCTCCCAGCAGTTGGGTAAACAGATAGCCAATAAAAGACAGACCCGAAATTAAAACGACCATCCACCAAAGCCAGTAGGGGTTCAACGCCTGCCAGGGGCCGTAGCCTTCATTTGGCAGCAAAGGCAGAACCACCACAGATATCAATAGTAGTGTGATACCTGAGTAAAAGGCCTTAGGTGAAATGCATTTAAGCAATTTGTGCAGACTTTTTTTATGGCCGAGAAGAGCAACAACTACCGCACCGCAACTGAGCGCAGGTAGAGGATCACCAGAGGCAGCCCAAATTGCCAGTGCAAAAGTCAGCAGCATTGAGAATTCGGTGGTAATACCTGCGTCATCGGAGAGCTTGCTATAACTTATATAAGACGATGCAATGAGTATGGCAACAACAATGAAACCGGTAACGATAAGCCATACGCCCCATTGTTGAGCTAAAATAGCAAAAACACCGCCGCTAAGACCTATTAGGCTGAAGGTTCGTACGCCGGCAACACGAGTGCCCTCATCACTGTCCCTGCCGCTCCAGCCGCGTTCAATGCCTATCATCAAGCCTAACGCCAGAGCTGCCAGTAAAGATAACGCCAGTTCGATTTGGTAGTGCATTGCGAAGCGCCCTTATTAATTAGACTGATTCTATAACGACTTTAATTGACCTGCAGTGCGTCTAGCAAGCTTTTACGCCAGAGAGACTCTTTGAATTGACTGCGAAAGAAGTTGAAATGCCCGATACCTTTGCTTTCGGTTATTTCCGGTTGCAAGTCTTTTAATACCTTCTCTGCGTTAGGGTAGTGCGCCAGCAGGTTTTCGATGTTGGAGCGTTGCAACAATTCGTCGTCAGTAATATGAAAGGCGCTGATGGGTGCAGAAAATTCATCGTAACGGACTTTTTGATCAGTACTGATGTTATCAAACAAATAGTCTTTACTGCGGCACCAGCGGCTCCATTGTTTCATCGCTGCTGCGGGCATATCGCCAACCATGTTTAAGCGTTTACCGGGAAAGTAACCGGCAATAGGTGTGCTAATAGGAGCTGCAAAATACCAGAGTAACCATGATGTCCAACGGACCTGCTTGCTGGCTTTTAACCAATAACCGGTGCCGCTGGCTATGGTCACCATCTTATCTATCTTGTTGGCATTCTGCGCCATGGCGACAATTTGGCCGCCCAGGCTATGTGCTAGCCAAATTAAGGGCTCACCCCTTTGGCAGGACTGAGCATAGTCAATCACGGCGGTCATATCGAGCTCGGCCCATTCGATAATATCAGACTTGATTTGTTTCAAAGGCTTATCAACGGACTGGCCAATACCGTAATAGTCAAAGGTAATGACGCGGTAACCCTGTTTGCTTAACCAGAGGGCTATGGGTTGATAAAAACGTTGTTTCACACCTAACGCAGCAGCTATAACAACAGTGGCCTTCGCGCTCGATTCAGGCTCAAAGCGGACACAATGCAGGTAGCGATTATTGGCGGTAAGTTCGACGCTCTGCATAGTCACTAATTAACCTGATTAGTTCGGTAAAACGGCGTTAAATGGCTTAACCGTTGCTTTTTTATAGACACCGGCTTGCCAGTATGGGTCGTCGTTAGCCCATTGCTCTGCTTCTTCCAGAGTCTCAAATTCAGCGATGACCACAGAGCCGGTAAAACCAAGCACGCCCGGGTCTAGTTCCGCGATGGCCGGACAGGGGCCCGCGACGAGCAGACGGCCGTCATTTTGCAACGCTTTTAAGCGTTCAAGATGAGCAGGACGCGCCTGCTTACGACCTTCCAGAGAGTTCTCATGATCTTCTGCGAAAATAACAAACCACATTAGTCCTGGGTCTCCTCATCAATGGCGTGATGGTACATATAGAATCCGGTACCAATTGTGAATACGAGTGAAATACCCAGTATGCCAAAGACTTTAAAATTAACCCATGCCTCCTGGCTCCAGAATTCCGCAATGTAAAGGTTTACTGCTGCCAGTGCCAGGCAGAATATGATCCAGGCATAGGTTAAGCGCGACCATGCTGTATCTGGCAGCTTAATATCTTTACCCATCATAGCCTGAATTGGACTGCGTTTTTTCCATATCAAGCCGCCTAAAAGCATTAGCGCTATGGCCACGTAAACGACGGACACTTTCATTTTAATGAACCAGTCGTCGCGCAATAAAAGTGTTACTGCGCCAAACAGCATTACTACAGCCAATATTACCCAATGGCGAGTGGTTATCGGCTGCTTAAGTAGTTTTAACGCCAGAATTTGCAACACAGTACCAACCATAAGCACGCCAGTAGCGACGTAAATATCCGCTAGTTTGTAAAACACGAAAAAGGCGATTATGGGTAAATATTCTAACAACAGGGCCATTAACTACTCCGGAGGCAACTCTACGACAATTGGGTTGCGGCCTTCATGCTTTTTACAAAAGCCTTTAAGTCCGCTACTTGCTGCGCGTTATTGTCGAGGTTTTTCTCGATAAGCGCAACCACAGCCGAACCACTAATGGCACCGTCTGCGCCTGCTGCTAGCGCTCGCTGAACATGTTCCGGCTGGGATATACCAAACCCAAGCAACGTTGGCGGGGCACCTGCTTCTTTCAGTTTATTAATCAGTTCCGAAGCGGGGGCCTGCATTTGTGTGTCAGCACCGGTAACCCCTGAACGACTCAGTAGGTAGACATAACCCGCACATTGCTTCGCGATATCAATTAATAGCGCATCACTGGCATCTGGTGGCGCAATAAACACCGCTTCAATTCCAATTTCTTTGGCTATGTCGGCGAAGCGTTTGGCTTCTTTGGTCGGAACATCAGCAATAAGCACTGAATCTACGCCTGCATCTTTCATTTGCTGGTAAAAGTTGCGAACACCTTTCGCGTAGATTAAGTTTGCGTAAACCAATAAGCCTATGGGTATCTGCGGTGAATAGTCTCTAATTTCTTTTAAAATCTCTAAAATATGCTTAAAGGTTGTTCCCGACTCTAAGGCTCGTAAATTTGCCCGCTGGATCATGGGACCATCAGCAACCGGGTCTGAAAATGGCAGACCCAATTCCAGCGCATCGGCACCACCATCAATAAGAGCCTTGATAACGTCCACACTTTGCCCCGGAGTTGGGTCTCCAAGTGTCACAAAAGGAACGAAAGCACCCTGGTTATTAGCTTTTAATTGTGCGAAACAGCTTTCATACCGGCTCATTTTTGTTCTCCTTTCGCGCTAACTTCAGCATTTTCCTGAGCACTAAAAATACGACGTACGTGGTCAATGTCTTTATCACCGCGGCCGGATAAGTTAAGTAGTAATATTTCCGGAGCATCTGGTTCTGCGGCTCGTTTTAGCGCGTAAGCCAGCGCATGGGCAGGTTCCAGCGCAGGAATAATGCCTTCATGGCGGGAGAGCAGCTTAAAGGCTTCCAGTGCTTCTTCATCGGTTACTGATTCGTATCGCGCCCGACCAATAGCTTTTAAATGCGCATGTTGAGGGCCCACGCCGGGGTAGTCCAGACCGGCTGATACTGAATAGGACTCCTCAATTTGTCCTTCGTCGTTTTGCATTAAAAACGATAGACAACCATGCAAAATCCCGGGTTTACCCGCAGCCAGCGTAGCGCCGTGCTGCTTGGTTTCAACACCTTTACCTGCAGGCTCAACACCTACTAAATCAACACCTTCCTCGTCGATAAAGTCGGCGAACATGCCAATGGCGTTGGATCCGCCGCCGACACAGGCAATAACTTCGTCCGGTAAGCGACCAGCTTGCTCGATAATTTGGGCTTTAGCTTCTTCACCAATCATGCGGTGAAATTCACGCACTATAGTCGGGAAGGGGTGTGCGCCTGCAGCTGTTCCTAATAAGTAGTGGGTGTTGGGATAACTTGCTGTCCAGTCACGCAGAGCTTCATTGACCGCATCTTTTAGAGTACCGCTACCGGTATCCACAGGTACCACTTTTGCGCCCATTAATTCCATACGGAAGACATTGGGCTGCTGGCGCTCAACATCTTTTTTGCCCATATAAATAATGCATTCCAGGTCCAGCAGTGCGCAGGCCAGGGCTGTTGCGGTGCCGTGCTGCCCTGCACCAGTTTCTGCAATAATGCGCGTTTTACCCATGCGCTTAGCCAGTAACGCTTGTCCCAGCACCTGGTTGGTTTTGTGGGCGCCGCCATGAAGTAAATCTTCACGTTTAAGATAAATTTTGGTTTTATTTGGGCTGTTCAGCGGCAGGTTACGGCACAAACTCAGTGGTGTCGGTCTGCCTAAGTAGTTTTTCAACAATCCGCGAAATTCAGCCTGAAAGTCATCGTCCTGTTGTGCCTCTATAAAGGCCTGTTCCAACTGCTCTAGTGCGGGTAGTAAGATCTCAGGAACGAACTGGCCGCCGAAATCGCCAAAATAAGCGGGTAATGACTGACTCATACAGCCTCCTGTTGGGTATTCTTATTTGAAAGATGTTTTTCTGAAAAACGACCATAATGGCGGATTTTCGTGAATGTTTGAGCTACTTTTTGGCTATTTTTAATGCCAGGTTTCCATTCGGCTTGAGAGTTAATGTCCACTCCGGCAAAGCCTAACTCTATTGCACTGCTGATGCTTTCAGGGCCAATGCCTCCGGCTAACAGACAACGTTGACGCTCCTCTGTACTTAATGGTTCCAGCAACTCCCAGTTAAAAGCCTTGCCGCTGCCACCACCGCGGTTATCCAGAACAAATGCATCAACCGCAAGATCCGGCAACTGTGCCGGGCTTTCAATAGCTAAAGCTTTCCATATTTTTACTGCTTCCAGACCTGCCTGACGCAATTGCTGACGTAATTGAACAACATAGTCGATATCTTCATGGCCGTGCAGTTGAATAGCAGAGAGCCCGACGTATTTTGCCGTGTCGATAAGGCTCTCTAACGGTTGATCAGCAAAAACACCCACATACTCAAGTCCGTTTGCTTCAGTTGTTATTTGCTTTGCCTGCTTCAGTGTCACACAACGAGGTGAACGCTCAACAAATATTAGCCCGCCGAATACCGCACCCTGAGAACGTGCGTTTATGGCATCTTCAGCGCGAGTCAGACCGCAAACTTTATTTTGTCCATAAAGCAGTTTGCGGCAGGCTAAATCAACGTCCGGCTGGGCGCTCAATGCGCTGCCGATAAGAAAGCCGTTAACAAAAGGGGCAACCCGGCGAATGTCGGCGTGCTCAGCAAAACCTGACTCTGCAATGAGTAAGGCATTTTGGGGAGCCAGCGGAGCTAACTGCGCACTGCGGTTCGGCTCAATGCTCAAGTCTGTTAAATCGCGGTGGTTAATGCCAATGATGTTTGCGTCCAGTTTCGCGGCACGTTTCATTTCTTCTTCGTTGGCAACTTCGGTGAGTACATCCATCGCAAGTGACTCAGCTATATCGCGCAGGGCGATATATTGCGCATCATCCAGGACTGATAACATAAGCAAAATAGCATCCGCACCAAAGTAGCGGGCGCGGTAAACTTGCTCTTCATCAATAAAAAAGTCTTTGCATAAAACCGGCTGGGTAACCTGCCGGCGCACGGCTGTCAGATAGTCCAGTCGCCCCTGAAAAAACTCAGGCTCGGTTAATACGGAAATAGCTGCGGCATAAGGCTGGTAGCTTTTTGCCAACTGTGGTGCGTCAAAGTCAGCACGAATTAAACCTTTTGAAGGAGAGGCTTTTTTACACTCCAGAATAAAACCTGCCTGCTCACCGCTTAATGCTTCATATAAGCTACGGTCACTGGGTCTGAGCTGAGACTTTATTTCACTCAGGGGCATGAGCTCGGCCTGAGTTTTGTTCTGCTCAACCTTGCGCTCAACGATCGTTTTCAGCACGTTCTTTTCTAAACGAATGGTGTCAGACATGATAGGTCTCCTGAGCATCCTGCACCCGACGTAAATGCAAGAGTGGCTGGCCGGTGTCTAAATGCTCCATTGTTGCTGCGGTTGCGGCTTTCATATCGTTGTATTGTCCACTTAAATACAGCAAAGCGGCAACGTTCATTGCAACCGAGTGGCGCTGAGCCGGGCTGCCGCCTCCGGCAAGAATGTCTTCCAGAATACGAGCGTTAAAGTCAGCGTCACCGCCTTTCAGTTCATCAAGCGGGGCGCTGGGAACCCCAAAGTCATTAGGTGTTACATGGTAGTCATTGAGCTCGCCGTTGCGCAGTTCAATAACTCGCGTTGGCCCATGCAGAGCCAGTTCATCCAGCCCGCTTCCGTGTACGACCATAGCACGTTTAACCCCCAGTCGTTGCAGGGTTTCAGCCATTGGCCTTACCCATTCCTCGCTATAAACACCGAGCAGTTGAGCATCAGGACGCGCAGGGTTAACTAAAGGACCAATCAGGTTGAATAAGGTGCGTGTTTTCAGCGTTTGCCTTACCGGCATCGCATGCTTAATACCCGGGTGATAATGCGGAGCAAATAGAAAGCAAAAACCATTATCGGCTAACTGAGTCGAGGCATCCGACGGATCCAGATTAACGCGAAGTTTGAGTGCTTCGAGTACATCAGCTGAGCCTGAACGTGAAGACACACTGCGATTACCATGTTTGGCCACAGCCAGACCCATACTGGCGGCAACTAAAGCCGCCGTCGTAGAAATATTGATGGTATTACTGCCATCGCCGCCGGTACCACAACTGTCAATAACCGTGGTGTCGGAGCGTAAGAATGGCTTCGCTGCGGATAATATGGCTTCAGCGGCACCGGCTAACTCGGCTGGGGTCTCGCCCCGCATTTTCATGGCGATAAGTGCGGCGGATACCTGAATGTCGTTGAGCTCGCCTTTAATTAAGCGCTGGAAAAACTCACGGGTTTGATCTTGTGTCAGAGACTCACCAGACATCAGAGTTTGTAGGGCTTTCATGGCTTTGCTCCTGTTAATAAGTACTGAATACTGTTGCTAAGTAATTGTTTTCCCTTTGGCGTTAGAAGCGATTCAGGGTGAAACTGAAAACCAATGGCATTGGTGTTGTTTTCTTCTTTACCGAAGAATTCAGCAGCCATAGGAATACTACCGTCAGGGCCATCCAAACTGGCAATTATGCTCACTGTGGAGGGCAGGTCATAACCGCTAAGCGAGTGGTAACGAGCCACAACGCATTGGTTGTTGTCTGTCGCGCTGACAAACACCGGGTGTGGCACGGTGTCTATTTTTGCGGTTTTACCATGAACAATCTCACCACAGGTATCCACGCGGCCACCGGCGTGTTCAATGAGCGCCTGAAAGCCGAGGCAAATACCCAGCATGGGTATGCGGCCACCGCAGTATCGGATCACTTCCATTAAGTTGCCTGCGTTTGCTGGGTGCCCGGGGCCGGGTGAGAGGCAGACCAATTGAGGGCCACTGTAACTTTCCAGCTGTTCGATCACATCGGCTGCGGCCAGCTGGTTACGGTAAACGACCAGTGGAAAGCCTAACTGGCGCAACTCATCCACCAGGTTGTACGAGAACGAGTCGACGTTATCTATCAGTACGATACGAGCTGACTGAGTCATTATACCGCCTCCTGGTCAGGTAAAGTGTGAGCCTGCTGAATTGCCAGAATAACGGCCTTAGCTTTGTTTTCGGTTTCGGTTACTTCGCTGGTCGGGTCTGAGTCATGCACCACGCCGGCACCGGCTTGCACTATGGCTTGGTTGTTTTTAACGAAAGCGGAGCGAATAACAATACAGGTATCCATGTCGCCATTCCCGGCCAGATACCCAACAGCGCCGCCGTAGCTGCCGCGGCGTTGCTTTTCAACCTGACGAATAAGCGTTGCAGCGCTTACCTTCGGCGCACCAACCAGAGTCCCCATGTTCATGCAGGCACGGTAAGCGTGAAGGGCATCGCAATCGTTTCGTAGTTTTGCTACTACGCGTGATACCAAATGCATCACATGAGAATAACGGTCAACCTGAAGTAGATCGGCAACGTAGCGAGTGCCAGTTTCGCTAATACGGGCTAAATCGTTGCGGGCTAAATCAACCAGCATTAAATGCTCTGCCAGTTCTTTTTGGTCAAGCCGCAGTTCCAGTTCCATGCGGCTGTCGAGATCAGGGCTAATGCTGCCGTCGGCGCTCTTACCGCGGGGGCGGGTACCTGCAATAGGGTAAAGCTCTACCTGATTGATGTCCTGCTGGTATTTCAATGCAGATTCAGGCGAAGCACCGAACAGACAAAAGTCCGGATGACTCATAAAAAACATATAGGGCGAGGGGTTGTTCTTTTTCAATTGCTGATAAGCGGCTAACGGGTCAGGGCAGGGCATTTTAAAACGCCGGGACGGTACCACCTGAAAAATATCGCCCGCGACAATGTTTTCTTTTAGCCGGGTCACAATGCGTGCAAATTCTTCCGCTGAGGGCGTGGCCGTTACTTGTACATCAACCGGCTGAGGCTGAGGTTCTATTGCCGGTAGCTGACAACGTGCGGCCAGTTCTCCTATACGCTGGCTCATAGCTTGATAACGTTGGTCGTGACCTTTACCGCTGAATACACTGCCAAGCAGCTCAGTGGTTTGCTGTTGGTGATCAATAATTAGCAAGGTCTCCGCCAGGTAAAAGACATAGTCAGGGCAGTTGTTCTCGCCTTCATCAACTTGCGGTAGTTGCTCGTAGCTGGCGACGAAGTCATAGGCAAAAGCACCACCGAGGAAGACCGAAAACGGATGCTGTTTTGCTGTGTTGTTGGCTTTATTGAGCTTTTGTTGGAGTACTCGCAGCGGCTCCATGTTACTGATTTGACGTAAGCGGGAGTCTTCGTCAATCGGTGTATTTGCTGCACTGAAAGTTAACCTCAGTTGTTCAGGCGTTCTTTCAATGGCGGCACTATCTTTGAGCTGCTCTTCAATCCAGCTGAGCAGAACAGCACCATTATCGGTCAGGGCAATAATAGTGACTTGCTGGTCGTTACAGGTAATTCGTAACGCCGCATCAATCAGTAGCAAGCTCTTTACTTGTTGCTTGGTGCCGATATCAGCTGAGTCCAGCAGTAAATGTTCACCTTGTGTGCTGCAAGTATTCTGAAATACTTTTAGTGGCTCCGCCTGATAGGGCAGCGACACTCGTAGTGTTTCTAAATTGCCGTTTTGTTCAGTTGTCAGGTTTTTCACCTCAGACCTCGTATTCTTTTGTTGTTGTTCAAACCTGCTCCAGTGAAACGGCAATAAAAAACCCGCTCAAAGGAGCGGGTTTCTCAAAGTGAAGCTATTTACGTTACACGCACAACTACACCACCCGCTCGTTTGGGAAGTGCCACCACCAATGTTGTGTTGTTGTGCGTAAAAACATAAGTTGTATAGCTCTATTAATTCAATTTAATGCTGACAAACTAACGCTTGCGCGAAAGTCTGTCAATAGTTGTTTTTCTTTCAGTTTATACTTTCTATTTATATTCTGCCGGTTTGCCTTTTGAATCAGACTTACGAATAAACTCGCGTAAATCATCATTCGCCTTCTCCAGGTCAGCACGACGCAGATACATCATATGACCACTACGGTAACCTTTAAAGTCAATGCGATCAGTCATCTGAGTACTTGGATCCAAATGCCAGGTTGTGTACTTCGCGTCGAAATAGTTGGTTGCACCGTCAAAGTAACCTGACTGTACTAACACGTTCAGATAAGGGTTTTGTGCCATGGCCTGGCGCAGTTGCTTACCGGTGTTGTTGTTCGTGCGATCCCACGGGTGAACTGGGCCAAACATGTTGTATTTAATGTCGGTCACAAAGTTTAATTCTTCACGCAGGTAGTAGTTAATGGCTGGCGTGAACGAGTGTAACCAAGAAGTCAGTTCGGCGTTAAAGTCCGGACGGTCACCAGCGCGCTTTTCATCAAGTCCAAGGTAGCGCGAGTCTAAACGGCCAATGGTACGGTCACGGTCACGCAGTAACTCCTTCCAGAAGTACCAGGTGCTTGGCGCTAAGTTGTTATCCAGTACAGCCTGCTTCGAAAGGCCTGAATATTTAGCGACTTGTTCTGCCATTTGTTCACGTGCGTCATCTGGTAGCATGGCGCCTTTGGCTAATGCAGGTAAATACTCGTTCAGAGTGAAGCTTTCTACTTCAGGCAATAATTCGTCTAAATCTTTACTCTGTAAAGCCTCTGGCAGTGCGTCGTGATACCAGGCGGCGGCTGCAAAGTAAGGTAATTGGTTCGCTTGTTTTACCGGTCCGTCACGGTCAATGCCGATATCAGTTGGTGAAACTAAAACAACACCGTTCAAATACATCCACTGGCTATTCTGAAGCTCTAGTGCAAGGCCAGATACACGGGTTGTGCCATAGCTTTCACCAATTAAGTACTTAGGCGACTGCCAGCGGTTCATGCGTGAAGTAAAAGTATTCATCCATTCGGCCAGGTATTTCACGTCGGCATTAACGCCAAAGAACATGTCTTTTTGCTTCTCGCGAGACGGCATTTCACCTTCTTCATTCGGCAGTACGCGTGAATAGCCGGTGTTAACCGGGTTAATGAAAACAATGTCGGCAACATCGAGAATGGAGTGCGGGTTGTCCTGCACGCCATAAGGCTGAACCGGGTAACCTTCATCGCTCAGGTTTAGCACTTTTGGACCGGTGTAAGCAATGTGCATCCAGACCGATGCCGAACCCGGGCCACCGTTAAAGGAGTATACAATCGGACGAGATTCGCGGTTATCAACGTCCTGACGTTCATAATAGGTGTAAAATAGTGATGCGGTCGGATTGCCTTCGTCGTCCCACACGGGTTGAGTTCCTGCGGTGGCTGTGTAGTCGACAGTTTCGCCCTTAATTTCTACGCTGTGTTCGGTAACGACTTCGGTGTCGACCGGCAGCATACGCTTGTGGTTATTCGGGGCTTCTTCTGCAGTAACGGGCGCAGAAACGATTGAGCAGCCCATTAAAGTTAAAGAGGCAACTAAAGCGAGACTCTTGTGCATAAGATTGTTCTCCGTTTTTATAATCTTGCCTCAGATTAACAAATAATTACTTTAAAGAGTCAAAGGTTATGCGATTATTGGGTTTATTCCTGCGACTGGAACCTATTTGAATAAGGTCATCAATGAAATTTACAACTATAACGCGGGCGGCTTTTTGGTTGTTCTTACCCCTGCTGAGCTTCTCCGTTGCGGCTCAGAATTTGTCTGATGCGATGAAAGAGGGGTTACAGACAATGGCCTCGGAGCAGTTAAATGCGGATCTGGATGTAGGCGAACTTGAGGTTAACTCATTAACCAATGGCCTGACCGCAAATAATGTTCGTTTTGCGACCCGGGTCAAAGCCTTGTCGGAGCCTGAAAATCAACTTCTACTGGCTAAGCAATTAATGCTAACCGGTGACTGGCAGGCACTTGGCAGCAGCCGTGTGGATATTTCTAAAATTGAGATGTCCGGCGCTCAGTTAACCGTCGCATATTACGATACCGGACGCTCAAACTTGCATGAATTTCTAAAGCAAATGAGTGGTGTTAAAGTTCAAAAGGTGAATTCGGTGCCTTTAAACTGGCGGGTTGATGAGTGGTTGATGGAAGACGTTACCATTAACTTATTTGATAAAGGTGAGCCAATTTTAAGTGTGCATGTTGACCAGCTTAAATTGAAAGACCTGCAGTCAATGCAAGATGCGAATGATCAGGTGCAGGAGCTGTTGTGGCCGATTTTTGAGCAGGTTTCGAAACAAGTGCGTAACGGAAACCCTAACGTACAAGTCGATAGCATGGCGCTTTCAAGGTTCTTATTGCGTGAAGCGATGGCGTTCTGAGCTTGAGTTAAACGGGTTTAAGCAGTAAAGTTAGAAAAAATTAAACACCCGTTTAAAATAAGAGGTTGGCGTGGAAAAATCATACCCAAATTTACTGAAACCCCTGGACCTTGGTTTTACGACATTGAAGAACCGGGTCTTAATGGGCTCAATGCATACAGGCCTGGAAGAAGAAAAAAATGGCTTTAGTAAATTAGCCAGCTTTTATGAAGAGCGCGCCAAAGGTGGTGTTGGCCTTATTGTCACCGGCGGTATCAGCCCTAACTTTCGTGGGCGTCTTGCGCCTTTTGGCAGTGAAATGTCTAAGCCCTGGCACGTGGGTAAACACCGTCAGGTAACCGATGCCGTTCACAAATATGGCAGTAAAATATGCCTGCAGCTATTGCATGCGGGGCGTTACAGTTATCATCCTTTTTCACTGGCTCCCAGCGCGATAAAAGCCCCGATAAACCCGTTTAAGCCAAAAGCCATGTCGGAGCGCCAGATTAAAAACACCATAAAGCATTACGCCCGCGGCGCAAAGCTGGCGCAAAAGGCTGGCTATGATGGTGTTGAGATCATGGGTTCGGAAGGTTATTTAATTAACCAGTTTTTGTGTCCAAGAACGAATAAACGCGATGATAAATGGGGCGGCAGCTTCGAAAACCGTATGCGTTTTCCACTGGAAATTGTAAAAGCTGTGCGCGCGGCTGTGGGTGAAAAATCGATTATTATTTTCCGGTTGTCGATGCTGGACTTAGTTGAAGACGGTCATCAGCTGGATGAAGTTCTGCAACTGGGAAAACTGCTGGAGCAGGCGGGCGTTACCATTATTAATACGGGTATTGGTTGGCATGAGGCCCGGGTACCAACCATTGTTACCTCGGTACCACGTGGCGCCTTTAGCTGGATAACCGAGCGCGTACGCAGAGAATTGTCGGTTCCTGTGGTTGCCGTTAACCGTATTAACACGCCGGAAATTGCCGAGCATATTTTAGAAAGCAACCAGGCTGACATGGTTTCTATGGCACGACCGCTACTGGCTGACCCGGAGTTTGTGAAAAAAGCGGAACAAGGCCAGTCTGAACGTATTAATACCTGTATTGCCTGTAATCAGGCCTGTCTGGATCATGTGTTTGAGAATAAAAGGGCGTCCTGTTTAGTTAACCCCCGAGCCTGCTTTGAGCAGGAGTTGGTAATGAAGCCGGCTGAACAGAAAAAGCGCATTGCGGTCATTGGTTCTGGCCCTGCAGGGTTGGCCTTTGCCTGTAATGCTGCAGAGCGCGGTCATCAGGTCGATTTGTACGATAAGTCCGAAGAAATTGGCGGTCAGTTTAACTACGCTAAACAGATTCCGGGTAAAGAAGAGTTTTATGAAACCCTGCGCTACTTTAAGTACCGCATTGAAGACACCGGTGTTAATTTGAAGCTTGGAAAAGAGCAAACTTGCGAAGGGTTGCTGGCAGAAAAATACGATGATGTGGTTCTGGCAACCGGAGTCAGCCCTCGCCAGGTCGATATTCCGGGTGTTGATTTGCCGCATGTGCTGGGTTACTTAGATGTTTTACGTGACCACAAAGCTGTGGGTAAAAAAGTGGCTGTGATTGGTGCCGGTGGTATTGGTTTTGATGTCTCTGAATACCTGACCACCGAAAAGTCACTGACACTGGATGAACCAGAGTGGTCAGAGCGTTGGGGTATTGATAAAAGCTACACTGATCGCGGCGGTCTGAAACCGCAGCAGCCAGAGCAAAGCCCGCGTCAGGTGTGGTTGCTTCAGCGAAAAGAGAGCAAAGTCGGTAAAGGCTTAGGTAAAACCTCTGGCTGGGTTCATCGTAACGAACTAAAAAGTAAGTCTGTGAATATGTGGAATGGGGTCACTTATCACCGCATTGTGCCAGAAGGTATTGAAATAGAACGTGAAGGTGAAAAACAATTGCTGGAAGTCGATAATGTGATTATTTGTGCGGGGCAGGTACCACAGCGGTCATTACACGACGCGTTGCAGTCGGCCGGCCAGACTGTACACCTAATTGGTGGGGCCGATGTTGCTGCCGAACTCGATGCCAAACGCGCGATTCGTCAGGGTACAGAACTGGCGGCGGAGATTTAATGTCAGTTTACGATTTGCATTGTCACAGCACCTGTTCTGATGGCTCTTTGTCAGTGTCGGAGCTTGTGCTGCGCGCCTGCGAACAGAACGTCGATGTACTGGCGATAACCGATCATGACTGCGTTGACGGGCTGGCAGAAGCGAGTCGTCTTATTGAACACGAGAATTTGCCAATAGAGCTGGTGAACGGAGTTGAAATTAGTTGTCGTTGGCACAGTTTTGAAATTCATATTGTTGGACTTAATATTGACCCAGATGCGGAACCCTTAAAGGTTTTATTGAGCGAACAACAGCAACGTCGCTATGATCGCTTTGATGCGATGCTTGAAAAGCTATACCAGCGCGGTGTCAGTTTATCGGCAGAAGAATGCGAAACGGAGGGGTTGCCAACACGTAAGCACATTGCTGACGCTATGGTACGAAAAGGTATTGTCAGTAACCCTCAAAAAGCTTTCGATCGCTATATTGGCAAAGGTAACAGCGCCTATGTCAATCCCGAATGGTGCGATATTCCCACTGCGATAGAAGCCATCCACGGCGCCGGGGGGAAGGCGGTACTGGCGCATCCCCACGGTTACAAAATGTCGAATAAATGGCTGCGCAAGCTTTTAATACAGGGTAAAGAGTGGGGGCTCGATGCCATGGAAGTCAGTTTGTGTCAGCAGTCTCCCGGTCATCGTGATGCATTAGCGAAAATGAGTCAGGAATATGGTCTGCTAGCCTCGCAGGGGTCGGATTTTCACTATCCGGGGAATTGGCGCGAACTTGGTAAAAATCTTTGTCTGCCAGCGGACTGTGTGCCAATATGGGAGCATTGGTCACAGTAGAAGGATTGAGGTGAGATTATGAGTCAATATTTTGAAATTCATCCGGAAAATCCTCAAGCACGTTTAATTCAGCAATCGGTTCAAATTATTCGTAAAAGTGGGGTGGTGGTTTACCCTACTGACTCGGGTTATGCCATTGGTTGTCAAATTGGCAATAAAGCAGCAGCTGATCGTATTTGCCAGATTCGTGAAATAGACAAAGAGCACAATTTTACTCTAATGTGCCGTGATTTATCTGAGCTTGCGACTTATGCCCGGGTTGACAACGATGCCTTCCGGTTACTGAAAAACAACACTCCCGGACCTTACACTTTTATTCTGAAAGGAACGAAAGAGGTTCCCAAGCGGCTGTTGAACCCCAAACGTAAAACTATTGGTATACGGGTTCCGACTAATCGTATCGCAATGGCTCTGCTGGAAGAGTTAAATGAACCATTAATGTCGACCAGCTTGATCCTTGGCCAAGGAATGCTGGCTGAATCTGATCCGGAAGAGATTCGGGATAAGCTGGAAAAGCTGGTGGATTTAATTATTGATGGTGGTCATAAAGGTGAAGAGCCAACGACGGTTGTGGATTTATCTGAGGGAGCACCGACCATTCGTCGCGAAGGTTCCGGAGACGTAGAGCCTTTTGATTTTTAGTCAGTTAGACAGGCACTCGGTTTAATTATGGCGGAACAACAGTCACTGCCTTTAGGCTTTGTTCGCGGCGAACCGGTTATAGAAAAGCCTGAAGACCTCTATATACCACCGGATGCGCTGGAAGTTATACTCGATACTTTCAGTGGTCCGATGGATCTCTTGTTGTATTTAATTCGCAAACAAAAGCTCGATATTGTGGACATGCCTATTCTGGCTATTACCCGGCAATATGTTGAGTATGTGGACATGATGCAAGAGCTGAAGCTGGAGCTTGCCGCCGATTATTTAGTGATGGCGGCCATTCTGGCCGAAATAAAAAGCCGTTTGCTGTTGCCGAAACCGCCTCAGGAAGAGGATGAGGAAGAAGACCCTAGAGCGGAACTTATAAGACGCCTACAGGAATATGAGGCGATACGCCAGGGTGCTGAATATATTGATCAGCAACCGCAGGTGGGGCGGGACATTTTATTGAGTGAGGTTGGCAGTAATGCACGCGAGTGGTTAACGGCTGCACCTCCGGAAGTGACTCTTGAAGACTTAACTCTTGCTTTTAGTCGAGTGTTACAGCAAGTGGAGTTAAAAGCTCACCACCAGATAAAGCGCGAGCAACTATCGACACGAGCGAGGATGAGTCAGGTACTGGAGTTGTTGAGCCATAAAAAGTACGTTTCTTTTAGCCAGCTCTTTACCCGAAAAGAAGGTCGCGCCGGAGCTGTGGTCAGTTTTTTAGCAATTTTGGAACTTGTGAAAGAATCAATGGTAGAATTGTCACAAGTAGAGCCTATGAGTGATATTCGCCTGAGTTTGAGACAGCACAATCAAGATGAATCCGTTACAGCTTAAACAACTTATTGAAGCGGCCTTGTTTGCGCATCCGCAGCCGTTATCGGCTGAGCAGCTGTATCAGCTGTTGCTGAATGAAGGCGAGGCCTCGCTGGCGGCCATAAGGCAGCAACTTAAAGAGTTGCAGTCAGACTATCAGGAACGTGGTATTGAGTTGGTAAAAGTGGCTTCCGGCTACCGTTTTCAAACCCGGGCCGAGCTGGGTCAGAGGTTAGCCGGGCTTTGGCAGGAAAAACCGCCTCGTTACTCAAACGCTTTGCTGGAAACTTTGGCATTAATTGTTTACCGGCAGCCCATTACGCGTGGTGAAATTGAACAAATACGCGGTGTAAGTGTCAGTAGCCAAATAATGAAGACACTGCAGGAACGAGGCTGGGTTAAGGTTGTAGGGCACAAAGAAGTGCCGGGAAGACCTCAGCTTTATGCCAGCACTAACGATTTTTTAGATGATTTTAATTTAAGTGACTTATCAGAATTACCTGATATCGACACACTTAATGAAGATGATGAACGTACCGCTGAGACAGCGACTAACGAGAGAGATGATTCGTAATGACCGAGAAATTACAAAAGGTTTTAGCCCGATCTGGACATGGTTCGCGCCGCGAAATTGAAACAAAAATTTCAGCCGGCCGAATTCGTGTGAACGGCAAAGTAGCACAATTGGGTGAGCGTATTGATGCCGACGCAAAAGTACGCATTGATGGCCACGAAGTTCAGATTAAACCTGAAGAAGAGGTCATTTGCCGAGTTCTGATTTACCACAAGCCCGAGGGTGAATTGTGTACGCGCAAGGATCCGGAGGGACGGCCGACCGTTTATGACCGCTTGCCAAGAATGAGCGGTGCGCGTTGGGTCGCTGTGGGGCGGCTTGACGTGAATACCTCGGGTCTGTTGTTATTTACTACCGACGGTGAGCTTGCTAATCGCCTGATGCACCCCAGCCAGCAGGTTGAACGTGAATACGCGGTACGGGTGTTTGGTGACGTGGATGAAGCCATGATGCAACGCCTGAGAAAAGGTGTGCAACTGGAAGATGGCCCTGCGCATTTCAATAGCATAAAGCCTGCCGGTGGTGATGGCATGAACCGCTGGTTCCACGTGACCATCAGTGAAGGGCGTAATCGTGAAGTTCGCCGCTTGTGGGAGTCGCAGGAAGTGCAGGTCAGTCGTCTTATCCGTGTTCGCTATGGCGATATTCCTCTGGAACCCGGTTTACCGCAAGGTGGCTGGGCGGAAATGTCATTGCCTCAGGTCAATGCGTTAAGAGCTCAGGTTAACTTACCGGCGGAAAAAGAGTCGTTTCTCGACCCTCGTCATGAAGAGTCTAAACAGCGTCGTTTTGCGAAAATTCGTAAAGCCACCGCCCGCCACAGACTGGATAAAAAACAGAGTAAACGACGGGGTAAGTAAGTGACCACTACTGCCCGCTGGTTACCTGATTTTATGGAAAACCAGCGCTTGTTGCTGGCCTGGCCATACCGGAGTGATGTCTGGCGTAAGCATGCGGATCCAGCTCGAGACGCTCTCATAAAGCTAATAAAACAATTGCCTGATAACACGCCGGTTTCGCTCGTTGTTCCTGCGAGCATAAGCGACAGTGTACCCGAGGCACTTAAATCCGTTCAGCGCATAGAGCTGGATTATGACGATATCTGGCTACGCGATACTACACCACTGTGGCAGTTAAATAGCGACGGTCAGTTGGCGGCATTGTCTTTTGATTTTGATGGCTGGGGTGGTGTCCAGAATGTTATTGCTGCTGATAAAGCCTTTAGTCAAAGCCTGTGTTCTCGCTTGATGTGTCCAGTAACAAATAGCCTGCTTATTGCTGAAGGCGGTGCTTTTACGCACAACGGCCAGGGTGACTGGCTAATTGGTCTGGCCTGTATTAAGCAGCGAAACCCGGCAATGACAGAGCCGCAGATAAAGTCGTTATTAGGTCAGTTGTTGCCCGGGCAACGTTTGCACTTTTTTGATGGTGGATTGGTTGCTGATGAAACGGGCGGGCATATTGATAATATGGCGTTATTCGTTGACGCAAATACTGTGCTTTATGCTGCCACTGATAATACAGCGCATCCGGATTATAAAACCTGCCAGGCGCTTAAAAAACAACTGGATAAACTGCCTGCTTACATTCAAACCATTCCTTTACCTTTGCCGCCTCCACAACTGCCAGCTCGTGAAGAAAGAGCGGGGGTTGAACTTACATCGTCAAGCTTAAAACGTACCGTTGAACTGCCTTTACTGTGCAGTTATGTGAATGTTTTGCAAACGAGTAAACTGGTTGTGGTACCTCAATTTGGGTTAACCACAGACGCTCAAGCCGTGCGGACTGTTCGCGAAGCTCTTCCGGAGCGAAAGGTTATTGCCATTGATGCTCGCGAATTTGTTTTAGGGGGCGGTGGTTTGCATTGTATCAGTCATAACCTGCCTAAATTTAAGACAGATGAGCTTTAATCAGTGATGACTAGGCGCTCCCGGCCTTTATCCTTAGCTTCGAATAAAACATCATCCGCACGTTTATAAAGAGAATCAAAACTATCTTCCGGGTGAGCGTTAGTAAAGCCCATACTGAAGGTAATGCGGTAATCTTCCGGCAAACCGCTAATGGGCTTGCTGTTCATTTCCTTGGTAATGCGCTCGAAGATGTTTTTCGCGTCCTCTTTACTGACATCGAAAAAGACCAACAGCCATTCTTCGCCTCCCAGGCGACCGAAGTTGTCCTGATCACGCAGGCTGAGTTTGGCAACTTCTGCAAAACGTTGTAATACGCGGTCACCAACGTCGTGACCGAACTGATCATTTATTGCCTTAAAGTAATCGAAGTCGACAACGGCCAGGGCTAACTGACGTTGTTGTTCGCGAGCTTGCTCCAGACCTTTTTTGCATATACGGACAATGGCACGTCGATTCGGCGCGTTAGTTAAATCGTCTTTTAATGCCAGTTCGGCGAAGTTTTTACGAGCCCGCCATTGCTGATACAGAAAAGCCGAAACAATAATAACCACCAAAAGGCCTGAAATAATAATCCACACCAGCAGGTAATAGGAGGTTTGCTGCTCCTGCAGTTCTAACTGCTGCAACTGATTTTCTTTTTTAAGTAATTCATTGGTGGTCTCCTGCTCTTTAATTTCCAGGCGCACCATAATTTCTTGTACTTGTTTATCCTGAGTTTGCTCCTGCACTTTCTGCATATAATTGACAGAAGTTTTGTAACGCTCCAGAGCAGCCTTGTAATTTTCTTTACTCTGATAATACTCAGACCAGCGCTCATTCAGGGTCTGATATAATTGATTATCAGCTAATGTGTTAATAACCGAACTGGCAGCTTCTAGTTGAGCGAAGGCTGTTTCAAGTTCGTTGGTACCTAAATAAGCCGACACCATAGCTAGCCGACTCTGTGCTTCCATAGGGTGGGCGCCGGCCGACTTAAATTGCGGCATAGCTCTGTTGAGGCGTTCTAAGGCCCGTTGATAATTTTCGTTTTTGATATCAATTGAGGCCATTTGGAAAAGGGCATAAGCGACGCCAAGATCATCGTTAATGGCTTTACTGATTTCTAAAGCCGTCTCGAAATGCTGTCTGGCTTTTTCATCATTTTCGGCGGCTTGATAGGCTGTGGCTAAATTGTACTCGAGTACCGAAACATCCCATTGACCTAAATGTTCTCTGCTGATGTCGAGCGCATTCTGAATGTGCTCTAAACCAATATCGTTTGCCCCAACATCAAGATAAATAGAACCAATTAAAGCGTGAAATTCTACCTGCAACCTGGGGTGTGCCGTGTAGGCATTACGATTGAGCTGCTCAAGAGTTTGCAGTGCATGGGCTATATCCCCTGTATTCTGCATCACTTGCGCGTGAAGTATGTCTGCTTCTATTTGTAAATCGCTATTACCTGAGGCCTTGGCGTTTTCTCTTGCATAGATAACGCTGGTGTTGGCCTGGCGAAGTTGACCTCGTTGTAAGAAATACCATGTTTGGTTAATTCTCAGCAGAGTTTTTGCTGTTTTTGAATCGGCTAATTCAGCAAAGCGCAGACCTTCATCTATGGCTGCATGCGCTTTACTCTCGTGGCCGGAATATCTATAGGCTTCAACTTGCAGTGCGTAAGCCATTGCCAGTTCTTCATACTGGCGCTGGTTATCGTACTGCTTTATTAATTCAGAGGTCTTTTTTATCCAGGCATCCGGGTTGCTACTGGCATCTATACGTTGCTGCTGCCACTCCTGAGCCGAAACTAATGAAGTGACAGCTAGCAAGGTAATCAATAAAAAACTCTGAAATTTTCGGAACAAAATGACTCTTTCTGTTATAAAAACGTTAATTAGCAAGCCATTTTACTCCGAGTACTCAACATAGCAACGATTTAATTGTCAGAATCCGACTGAGTTTTGGTTGAGAATATAACCTCTACTTGTGCCTCAATAGTTTGCTGACCAGGTAATGACACTTTATCTGAGCGGCTGCTCATTTCTGCCATTTGCATAACCACCGGGCGTGACATAGAGCGTTCAGCGATACTTAATGTTCCCGTCAGCTCGAGACCCGCAGCCGTGGCCAGGCGTTCGGCCTTATTTTTTGCTTGTTCATAAGCGTTAATCAATGCTTGTTGATACAAACCCTGCTGATCACTAATTTCAAACTTAACCTGGCCTACGCGAGTGACGCCGCGCGCAAGCGCCAGATCGATAATACTGTCGTAGTTCTCAGGCTCTAACAAAGTGACCTGAACTTCGCGTTGAACCACAAAGCCATCTTGCTCTGTTTTCCCGTCATCGTTTTGTTCATAGCGAGGGTAAATTTGTAATTGGTAAGAACGAATATCTTTATCTTCTATACCTTTACTATTCAGATCTTTAATTAAGCGGGTAGTGGTGTTATCGACTAATGTTTTTTGTGAGCTGAGTTTATTCCCGCGTTCTTCTATCCAGAAAGTCAGTGACATCTGATCAGGAATTGCAGAAACACTGCCGCTGCCGGATATTGATAAGGTACGCTCGTCTGCTTGAGCGAAAGTGGTAAATCCTGCCGTGAGAAAGACAAGACAAATGAAGAGAAACCTTGATTTTGAATTACTCTGAGTCATATTAAGCATCCTTAGACCAAATTCCATAGTTAGGTGTTGGAGTATAGACCATGGACGAAAGTTCAGAGTATGACGAAAAAGCACTGCGTGACAGTGCTTTTCGGTTGCTGGCAATGCGGGAGCAAAGCAGAACTGAATTAAAGCGTAAATTAATCCAGAAGCAATGGCCTGCAGAAATGGTTAACCGCGTTGTTGACGAACTTAAACAGGAAGGCTGGCAGAGTGATGAACGCTTTGCCGGTAGCTTTATTCGTGAAAAAGTAGGGCAAAAACAGGGGCGATTAAAAATCATGGCGCAGGCCACTCAACAAAAAGGCGTTGCTACGGAAATTGTTGAGGATGTGCTCGAATCCATGGAAGTCGACTGGTTTGAATTGTGTGCAGAGCTGAAGCAGAAAAAGTTTGGCGATGATGACCCGGCCGATGAAAAAGAGTGGAGTCGGCAGGTTCGCTTTTTGCAGCAGCGAGGCTTTACCCCGGAGCAAATTTTCGCTTGCGTCAATCGACCACGACGCTAGGCTAGAAGGCTACTTCGTGATAGTCTTAGAGCATTAAAACATTGACCTAAAGTCACTCAGTTAAGAAAAGTAGGACTCAATATGAGCATGAACAGTGCCCAAATTCGTGATGCATTTTTAAATTACTTTGCTGAGCGAGGACACGAAAAAGTTCCGTCAGCATCAATGATCCCCGGTAACGATCCCACCTTGTTATTTACCAATGCGGGTATGGTTCCATTTAAAGACGTTTTCCTGGGTACTGATAAACGTCGTTATGATAAAGCCACGTCGGCGCAGCGTTGTCTGCGTGCCGGTGGTAAACATAACGATTTAGAAAATGTTGGGTATACAGCCCGTCATCATACTTTCTTTGAAATGATGGGTAACTTCAGTTTTGGTGACTACTTTAAGAAACAAGCCATTCAGTACGCCTGGGACTTTTTAACCAAAGAGTTGAAACTGCCTGCTGAAAAGCTCTGGGTTACGGTGTTCACCGAAGATGATGAAGCCTACGACATCTGGGTCAAAGATATTGGCGTACCGGAAGACCGTATTTCGCGCATTGGTGAAAAAGATAACTTCTGGTCTATGGGTGATACCGGGCCTTGTGGGCCATGCTCTGAAGTGTTTTATGACCACGGTGAAGAAGTATGGGGCGGCCCGCCGGGAACCCCTGAAGAAGACGGTGATCGGTACATCGAGATTTGGAACCTGGTCTTTATGCAGTATAACCGTCAGGCTGACGGTACCCTGGAACCCTTGCCTGATCCCTCCATTGATACGGGTATGGGGCTGGAGCGTATTTCTGCCATTATGCAGAACGTTCACAGTAACTATGAAATTGATTTGTTCCAGGCGCTGATTAAAGCGGCAGCTGAAATTATTGGCACCAATGACCTGGATAATAAATCATTGCGAGTTATTGCCGATCACATTCGTTCATGCTCCTTCTTGATTACCGATGGTGTTATGCCATCAAACGAAGGCCGTGGTTATGTTCTGCGCCGTATAATACGTAGAGCTGTGCGACACGGGCACTTACTGGGCGCTAAAGACACTTTCTTTTTCCGTTTGGTAGACGAACTGGCTCGCCAGATGGGCGAAGCGTATCCTGAGCTGGAGCAGAAAAAGCAAATTATTAAAGACGCCCTGGAACGCGAAGAGCAGCAGTTTGCGCGCACGCTGGAGCGTGGTTTGGCGATTTTGTCAGACGAAATTGGCGAGCTAAAAGGTAATGTTATACCGGGCGACGTGGTCTTCAAACTCTATGACACTTATGGCTTTCCGGTTGACTTAACCGCGGATATTGCCCGTGAGCAGGAATTGACAATTGATGAGCAAGGCTTCGAACAGGCGATGTCAGAGCAACGTCAGCGGGCTCAGCAGGCTTCTCAGTTTGGCATGGATTATAATCAACAGCTTAAGTCTGACAATAAAACCGCATTTACCGGTTACGATGACGTTGTCGGGCAGGCAAAAGTGGTCGAGTTATTTAAAGATGGTAAGCCAGTAGAGCAGTTGCAGGCGGGCGAAAACGGCATTGTGGTTTTATCAGAAACTCCATTTTATGCAGAAAGTGGTGGTCAAATCGGTGACAAAGGTGTTTTGGTTGCCAACGGACCAGCATTTGAAGTGACCGATACTCAGTATATTGGTAAAGCTATAGCGCACCACGGCGTAGCGAAAGCTGCGGTTAAGCTCAGCGACAGCGTAAAAGCCGAAATTGATTCTGAGCGTCGTGAGAATATTAAACGCAACCACTCGGCAACGCATTTGCTGCATGCAGCGCTTAGAAATCTGCTGGGCGAGCACGTTACACAAAAAGGTTCTTTGGTCGAAGCGGACAAAATGCGTTTTGATTTCTCGCACTTTGAACCAGTGACGACAGAGCAATTGGCTCAGTTAGAGCGTGAGGTAAATGCTCAAGTTCGCGCTAATCTGCCACTGCAAACACAGCTTATGGCCATTGATGAAGCAAAAGAAGCGGGCGCAATGGCCTTGTTCGGCGAAAAGTATGACGAGCAAGTACGAGTTGTACGCATGGGAGACTTCTCCATGGAGCTTTGTGGCGGTACTCATGTCAAAGCTACAGGCGATATCGGCTTATTCAGAATAACGTCGGAGGGCGGTATCGCTTCGGGTGTGCGTCGTATTGAAGTGGTAACCGGAGAAGCAGCCGTACGATATACTCAACAACAACAAAGTGTATTGCAGCAAATTGCCGGAGAGTTGAAAACAGAACCAAGTTCTGTGGCCGAAAAAGTCCAGCAGTTACAGCATAAGTTCCGTGAATTAGAGCGTAAAAACGAGCAACTGCAACAAAAGCTGGCACAGCAGGCCGGTGGTGGATTAATCGCTCAGGCTGTTGATATTAATGGGGTTAAAGCAATCATTGCAGAGTTAGATCAGGCAGACCCGAAATCTTTGCGCGGATTAGTTGATGATCTGAAGAACCAAATGGGCTCAGGTATCGTATTATTGGGAACTGCAAACGGTGATAAAGTCAGTTTAATTGCTGGCGTTACTACCGATTTAACGTCTAAAGTTAAAGCAGGAGATATCGTGAATCAGGCTGCAAATGTCGTTGGAGGCAAAGGCGGAGGTCGTCCTGATATGGCGCAGGCAGGTGGTTCACTCCCGGAACAGCTAAATGAAGCGTTGGCTACTGCGACGACTTGGTTACAGCAACAGCTTTAGCTGTCTCTGTAAGCGATTAAAACACAACGAAGAAATATGCGCTTCGTTATAGTGTAATCACTCTCAGTGTTGGTAGACTGCTTACGCCAATCAGGGAAAGTTCGATATTCGCGGTAAGAATCGGAACAGTATTGAAGGAGCAATCTATGCTAATTTTAACTCGCCGTGTAGGTGAAACATTAATGATAGGTGATGATGTTTCGGTCACCGTTCTCGGCGTTAAGGGAAACCAAGTACGTATTGGTGTTAATGCCCCGAAAGACGTTTCCGTTCATCGCGAAGAAATATACATGCGCATTCAGTCTGAGAAAGACGATGAGCAAGACAAAGAATAAGTGATTAGACAAGACCGGCGAAAGCCGGTCTTTTTTTATGTTTTTGAGCATTCTGAAGAAAAATCACGCGAGATGGTCAATTATCCCACACTTAAACCCTAGTTTTTAAAAAAGCGATTGACATTATTGCCAACATCGCTAGAATTCACGCCACAACGATTTGGAGAGGTGGCCGAGTGGCTGAAGGCGCTCCCCTGCTAAGGGAGTATAGGGTTTGTAGCCCTATCGAGGGTTCGAATCCCTCCCTCTCCGCCAGTCGTTTACAGTAACAATTACGCGCTCGTAGCTCAGCTGGATAGAGTACCTGGCTACGAACCAGGCGGTCGGAGGTTCGAATCCTCCCGAGCGCGCCATATTGTTACTAACCTGAATACGCGCTCGTAGCTCAACTGGATAGAGTACCTGGCTACGAACCAGGCGGTTGGAGGTTCGAGTCCTCCCGAGCGCGCCATTCTTCTTTATATCCCCCTTAATTATCTTTTTTGCACATTAATCCCTTTGAATATTTTTTAATCTCATTTAAATCCTGAATACCCACTATTTACTGCTGTATCTCCTTGCGTGACTTGCTACCATGGTATTTAATAATTTTATAACAATACCTTAGCAACCAATCAGGAGTGCTTCGTGTCAGAATTGCTCAGTCAAGCTGCGCAACTCATGCTGGTAGGCATGGGCGCAGTCATCATCTTTCTTTGCTTACTGGTCGTTGCCATGAGCGTTATGAAACGCCTGATCCCAACACCAGAGCCTGTTGCCAGTACTCAGCCTTCAGTCGAAAGTAATAGCTCTGATGCAGCAAGTCCTGCGGTACTGGCTGCAATTTCTGCTGCGGTACACCGTTATCGTCAAGGCAAAAAAGCAGCGAATAACAAGGAGAAATTACAATGAGTAAACCCCTGTTACTAACAGAGTTGGTGCTTCGTGACGCACATCAGTCACTACTCGCAACGCGTATGCGTCTGGACGACATGCTTCCCATTGCTGAAAAGCTCGACAGCATCGGCTACTGGTCAATGGAGTCCTGGGGTGGTGCGACTTTTGATTCTTGTATTCGCTACCTTGGTGAAGATCCCTGGGAACGCATTCGTGAACTGAAAAAGGCTATGCCGAATACTCGTCAGCAAATGCTGCTTCGAGGGCAAAACCTGCTGGGATATAGGCATTACGCCGATGATGTGGTGAAGCGTTTTGTCGAGCGTGCAAAAGAAAATGGTGTTGATGTTTTTCGTATTTTTGATGCGATGAACGATGTTCGAAATTTAAAAACAGCAATAAAAGCGGCAAAAGACGTTGATGGCCATGCGCAGGGCACTCTCGCTTATACTGTCAGCCCGGTCCATACGCTGGATAAATGGGTAGCAATGGCACAGGAATTGGAAGATTTAGGCTGTGACTCGTTATTCATTAAAGATATGGCTGGCTTGTTAAGGCCTAACGACGCCTATGAACTCGTTAGCGCGTTGAAGGAAAAGACGGACTTGCCAATTGCTATGCAGTGTCATGCAACAACGGGCTTAAGTGTGGCAACCTACCAAAAAGCCATTGATGCTGGTATCGATATGCTGGATACCGCCATTTCGTCAATGAGTATGACTTACGGCCATTCGCCAACAGAAACCCTGGTTGCAATGACAGAGAATACCGACCGGGACACAGGCTTGTCATTACCTGACTTAGCTGAAGTAGCCAGCTATTTCCGCGATGTGCGTAAGAAATACGCTAAGTTTGAAGGTTCTCTCAAAGGGGTTGATGCGCGCATTCTTCTGGCTCAGGTACCGGGAGGTATGCTGACCAATATGGAAGGACAGTTAAAAGAGCAGGGTGCGCTGGATAAATTTGATGAAGTTTTAAAAGAGATTCCGAAGGTACGTGAAGATCTTGGATTTATCCCTTTGGTTACGCCAACCTCACAAATTGTAGGAACCCAGGCGGTTCTGAACGTGTTGAGCGGTGAACGTTACGAGAATATCTCTAAAGAAACTGCTGCGGTTCTTAAAGGTGAATATGGAGCAACCGCTGCAGAAGTTAATAAAGACTTGCAGAAGCGCGTTCTGGACGGTGAAGAACCTATTACCTGTCGCCCGGCGGATTTACTGGATAACGAACTGGATGCGCTGACCAAAGAGCTAAAAGATAAAGCGACAGATGAAGATATTCGTTTAGCGGATGATGTTGTTGATGATGTCTTAACTTATGCACTGTTTCCGCAAATTGGGCTTAAATTCCTGAAGAACCGTGATAACCCGGATGCTTTTGAGCCGGCGCCCGGAGAAGAGCCTGAAGAGCAAACGGAATCTAAAGAGCAGGCAGCTCCAAAAGCAACCGGAGATGTTGAGCAATACGAAGTTGAGGTTGAGGGTAAGCGTTATAATGTAAAAGTTGGCCCAGCGGGTCAGCTCGACTCTGTGAAGTCATCATCCTCAGCAGAGTCTTCGCAATCATCACCTGAGCCATCGCAGGACTCATCAGGTGGATCAGGCGAGGGTGAAACCATAAAAGCGCCATTAGCCGGTAATATTTTTAAAGTTGTAGCCAAAGAGGGTGCTGCAATCAAAGCCGGCGACGTCGTCTTAGTAATGGAAGCGATGAAAATGGAAACCGATATTAAAGCGCCAAAAGACGGCACTGTTCAGTCTCTTCATGTAAAAGAAGGTGACGCAGTGACCGTGGGTGATGCTCTGGTGACGGTAGGCTGATATGGAAAAGCTGCAGATTTTATGGGAAACCACCGGCATTGCTGCAATGACATTCGGCCAGTTCAGCATGATTCTGGTGGGGGGATTGTTGTTGTATTTAGCAATCTCAAAGAAATTTGAACCTCTATTACTATTACCTATTGGTTTTGGCGCAATACTGGCAAATATCCCCTTAGGCGGCTTCACTGAGCCAGGCGGGGTTCTTTATTACGTGTATAGCGTTGGTATCGATACCGGTGTGTTCCCTTTGCTTATTTTTATGGGAGTTGGAGCGTTAACCGATTTTGGTCCCTTGCTGGCAAACCCTAAAATGTTGTTTTTGGGTGGGGCGGCTCAGTTCGGTATCTTTGCTACCTTGTTTGGAGCTATTGCTTTGAATGGCATACCGGGCATTGAGTTTTCGATGTCCGATGCGGCAGCTATTTCAATTATAGGCGGCGCTGATGGCCCCACTGCTATTTTCCTGGCGTCGAAGCTGGCACCGGATTTATTGGGAGCTATTGCTGTTGCAGCGTACTCATATATGGCGCTGGTGCCTATTATCCAGCCGCCAATAATGAAACTGCTGACAACTCAGGCCGAGCGTGAGATTAAAATGGAGCAGTTACGGCCGGTAGCTCGTCGTGAGAAGCTTTTCTTCCCGTTAATAGCTATGGGGTTAACGCTGCTGTTTTTGCCTTCAGCAACGCCCCTGGTAGGCATGTTCTGTCTGGGTAACTTAATGCGTGAATCTGGCGTAGTGGAGCGCTTAACGAAAACCACTCAGAACGAGCTGATTAATATAGTGACCATCTTTCTCGGTTTGGCTGTGGGTTCTAAATTGCAGGCGGAGCAATTTCTCAGCTTCCAAACGCTGGGTATTTTGGTATTAGGTGCCGTTGCATTTGCGATAGGAACTGCCAGTGGTATTTTAATGGCGAAATTAATGGGGAAATTCAGCAAAGACCCGATTAACCCGTTAATTGGTGCTGCTGGAGTATCCGCTGTACCTATGGCAGCACGGGTGGTTAATAAGGTTGGTTTACAGGCTAATCAGCAAAACTTCCTGTTAATGCATGCGATGGGACCTAACGTAGCCGGAGTATTAGGCTCAGCAGTTGCAGCGGGGGTTTTACTGGCATTGGTTTAACGCCCGGTCAGAAACATCATCGCCGTGTAAAAAGCGGCGATGACAGCGCTTATAACCGCAATATACACAAAGCCTTTGTAACCTTGTTTGATACTCCAGCCATTAGCGCGTAAATACAGCAACCAAATCAGACTGAGCAGCAGCGGAATAATAAAAAAATAGCGGATCATAGTAATTCCTCAAGACTGATGTTGTTGAATGGCTTCTAAGTCGACAGCCGCCTGATGCGCATAGCGTAAACGTTTTTCCAGTTCAGTGATCTGGTCAGCGACTTTATCGATATTACCCTCTGCCATAAATTGCTCTAAGTCGGCGGCTTTGCTTTGTAACTGAGTAAAGCCAAGATTCGCGGCAGCTCCCTTTAACGAATGAAAATAGCGGCGCGCACTTTCATGCTGCCCCCGGGTAATAAAGTCAGAGACTTTAGTAGCGCTACCCTGGTAGGTTTCATACAGCTGCTCTACTAATTTCAGATAAAGCTCAACATTGTACTGTAAACGTTTTAATGCCGTTTCAAACTCAATGCCCTTCACTTGTGGAATACGAACCGGCGGTTTATTAACCTCATCCTGTTTAGATTCTGGTGGTACTTCTGGTTGTTGGTTATTGGTGTAGTCACCCGGGACAGCCCATTTAATAATGGCTTTAATCAGTTGTTGTTCATCAATTGGTTTAGCAATATGTCCTTGCATACCTGCGGCAAGTGAACGCTCCTCGTCGCCACTCATTGCATTGGCCGTCATTGCCAGAATAGGAAGCTGCTGATAATTGAAGTCGGCGCGGATTGTTTGCGCCGCTTTCAGCCCGTCCATGACCGGCATTTGAATGTCCATTAATACCAGCGAATAATTTTTGTTATGAACGGCTTCTACTGCTAGCTGCCCATTTTCCACTATATCCACTTTAAACTTGTGGCTTGAGAGAATTTCTCTGGCGACTTGCTGGTTAATCTCATTGTCCTCTACCACCAAAATAGGCGCTCGCAAAATACTTTCCGGGATGCCGTCACCACTGTCAGCATCGTCCGCATCGGAGAGCTCTCGCTGAAATAATGTTGAGGTCAGGCTTCTACCTAATGTTGACGCGGTAAAGGGTTTTGAAATGATGTCATTGACGCCTGCTTGTTTCGCCTTTTCTGATAATTCTTCAGCGTAATATCCCGTTGCCAGAGTCATTTTCGGCCGAATGTCTTCTGCATAACGTTCGGTTATCTTCTGGCAAAATTCCAGACCATCCATACCCGGCAAACGCCAGTCAACCAAAACCAGTTGATAAGGATTGTTGTCCTCGACAGACAGCTGAAACACTTGCAAGGCTTGTTCCGCTGTTCGACAAACTTTTACGTCAACCTGATAACTGCGCAGCATTTCATAGAGCATTTCGCGGGTACTTAAGTTGTCATCAATGGCGAGAATTCGAACACCTTTAAGTTTCTGCAAAAGATACTGATGATGACTGTTGTCCTGCTCTGTCTGTAACGGCAGCTCTACTTCGATATAAAATGTAGAGCCCTGACCGGCGGCGCTGGTTACGCCGATATCGCCGCCCATTAATAAAATAAGACGTCGGGAAATGGCTAAGCCAAGGCCGGTACCCCCATACTTACGGGTTGTAGAAGTATCTGCCTGAGTAAAGGCTTTAAAGAGGTTGGCGCGCTGTTCTTCATCCATACCAATACCGGTATCGGTAACCGATATCCGTAATAAAACATTATCCCGGGAACTGTCCAGCAGGTTAACGGCAACATTGATTTCACCGTCTTCGGTAAACTTAATGGCATTACTAATTAGGTTAACCAGCACCTGATTTAAGCGCAGTGGGTCACCAATTAAACGCGTTGGTATATTGGCCGGTAAGTTAATAATAAACTCGAGGTCTTTATCGTAAGCCCGGTACGCAAACATATCCGCCAGTGAGGTCAATACGTCCTGCAAGTCGAAAGGAATGCGCTCGACAGTTAACTTACCCGCGTCAATTTTCGAAAAATCGAGAATGTCATTAATAACGCCTAGTAAAGCTTGCGAAGAGGAGTCGATGACTTTGATGTAGCGTTTTTGTTTTTGCGTAAGTTCGGTTTTCAGGCAAAGGTTTGCCATACCGACGATAGCGTTAATTGGTGTGCGAATTTCATGGCTCATATTCGCCAGAAATTCACCTTTTGACTGATTAGCACGTTCGGCGGTTTCTTTGGCTTTTTCCATTTCTTCAGCGACCGATTTAATACCGGATATATCGTAGTAGCTACCGAGGATGCCGATAATATTGTGGTCGTCATCGTAAAGTGGAACACTGGAATGCTCGACCCATTGACTCTTACCGCTCACTTTTAGTTCGATTTCTGCATTAACGGAAGGTGCCTGCTGACTAAAGGTTTTTCTGTCGCGCTCCAGTAATACGTCATTACTGGCAAGGGAATCGATTTCAGCATCCGTTTTACCGGCCAGAGACTCAGGATCAATACCAAAGTCATTGGCAAAAGCGCGGTTTCCCCCTAAAAGTTTTAACTCAGGATCGCGCCAGTAAACCCGGGTTGGCAGGTCATTAAAAACTTGTTCAAACAGTTGTAACGAGTCTGACGATAAAAAGGGTTGCCGAAAAGGCGCAGTCAGTGCGTTACGTCGGGACCACCACCAAATGACAATGCCAATAATTAAACTGAACAGAATCATCGCGACTAATACAGTGTCACTCCAGGGGGCAGGTAACAGGGCATATAACGCAAGACTGGTTACCTGAAGAATGACAAAAATGAGCTGTAAAAAAGTCCAGAATGAATTCATGGTTGATCCGTAACCGAAAGGTTAGATAAACAGTAGCTAGTCTGCCACGTTGAGCCGTAATCGCCAAGTTATGTGGTCAAATTAAGGGTGACAACCATAGACCTTTTAGCGAATTACCAGTAAGCTTAGCGGCAGAAAACCTTCCGTCTCAGTGAATGGAGTTGTCTTTTGCAAGCAACATTTCAAGCAGTTATCGAAAAGCTTAAGCAATCGGGTAAAACAGCAGTTTGGCAGGGCATTAAGCGTGGTATTGAACGTGAAGCTTTGCGAATAAAAGAAAATGGAACGCTGGCGCCGGGTGACCATCCCCAGGAACTGGGAAAAACCCTGACCCATCCAACCATTACAACCGATTACTCAGAAAACCTACTTGAGTTCATTACTCCGGTTGCCTCCGATATTGACACAACGCTGTCACAACTCCGGGATATTCATCGGGTGGCTTATAACGCCATTAATGACGAGTTGCTGTGGCCTATGAGCATGCCTTGCTATATTGGCTCAGATGACGATATTCGTATCGCTAAATATGGTGACTCGCACTCGGGACGTATGAAAAGCCTTTACCGGCGTGGTCTGACATATCGCTACGGCGCCACTATGCAGGTTATTGCCGGGGTGCATTACAATTTTTCTGTGTCCGATGCGATGTGGGAAGAGTTAGCAGAGATTGAAGGCGTTAGTAATAATCAGAGCTTCCGTACGGAACGCTATTTCGCTCTCATCCGTAACTTCAAGCGCGTTGCCTGGGTTATTCCTTACTTGTTTGGCGCTTCACCCGCTTTGTGTAAATCGTTTTTCAGTCAGACAAAAAACGAAGAGATTCTGCAAAAATGGGATTTTGATACAGTAGGTAAAGGCACGGTATTTTTGCCTTATGGTACGTCGTTGCGAATGAGCGACTTAGGTTATACCAATAAAGAACAGGCAACGCTGAAAATCACGTATAACTCATTGGATGAGTATGTGACAGGCCTGCGTCGCGCAATTACAACTCCTTCTACACAGTTTTCGAAAATCGGTGTAAAAGTGGGCGACGATTATCGTCAGCTTAACGATAATATTCTGCAGATAGAGAATGAATTTTACTCGCCAATTCGTCCTAAACAGACAGCACGCGATGGTGAAACGCCAAGCCAGGCTCTAGAGCGGGGCGGAGTAGAATATGTCGAAATTCGCGCGCTGGACGTGAACCCGTTTAGCGATGTTGGTATCACAGCACAACAAATGCACTTTCTGGACTTAATGCTTCTGCATTGTTTATTACAGCCAAGCGAAGAAATGAGCTGGGAACAGCAGCAGCAAGCCGATAAGAACTTTACTAAAGTGGTTATGCAGGGGCGTGATCCGCGCCTAAGCTTGCAGCAAAACGGCATTGACCGCCTAATGGCTGACTGGCTGGAAGAACTGTTTGCAGATTTCTCTTCAATTGCTAAAGCACTGGATAACAGTTCAGGCAATAAAGTGTATCAGAATCATTTAGCGGATTTGTACGAGTGGGTATTAAATCCGGAAAGTACGTTATCGGGCCAAATTTTACGATTGCTCAAAGAAGAAGACCGCGATAACAGTAATTTGGGTATGCAGTTGGCTAAGCAATACCGTGAGCAATTGAAAAATGAGCCGCTCAGTTACTACAAACAAGATGACTTTGTTAAATGGGCGGCCGAATCAGAGCAAGCGTTTGAAGAACGTTATCAGCAAGACAATAACGTTGACTTTGATACGTTTCTGGCAAATTATTTCAAACAGGCGGAACGCTCTGGCCAGGTAGCTGACTGATAAACATAAAAAAACGCAGCCCAAATTTGGACTGCGTTCAATAAAACGTTCAGGGGATGAACATGAATGCATTTATCAGCTACAACATGTGTTCAATTACTGAGAGTTTAACGAGTGAATAAAGTTCAATGGCGATAAAACTTTTTTTTCCTATTCAACCGAAAGTACTGGTAAGTGCTTTGTTCGTAGCGACGCTCAGTGGTTGTGCAACGCCACCGCCGGCAAACCCTGAAAATGTCTGTCATATTTTTGAAGAACACCGAGACTGGTATCATGCGGCCGCCGATGTGCGTGAACGCTGGGGCGTGCCTATTCATGTGCCAATGGCGATGATGTATCAGGAGAGTTCCTTCAAGCATAATGCTTTGCCGCCCAGAGACTACCTTTTAGGTTTTATTCCATGGGGTCGGGTGAGTTCGGCTTACGGTTACTCGCAGGCGAAAACGATGACCTGGGAAGATTACCAGCGTGAAACGGGTAACGGTTGGGCCAGTCGCGATGACTTTGAAGATGCAATTGATTTTATGGGTTGGTTTATAGCAAAAACCTATAAAATTAATGGGGTATCTAAATGGGATGCTTACGGACAATATCTTAACTATCATGAAGGCTGGGGTGGCTATCAGCGCAAGTCTTATTTAAAGAAACCCTGGCTGGTAAAAGTATCCAGGGTTGTAAAAAGCCGCTCTATGACATACGCCGCGCAATTGAATAAGTGTGAGGAAGATTTAAAGCACGGCTGGCTATGGCGTTTATTTTTCGGTTAGTCATTGGTCTGGTTATCGGGTTTTTGGTAGAGCTCAGGAAACACTCTAATTTGTTTTATCATGGTGTCACCAATTTCAACAAGCTCTACCGGATAACCGCCTAAACGCAGCGACAACCGGGCATCAGGAATATCTCCGAACTGTTCAATAATAAGGCCGCTTAAGGTTTTTGGACCATCAGTCGGAAAATCCCAATTCATTTCTTTGTTCAATTCACGCAAGTTAGCTGAGCCGTCGACTAAAAAGCTGCCGTCAGTTTCCAGTGTGACAGATTCGCTGGGAGCCGGCGCCATAGAAGTCGTGAAGTCACCAACAATTTCTTCCAGAATATCTTCCAGAGTAACGAGTCCCTGAATGTCGCCGTATTCGTCGACAACCAGTCCGATGCGTTCTTTACGACGCTGGAATTTTAGTAGCTGCACATTTAATGGTGTGCCTTCGGGAATAAAATAACTGTCCCGCGCAGCACGCACTAAAATGGACTTATCCGCAGTAAACTGATTTTTACTCATCAGGCGCATGATATCGCGTGCATGCAAAAAGCCGATAGCGTCATCTATTTCATTACGATAAAGCAGTACGCGGGTGTGTTGACCATTTGAGAGTTGCTTAACAATAGACTTCCAGTCGTCACTAATATCGATGCCAACGATTTCATTACGGGGCACCATGACGTCTTCTACCGTAACTTTCTCGAGGTCCAGAATGCTGACCAGCATTTCCTGGTGCGAAGTCGGAATTAAATTCCCTGCTTCATTTACTACTGTACGCAGCTCGTCGGAGCTTAACGCATCAGCCATTTGTGACTGCTTGGGGTTAACTCCCAGCAGGCGCATAAAAGAATTGGTGATGAAGTTCATACCAATAACGATAGGGTACATGACCTTTAGCAAAGGCATTAAAATTAAGGAGCTGGGAAAAGAAATACGCTCCGGATGCAGTGCTGCAATGGTTTTCGGCGTAACTTCAGAAAAAATCAGAATAATTAAGGTTAAACCAAAAGTAGCGATAACAATTCCAGCGTCACCGAACCAGCGCAGACAAAGGATAGTTGCGATAGCCGATGCACCAATGTTGACCAGATTATTGCCAATAAGGATAAGACCAATTAACCGATCGGGACGATCAAGCAGGTACTGGACACGCTTAGCTCCGGGATGATTGTTTTGTACCAGATGGCGCAGACGGTACCGGTTGATAGACATCATGCCAGTTTCGGAGCCAGAGAAGTATGCGGATAAAAATAACAGTACGGCTAAAATCACGAGCAACATGCCCGTTGATATCTCGTCCAACGGTTTATTCCTTAATTATACTGTGAATGTGACAATGTAGAGTTCTCAGCTATGAAGTCAAGTGTCATTCAGGATAAGAGAAAATCTTTCACGAACCGACTGCCAAAATATCCTAAGGTTAATAGGGTGCTGGCAAGTACGGTAATGACCACAATAATGCGGCCACGTAAGCCTGACGTCCGGTGCAAAACCACGGCCAAGAGATAAAGCAGAGCTGCGACGCTGGTTAAAATGGTTTTGTGTGCTTGCTGTTGAGCAAGCATGTCATCGAGGAAAAGAAAGCCCGAGCCCAGAGCGAGAAACAGTACAAAAGTCCCCAGCGCCAGAAGATTAAAGAAGTATTTTTCGACAGTCATTAATGGTGGCAGTTTGCTCAGCAGACTATGACCTTTGCGGTTTTTTAATACACGGTTTAAATAACTGGTTTGTAACGCGTAAAGTGTGGCTAAGGCCAATATTCCATAGGCGACCAGTGACAAGGTAATGTGAAAAACTAACCCATGTCCGATGCTGATGTCAGCACCCCAGTTAACCGGAGTGAACACAAGTAACAGTGTGGTAAGCGCAGAAAACAGATAAATAACCGGCTTCAGGAATAAGTTACTGGCCTGGTTATTTTTCACTACGGTTAAAGCGGCTATCAGAAAAGCCACAATAGCCAGACTGGATGAGATATTAATGTGATCGAAATCATCGTTGGAAAGTTGTATTAAAATGAGCCAGCCATGCGCAGCAACCGCCAAAGCGGCTGGTACAATCTGATAAGCTGGGTGAAGCACTTTGTTTTTTAAGATATTTTGTAGAATAACAAAAGCGCTGGCACTGTAACCCAATAAGCTGATTAGCAACAATAAAGAGAGCATCACGCGCCCGACTTCCCTGATTCCTGTTGTTCGTGCCCTGAGTATACGACGTCAGTCGGTTAAACCCAATACTTACGGGGCGAAACTTTCTTGCAAATCAGATATACTGCCCCCATTACTATTAACGTCAGAAATCGCAATATAAGAGACGATCGACATGTTTGAGAATTTATCGGAACGCTTGTCGCAAACGCTGCATTCTATTGGTGGCCGGGGGCGACTGACCGAAGACAATATTAAAGAAACCTTGCGCGAAGTTCGCATGGCGCTGCTTGAAGCCGATGTTGCCTTGCCTGTGGTAAAAGACTTTATTGCTAAAGTTAAAGAACGGGCCGTAGGTACAGAGGTCAACAAAAGCCTGACGCCGGGTCAGGTTTTTGTCAAAATTGTCCAGTCTGAGCTGGAAGCGGCAATGGGTGAGGCGAATGCACCTCTGCAATTAAATACCCAGCCGCCAGCTGTTATTTTGATGGCAGGTTTGCAGGGTGCGGGTAAAACCACCAGTGTGGGCAAACTGGCTAAATATTTAACTGAGCGCCAGAAGAAAAAAGTCATGGTGGTCAGTGCCGACGTTTATCGTCCGGCCGCTATTAAACAGCTGGAAACTCTTGCCGAGCAGGTAGGCGTTGAGTTCTTCCCGTCTTCAACTGATCAAAAACCAGTTGATATTGCTAATGCTGCTATTGCCCAGGCACGTAAGCAGTTTATTGATGTGGTATTAGTGGATACCGCCGGTCGTCTCGCTATTGACGAAGACATGATGCAGGAAATTCAGCAACTGCACTCAGCCATCAATCCGGTTGAAACCCTGTTTGTCGTTGACGCGATGACGGGTCAGGACGCGGCAAATACCGCCAAAGCATTTAGCGAGGCTTTGCCTTTAACGGGTGTTATTCTGACGAAGACCGATGGTGATGCTCGTGGTGGTGCGGCTCTGTCTATTCGCCATATTACCGGTAAGCCTATTAAATTCCTGGGTGTTGGTGAGAAAAACGATGCGCTGGAGCCGTTTCATCCTGACCGCGTAGCCTCCAGAATTCTTGGCATGGGCGATATGCTTTCTCTGATTGAGGAAGTCGAACAAAAAGTCGATAAAGAAAAAGCGGAGCGAGTGGCGAAAAAAGTCATGAAAAAAGGCCAGTTCTCACTGGAGGATTTTCGTGATCAGCTCGTACAGATGCGTGAAATGGGCGGCATGATGGGATTAATGACCAAAATGCCGGGCATGGGTAAAATGACAGAACAAATGAAAGGTCAGATGGATGACAAAATGACCTTGCGCATGGAAGCCATTATCAACTCCATGACTCCTAAAGAACGGCTACGACCCGACGTAATAAAGGGCTCGCGTAAGCGCCGTATAGCAACCGGTTCAGGTACTCAGGTGCAGGACGTGAACAAGTTGCTTAAACAGTTTACTCAAATGCAAAAAATGATGAAAAAAATGAAAGGTGGCGGCATGCAGAAAATGATGCGCGGCATGGGCGGAAAGATGCCACCAGGAATGTTCCCCGGACGCTAGGAAAAAGCGCGTCAAGCTTGCATTTGCAGTAAAAATCAGTAGAATTGCCGAGCCTTCCGACTCTGTCGGAGGGCTTTGCTATTTTTTACATTTACAAAACAGTTATATTGAGGAACGCAATGGTAACCATTCGTTTACAACGTGGTGGCGCGAAAAAACGCCCCTTCTACCAAATGGTAGTTGCTGACAGTCGCAATGCTCGCGACGGTCGTTTCATTGAGAAAGTAGGATTTTTTAACCCTGTAGCTCGTGGTCAGGAAGAAAAACTTCGTGTTGATGTTGACCGCATCGAGCATTGGGTAAGCAAAGGCGCTCAGTTATCTGATCGTGTTGCTAAATTAGTTAAAGATGCAAGCGCTGCGGCGTAAGCATTAACAGATTCAGGTAGGTAAATTAATGCAGCAATCAGAGCAAATCGTCGTTGGTCGCATCGGTGCGGTGTATGGCGTAAAAGGCTGGTTGAAAGTGCAGTCATTTACCGATGATCCAGAATCGATATTTGAATACAGCCCTTGGTTACTCAGCCAGAAAACTGAGCGCGAAATGAAAGTTGTCGAGTGGCGTCGCCACAACAACGGACTTATCGCCAGGTTAGAAGGCATATCCGATCGCGATGAGGCTGCGCGCCTTACTGGTGCGGATATTTGCATTACGGCAGATGAGTTACCGGCATTAGCTGACGATGAGTTTTACTGGCGCGACCTTATTGGTATGCGTGTAGTGAACACCAACGGCTATGATATGGGTGTGGTTGAACAAATTATGCCCACCGCATCGAACGATGTGTTGGTCGTAAAAGCAAACAGCAACGATGGGTTCGGAAAATCTGAACGTTTAATTCCTTTTATCCAAAGTGAATATGTCACTGCGGTTGATAAGGAAGCCAAACAGATTCAGGTTGAGTGGCCATCGGACTTTTGATGGGCAAGCCTTTGCAGGTTGGCGTCATCAGTTTGTTTCCTGAAATGTTTTCGGCCGTCACCGATTACGGTGTTACCGGCAGAGCAATAAAGGAAGGTTTGCTGACAGTGAGTGTCTGGAATCCTCGTGATTTCACTCATGATCGCCACAGGACTGTTGATGACAGGCCTTATGGCGGTGGTCCGGGTATGTTGATGATGGTGCAGCCACTTGTGGATGCTATCAACGCAGCAAAACAAAGCCTGGGTGAGGATACTCCTGTTATTTATTTGTCACCGCAAGGGCAAAAACTTGATCACAGCGGAGTGCAACATCTCTCCGGCAATGATCGAATGATTTTGATTGCTGGCCGTTATGAAGGCATTGATGAACGCGTTATTAAACAATACGTTGATGCAGAATGGTCGATAGGGGATTACGTATTAAGCGGTGGTGAGTTGCCAGCAATGGTGCTTATTGACGCGGTATCACGGTTAATTCCCGGGGTGTTGGGACACCAGGATTCAGCAGCAGAAGATTCTTTTGCCAGCGGGTTACTGGACTGCCCTCACTATACTCGACCAGAAACTTATAATGAACAGCAAGTACCGCCGGTTTTATTAAGCGGTGATCATGAAAAGATACGTCGCTGGCGTTTACAGCAGTCTTTGGGTAAAACCTGGCTGCAACGACCAGAGTTAATTCATAGCCTAGCTCTGACTGACGAGCAGGAAACATTGTTGAACGAGTTTATCGCACAACAATCATCCGGCGAATAAAGTACAGTTTACCTAGGATAGGAGATACGAAAATGGCAAAAGTTAGCCAAAGCATCATTAAGGCTCTTGAAGAAGAGCAGATGAAACAAGATTTACCTGAGTTTGCACCAGGTGACACTGTTGTTGTAAATGTAAAAGTAAAAGAGGGTAACCGCGAACGTCTTCAGGCGTTTGAAGGTGTTGTTATCCGTGTTCGTAACCGCGGTCTGCATTCAGCGTTCACAGTACGTAAAGTATCGAACGGTGAAGGCGTAGAGCGTACTTTCCAAACGCACAGCCCATTAGTTGACAGTATTAAAGTCAAACGTCGTGGTGCGGTTCGTCGCGCGAAACTGTACTACTTGCGTGAGCGTTCTGGTAAGTCTGCACGTATCCGCGAGAAGCTGTCTTAAGCTTTTAGCAAACAAACGAAATAGCAAAGAAAAACCCAGCCTTGTGCTGGGTTTTTTGATAGTGTTTTAGAATGAACGAAGATATCGAAATATTAACCCAGATTTTAGCTGAAAATTTGGATACTCAGCACCACTGGACTGAGCATGAACTGATTGCGTCTTTGCAGGGGCCGCCTTATGAGTTCTTTGATAAAGAAGCTCTGCGTGATCCCTTGACCTTGTTTCAGACTCACTTTTTATTGTTTCACTGTCTTTATAAATTGCGTGAACGCTGGCGGAAAGAAAAAAAGTACGAGCTTTTTATTCATACCCTGAATATTGAGTGTCAGCCATGGCAACGTGGCGTTTCTGCATTGACAGAAAAGGACGCGTTAGCAGAATATTATTTAGATCTGAATCAACTGGGCTCGACATCCGGCGCTGATGTTGAATCTATGCTGGATGATTTTTGGCGGCGCATGGGGCATTCTTCTTCTAAGGTAGAAACCAGCATGCCTGTGAACGATGCCTGGCAGATTATGGAAGTTGAACCGCCGGCAAGTCAGGCCTTTATCAAAAAGCAATATCGTAAACTAGTACACAAGTACCACCCCGATAAAGGCGGGAGTGTGGCTAAAATGCAAAAAATTCAGAAAGCCTACCATAGTGTTATAGAAGCCATAAAAGAGGAATAAGATAACAGCTCATGAGCCATGACCCGGACCAACAATTATCAGAACTGCGTAATGCAATTGATGCCACTGATAACGAATTAATTGAGATAATTGCCCGGCGAGCAAAGTTAACTGCCGCTGTGGGAGAAACCAAACGTGCGTTGAAACAGCCTCTTTACGTTCCACAGAGAGAACGTTCTTTAATAAAAGCGCGCAGAAGCAAAGCCAAAGAGGCAGGCTTGTCGGAAGACTTAATCGAAGATGTTATTCGTCGTATTATTCGAGAGTCGTATCGGACGCAAACAGCACAGGCGGCTGCAACTTCGACTCAACTTGAACGACCGGTTTTTGTGTTTGGCGGTAAAGGGGCTTTGGGTGCGCGTCTGGTCAGTCAGTTAAGGCAAACAGGCTATTCGGTAATAACCATTGATAAAGACGATGACTGGCCAGATAAGGACGATTTAAGCCAAGCGCAGTTGGTATTGATGAGTGTGCCGGTCAATAAGACCGTTGAATTGATAAAGCAGTTACCACCTTTAGCGGAGGACTGTGTTCTGGCTGATGTAACCAGTATTAAAGCGGCTCCTTTAAACGCCATGCTGGCACAGCATAGCGGGCCGGTCGTTGGTTTGCATCCTATGTTCGGTCCTTCTGTGCAGAATTTGGCGAAGCAGCTGGTAGTTGTTACTCACGGCCGACAGCCTGAGCGTTATCAGTGGTTACTGGACCAGTTTGTTAACTGGGGCGCCCATTTACACGAAGTGAATGCCGATAAACATGACGACGCCATGGGCTGGATCCAGGCGATGCGCCATTTAAGCACTTTTGCTTACGGTGTTCACCTGGCTAATGAACGCGTCGATATTAAAGAGCTGTTGGAATTGAGCTCGCCTATTTATCGGATGGAATTAATGATGATAGGTCGTTTGTTTGCGCAAAATGCGGAACTTTATGCCGATATTATTGCTGCGAACAAAGGACAATTTGCATCGATCAGACGTTATCTGCAGCAATTCTCGGCAATCATTGATGATATCGAAAACGGTAAAAAATCTGACTTTATATCGCTTTTCGATGAAGTTAGCCAGTATTTCGGTGAATTTTCCAGTCAGTTCCTGAAAGAAAGCGAATCTTTGGTGCAGCTGGCAGACGACCAAAGATTAAAGCATCAATAATAGTTGCTGGCTACAAGCTTTATAAGTATTCAGTCATTAACTCGCTAAGCGCTTCTGGTGAAACTGGCTTATGCAATGTTGCATTCATGCCGGCTTCACGACAAGCGCTCATTTCGCTAGCGCTTTGATGACTGGTGATAGCGATAACCGGTGTGTTCTTGTGCATATCGCTTTGTCGCAACTCCTGGCAGACTTCAGCTCCCGACATGTCCGGCATTTCGTAATCCAGAAAGATAAGAACCGGAGCCTCTCCTGCCAGGTTCAAGGCTTCTTCCCCTGTCATTGCTGTTAATATACTTACCTCAAAATTGGCCAGCATCGCTTTTAACACTTCAAGGCTGATAAAGTCGTCGTCAGCAATAAGAACTTTGCGCATAGTCACTACCCATTTAATGGAATTAATTATACCCTAGCACTTAGCTTTTTATATTCCCAGTAATTTGGAGCTAACAACATGAATCAGAAAGGAAATTCTATAAAAGTTTGGGATAGCTTTATTCGTGTGTTTCACGGTTTGCTTATTGTTCTTTTAGGCGGGCTATGGTGGACCGTCGAAAATGGCCGCATGGAGCTGCATAAGGATATTGGAATTGCCTTACTTGCGTTACTTTTAGTCAGAGTTTGCTGGGGAATATTTGGTAGCGAAAATGCCCGTTTTAAAACCTTTTTAAAGTCTCCTAAGGCTATCTTGAAGCATCTGCATAATGTTTTTAAAGGGCGCTATGAAGCAGAAAACACCCACAGCACTGCTGGTGGCTGGGCTGTCATCATTATGCTTGGGTTGCTTTTAAGCCAGGTTATTACGGGGCTATTTTCAACCGACGGCATTTTATTTTCGGGGCCATTATCTAATTGGCTATCTTCGGATGGGCAAAAAGCGGTAACCAGCTGGCATAAAACCCAGTTCGACGTAATATTAATTGTTATTGCCGTACATATTCTGGCCGTGCTTTTTTATCGCTTTAAAGGAACACCTTTAGTGGCTTCCATGGTGCATGGTTACAGAATCACCAGTCAGCAAGCGCCAAATCTAAAACCCGGTTGGCAGGGGCTCATTTTAGCGGTTGCTGTCTGGTTAATCTTAATGTTGCTGCTTAACTAGTCTTTATATTCGTCGTGGCAACCTTTGCAGGTTTTTGCGGCGTCCATAAAAACGGGTTTTATTGAGTCAATAGAGCCTTCTTGGCTAACTTCAGCCAGTTTCGCAGCGTACTCTTGCAAGTCATTAGCGCGCTGCTGAAAGTCATCCCAGTTATCCCATATGGCAGTTAATGCATCAGAGTTATTGCCTGGCATTGCGCCTTCAACGGCAAAACCGGCCCACGGAATACCTGACATTTTCTCGAAATCATTTGCACGACGTTGAAAAAAATCTGCGTTGTATTCAACTTCGCCTTTTACCATAGCGGCCATAGCGGAAAAGTTTTCTTTCATAACAGACAATGCTTTTTGACGGTACTCTACGGCTTTCTCGGCATCGTTAAAGGCGGTTTCATCAGCGGCTACATTGAATGACAGAGTCATCAGGCCAGCTAGAGCTGTTGTTAGTAATTGTTTTTTCATTGAAACACTCCGTTTATTGAATTCACTGATCGTTAATAATACACGATCTGTCGGTTAATGCTTGTCACCTCTATGTATAACAAAGTAACTTATCTAATGAGATAACTAAATGACAAGAATAAGTCAAAATGGGGACAATTCATGAAAAAAGTGCATCAGTTCAGTGCTTTGACGTTAGCGGTAACGTCGGTACTGACCGCTTCGGTTGCGGCTGATCAGACTTCCCGGACAAACGGGATGCGGGATAACACACCAAGTCTGACGGCAATTCAGAATGCAACAATTATTACTGAGCCGGGAAAATCTATTACTAACGCCACTTTGGTTATTGAAAATGGCGCCGTTCAGTCAATTGAGCGAAATAATCGGGCTCCTGCCGGAGCGCGGGTGATTGACGGAACCGGGTACACGATTTACCCGGGATTTATTGACCCCTACAGCAGCTACGGAATTAACGTTAGCAGTGAGCAAGAACGTTCAGATACGCCAATTTATAACAATGAGCGTGAGGGCGGTAACGCGGCAAATGACGCGATTCACTCGCAAAAACACTGGTTCAGCGAGTTTAAAACCAACTCTGAAGATGCGAATAAATGGGTGTCACAAGGTTTCACCAGTGTGCAGTCAGCTAACTTAGACGGTATTTTTCAGGGGCAGGCGGTAACGGTTTCGCTGGCAGACAAAATACCTAACGACGTTATTTACCAAAGTGAGTCAAAGCACTTTGGTTCATTTGATAAAGGCTCATCACAGCAGCAGTACCCTTCATCGCTGATGGGCAGTATTGCGCTGGTCAGACAAACCTTGTCTGATGCTAACTGGTATGAAAACTCTTATGGAAAGCAGTCGCATAATCAATCGGTTGAATTTAATGCGGCGCTTGATTCACTGACAGATATCGAGAATACCGGAATTGTTTTTAAAGTAAGCAATGAAAAGTCATTGTTACGTGCTGATGATGTCTTTGATCAGTTCAAAGTGCCGTCGGTTTATGTTGCCTCGGGTTATGAATATGCGCGCTTAGACGCGGTAAAAAATGCCGGGAGTGATTTAATTCTCCCACTTAACTTTCCGGCTGCACCAGACGTTGGCGGTGTCGATGCGCACCTCGACGTCGATTTAGCTAAGCTGCGCCACTGGGAACGAGCTCCGTCTAATCCAGCTATGTTAGCTGAGGCAGGTGTGAACTTTGCTTTGACTTTACACGACCTGGAAAATGCGGAGAGCTTTTGGCCTAACCTGCGTAAAGCGGTTAAGTATGGCTTGAGCGAAGAGAAGGCTCTTGCTGCGTTGACGACTATTCCGGCGAAAATTGCCGGGGTAGACGACAAAGCCGGTAAGCTGGCTCAGGGCTACAAGGCTGACTTTGTTATGGTCAAAGGCGATTTGTTTGCAGATGGCACCATTCAGTCAGTTTGGTTGCAGGGTGAAGAAAACGAGCTGGTATCACGGGATAAAGTCGATTTTGTTGGCAATTACAGCATGAAATTGAATGACCAGGATATCGAGATTGCAATTAAACCTGGTGCAGCGCTAAGCGGTGAAGTTAAGGCGAATGAAAAGACCAGCGCTTTACGTCACGTTCAGTCTGGAAGCCAGTCTTTATCTTTTGTTGCCGACCTGGAAGCAGAACCCGCTGGAAGCTGGCGCTTCAAGCTGGAACCTGAAGCTCAGGGAGTGTTTTTAGTAACGGCTGTTTCTCCTCAAGGAGAGGAAGTCAGGTTAGAGGCTCAAATGGATTCTGCTGAAAGCGAGACTGAAACAAGCGGTGAAGCAGAGCCGGTGAATTATGTCAGCGAGCTGACTTTCCCGAATGTGGCATACGGTCTTGACGGTTTGCCGGAGCGTCAGGATGTTCTTATCCGCAACGTAACGGTCTGGACTGCAACGGACGACGGCATTCTTGAAGAAACTGATGTGCTGGTTCGAGATGGTGAATTTGCAGCTATTGGCAAAAACTTGTCTGCACCTTCCGGCGTGACTGAAATTGATGGCGCCGGAATGCATTTAACTCCGGGAATCATCGACGAGCATTCACACATTGCTATTGAAGGTGGTGTTAACGAAGGCTCTGAAGCGGTGACATCGGAAGTCCGAATTGGTGATGTGGTTAACTCGGATGATATTCACATTTATCGTTCGCTGGCAGGCGGGACGACCATGGCACAGTTGCTGCATGGCTCAGCTAACCCTATTGGCGGTCAGGCGCAAGTGATTAAGTTACGCTGGGGAGCGGATGCTAATGTCATGAAGTTTGATGCAGCACCTGAGTCTATCAAGTTTGCATTAGGCGAAAACGTTAAGCAGAGTAACTGGGGTGACAACATGACGGTTCGATACCCTCAAACTCGCCTGGGTGTTGAAACCATTATGCGCGACGCTTTCCAGGCTGCTCTTGAGTATCAGCAGCGGAAACAGGCTTACGAACGTATGAGCCGTTCAGAGCGCAATAAAGTTGCAGCTCCGCGGCCGGATTATCGTCTGGAGACGTTGCTGGAAATTCTAAACAGTGAACGCTTTGTACATGCTCACTCTTACGTAGCGTCAGAAATTTTGATGTTAATGGAAGTCGCAGAAGACTTTGGGTTTACCCTGGATACCTTTACTCACATTCTGGAAGGCTACAAGGTCGCTGATGAAATGGCTGAGCACGGTGCCAGTGGCTCAACCTTTGCGGACTGGTGGGCATATAAGTTTGAGGTTTATGATGCCATTCCGCATAACGCGTGCTTGATGAAAGAACGCGGAGTCTTAACCAGCATTAACTCTGACAGTAATGACTTACAACGTCGTTTAAATACTGAAGCGGCTAAATCGGTTCTGTACTGTGATATGGATCCACACGAAGCACTGAAAATGGTGACCATTAACCCGGCTAAGCAGTTAAAAGTGGACCGTTATGTAGGGTCGGTTGAAAAAGGTAAACACGCCGATTTCGTGCTTTGGAGCCATTATCCGTTAAGTGCTTATGCGCGCGCGGAGCAAACTTGGATTAACGGCCGTAAGTTCTTCGACCGCGAACTGGATAAACAACGACAGCAGGCGGTTACGCAAGAAAAGAACGCACTTATCCAAAAAGTTTTAGCGGCAGGTGATGATGCAAAAATAGGGGCTAAAGACGGTTATAAATCGGATCAACCTACCTGGCACTGTGATACTGAACACGACTTTTGGTTAGATCACTTTACCGGCAAAGGGCATCAGCACGGAGGACAACACTAATGAATAAATTACTTACAACCGTTAGTGCCGCATTAGTCAGTGCGCTGACGCTTAATAGTGCTGCGGCACATGACGAAGTTCCGGGCGAAGAACAAAGCAACCCTATTGTACTTCAGGGAGGAACCTTGCATACCGTTTCTGATGGGGTGCTTACCAACTCAGACTTAGTGTTTGAAAATGGTAAAATCACCGCTATTGGTCGAGATGTCAGTATCCCGGACGGAGCTGAAGTCATCGATATTTCAGGTCAGCACGTGTATCCGGGGGTTATTGCCATGGATACCACTATTGGACTGAATGAAATTGAAGCAGTAAGGGCAACCCGCGACGCGCGTGAAGTGGGTGATGTGCATCCTGAAGTTGCTGGCCACATTGCCTTTAATGCTGATTCGGAAATTATTCCGACGGTACGTTACCACGGCATTACACACGCTCAGGTGGCTCCTGAGGGCTCGCTGGTAGCAGGCCAGTCATCCTTAATGCATTTAGATGGCTGGAACTATCAGGACGCTCTGGTCGCCGGAGAAATAGGTGTGCATGTTTCCTGGCCGCGCACATACGTGGTGAATACCTGGTGGGAGAGACGTTCACCTGAAGAACAGCGTAAAGCGAACGAGGAATCCCGTCAGCAACTAATGAAAGTCTTCGCTGATGCAAAGGCTTACTACGATGCGAAGCAGGCCGATCGTAAAATTGATCTGGACCAGCGCTGGGAAGCTATGGCGGGTTTGTTTGACGGTAGTAAGAAGCTGTACGTACACGCCGACGACAAACGTCAGCTGGAGCAGGCTATTGATACCAGTCAGGAGTATGGTTTTGAACTGGTGCTTATGGGGGCCAGAGATGCCTGGCGTATTGCCGATAAGCTAGCTGAGCTTAATGTTCCCGTTGTTTTTGGCTCGCCTTACGGTCTACCTGCCCGTAACGACGAAGGTTATGATCAGGCCTTTGCTACGCCGGCTCGTCTGGCTGAAGCCGGAGTAAATTTTGCTATCTCTTATCCGGGTTACTGGGACGTACGTAACTTACCTTTTGCTGCCGGAAACGCGGTTGCGTTCGGTCTGGATCAACAGCAGGCTCTTGCGGCTATTACATTGAAGCCAGCAGAGATTATGGGAGTTGCCGATAAGCTGGGCTCACTGGAAGTGGGTAAAAGTGCCTCACTGAGTGTCTCTGAAGGTGACTTACTTGATCCAATAGGACAAAAATTAACGCACCTTTATATTGATGGACGCAAAGTAAGCTTAAGCAGCCGACATACGGAGCTTTACGAGAAGTATCGTCAGAAGCCATCTGAATAGCCGCTCTTTGGCTAAGTCTAAAAGGAAAAAGCCCCTGTCAGTTCAGCTGGCAGGGGCTTTTCATTTTAACGGACAATATTAATTACTGACTTCAGGATCAACTGTTTAATAAACGGGCGATCAGTTTTCTCAACGTTGCCGGCTCAAATGGTTTGTCCGTTAAGGCATCGACACCGCTTTGTTTTACGTTAGCAAGTTGTGGCTCATTGGCGCGTGCAGTCACCATGAGAACCGGAGTGTGAGCATGTGCTGAGCTATTGCGAATGTATTGGGTGAGTTCACTGCCGTTTACCTCCGGCATATGAAAGTCGGTGACGATCAAGTCAAATTGATGTTCCACTAAGATATCAATTGCCTGCTGACCGTTCTCTGCTTCAACAAAGCTCTCAACACCCAGATTTTCAAATACACGTCTTAAGACATGGCGCGAGGTCATGCTGTCATCAACAATTAATACCCGCAAATCCTCGACATCATAAAGCTCAAGATGAAGTGGCTCGGGTTCCATCATGTCCATGGTAGCGGTAATAGCCCGCTGGAGCTGATCCGGCGTAAAAGGTTTTGGTAAAATGGCAATAATACCCGCTTGTTTGAATTGCTCCAGCTGATCGGCACGATGTTCGGATGACACCAACATAAAATGTAAAGTATCTTTTAAGTCGTTACTATTAATGAATTCAATGAGTTCATGTGAAGTGCCGTCAGAAAAATACATAGCGCTGGTGACAATATCGGGTTGCCAGCGAAGTATTTCTTCTTTTGCTTCAGCAATGGTTGAAGCGCCACGGGTATGCTGAATGCCCGCCTGGTTCAGGTGCTGAGTAATTACTTTTCTTTGCACATCGGAAGGTTCGATAAGCAAAATACGGAGTTCGTCAAAGGCTATTGCCATAATCACATAATTAGGATTTATTGTGACCGAAAGAGTAGGGTATTCAGCAGATAAACTCAATCAGAAAATCTGTGTTATGCTCATTAAAAAAAGAGGTGAGTATGAACGTTAGTCGCGACTTTTCAAATGATGGTAAGCAGTTAGTTATTGCTATTAAAGGGAAATTTGATTTTAGCCTGGTACAGGAATTCCGTCAGGCCTACAGTCATATTGGTGATTCACAACCAACCGTAATTATCGACCTGAGGGAAACCGATTATCTGGACAGCTCGGCGCTCGGTATGCTGCTCAACATGCGTAAGTCTTTAGGCAGCAGTGTAAAAGGCATTCAACTGATTAATGCCAAGCCGGACGTGCGTCGTATTCTTGATATATCCCGCTTTGATAAGATGTTTGTTATTGCCTGATGAAGGTACTGATTGTCGATGATCAGCCTGCTAACCAGGTGATGCTGAGTGGTCTGATTAAACGCTTTGGTCATCAGGTCACCTGCGCTGATAACGGCATTGAGGCTATTGATATTTTTGCCAGCCTGGCGCCGGACGTGGTGTTACTGGACGTTATGATGCCGGTTATGGACGGCTTTCAGACCGCTCCCCGGTTAAAAGCTCTAAGCGGCGATGTCCATTTGCCGATTTTATTTATTACGGCACTGGATGATCAGGAAACCTTATTGAAATGCCTTGAGGCCGGAGGGGATGATTTTATTAGCGTGCCTTTTGAGCCGGTTGTCCTGCAGGCAAAACTAAATGCTCATGCGCGGGTTCGCGAGTTGAGTTATTCCCTCAAAGGTAAAAATGAAACTCTGGCTTATCATTCTAACCGAATGGAGCGAGAGCAGAATGTGGTCAGGCACATGCTGGCTAACGCGCTGCAGGAAAACGAAACAGAATATCCGTTCTTAAAAACCTATCTTGCACCGGCCAGCGAGTTTAACGGTGACTTAGTTCTCTCTAAAGCCGGACCTCTGGGAAATTTTTATCTGTTTGTCGGTGACTTCACCGGACACGGGTTAGCTCCTGCTACCGGTGCTCTTCCCGTTGCTCAAACCTTTTTTGATTCAGCTGAAAAAGGGCTCTCAATAGCTAACATGGTTGAAGAGTTTAACCGCAAACTGGTTAAGCTGTTACCCGATGACATGTTTTGTGCTGCTTTTGTTGCTGAGTTGTCAGCCAATGGTGATCGTTTAACTTATTGGAATGGTGGCATTCCCGATGCGCTGCTGATAAATGAAGCCGGAGAAGTCGAGAAGCGACTGGTGCCTGAGCATATGGCATTGGGCATTTTGTCTCCGGAAGAGTTCAGCAGTCAGGTTAGTCATTGTTTTGTTGAGAAAAACATCCGCCTGATAACCTATACCGACGGTGTGGTGGAGATGACCAACAAGGCTGATGAACGATTATCTGAACGGGGATTCGAGGCTCTGTTGTTACGCTATGCCCGCGAGCGAGACTTTGAGGGGTTAGTCGGATCATTCCAGACTTTTCAGCAAGGGCAAGAACAGTTTGACGATATTTCATTGGTGTGTCTGGATTGTGAAGCCACCAATTTACCCGTTAGCCAGCCTGATACTAATGTAACTCATCTGCCCTTTCGGTTAGTGGTTTATTTAAAAGAAAATGAAATTAAAGGGCGCGATCCAATTATCAAGCTGGTGGATTCTTTAAGCCATCTTGAAGGTATCCGCGCGCACAAAACAACCTTGTATTTATTGTTAGCAGAAGCTTTTAACAATACCCTGGAACACAGCGTTTTGCAGCTGGACTCGGGAATTAAAGAGACCGGGCAGGGGTTCGATGAATACTACCGGACACGGGAAGCGCGGTTGGCTGTTTTAGAAGGGGTAGAAATAGAAATTGATATTGAATACAAACCGGATAACAACTTGCTTTCGTTTAGTATTTCATCCAATAGCGGAAATGGTTTTTCGGAATATCAGCAAGCATCCGACGATGACGAACAACAGGCGTTTGGTCGTGGATTACAGCTGATAAGAAACTTTTCAAGCCATGTTGAGTGGCGTGATGACGGACGACGTCTATATATTGAATACGACCTTAGCCGCCCGCACGCTTAACTTTATAGCCTTCCTTTTTTAACCAGCTTTCAATGCTGTCGCGCTGGTCGCCTTGTAGTTCTATTTCGTACTCTTTAACCGCGCCACCAACGCCACAGAACTGCTTGAGTTTTTTTGCAATCGACTTTAACTCTGTTTGCGGTTTATCCAGCCCAGTGACAATGGTTACTCCTTTGCCCTTTCGACCTTTGGTTTCGCGGCGCAGGCGGACAATACCATCGCCTTCAGGAACTTCCTCCGGTTCAGGTTCCGGATCAATACGTCCCGAGTCTGTTGAATATACCATTTGGCTTAGTTGGTCTTTCCAGTCCGGCATTCTTTCTACCATTTTCTCTTAGGTTGAAACAGTTCTTCTAAATCGTCTTCTTTTTTATGTTTTTCTTTGTCTCGCGTATGAGCATCTTTCAACTCTTGTGCAATTTGTTCCAGCGCTTTTTTAATCGATTGCTGGCGCGACGTAGTGTAGTCGTCGCTAAAGCTCTGGTCTTCTATGGTGCGTAATGCTTTTTCATAATACTGTCTGGCGGAACCTAACATCTGACTTTCGTAAGCATGACGGCCCCGGCGTATTAAGGTTTCAATACTAATTTTCAGTTGCAACTTGGTCAAACGCTGATCTTCGACACTAAAAACATTGCTGTCGACCCGACCGCGGGAATGCTCATTGCGTAAAGTAGAACGTAAACGCTTCAGCCCATTGATCATTGCTATGATTTGCTTGTTGTTTTCCGGGATCTCAAAGTCTTCACTGATTAACGAGGTGTCGTTACGGTCAACACTTTGTATGCGCTCTTCGTAATCCTGTATTCGCGCCTTATAGTCTTTTGACGGCGATGCTGCGTTCATACCTTTAAGTATTTCTAACGCACGGCTATTAAGAACCACCAGCATGGATTTACCAATAGGGAAGAAGCTCGACATATGAATGAGATCTTCGATCTGTTCAAGCGAACTGCGAAAGCGCGCCAACTTCTTACGCCGCTCTAGTTCTAAACGCTGTCTGTTCTGTTGTACCGCACCAACTATAATTGCCATTATTATTAGTAATATAATCAATGCGATGACAATGGTGTAAATCATATTACGCTCGTTAAGTTATAATTATTTTTCAGGGTAATGTTAAAGAGAAAACACCACCACCTAAGTGTCCATTATTTTTCAGCTCGATAAAACCTTTTTTATTATTTCGCTCATGGGCACTTGCTATCATCTGAGCAAAGTATAGACCTAATCCCGTCCGGGATTGCTGAATATTCAATTGTTGTATCGGCATAGTGGCGTTTTCCAGCATACTAGCAGGAAAACCATCGCCATTGTCGTGAACCATAATACGACATCCACCATCTTCGGTTATCTCTACTTTTATAAAGAGCTTATCGGCTGTGTAGCGCATTGCATTAATGATGATGTCATTAAGCAGATTAAAGATCAGGTCCCTGTCGAACCAGCCTGTTGCTGTTTCATCAATGTCGGTGCTGACAGTAATGTTCCGCTGCTCAAGATAGAGCTCATTGTTTAGTAACAGCTCTTCGACAAGTTCGTCGACGTGGTGCTGGTCGCTATTGAGTGGTAAAGCGTTATTGTCGTTGCGATAAAGCGTGAGCATTTGCATCAAACTTGAATTGATACGCTGAGCCTCATAATGGACTTTCGCCATTTTTTCTGTTGCACTGCTGTCAGCGACCTGTTCTGATACTTCTTCTATCATCTGAATGAGTAAGCACAGTGAGTTTTTCATGTCGTGCACAGAAGAAGCCAGGACGGTTGAAAAATCAAATGCGGGTTGGGTCATAGATGACAGTTCCTGTGGTCCAAAGAGAAGCCTCGACAAAATACTGTTGCGATAGCTTTTATATTTGTCATAGTTATCAAGATTATTATAGTATTTTCTTATATCACATTTAGCAAACTAGAGTGGCACGTTCCTCAATGAAATTACAGCAGTTACGTTACATTGTTGAAGTAACAAATCATAACCTGAATGTTTCTGCTACGGCTGAAAGCTTATTCACCTCGCAGCCGGGCATTAGTAAACAAGTCAGAATGCTGGAAGACGAGCTGGGCGTGCAGATATTTGGACGAACAGGCAAACACCTGACTCACATAACGCCCGCGGGTAAAGACATCATAGCAGTTGCTCAGCAGGTTCTGGATAACGTCCAGTCGATTAAGACGGTTGCTGCTGAGCACACCTTGCCAAACCAAGGCAAACTTAATATTGCGACGACCCATACTCAGGCTCGTTATGCCTTGCCGTCCGTTATTCAGCGATTTATTCAGCAATATCCCAAAGTGTCACTGCATATGCATCAGGGGTCTCCAGAGCAAATTAGTGAGGCGGCGGCGAAAGGGCGGGCAGATTTTGCCATTGCGACCGAGGCGCTGCATTTATATCACGACCTTATTATGTTGCCCTGCTATCACTGGAACCGCTCTATAGTGGTGCCTAAATCGCACCCGCTGACGCAACTGAGTAAGCTAACTATTGATGATATTGCTCAGTTTCCTTTGGTCACTTATGTGCATGGTTTTACCGGTCGTTCCGAGTTGGATAAAGCCTTTGCCGATGCGGGACATGAGCCTAAAATTGTCTTTACAGCAACCGATGCCGATGTGATAAAAACCTACGTCAGAATGGGATTGGGTATTGGGGTTCTGGCAAGTATGGCTTACGACCCTAAAGAAGATACCGATTTAGTGGCGATACCTGCGGAGCACATGTTTGCTCATAGTACGACTAAGATAGGTTTCCGGCGCGGAACATTTTTACGTACTTATATGTACGATTTTATTGAGAATTTTGCACCACACTTAACTCGCGATAGGGTGCAAAAAGCTACTCAGCTAAAAAGTCAGGATGAGATTGATAAACTCTTTGATAGTTGCTCACTGCCGATGCGCTAAGCACCGGCAGCAGCATCAACTGGTTAACATTCAATAATATTGACTGCCAAACCGCCGCGAGCGGTTTCTTTGTATTTGGTTTTCATATCGTTGCCGGTGTCCCACATGGTTTTAATCACTTTATCCAGAGACACTTTATGATCGCCTTCGCCTCGCATGGCTAAGCGGGCGGCATTAATGGCTTTAACCGAGCCCATGGCGTTTCGTTCAATACAGGGTACTTGTACTAAACCTCCCACCGGGTCGCAGGTTAGACCCAGGTTATGCTCCATACCTATTTCTGCCGCATTCTCGACTCTTGACGGGTCACCGCCCATAAATTCGGCCAGGGCACCAGCGGCCATTGAACAGGCAACACCCACTTCACCCTGACAACCGACTTCAGCACCTGAAATTGAAGCATTTTTCTTATAAAGAATACCGATAGCAGCTGAAGTCAGTAAGAAGCGCACGACTGCATCTTCGTCCAGCGTTTCGATGAATCTGTCAGCGTAGCTCATTACCGCAGGAATAATGCCAGCGGCTCCGTTAGTCGGGGCTGTTACAATGCGCCCGCCTGCGGCATTTTCTTCGTTAACGGCTAAAGCGTATAAATCGACCCAGTCCATGACCTGCATGGCATCGCTGGATTTTTCTTTCTTCAGTCGCTGATATAAAGACGATGCGCGGCGACGCACTTTAAGTCCACCCGGCAGAATGCCTTCGGTAGTAATACCGTTTTTGATGCTTTCCTGCATGGTGCGCCAAATCTTCATTAATCCGGCCCGAATATCCTCTTCACTGCGGAAGACTTTTTCGTTAGCCATCATTAATGAACTCATGCGCATACCGTGCTCTTTGCAATGCGCCAGAAGATCCGCTGCACTGTCAAACGGATATGGAATAGGTTTAGACGACTGTTCTATCGCTTCTTCCAGCGTCTCGTCAAAATCTTCATCGCGCACAATGAAGCCACCGCCGATGGAGTAATATAGGTCGCTATAGATGATCTCACCGTCTTTTAGCAGCTTGAGTTCCATGGCGTTGGCGTGTTTGGGCATGGTTTTTCGGCGGTGAAAAGTAATGGCGCCTTCGCTGGGAAAGGAGACTTCTTTCTCACCAAGCAAGTTCAGCTTTTCAGTCTTACGAGTTTGCTCCAGAAAATCTTCCACGCTGTCAGTGTCTACTGTTTCGGGAGTCTCTCCGACCAATCCAAGAATAACGGCTTTGCCGGTACCATGACCTTTACCCGTTTGGCCTAGTGAACCAAACAGCTCAACTTTAATCCCGTCTGCTTTAGTAAGGTGTCCCGCCTCTTTTGCGGCATGCAAAAATTCATAGGCTGCTTTCATCGGCCCCACAGTGTGAGAACTGGAAGGACCAATACCAATTTTGTAGATATCAAAAACGCTGATCATATTTATCCTTACCTGTCGCGCATGCGTATTCTGTTTATTATAGTATTGTCGCACGATTCATGTGGGGGGAATCAAGTTTTAAGCAAAAATAAGTGGTCAGTTCAGTGGTCTGAAGTGATTTTTGCCGTCGGGCTGCAGTTGCTCTGATAACTCACGTAAAATACCGGCGGTTGCGCCCCAAATATTGCGATGTTGCCAGGGGATGAAATACACTCGGTCGTAGATAAACTTTCGAATACGGTAAACGTAATGGTTCCCATGATCGAGAATATCAGCCAGCGGTACTTCAAAAATCTCAGCGACTTCACTTTCCTCGGCAACCAAGGGCTGTTGTGGCGAGACAAAAGCCACGTAAGGTCGGATCATAAAATACGATAAGACAGGGTAGTCGTGTAAACGTCCTATGACTTCGACTTGACTGCGGGGCAGGCCAATCTCCTCTTCAGTTTCCCGCAGAGCCGTGTCCAGTAAATCGCTATCAGTTTCGTCAAAGCGGCCTCCGGGGAAGCTGATTTGACCCGCATGCTTGCGCAATTTGCTGGAGCGCCGGGTAAGTATTAACGACAACCCATGCGGACGCTCAATAATTGGGATTAACACCGCCGCGGGGCGCAAACGTTTGCGCAAAGGCTCATCAATTCTGCGCTCAACCGGCGGCGAAGGATAAAGGCTAAATCGACGAATAAAGTCTGCGCGAGTATTGATTGTCATGAAGTTAACACCGGCAGTATGCGTGACACTTTGTCTTTGGTTTCCTGGTATTCATCTGCTGCTGTCGAGTCCGCGACCAGACCGCCACCGGCCCAGCAATATAAGTGATCATTTTCGGCGAGCAGTGTACGAATGGTTATGCTGGTGTCGCTACGACCGTGCTGAGAAAAGTAGCCCATACTGCCACAGTAGATACTACGGCGATGGGGCTCCAGCTCTTCAATAATTTGCATGGCCCGAATTTTCGGTGCGCCAGTAATAGAACCGCCCGGGAAAGCGCCGTTAAACAAACTTAATGCGGTACGGTCGGGTTGCAGTTTGCCAATAACTGTCGATACCAGGTGGTGAACCGCCGGAAAACTCTCTATGGCAAACAGGCTTGGCGTTTTGATGCTGCCCGGCTTACAGTTTTTACTGAGGTCATTACGCAGCAAATCCACAATCATCAGGTTTTCTGCGCGGTCCTTTTCTGAGGTTAACAGAGCCTGCTGACTAGCCTGATCTTTAAGCGAATTTTCAAACCGCGGACGCGTGCCTTTAATGGGTTTTGTTTCTACCAGTCCCTTGGCGTCGGTTAGCAGAAAGCGTTCCGGCGACAGGCTCAGAATAGCGCTGCCGGGAAGGCGCATAAAGGCAGAAAACGGTGCTGAATTCGCTTGTCGTAATTTAAGGTAAGCGGACCATTCACTGCCTTGATAACGGGCTGAATACCGTTGCGCTAAATTAATTTGGTAGGCATCTCCGGCCAGCAGATAGTTTTGCACGGCCTTAAATTTCTCGGTGTACTGCTGCTCGCTCATATTGCTTTGCCAGTCGCTTAGCAATTGAAAAGCGTCGGGCTTTTTTGTTGCTACTGGCTGTTCCCAGAATTCTCGAAGCTCTTCTGACCCTTCTATTGGTGCAACTAACCAGATCGCGTTGCTCTGCCTATCGATAATCAACGCCTGGCTGTAGTAGGCCAGTACTGCATCGGGAGACTGATAGATGTCTGCATTAAACTCAGGTATGACTTCCAGCGAACGGCCATGGTCATAGCCGACAGCCCCGGCAAACCCGCCCTGAAAAGGCAGTTCAGCAGGCCCCGAATAATGACCTGATAACTGATTCAATTGCCCGGCATAACGGCAAAGCTCGGCTGCGTCTTCGGGGGCTGGCGGTAGTTCTAAAGGAGCGTCTGTTGATACATTTAACTTGCCTGCTTTGCAGTTTAAAATCAGTTCTGGCTGTCGGAAGATAATATCGTAGGCACAGTTCTGGTGGCTTTGCGCGGCAGAGTCCAGTAATAGAGCGTAGCTTTCATGCTGACAACGCTGAAATAACTCAATAGCTGAGGCTTCGCAATCAAGTTTTATCGCACAGAGATCCGGGAAAACACTCACATCATGCTCGCAATTCAGGCTGGTTATTCATTACCAATATACTATCACAGCAAATATTCGCCGGTCAGTGGCACTGGTCAGTTGTTAGCGAAAACGCTATTATAGCGCCACGCAAAAGTTAACCAAGAGGCAGTTCCATGACCACCATTCGTCAGGCCGATTTTATTGACAGTATTGCCGATGCGTTGCAGTACATTTCTTATTATCACCCACTGGACTTTATTAAAGCACTGGACGAGGCATACCAGCGTGAAGAGAACGAAGCGGCGAAAAACGCCATTGCTCAGGTGCTGACTAACTCGCGTATGTCTGCGCAAGGGCACCGTCCAATTTGCCAGGACACCGGTATTGTCACCTGCTTTGTGAAAGTGGGCATGGGCGTGCAATGGGATAAAACCGACCTGACCGTTCAGCAAATGGTGGATGAAGGTACTCGTCGAGCCTACAACAACCCGGACAACCCACTGCGTGCTTCTATTGTGGCTGACCCGGCGGGCGCTCGTAAAAACACTGGCGATAACACGCCAGCTGTGGTGCATATTGATATGGTGGCGGGCAATGAAATTGAAGTGATGATTGCCGCTAAAGGTGGTGGTTCTGAGAATAAATCGAAAATGGCCATGTTAAACCCCAGCGATTCGATTGCCGATTGGGTTGTTGAAACCTTGCCGAAGATGGGCGCTGGCTGGTGTCCGCCGGGTATGCTGGGTATAGGTATTGGTGGTACAGCGGAAAAGTCTGCGGTATTGGCAAAAGAATCTTTAATGGAGTCTGTCGATATCCATGAGCTTATTGAGCGCGGCCCGCAGAATGCCGAAGAAGAGCTGCGTTTAGAAATTTTGAACCGCGTTAACGCATTAGGTATTGGTGCTCAGGGTTTGGGAGGTTTAACAACGGTGCTGGATGTGAAGATTAAGTCACTACCAACCCACGCAGCCTCTAAGCCTGTCACTTTAATTCCGAACTGTGCAGCCACCCGTCACGTTCACTTTACGTTAGACGGCAGCGGAGCAGCAGATTTAACCCCGCCGAAACTGGAAGATTGGCCGGATGTGACTTTTGAACTGGGTGATGATGCCCGCCGTGTGAACCTGGATGAAGTGACCAAAGAAGACATTCAGGACTGGAAAATGGGTGAAACCGTGCTCTTGTCCGGTAAGTTGCTGACCGGTCGTGATGCGGCGCACAAACGCATTAAAGGTATGCTGGATAACGGTGAAGAGCTGCCAGTTGATTTCAACAACCGCTTTATTTACTACGTAGGGCCGGTAGATCCTGTGGGTGATGAAGTTGTTGGTCCGGCAGGTCCTACAACCTCTACGCGTATGGATAAATTCACTGATCAGATGCTCGAAGAAGCCGGTATTATTGGTATGGTAGGCAAAGCAGAGCGTGGCCCTGAAGCTGTGGAAAGTATTCGTAAGCACAAAGCGGTTTACCTGATGGCCGTGGGTGGTGCCGCGTATTTGGTCGCTAAAGCCATTAAAAAATCCCGGGTTGTTGCCTTTGAAGACTTAGGTATGGAAGCCATTTATGAGTTTGAAGTGGAAGACATGCCGGTCACTGTTGCTGTGGATAGCGACGGTCAAAACGCGCATACCCAAGGGCCTGCTATCTGGAAAGCGAAAATTGCTGACCTCAATGAAAAATTAGGAGCTTAATGATGTCGCTGGCACTGTGGCAATGGATGGCAATAATTGGAGTGCCGGTTGTGACTGTCATTACGGCGTTGTTGTTGCTTTGGCAACAGCAGCGCCGTTTGCGTTTACAGGCAGAACAACAAAATGCGGCACTGGAGCAAGACGCGGATATTCTTCGTGAGCGCGTCGATGAACTTCAGCTCGAAGTCTATGAAAAAGACAGCCGTCTGCGTGAAACTCTGGCTAGATCTGAGCATGAGCAGAAAACCGCAGAAGAAAAGCTGAACCTACTGAAGGTTAGCGAAGAACGGCTGACCCAGCAGTTTGAAAATTTAGCCAACCGTATTTTTGATGAGAAGTCCAAAGGGCTGCAGCAACATCATCAGCAGTCGTTGCAGGCAACATTAGAGCCGTTCAAACAGCAAATTGATGCGTTTAAAAAGCAAATTACTCAGCAGTATACCGATGAGACCAAAGAGCGCTCGGCACTTAAAAATGAAGTGATGTCGCTTAAGGACTTAAATCGCCAAATGGCGTCTGAAGCTGAAGCCTTAACCCGGGCATTAAAAGGTGACACCAAGCAGCAAGGTAACTGGGGCGAAGTGGTACTGGAGCGTATTCTGGAGCAGTCCGGGTTACGTGAAGGGCACGAGTATCAGACACAGGAGCATCACCGCGATGAAGACGGTAAGTCGTTCAAGCCGGATGTGATTGTGCATTTGCCGAATAAAAAAGACGTGATTATCGACTCGAAAGTCAGTTTGTCGGCCTACGAGCGGTACTTCAACTCTGATGACGATACAGAACGTGAACGGGCGTTAAATGAGCACGTTCAGTCGCTGAAGCAACACATAAAACAGTTGGGTAAAAAGAGCTACCATCAACTGGAAGGGTTGCGTACGCTGGATTATGTATTGATGTTTATTCCGATTGAGCCGGCATTTTTGCTGGCTGTTGATCGTGACCCGGAGCTTATCCGGCTGGCGCTGGACAACCAAATTATGTTGGTAAGCCCGACTAACCTACTGGTTGCGCTGCGCACGGTGCATAACATCTGGCAGTATGAGTATCAGAATCAGAACGCCGAGAAAATAGCGACCGATGCGGCACGTTTGTACGACAAGTTTGTGGGCTTTGTCGAAGACTTAGAGAAAATTGGTAACGGCTTACAAACTCTGGATAACCGTTATCAGGAAGCTATGAAGAAGCTGAGTACCGGGCGCGGTAACCTTATTGGTCGGGTCGATAAGTTCCGCCAGATGGGAGTTCAAACGAATAAGCGATTAAACCCGGATTACCTCGACTCCGATGAAACAGGTCAGGAAGGTATTGAATCTGACGATGCTGATAAGAAAAACGACTGAGCCAATGCTCAGTCGCTTACTTTTATCAACTTAATGCACTGCGACGATAATGATCAACCCACAGTGAGGTTGCTCCACAAACCGCCAGCGGCATAATAATCAGGTTAATCAGCGGTATCATAGTCAGCACGGTTACCCCGAATCCAAACCCTAGTGTTTTACTGCGCTGTTGGTGTAATTCAGACCGCATACGCGGAAACGACAGTTTGTGATTATCGAACGGGTAATCTAAGTATTGTATCGACATCATCCAGCAGACAAAGATATACCAAAGGACCTGTCCAATTACCGGAATAACGAGCGATAACAGAAAAAAGCCAAGTGCTCGGGGAATGTAATACATGAGTTTCTGCATTTCCCGTTTTAAAGTCCTTGGAATGTCTTTAAACAAACCTAAGAATCCCTCGTCTCCTAAGCTCTCGCCGCTTTCATAGCGTTCCACTTTTTCCGCCAGAAGTCCGTTAAAAGGGGCTGCAATTAAATGCATGATGGTACTAAAAATAAACGAGAAGAGCGCAATAATGGTAATAACCGCCAGTGGCCATAAAATAAACTCCAGCCATTGGAAAAAGTCGGGCAGCCAGCTCATAAAGCGGTTCAGCCAATAGTCGACTTCGCCATACAGCCAGGTGAAAGCAAGTGAGAACAGGATAAGGTTGGTCAGAATAGGCACCACAACATAGCGACGCAGACCTTTGGTTCGGATAAGTTCTAAACCGCGTCCTATGTAAGCTAATCCCGAGTTGCTGTAGGCTGCTTTTTGCATGAAAACTCCAGAGGTTTTAATTTGCTTAGTATAATAAGGCAATACAATGGCAATGTGCGGGCTAAATTGTTACAAATGGCTACCGGATCTGCTAGAGTCTTGTGATAATAAACCGTCGTATTAAATTGATAATAAAAACAACTGAATGCGCCTAAAACACATCAAATTAGTTGGCTTCAAATCCTTTGTGGATCCAACCAAAGTTCCCTTTCCTGACCAAATGACCTGCGTCGTCGGTCCGAACGGCTGTGGCAAATCCAATGTGATTGATGCCGTGCGCTGGGTGCTGGGTGAAAGTTCAGCAAAAAACTTGCGTGGCGATGCCATGAGCGACGTGATTTTTAATGGCTCCAGTGCCCGTAAGCCGGTCTCTCAGGCCAGTGTCGAACTGGTTTTTGATAACAGTTCGGGACGTATTCAGGGCGAGTACGCGGCATTCAATGAAATTTCGGTTAAGCGCCTGGTGACCCGTGACGGCCAGTCTAATTACTTTTTGAACGGCAGTCGTTGTCGTCGCCGTGATATTACCGATTTATTTCTGGGAACCGGGCTGGGTCCGCGCAGCTACGCCATTATTGAGCAGGGCATGATTTCCCGCCTGATTGAATCACGTCCGCAGGAACTGCGGGTGTTTATTGAAGAAGCCGCAGGCATTTCAAAATACAAAGAACGTCGCAAAGAAACTGAAAACCGGATGCTGCATACGCGCGAGAACCTGGAGCGCTTGAGTGACGTTCGCGAAGAGCTGGGTCAACAGTTGGAGAAGCTGGAGCGTCAGGCCGCGGCTGCCATTCGTTACAAGGAGTTGAAAGCCAGTGAGCGTAAATTTAAAGGTGAACTGCAGGCCCTACGCTGGCTAAAACTGGATAATCAACGACAGCAGTTGCAGACACAATACGCCGAACAACAAACCGAGCTTGAACGCTGGCAGGCACAGCAAAGTGGTGATGAACGGGGCGCTATTGAACTGAAAGAGCAGGCTGAAGAAGCGCGCGACAGAGTAGAGCTGTCGCAGGAACAAATGTTTTCAGTGGGCAATGAAATTACCCGTATTGAACAAACTTTGAAACATCAGCAAGAACTAAAAGAGCAGCGCAGCCAGCGGCAACAGCAGTTAAATGAAGAAATAGATCAGCTTAATGAGCAGTTGGCGGATGATCGCCTGCAAAGAGAACAATTGGAAGAACAGCAGCTGATGCTGGAGCCACAACTGGAGCAGGTTGAGGAACAGATGGAAAGCGTGGCTGAACAGTCTCAGCAAGCTAATGAGAAATGGCGTCAGTGGCAGCAACAACAACGACAGCAGCAACAGCAGCAACGCGATGTCGAAAAACAGCAACAGCAGGCGCAACTTAAACTGCAGCAGCTGAAACAGAGCCAACAATATGCGTTGCAACAAGTGGAGCAATTTCACAGCCAGCAACAAGAGTTGCAGCAACAGGAACAAGCATTATCTGTTGACGAGAACGAACAGGCTCTGGTCGAACTAAAACGTCAGCTGGAGCAGGAAGAAACTCGGTATCAGCACAGTAAGCAGCAACTGCAGGCTCTGCAGCAAGGGTTTAAAGAACAGCAGCAACAGCACCGACAGAATCAGCAGCAACAAGATAAAGCTCAGGCTCAGTTAACAGCCATTGAGCAACTGTTGGAAGGGAAGCAAAATAACGATAGCCGCAGTGAAAAATGGTTACAGCAAAACTATCCAGACAGCTTGAAAGTGAGGGAGTTACTGCAGGCTGAAAGTGGCTGGGAAATGGCGGTTGAGCAGTTGGCTTACGACTGGCTGGATGCCGTGGTTCTGGAACAAACTCCGGAAGAATTGAAAGCGGTTTCTGGGGTGAAGCTGGTGTGGCCTGTGAGTGGACAAGAGCCTGAAAACTGGTCTCTGGCCAGTAAGGTTAAAGGTCCGTTACGTTATTGGGCGCCGTTGCAGCAGTGTCTGGCGATTGAACAGGATGCTGATGCGAAGCAGCAATTACAACAAAGCAATGCCAGTTTTGCGGTATCAAAAACCGGCAATTGGTATTGGCAGGACGGTTTTATCGCGGCTCGAGTTGACGAAGATAACAGTGTTCTTCATTTGCAGACACAGCGCCAAAATTTACTAGAACAACTGCAAGTGCTGGCTTCCAGGTTGTCTGAAAGTGAAACGCAGCTGGAGCAAACTCAGACGCAGGTTGAACAGGCGCAAGAGCAGCTGGAGCAGGTTAATGAGCAGGTTCAACAGACCCGTAACGAGCAGGGGAAAGTTGAAGAGCGGCTGCAGTGGAACTTACAGCAGGCCGAGCAAATACAGCAGCAGTTAATGAGTCTGCGAGATAAGCAGCAAGAGCAACGATTGCATGCGGAAAACGCCGCTGAGCAGCAACAGCAAATCGAAATGCAGTTGGAAGAGTATGAGTTGTTACTGGAGCAAACGGAGCAGGTTGATGAAGACTACGGTGAGCAACTGGAGTCTACAGTGCGTGCCGAAGATGAACAGTTACAGCAACTGCGTAGCCAACAGCAGCAGATGACAATGCAACAGCAGAATTTACAGGCTCAGGCTGCACAGTTACAGAAATTACTGCAGCGCAGTGAACAACGTTACCAGCAACTTCGGCAGGAACGCAGTGAGCAACAGACTAACGAGACAGATGAAAATCAGAGTGCTCTTGATGATCAGTTAACCGAATTGCTGGATAAGCGTGGTGAAGTTTCAGAACAATTGCAGGAACAACGTCAGCAATTGTCGCGGTTAGAGCACGACTTGCAGCAAATAACTCAAGGACAATCTGCAATTCAGGTCAAAATAAGCCAGGCCAAAGAGGCTATGCAGAGTACTGAAATTGAGCAGGCTAAATTGCAGGAACGTAGTCAGGCTGTGCTGGAAACGCTGGCTGAAACAGGCCTTACATTGAAAAATATACTGGAAGAACTCTCTTCCGACGCTGATGAAAAGCAGTGGCAGCAAGAGCTGGAGTCAATACAAAATAAAATAAAACGCTTAGGCGCTATTAACCTGGCGGCAATTGATGAAGCCGAAGCGCAAAGAGAACGTAAACAGTACCTCGACCAGCAAGTGGATGATCTATCATCGGCGCTAGACACTTTAGAAGCGGCGATTCGTAAGATTGATAAGGAAACGCGACATCGGTTTAAAACCACTTTTGATGCGATAAACCATGATTTACAAATTCTGTTTCCGAAAGTTTTTGGTGGTGGCAGTGCCACTCTGGAACTTACCGATGATGACTTACTGGAAACCGGGGTTACCATCATGGCAAGGCCACCGGGCAAGAAAAACAGTACAATTCATTTGCTTAGCGGTGGAGAAAAGGCACTGACCGCATTATCATTGGTATTCGCGATATTTCGCTTGAATCCGGCACCTTTTTGCCTGTTAGATGAGGTTGATGCGCCATTAGATGATGCCAACGTAGGACGGTTCTGCCGTCTGGTGAGTGAAATGTCGGAATCGGTGCAATTTATTTATATAAGTCACAATAAAGTGGCAATGGAAATGGCTACCCATCTGGCAGGGGTAACAATGCAGGAAGCGGGCGTTTCGAGATTGGTAGCGGTTGATGTTGAACAGGCTGTGGCGATGACAGACGCCGGATAACAAAATAAGCTTGATGGAGCAAAAATGGGCAGTTTACAAATAACCCTCAGTATTCTTGGGATCTTGGCAATCGCAGGTATTGTTGCGCATGGCGTATGGAAGATACGTAAAGGTAACCAGCAACAACGGCAGCGTGAACAACGGGTTGCAGAAAATCGTCAGCAGCAATCGTCCGGTTTTGATGACGACGGCATTGGCGAAGTTCGGATTTTAAAGAAAGAGACTTCAGATGACGGCTTTAACCATGACCAAGCCGTTGAACCAAAAGCAAAAACATCGTCGCACAGTAATGTGAGAACACAGGACAATGATGCGGAGGCTGTCGAGCAAATGTCGATGGACCTTAGCAATGATGACGATATGTCTGACTCATTACCGTCTATGCGTGTCAGCAATGATGAAACGGTTGAAGTAGAGCAAACTGAGCTTAAGTTTGATGGGGATGTTCCTTCAGAGCCTGATGACTCTTATAAAAGTGCCGCCGAACAGAGCTCTTTGCAAGAGTCGGAGCAGGAGCTTGAGCAAGAACCTGAACCTGAAACTGAAACAGAAGTCAGTGCAGATACGACTGATGATTTTGAATCAGCTCCGGAAGAAGTTATTGCGTTACATGTTAAAGGGCCGGTACAGGGCGCAGTGTTGTTGCAAATGATGACCGAGCTGGGCTGTAAATTTGGCGAACTGGGTATTTTCCACCGCTATGAAAACACCGCAGGCACCGGCCCCATGATTTTTAGTGTCGCCAACATGTTCAACCCCGGCACGTTTGACCTGGATAACATGGAAAACTTTGAAACCGAAGGCGTCGCGTTTTTTATGGCCTTACCTATGAAATTTGACGGTCAGCAGGCCTTTAATATGATGTTGAATGCGGCTAAAAAGCTCGCTACCGAAATTCCTCAGGGGCAGGTTTTGGATGGCCAGCGCCAATTATTGACCCGCCAGTCTATTCACGAAGCACGCCAGCGTATTCGTGAATTTGAACGTAAACACTCAGCTTAATTACAGGTCACTATGAATCAGTCTGTTCACCAGCGCATGCAAGAGCTGGAGCAATTACTTAATCGTTACAACCAGGAATATTATGAGAATGACGAACCATCAGTGCCGGACGCTGAATATGATCGTCTTTTTCGGGAACTGAAAACTCTGGAAACTGAACACCCGGATTTAAAAAGTGCCCAGTCTCCGACTATGAAAGTGGGTGGTAAACCCTTAGGTCAATTTAGAAGTGTTGAACACGAAGTTCCGATGTTGTCACTGGATAACGCTTTTTCTGTCGATGAGTTTGAAGCTTTTAGCAAGCGCGTTGAACAGCGGCTGGATACCAATCAAACTGTGACTTTTTGTTGTGAGCCTAAGCTTGATGGCGCTGCGGTCAGTTTACTCTATGAAAATGGCCTGTTAGTGCGTGGCGCAACCCGTGGCGATGGACAAAGCGGTGAAGATATTACCGAGAACGTTAAGACCATACGCAATGTGCCGCTAAAGCTCTCTGGCGATGTTCCTGAGCGACTGGAAGTACGGGGTGAAGTGGTTATGCCATTGGGAGCTTTTGAGCGCTTTAATGAGCAGGCCCGGCAGCGCGAAGAAAAGGTCTTTGCTAACCCCCGAAATGCGGCGGCAGGCAGTTTACGCCAGTTAGACTCCAGAATTACCGCAAAACGTCCTTTGCACTTTTATGCTTATAGTCTTGGGTTAATATCAGAAACCACACAACTTCCCGACAGTCATCACCAGCGTTTGTTACAGTTGAAAGACTGGGGACTGCCGGTGAATATTGAAATAAAGACGGTAGACTCGGTGCAGGGTTGCGACGATTACTACGAAGCTATTTTGGCCCGCCGGGATACCTTAAATTACGATATTGATGGCGTAGTTTTTAAAGTGGATTCTATTCGCTTGCAACAAGACTTAGGCTTTGTCGCACGTGCGCCGCGCTGGGCTATTGCACGTAAGTTTCCCGCGCAGGAACAACTGACGACCATTACCGGAGTTGACTTCCAGGTTGGCCGTACCGGCGCGATAACGCCGGTTGCGCGCTTAGAGCCGGTTAATGTGGGCGGCGTTACAGTATCTAATGCGACTTTGCATAATGCGGATGAAATTGAACGACTGGGTGTGCGTATCGGCGACTGTGTCAGTATTCGCCGCGCGGGTGACGTTATTCCGCAAGTGGTCAGCGTCATAAAAGATAAACGTCCTGAAAACACGAAGGCAATTGAATTTCCTCAGCATTGCCCGATTTGTCAATCCGATATTGAACGCGTTGAAGGCGAAGCCGTTGCCCGCTGTACCGGTGGTCTGTATTGCGCGGCTCAGCGAAAGGAAGCGATTAAACATTTTGCTTCCCGCAAAGCCATGGATATTGATGGACTAGGCGATAAAATTGTCGAGCAACTGGTAGAGCGGGACTGGATAAAATCGCCGGCCGATCTTTATCGTCTGTCCAAAGCTGAATTGGCAACTTTGCCGAGAATGGGCGCTAAATCTGCAGAAAATCTTCGAAATGCCATTAAAGCGACACAGGAAACAACTTTAGCCCGTTTTATTTATGCATTAGGTATTCGGGAAGTCGGGGAAGCGACGGCAAACGCGCTGGCGAACCACTTCAAAAACCTGGATGCTTTAATTGCTGCTGAAAGTGAACAGCTACAGGAAGTTCCGGATGTCGGTGCTGTTGTCGCTAAGCATATTGTGGCTTTTTTCCATGAAGCCCATAACCAGCAGGTGGTTGCGGAATTGCGTGAGTTTATTTCCTGGCCTGAGGGTGAGGAGGCAAGCTCCGTGCAAAGTGACCGCTTATCGGGCAATACCTATGTTATTACCGGTACTTTGTCGACTATGACTCGTGACGAGGCGAAGTCTGCTTTAGAAGCCTTAGGGGCGAAAGTTGCTTCTAGTGTTTCTAAAAAGACAACCGCGCTGGTTGCCGGAGAAAATGCCGGCTCAAAACTGACCAAAGCCCAGTCCCTCGGGCTTGATATATTAGATGAGAATGCGTTAGCTGAGCTGCTCAGCGACTAACGTCCTTTAACGCTCAGGTCTTTCAGAAGGCCTGAGCCATTGATATCGACAATGCCTTTTTCTTCATCAAACTCGAACCGGATAGTCGGGTGTGTGGTTTCCAGCAGATAGCTACGGTCATCAATCTGCACTCGCAGATGACTCAGTGGTTCATCTTCATCAAACTCTTGCCGGTGATTCATGCTGACTTTGTGATCACCAATATTGAGCTCGAAACCTTTGAAGAAACCATTAGCAAACTCTGCGACATAAACCTGTCCCTGCTTATTTACAAACAGATTAAGAATGTAATTTGGCGGCATTTCGGACGTACGCATTTGCGACTTTCCGGCAGTAAAAATAATGGTGTCATAAACCTTTTTATACTCAAAACCAAAGGTTAAAGGTTCCGTACGGCCTGATGGATAAATGACTTTACCACTACCTTCGGCTTTCCAGTCAGCTAAAGTCTGAGCGCTAAATAGTAGCGCTGCAAAGAAAAAAAAGTATTTTACGCTATTCATAGGTTGCCTCAACTACTTACCTCGGTAACATCTACTTTTAACTTAAGCATTTGTCCGGGTTGTAGATAACGATTGCGTTGAATGTTGTTCCATTGTTCAATTTGACGAATGGTGACATTAAATTTATCAGCAATCCTGGCTAATGAGTCACCGCTACGCACACGGTATCTTATATTACGCATGATACTGTTAATACTGCTTTGTATCGTCGAAGAAGGCTCGGCTTCCGTCCAAACCACGAGTTCTTGTCCTGGCCTTAAATAATCCCCCGGAGCCATTGAGTTCCAGCGAGCCAAGTCACGAAGGTTTACCTGATAAGCGCGACTGAGATCCCAGAGCGTATCGCCAGACTGAACAACGTGTTCAATACGTTTACCTGAACGTTTCTGATCTTGACGGTCTTCACGGCGCTGATCTTGCGATAACGTGTAATTGTCGATATCGAGTGTGGCAACTGGCACTAGCAAATGATCGCCTGCGCGGATGATATCACTGCTGATGTCATTAACCTGCTGTATCACGTCAACAGACGTATTGTATTTTTTGGAAATAACGAGCAGGCTCTCACCCGATTTAACCTCGTGGCGGGTCCAGCTCAGCCAGTCTTTTGGCTCTGTTTTATCCAAAGCCTGTTTAAATTTATCCGCATTTTGATTAGGCAGAAGTAAACGATGTGGGCCGTTCGGCGCCGTTGCCCAGCGGTTATAACCAGAGTTATACTGGTGCAGTAAATCCAGAGGCATATCAGCCATATCAGCAGCTAATGCTAAGTCGATTTGTGCTGGTGTCTCAACAACCTCAAGCTTTGGCTGATTTTCGATCGGGTACCATGCCACACCATACTCTTCACTGTTGGCTAATATTTCTGCTAAAGCTAATAGCTTGGGCACGTATGCGCGAGTTTCGCGAGGTAGCGACAGATTCCAGAAGTCAGTTGGTTTGTTCAGACGCTCATTCTTGCGAATTGCAGCGGCAACTCGGCCTTCACCTGAATTATAGGCTGCCAGTGCGTGCATCCAGTCACCGTCGAAGTATCGATGAAGTGCCTGTAAATAATCGAGTGCAGCGTGTGTTGCGGCAAAAACATCGCGACGACCATCGTACCACCAGTTGATATCCAAACCATATTGACGCGCGGTACCCGGAATAAACTGCCAGACACCAGAGGCACTGCCGTGCGAATAAGCAAACGGGTCGAAAGCACTTTCGACTATCGGCAATAAAGCCAGATCTACTGGCATATCACGTTTTTCCAGCTCTTCAACAATGAGATGCAGGTAAGGTTCAGCGCGTTTAGCAACGCGGTCTAAATACTCCGGGTGGCTGGCATACCAGTTGCGCTGGCTTTGCACTCTGGGTACATCAGGCACATGAAAGCTCAATTGCTGGCGAATACGCACCCATAAATCTTCCTGCTCTTGCGGGGTAAGCTTTACAGGTTCGCTGATTTTGATTTCTTCTTCGGCGTGCCGACTGATCACTTCTTCCGGAATGACCGTCAGTTTAAGCTCTGTAGTTTCGTTTTTTGTATTTACCGGTTCATTATTACTAAACAGCATTGTGCTCTGGCAGCCGCTTAATGCCAAACCACTGGCCACCATACAATACTTTAACCATACGTTCTTTTGCTTGCTGTTTATCATGCGTAATCTACTTCCGATAATTATTAAAATCTTGAGGAGTTTAAAGAATCACGCATTATCTTTCCACTGTCTAATTGTATAAAAAACATCCTCGGGGCTATTTTTTACACTTTCTGCATGCTTATTTGCTGCTGCAATAACACTTTTTTGGTCAAACCGGAGAAAAGGATTAATGGCTAACTCTAGTTGCAGCGTGCTTGGCAGAGTTATTTGCTCTTGTTCACGTAACATTCTGACCTTTTCAGCGTAACTTTGCAGCACAGCGTTCTCTGGCTCAACTTTCAATGCGAAATTTACATTCGCCTGAGTATATTCGTGGGCACAGAAGACTCGAGTTTCGCCCGGCAGCTTACGCAGCTTTAATAACGACTGCGTGAATTGTTCTGGCGTACCTTCAAACATACGGCCACAGCCACCGGAAAACAGTGTGTCACCGCAAAACAAAAAGCCGGGAGTATAAAAACTGATGTGGTCCAGTGTGTGTCCCGGAGTGGTTAATACCTGCCACTGAATACCTCCAACGGTCAGCTCATCGCCTTCTGTAACTGTCTTGGTGAGCGTTTTTATCTCTGGGTTTTCCGGACCGATGACCGGACACGGGCTCTGTTCTATTAATTCAGCTATGCCACCAGTGTGGTCGTAATGGTGATGAGTGACTAAAATAGTCTCAATACTTTTACTATTTTGTTCCAACCATTGTTGAACGGGTTGGGCTTCGCCGGGGTCTACAATAATAACCTTGTCTTTATCGTTGGTTTCAATTGCCCATATGTAGTTGTCGTCGAAAGCTTCAATAGCGTGCACTCGCATGTTAACCCCTATAACGCTAGGATGAGAAACCCAGCGAGTAAGTTGAAGATAAGTTCATAATACAGGAATTAGCCGTGTTAATTAAACCAGCATATTCGAAAATTGATTTAGCGGCTCCCGGGGACTGGCAGCAAATGGCCTGCGGGCACTACATGATGGAACAGACGGCTGAGTTAATTCGCGCTCATCAGCGACGGTTGAAACCAGGAAAAACCGTGGCTATAGGCTCTTTGAGTCCGGGGCTTAACGAGTGTATTAAAAATGGAGCTCAGTGGCTGACTGTCGGCACAGGTAGTGACGTAGCGGTTCGCAGCAAATTAACGGAGCTGGCTTTGAAGGAAGACAGTGTCGATAACCTAGTTGCTCCTTTTGTCCTTGAATTTTGTCGGCATCCGCACCAGCTACTTAGAGAGGCAACGCGAGTCCTGGACGACGATGGTGTATTAATACTTACAGGGTTTAATCCCTACAGTCCGGCGGTGGCCAGTGGCTTTTTCATTCGCCATAAAAAGAGTTTCCCATGGTGTGGAAGGTACTTTACGCCAGTACGAGTTAAAGACTGGCTGGAGCTGCTGGGGTTCGAAGTTCTGGAATCTGAATTTTATGTTTCCAATTTCCTGCATCATAGCGAGCACCGGGGAAGTGACTGGTCAACGAAGCTGAGCAACCTGGTCCCAGGGCTGCGTGCAGCTTATTTCATAGTGGCACGCAAACAAACTCTGATTAACAGATTAAAACCGTCAGCTCAAAGAAAGCAGCTTGCGGTTAATGGAAGACAGGCAGCAACAGCAATGACGACGAAACAGTTTTCAAAGTCGAATAAACAAATAAGAGGTAAATTATGATTACAGCACAAGAGTTATGTGGAAAAGCGAAATCGAACGTCAAAGAAGTAAACACCGAAGAACTACAAAAGGCCATAGAGCAGGGCGCGCGCGTTATTGATGTAAGAGAACCGGCTGAATATGGACAGGGGCACATTCGACAAGCGGTGAACATGCCCCGTGGTGTGTTGGAAATGCAGCTAAATCAGCACCCTGATGTGGCTGGATATGACAATGCTCTGGAACGCATCGCCGAAAAGCCTTTGTACCTTATTTGTCGAACCGGTGGTCGCTCAGCTCTGGCGGCAGAGAGCTTGCAACGCATGGGGCTGGATAATGTCTATAGCGTAGATGGCGGCATGAGTGCCTGGCAGGAAAATAAACTGCCGGTAGTTGCCGGCGAGTAATTTACTCGCCCCCAAATCCTTCATCTTCAAGCATAGGCTCGCGCGTTGCGGCGTCGCGGGCCAGTTCATCACAACGCTCATTTTGTTTATGCCCGGAATGGCCTTTAATCCATTTCCATTCAACTTTATGACGGTTAACTTCTTCGTCCAGTTGTTGCCATAAGTCTTTATTTTTAACCGCTTTACGAGCAGAAGTACGCCAGCCGTTTTGCTTCCAGCGATGCATCCACTGCTCGACACCTTGTTTCACATACTGGCTGTCGGTAGTCAGAATGACATGACAGGAGCGCTTTAACTCTCGCAGGCCAGCGATAGTAGCCAGCATCTCCATGCGGTTATTGGTGGTCAGACGATAGCCCTGACTTAATTCTTTGTGATGTTTTCCATATTCCAGTACAGCGCCATAGCCACCCGGCCCCGGGTTTCCCAGACAAGAACCATCAGTATATAAATGAACAGTTTTTGAGTTCGACATGTTACTTGCTACTATATCCTCTGTTTCCAGCGAGTATATCAGGATTTCACCATGCGTCAGGTCGTATTAGATACAGAAACTACCGGAATTGACCCTGCAAAGGGACACAGAATTATTGAAATAGGCTGTGTGGAGCTTATTAATCGCAAATTAACCGGTAATCATTTTCATGTTTACATTAATCCGGAGCGGGTGGTCGAGCAGGAAGCAATTGAAGTTCACGGTATAACCAATGACTTTTTAACCGACAAGCCCGTATTCGCTCAGGTGGTGCAAGATTTCATTGAATTTATTAAAGGCTCTCAGTTAGTTATTCATAATGCGCCATTTGACGTGGGCTTTATGGATGCTGAATTTAGTCGTATTCGCCCGGCGGTTGGCCTGACCAATGATTTTTGCTCGGTACTCGATACCTTGCAGCTTGCCCGTGAAATGCGCCCGGGGCAAAGAAACAGTTTGGATGCACTATGCCGCGCCTACGACGTTGATAACTCTGCGCGTGAACTGCACGGTGCCTTACTGGATGCCGAGATTCTTGCTGACGTCTATTTGATGATGACTGGTGGGCAAACGGCATTAAACCTGGCCAGCCACGGAAAAGACAATCAGGGTGGCTCACAAAAAGTGGAACATCAACGAATAACCAATCGTCCCGCATTAAAGGTTTTACGGGCAACGGCCGATGAAGAAGCATTACATCAGGAGCGTTTGGCGCGAGTCAAAGAAGAAGGTGGACATTGTCTGTGGCAAGACTCTTAGCAGTATTATTGGTTTTAATAAGTAGCTCATCAGCCTACGCGGTACAGAGTTTTAGCACGGTTGACTCTGACTCGAAAGAGGAAGTTGAAAAGCGTGCGATGAGCCTTATTGAAGGCGATCTTACTAATAAATTGCCAATTAAAGGGCAAAGTTTCCGCATAGACGAGAACGTTGAAGAGATTACTCTATTATTTTTCCGCGAGCCGGGTAGCAAGCCCCTGATTCTCATCAAGCCTGATGGGAGCAAGTGGTACGATACTCGTTATCCAGCGGAAAAAGTAACTTGGTATACCGATCCTAACTTTGACATTATCCGGATAAAAGAACCTCAGCCTGGTCCCTGGCAGGCGGCTGGTCGCATCGATGAAGAAAATAAAGCCTTAGTTATTTCTGATATTCGCTTTGAAGCTGAGCCTTTACCTAGTCCATTATTCCAGAACGAAGAGCTGAAAGTAGAAGGAAAACTCTATAATGGCGACGAAGTGGTTAAAACTTCACGTTTTCGTCAGACCGTTTTGCTGGATGTTCTATTTGTCAGTACCAATAACTCAGACTTTGATAACTTCGGCTCGAATCCGTCACGTGTGGCACAATTTGAAGACGACGGGCGAGGGCATGACGAAAGAGCGGGTGATGGTATATTTACCGGTTTCTTTAATCTGGATGTTGTACCAGGTGAGTGGATGGCCACTTATGAAATGACCACCCCTCTGTACCAACGAGTGTTTGAATCAGGCCCTGTTGAGGTTAAGCCGTTACCAGTTGAATTTAATGTTATTCAGTCAGAGTCTGTGGACGATAATCATCAATTAGTCGTTCGTGTTAATGAAGACTGGATAGATCCACAGAGCCTGGTGATTAATGGTGAAACCAGCTTCCCTAACGGAGAGGTTCGTAAATTTACGGTCAGCCAGATAGAGGGTTTTCCGCACAGTGTCGAAATTGCCAACCTGGCTTTTGGTAAACACCTTATAGACTTAGATATTTTTGCCACTAGTGTCGGGGGGCGTGAGTTTGAAGCCAGAATTGATGACTTTAGTTTTATTGCAAAGGAACCGCCTCCACCTGAACCGACAGCCGCAGAGCTGGCTGAACGACAGCAAATAGAGCTTGAGCGTCAACGTGAACAGGCAAGACTAGAACGCGAGGCCAAGCAAAAACAGGCGATGACCAATCTGATCATTATTGTTGTTGTTAATATTGTTCTCATTGCGTTAGCTTTAGTTGGGCTGTGGTGGTTTAAGTTTCGTCGGAAAAAAGTTGCCGTTGAGAGCGATGAAGCGGAAGCTGAAAAACCAGAGAAAAGTGGTAAAAAGTGACCTTTGTGGTTAAAAAAGCACAGATCTGAATATAAATCAGACAGTCGGTTAAAATCTTTAAAAAAAGTGTTGACTCATTTGCCCCTCACTCGTAATATGCACGCCGCGTTGAGGGAGACTTCAACGTGTAGTACTAATGCGGAGTGGTAGTTCAGTTGGTTAGAATGCCGGCCTGTCACGCCGGAGGTCGCGGGTTCGAGTCCCGTCCACTCCGCCATTTAGTACGCCTCAAAGAATTTTTGCGGAGTGGTAGTTCAGTTGGTTAGAATGCCGGCCTGTCACGCCGGAGGTCGCGGGTTCGAGTCCCGTCCACTCCGCCATTATTCTCTCTCTTAGTAATCCCCCCTGTAAAATCTAAATTAATTATCTTTTTTATTTTCTTTCGTTTGTTGTATTTTTTATCCATCTTAAGTTTTACCCCGAAGATCATGCTTTTTGCCGTTTAGCTCTTGAGCCTGAGCCTCCACAGGGCTAGAGTATTGTCACCAAAATCACAATGATAAACATAGACAACGGGAGATACCCATGCGGAAAACTTTACTGGCTGTAGCTGTGAGTGCGGCAGTATCGTTGGGAGCTTGCAGTGATGCAAATGACTCATCGACAACTGAGAACAAAACGGCTTCAACTGAAGCTTCTAAAGACAGCAGTCAACAAGCAAAAGAAACCAACCCATTCTACAAACCCAGTCCTCTGCTGTATCAGGCACCTGACTTCGATGCCATTGAGTTCAAACATTTTGAGCCTGCGTTTGAAAAGGGTATGGAAGAGCACATGGCTGAAATTGAAGCCATTGCAAATAACTCAGCAGAGCCAACATTTGAGAATACCATTGTAGCGATGGAAAAATCGGGTGCGATCCTTGGCCGTGTTTCATCAGTTTTCTACAACCTGTCATCGTCCAATAGTAATGAACAAATTCGCGAGTTGCAGGGTAAGTTAGCTCCTAAGTTAGCGGCTCATAGCGATAATATTCGTCTGAACGCTAAATTGTTTGCCCGAATTAAGTCACTTCATGACAAACGCGACGAATTAGAGCTGGATACTGCGTCAGAACGTTTATTAGAAGACACCTACAAAGGTTTTGTCCGTGCTGGTGCTGAACTAAATGAAGATGAGCAACAACAGATTCGCGATGTTAATTCGCAACTTTCCAGCCTGACCACAGAATTTCGCAACAGCTTAATGAAGTTGACCAAGGAAAACGTGATTGTCGTTGATTCTAAAGAAGAATTAGCCGGCTTAAGTGATAGTCAAATCAGTAGCTTGGCGAGTGCGGCTGAAAGCCGTGATATGCCGGGTAAATACGCCATTACTTTAACTAACACAACACGTCAGTCTATTTTGACGGATCTTGAAAACCGCGAATTGCGTCAGCGCATTTGGGAAGCGTCCTCAAACCGTGGCACAGGGAATACCGAAACCGATACTCGCCCAATGGTTGCAAAGCTAACTCAGTTGCGTGCAGAAAAGGCGAATCTATTAGGTTATGACACCTGGGGTGATTACGTTCTTGAAGAAAACATGGCCGGTAATCCAGAAGCCGCTCAAAAAATGTTGCGTGATCTGGTTCCTGCAGTTGTAAGCAACGTTGAAAGCGAAGCCGAAGAGATTCGTGCGATGATTAAGGCTGAAGGCGAACAGCATGAACTGAAACCGTGGGACTGGTTCTACTACGCAGAGAAAGTTCGCGAAGAAAAATACGCGATTGACTCTGACGAAGTGAAAAAATACTTCGAATTTAATCGTGTTCTGGAAGACGGCGTGTTCTATGCAATGAACCAACTGTTTGGCATCACTTTTGAAGAGCGTAACGATATCCCTGTTTATCAGGATGATGTTGTTGTTTATGAAGTGAAAGACGTAGACGGCTCAAGTTTAGGTTTGTTCTATGCGGACTATTATGCTCGCGACAGCAAACGCGGTGGAGCCTGGATGAGCTCGTTCCGTACTCAGTCTGAATTGATGAACCAGAAGCCGGTTATTTTGAATAACATGAACATCACTAAAGCGCCTGAGGGTGAACCAACCTTGTTAAGCTTTGATGAAGTTTCAACCATGTTCCATGAAATGGGCCATGCGTTGCACGGCATGTTCTCTGACGTGAAGTATCCATCTCAGGCAGGTACGTCTGTGCCGCGTGACTACGTTGAGTTCCCTTCAACTTTCCAGGAAGACTGGACGCTGAACCCGAAAGTTATTGCAAATTATGCAAAGCATTACGAAACGGGTGAACAGATTCCTGACGAGTTACTGCAAAAAGTACTGGATGCACGTAACTTTAACCAGGGCTTTGATACTTTAGAGTATATTTCCGCTGCGTTACTGGATCTTGAGTATCATACAGTGGAGCCGGGTACAGAAATTAGCGACGTTGAGAAGTTTGAGCAGGACGCGCTGGAGAAAAACGGTGTAGCGATTGAAGCTGTACCACCACGCTACCGTTCAACTTACTTTGCTCACGTATTTGCTGGCGGCTACTCAGCAGGTTACTACGCTTACATGTGGAGTGAAGTTCTGGCAGCCGATGCGTTTAAACACATGGGCAATAACGGTGGTTTGAGCCTTGAAAATGGCCAGGCTTTCCGTAAAGAAATTCTGTCCAAAGGCAGCAGTAAAGATCCTATGCAACAGTACATCGACTGGCGTGGTCAGGAGCCAACTGTTGAAGCCTTACTTGAGCGTCGCGGACTAACGAATCCTAGTATTGACTAAGTCATACTGAAATAATTTCGACTGAACAGTCGTTATCTAAAGCCACTGGCGTTATCATCGTCAGTGGCTTTTTTATTATCTGCAGATAGGCGAGGCACAAATGCAAGAACGGATTGTAATAGTTGGTGGCGGTGCAGGCGGATTAGAATTGGCTACTATGCTGGGAAGAAAGCTGGGTCGCAAGAAGAAAGCAAAGATAATGCTAATTGACAGAAACAGTACCCACTTGTGGAAGCCGTTGTTGCACGAAGTTGCCTCAGGTGCTCTGGACTCGCGGCTGGCTGAATTGGATTATCGCGGACAAAGTGCCCGCGAGGGTTTTCAGTTTCTGGTTGGCACTTTAGAGGCTGTGAATAAAAACGAAAAGTCTATTCAATTAGCGGCAATAAAAGATGAGCAGGGTAATGAAGTGTTGGCGCCGCGCAGTATTCAATACGATAGATTAATTCTTTCCATTGGCAGTGTTACCGCAGATTTTGGAACCCCCGGAGTTAGCGAACATTGCTACTTTCTGGACTCATTACGTCAGGCCGATGAGTTCCATGAACATTTATTAAATGAATTTTTACGAGTAAACCAGTCGATCGAAGACGGCGAAAATACGAAATTGTCACTGGCTATTGTGGGCGGCGGGGCGACCGGAGTTGAGCTGGCTGCTGAACTCATTCACTCAGTGTCATTGTTGTCTATTTATGGTCTTTCTTTCCTTGATCAAAAGCATTTTGAAGTTCGTTTGGTCGAAGCCGGTAAACGATTACTGCCTGCGTTACCTGAGCGTTTGTCAGCATCGGTAGAGAAGAAACTGAAATCGTTAGGTGTCGAAGTCATATTGGGTAACCCGGTTACTGAAGTAAAAGAAAACACTCTGGTGTTGTCTGAAGGAGAGAATATCAACGCCAATTTAATGGTTTGGGCAGCTGGTGTCCGGGCTCCCGATTTTGTCAGTGAATGGGGCCTGAAAGTTCGCAAAAACAATCAAATTGAGGTAAATGAGTATCTCCAGTCAGTATCTGACGAAAGCATTTATGCTATTGGTGACTGTGCGGGTTGCCGCATAGATGATGAACGTTGGGTACCACCAAGGGCCCAGTCCGCACATCAGATGGCTGAATGTTTGTATCAGAATATTGTACGTGAGTACCGCAACAAACCGGCAAAAGCCTTCAAATATAAAGACCGGGGTTCACTCGTCTCACTGAGTCGTTTTTCGGCGGTGGGTAATTTAATGCAAAGTAAAAGTCTGTCAATGTCGCTTGAAGGCACTTTAGCGCGTTGGGCGTACGCCAGTTTATATCGTATGCACCAGAGAGCCTTACACGGCTGGTGGAAGATGTTTTTGTTGTTAATGGTGGACAAACTTAACCATGTTGTAAAACCGCGACTGAAGTTACACTGACGATATACTTCAGAGGCTGCTTAAGGCACAATAACGACCCTAAAATGATAATGAAAAAAGCCAGACTGTATCCGTAAAATGACTGCACCAAATTTTGTTCACTTAAGAGTTCATAGCGACTTTTCCATGATAGATGGGCTGGCGAAAGTTGGTCCAATTTGTGAGGCTGTTGCTGAAGCGGGTATGCCTGCTTTAGCCATTACCGACCAAATGAACTTTTGTGGTCTGGTTCGCTACTATGGAAAAGCGCACCAATTGGGCTTAAAGCCTTTAATAGGGTGCGATTTCTGGGTGCAGGCTGACTATCCTGAATCTGAAATTTTCCGCCTGACCGCACTGGCAATGGATAATGAAGGTTATCAGCAGATAACTCAGCTTATTTCAAAAGCTTATTTGCGCGGTAATATTAAAGGCAAGCCGGTTATCGATAAAGACTGGCTGAAGGAGCATAACGAGGGCATTATTTTGTTGTCCGGAAGCCGTCAGGGTGATGTAGGACAGGCTCTAATTAAAGGCCATGACAGCCAGCTGGATGCTGCCCTCGATTTCTACCAGCAATATTTTCCTGACCGCTATTATCTTGAGCTTGTGCGCACCGGCCGGCCTCAGGAAGAAAACTATTTACATAAAGCGGTGGCTTTAGCCGGGGAAACAGGCCTACCCGTTGTCGCTACTAATGAAGTGGTTTTCCTGAAAGAAGAAGACTTTGATGCTCACGAAATTCGTGTGGCTATTCACGACGGGTACCAGTTGGAAGATAAACGTCGGCCGAAAAAATATTCACCACAACAATATTTGCGCTCCAGCGAAGAAATGAGTGAGTTGTTTTCTGACATTCCTGAAGCAATAGAAAATACTGTTGAAATAGCCAAGCGCTGTAATGTCACTGTGCGTTTGGGCGAATACTTCCTGCCTAAGTTTCCCACTGGCGACCTGACGACTGAAGAGTTCTTAATTAAGGTTTCGGAAGAAGGGCTGGAAGAACGTTTAGAGTTTTTGTTTCCTGACGCGGAAGAGCGAGAGCAGAAACGACCAGAATACGACGAACGACTTAAGCGCGAGCTTGGTGTTATAAACGATATGGGCTTCCCCGGGTATTTCCTTATCGTTATGGAGTTCATTCAGTGGAGTAAAGATAACGGCATACCCGTAGGCCCGGGGCGCGGTTCAGGTGCAGGCTCTCTGGTGGCTTATGCACTTAAAATAACAGATTTGGATCCGCTTGAATTTGACTTACTTTTTGAGCGATTCCTTAACCCTGAACGGGTTTCTATGCCAGATTTCGATGTCGACTTCTGTATGGATCGTCGGGATGAAGTTATCGATCACGTTGCTGACCTGTATGGTCGTGAAGCGGTTTCGCAAATTATTACCTTCGGTACTATGGCGGCTAAGGCTGCGATACGCGATGTCGGACGGGTACTGGCTCATCCCTATGGTTTTGTCGACCGAATTTCCAAGTTAATACCGGGCGATCCGGGCATGACTCTGGCCAAAGCCTTTGAAATTGAGCCCCAGCTTGGCGCCGCGTACGACCAGGATGAAGAAGTTAAGGCCATTATTGATATGGCTCGTATTCTTGAAGGCGTGACTCGTAATGCTGGTAAACACGCTGGTGGCGTGGTTATTTCTCCAACCAAAATAACCGACTTCTCGCCACTGTATTGCGATGATGAAGGTAACAACCCGGTCACTCAGTTTGATAAAGACGATGTTGAGTCGGCAGGTCTGGTTAAGTTCGACTTTTTGGGTTTGAGAACGCTGACCATTATTCAGTGGGCGGTTGATATGGTGAACCGCCGGCATGCTAAGAGCGGTAAAGATCCTATTGATATTACGTCGATTGATTTAACTGATCCGGCGTGTTTTAAACTGTTGAAAAAAGCCGAAACAACGGCGGTGTTTCAGTTAGAGTCGCGTGGCATGAAAGAGCTTATTAAAAAGCTTTTGCCAGACTCTTTCGAAGACATTATCGCCCTGGTGGCGCTATTCCGGCCGGGGCCACTGCAGTCTGGCATGGTTGATAACTTTATTGACCGGAAGCACGGCAGGGAAGAAATTTCGTACCCCGATGCTGAGTATCAGCATGAGAGTTTGCAGCCCATACTAGAGCCGACTTACGGTGTCATCCTCTACCAGGAACAGGTCATGCAAATTGCCCAGGTTCTGGCTGGCTACACTTTGGGTGGCGCAGATTTGTTACGCCGTGCAATGGGTAAGAAAAAGCCCGAGGAAATGGCTAAGCAACGAGAAATTTTTGCTAAGGGTGCGGCGCAAAATAATATTGACCCTGAACTGGCGACGAAAATCTTCGACTTGGTAGAGAAATTTGCCGGTTATGGCTTTAACAAGTCGCACTCGGCTGCCTACGCTTTAGTTTCATACCAGACTTTATGGATGAAAACCCACTTCCCGGCAGAGTTTATGGCTGCGGTGATGTCCGCCGATATGGATAATACCGACAAAATTGTCACTTTGGCGGACGAATGTGAACGCATGGGACTGGACTTGCTGCCTCCGGACGTAAACAAAGGCGAATATAAGTTTACCGTCGATGAACAGCAACGAGTGGTGTACGGTATAGGCGCAATAAAAGGTGTGGGTGAAGCGCCAATTGAGTCTATTATTAAAGCCCGGCAAGAAGGCGGGCCGTTCCGGGATTTATTCGACTTCTGTTGCCGGGTTGATCTGAAGCGAATGAATAAGCGCATTCTGCAGCGCTTAATTCGTGCTGGCGCAATGGACAACTTAGGACCTCACCGTGCTTCATTAATGGCGACGCTGGAAAAAGCCATTCGTCAGGCCGAACAGCATTTGAATGCGGAAAAAATTGGTCAGTCGGATATGTTTGGGGTACTTACCACCGAACCTGAAGCGGTTGAACAGGAGTTTGTCAGCGTACGTAAATGGTCGGAAGCGGTCTGGTTGGAAGGAGAGCGCGATACCCTCGGTCTTTATTTGACTGGTCACCCCATTAACCGTTTTCGTGCAGAGCTCAAACATTACATTAATAGTACATTGTCCAATGTTACTCCTACCCGTAAAGATGAGAGTATTGCTATTGCCGGGCTGGTGATTGATGTGAGAGTACTGACCAATAAAAGAGGTCAGCGTTTTGCTATAGTGACTTTAGATGACAAAACAGCGCGCATGGATGTACGCTTATTTAGTAACGAATACGAAAGTTATCAGGAATTGCTCGAAAAAGACCGAATTTTGTGGATAAAAGGTGAGGTCAGATTTGATAACTTCAGTAATAGCAATACAATGACTGCCAGAGAAGTGATGGCAATTGAGCAGGCTCGGGAAACTTATCTCCGGCATTTAGCAATTACAGTAACGGATGAGCAGCTTGCTAAAGGTCTTGCCGGAAAACTGGAAAAGCTATTACAGCCCTTTGCTGAAGGGACTTGTCCGATAAAAATGCGGTATCAGTCGGAACGCGTTGAAGCCACGTTAAATGTTGGCGCACAATGGTATGTGAATCCGTCTGATGAATTAATATACGAATTACAGAATTTGCTGGGAACTCAGCAAGTTTCACTTGAATTTTAAAGGAAATGACAGCGAATGAGCCTTAATTTTCTGGATTTTGAACAACCTATTGCGGAACTTGAAGCGCAAATCGAAGAACTGAAGTCTGTTGGCAACCGCGGGCAACTGGATCTTAACTTAGAAGAGGAAGTGCAGCGACTGACCACCAAGAGTCAGGAACTGACAGAGAAAATCTTTTCTGATTTAGGTGCGTGGCAGGTTGCACAGCTGGCGCGTCATCCGTTGCGTCCTTACACGCTTGACTATATTCGCATGATATTCACCGAGTTTGACGAAATGGCGGGTGATCGCTCTTTTGCTAATGACGAGGCGATTGTTGGCGGTATTGCGCGTTTAGACGGCACTCCGGTTATGGTTATAGGCCAGCAAAAAGGCCGTGAAACCAAAGAGAAGATCCGTCGTAACTTTGGTATGCCAAAGCCGGAAGGTTATCGTAAGGCGCTACGCCTGATGCAAACCGCCGAGCGTTTTAAAATGCCAATTGTTACCTTCATTGATACACCTGGAGCTTACCCGGGAATTGGTGCGGAAGAGCGCGGTCAGAGTGAAGCCATTGCACGTAACCTGAAAGTTATGGCTCGTTTAACCGTTCCTATTGTTTGTACTGTTATTGGAGAAGGTGGTTCTGGTGGTGCTCTGGCTATTGGTGTCGGTGACCGCGTTAACATGCTGCAATACAGTACGTACTCGGTTATTTCTCCGGAAGGTTGTGCTTCTATTTTGTGGAAAAGTGCCAGCAAAGCGCCATTAGCGGCAGAAGCTATGGGCGTAACCGCAGAGCGGAGTAAAGAGCTGGGTCTGGTTGATTCTGTGATACCTGAACCTTTAGGCGGCGCGCACCGCCATCAGGAAGAAATGGCGGTACGCCTTAAGCGTCAGCTGATTGCTGATTTAGGAAGCTTACAGGGCTTAAGCCATGAGGAATTGCTGGACCAGCGTTATCGTAAACTCATGTCTTTTGGTTACTGCTAATTACCAATGATGAAAGATGGTCTTTACGACCTGTTTTGTGAAAGCTTAGAGTCTCTTGCATTAAAGCCGGGGCAGCAATTAGTTGCTGCCCTTGGTGGCGGGGCTGACTCGCAAACTATCCTCGATTTACTGATGCGCTTTCGTCAGCAGAATCCTCAGTATCAGTATTTAGCCATTCATTTAGATCATAGTTTTCACCCCAGTTCAGCTGACTGGTCGTCGACTATTGAGCATGCTGCTAAGTCCTATGGTGTAAAAACGGTTTTTGAACCGCTTAATGTCCCCATAGAAAACCGCCAAAGCAAAGAGGCCGCAGGGCGTGAAAGCCGTTACCGGAGAATGGCCGAGCTGACTGAGGATGATGCGGTATTGCTGTTAGGGCAACACCGCAATGATCAGATCGAGACCTTTTTTCTGCAATTAAAACGCGGCAGCGGGCCAAAAGGCTTATCCTCAATGGCTGCTATTCAGCCTTGGGTTGGCAGCCGTCGTCTCTGCCGGCCTTTGCTTAGTGTGAGTAAAGAAGACATTTTAAGCTACGCGCAGCAACAGAAATTAACCTGGATTGAAGACGATACGAACTACGATACCCGTATTGAGCGGAATTTTTTGCGGCATAAAGTGGTGCCGTTATTAGAGCAGCGTTGGCCTCAGTTTGGGAATAGCGTGCTGAGGTCAGCAAAACTTTGTGCCGAGCAACAGCAGGTGATGGATGAACTCTTGCAGGAAAAGCTGTATAAGGCGCAGAAGCACAAAAGTCACTTTCCCCTCAGTTTACTGAGTGAGCATTCTGCGGCTATGCAGCGAGCGTTACTGCGAGTCTGGCTGCAAGGACAAGAATACTCATTGCCCAGTTACGAGCAACTGGAGCAAATTCGCTTACAAGCTCAAAGCGCAACAGACGATAGCCAAATGCAGGTTCAGTGTGATGGCTACAGTGTGCGCTACTTTCAATACGCACTATGGTGTGACAACAATACCGGGCAATTACCGGCAGATTGTTGGTTAGCTGAGGCTAATGTCAATTTGGGGGAGTGGGGCACATTAAGCGTGCCAGATGCATTGCTGACGAATAATAATGAGTTGAGATTAACCTTTTCGTTAACCTCAGAAAAACTGGCAAAGCCTGGGCGTCAGGGGCGCAAAAAACTGAAAGACTGGCTGAAGCAGGCGGGAATTCCGCCGTGGTTGAGAGCCAGGCGGCCGATACTTGAGCTGAACGGTAAGTACGTGTGGGTAGCCGGACTTGGCTGGTTCAGCTACCAGGTTATTGAGAAAACAGAATTCGACAGCCTTCAGTTACCTGAGCCAGACTGGGTTAGCTCAGGTGCTGATTCTTACCGGCAACTTTAGCGGCGTAAAGGCGTCTGTCGGCTTCATCAATAATATCCTGGGGGCTATGAAAACTTTCCATAACCAGGCTACCGGCGCTAACGCCAATATTGAAAGTGGCAAGACTAATATCGTTATCGAGCGCATCCCGAATACGCCGAAAAACGTCCTCCGCTTGTGCTGGTCGCGTGTTTTCCAGTATTAATACGAATTCATCGCCACCATAGCGAAATACCCGATCCGTATCGCGCAATTGCTGTTGCAATAAATTGCCGAACAGCTTCAGTACTTCATCGCCTTGTTGGTGCCCATGACGGTCGTTGACGTTTTTAAATCCATCCATATCCAATAACATGACAATATGAGACTGTTTGTTATCGCGCTTTAAACGGGCACTGATGTGCTCAAGCGTTTCGTCCAGTAAGGCTCTGTTGCCAAGGCCGGTTAAATGGTCTCGTATTGCAACTTTTCTTAAACGTGAGAAATGCATAGCGTTACGCAAAGGGAAAGTCAGCTGTCGGTGCATTTGCTCCAGGCGCACTTTATTCACATAGGATGGTTGACGTTTGAATTGGTAAACCATTTGTCCTAAGTATTCTTTATCGGCATAAAGCATTACCGAGTATTCGCTCTCAAGGCTTTCGTAGTCACCAATTAAATTAATAATTTGGTCATCAGAGATAAATTGCAGGGCACTTACCGGTAAACGCTGAACCATGTAATCTGCGTAAATAGATAATACCTGATGCAAATCGAGAGATGTCTGCAACCGTTCAGTTAACGGGGTTGATTTGCTTTGCAAGTCAGCCGATGAGGTTAATTGACTGATAATTGCCTGAGTTTTGTTCTCAGTTGCCTTACTCTCAGTTTTTGCTACAGCTCTGTTTAGCATGACAAACCTTTTTGCCTGAATTTGATAATTGAAAATTTATCTGCAAATATTAGGCCAAGAATAGAAAAGCTATATTTTACAAAACGTTATAAGAGATAGTTTTTCTGAAACAAAAGAGTGTTACTATTTTGACACTCATAAAAACACAGAAATCCAGGAGTTTATGAATGAACGGTACATTTTCCAGCCTTCTGCTTTTATTAGCGGTTGCCGTTATTCTTGTCTGGCTCTTCAGAAGGGTGAAATTGCCGGCAATTTTAGCCTACCTGGTTGCCGGTATTATTGCCGGCCCCGACGTTATGGGCTGGATAGCTGACCCGGATGATTATCATCTGGTTGCTGAGCTGGGTATTGTCTTGCTCCTGTTTTCGCTGGGGCTTGAATTCTCTTTACCTAAGATGATCGCCATGCGGCGATGGGTATTCGGGTTAGGCGCGGCTCAGGTTCTTGGTTCCTTGTTAATCTTTTTGCTTATCGGCTTTATCTGGCTGGATGAATGGGCTGCATCTTTGGCTATTGCCGGAGCGCTGGCCTTGTCCTCTACTGCGGTTGTTATCAAGCAACTAAAGGAAAGCGCACAGACGTCAACCCGTCGCGGGCAGATGAGTGTCGCCATTTTGCTATTCCAGGATATAGCGGTGGTGCCACTGCTAATTATTATTCCTTTGCTGGCCTCCGATAACGGTAATATTGGCTACACCTTATTACTGGCTCTGGCGAAAGGTGCCGCCGTTATTGCTGTACTAATGACAATAGGAAAATGGGTCTTACCCTATTTATTCAAAGAAATAGCCAAGCAAAGAACCGATGAGCTGTTTGTTCTGGCGACGCTTCTGGTCGCACTGGTTGCCGGTGGTATGACTCATGTTTTTGGTCTTTCTATGGCGTTAGGTGCTTTTTTAGCCGGAATGATGCTAGGGGAAAGCCAGTATAAACATCAGCTGGAAGCCGATATTCGCCCGTTTCGCGATATTTTAATGGGCTTGTTCTTTACGACCATAGGCATGCAGCTTCAGCTTTATGGGTTTGTCCAGAATTTTCATTGGATACTCCTCGCTTTAATTGTAATGGCCGTGATTAAAATTGCGTTAATTAGCTCAGTAGCACGTTTTATGGGCGAGCGGGATGAGGATGCCTGGGGCAGTGGTATTTCACTATTTCAAATGGGGGAGTTTGGCTTTGTAATTGTCGCCTTGGCTAGCAGCCATGGATTACTGAGCAAAGAGATTGTCACCAGTATGATAGGTATTGGTGTATTGAGTATGGCGATAACACCTATTGTTATCCACCGTTTGAAACCTTTAGTGAATCTGGTTGTTCGCCACCCTGATCCTCTGGTCGATATTGAACAGCAACGAACAACCGGTAGTGAAGGGCTGGAGAACCAGGTACTGATTTGCGGCTTTGGACGGGTTGGGCAAACCATGAGTCGATTTTTAGACGCAGAGGGAATTACTCATATAGCTGTCGATAATGACCCCATGCGAGTTCAGGAAGCCGTTGCCGGTGGTGCCCGGGTCTACTTTGGTGACAGTGCCAGAAAAGATATTTTACGTGCGGTAGGAGCCGAGAGTGTCGATCTGATTATTATCAGTTTCGCCGATGACCTGCGCGCTCTCGAAGTACTAAAAGAGCTTCGCCAGTTAAACCCCGATGCCTACATTATTGTACGGAGTCGTGACGATACAAGACTGACTCAGTTACAGGAAGCCGGAGCGTCTCAGGTGGTTCCAGACACACTGGAAGCGAGCTTAATGCTGATTTCTCATGTGCTCAGCCGCAGTGGTATTCCAATACGCCGTATTCTTGCGCGGCTGGATAAAGAAAGACGCAACCATTACGGTGAAATGCATGGCTTCTTTCAAGGGGATGAAACTGAGATTACGCCAGAACTTGCTGACAAACTTGAGTTTTTACGTGCTTTAACCTTACCTGAAGGTGCCTGGGCGACGGGCAAACGCATTGATGAATTAGACTGGGAAAAACATCAGGTACAGTTAAAAGCTTTAAGGCGTGACGACGAGGAAATTCAGGAGCCCGATGGTGATACCGAGTTACAACCGCAGGACGTGGTCTTGCTGGTGGGTAAACCGCGTTATGTTGAGGCCGCGGAACGTTGGTTACTGGAAGGCTGAAACAGTCAGTTACAACTTAGTGCCGGAATCACACAACTGGCAACAGTTAACGCCTAACATTTTACATTATTAACAGTAATAATAATGCTGTGAGTTAACCAATTATGAGAACAATAAAAAATGAAATTTAAAAAACGAGCCTTTATTCCGCCGTTAATTATTGTTGGAGCTATCGTTTTATCGATACTTGCAAGCATGTCTGCGGAGCCGCCAAAACAAAAAGAGCGAAGTAAGCCTGCTGCGATGGTTGAAGTTCTGGAAGTCAGCCCTCGTGACATGACGTTTATTGTTGATTCTCAGGGCACGGTAAAACCAAAGCATTCCACTACTCTGGTTGCAGAAGTGACCGGGCAAATTGTTGATGTCGCTGCGAATTACCATGCCGGTGGTTTCTTCAAAAAAGGCGATATGCTGGTTCAGGTCGATCCGTCTGACTATGAAGTTGCGGTCCAACAGGCCCGGGCTAACTTGTTGCAGGCCCAGTCCGAGTTAGAACAAGAGAAAGCACGTGCCCGCGTTGCTGAAGAAGAATGGTCGGCCTTCAAAGAAGGGAAAGCACCTGAACTGGGCTTGCGCAAACCGCAGCTTGCCAGTGCCATTGCCGCGGTAGAGTCAGCCGAAGCGAACCTGGCTAAAGCCGAGCGTGATTTAGAGCGAACCACCATAAAAGCGCCTTACGATAGCGTACTTCGTAGTAAAGAAGCCAATTTGGGGCAGTTTGTTTCAACGGGTAGCCAGATAGCCTTGGTATTTGATACCCGTACGGCAGAAGTTCGGTTGCCATTAAGTGACCTTGATATGACTTATATTCTAGATCCGGCTCTTGCTGAAGAAGCGCCCCGAGTGCAGTTAGAATCTATGGTTTCCGGTGAGTCGGCAACCTGGCAGGGACGTCTGGTTCGGACAGAAGGCGTTTTAGATGAAAACAGCCGGGTTATCTATGGTGTTGTAGAAGTTTCTGACCCTTACAACCTGGGTGAAGAGACACATCCTATTCCTTTGCGCTATGGGCGTTTCGTGCAGGCTAAAGTTGAGGGCACTGTGGCTCAGGGAGTTATGGAAATTCCTACCTATGCACTGAATCCTGATGGGTCTGTCTGGATTGTTCCTGAGAGTCGCGAGCTGGAAAAACGTGATGTTGAGGTTGTGCGAACTCAGGGCAATACAAGCCTTATAAGCTCCGGACTGGAAAGTGGAGATAAAGTGGTGCTGACGCAGCTGAAGAATGCGTTACCGGGTATGAAGGTACGTTTGCCCGGCGATCCACTGCCAGAGCAAATGGAAACAACGGCTAAAACAGATGAAAACGGTGAGAAAAAAGCCGAAGACTCTGAAAATGTAGGCGGGTAAACATCATGACGACTGAAAAACAAACCGGTCTGATTGCGTGGTTTGCACGCAACTCGGTAGCCGCAAATTTATTGATGATCATTATTCTGGTTGCAGGCGCACTGTCAGTATTTACTGTGCGCAAGCAAATGTTTCCTGAAATTGAACTGAATATTATCAGTATCCAGGTACCTTTCCCCGGTGCTGCACCACAGGAAGTGGAGCAGGGCGTTATTATGCTGATAGAAGATGCCATTGAGGATGTTGATGGTATCGAAGAGATGACCTCTCAGTCGCGGGAAGGCGGCGGTAGTGTCACCTTGGAAGTTGAACCTGACTATGACGTGCAAGTTGTCATGGACGAGGTGAAAATGCTGGTAGATGCCATTCCTAACTTCCCTCAGCAAATCGAGAAGCCGAATATCTATCGGGTAAGACCACAGCGACAAGTTATCTGGATGTCGGTTTATGGCGACCTGGATGAGCGCTCCCGTAAAGAGCTGGCGAAGGAAGTCAGAGATGAGCTCAAGACTGTCGGCGGCATAACCAAAGTTGATGTGGTTGGTGACCGTGATTATGAAATTTCGGTTGAGATTTCTCAGCAGGATCTTGAACGCTACGGACTGACCTTCTCACAAATTGTTGACGCGGTTCGCGGAACCTCAATTGATGTTGCTGGTGGTTCAATAAAAACCCCTAACGGTGACATTTTACTGCGTGCCAATAACCAGGCTTACGTTGGCGGTGAGTTTGAGAAAATTGTTTTATTAAGCCGTGCTGACGGTACGCGTTTAACTCTGGGTGATATAGCCAAAGTAGAAGACGGTTTTATTGAAGAAGAGTCGTATACCCGCTTTGACGGTAAACCGGCAACTTTTGTCCGCGTACAGTCAGTGGGCGATCAGAACGATCTTAAAATAGCAGAGTACGTCCGGGGCTATACGGAAAGAAAAAATGAAGAGCTGCCCGACGGCGTTCAGGTAGCACAGTGGGGCGATTCGTCTTATTATCTGCAAGGCCGCTTAGACTTAATGATGAACAACATGTGGATGGGCGGGCTGTTGGTCTTCCTTATGTTGTCGTTATTCTTACAACTGCGTTTGGCGTTCTGGGTCATGATAGGCATTCCGGTGTGCTTTTTAGGCACCATTGCGTTAATGCCACTGCCGATGTTTGATATCTCAATTAATATGATATCGCTGTTCGGCTTTATACTCGTGTTAGGGATAGTGGTGGATGACGCGATAGTCATAGGAGAAAGTGCTTATACTGAAATAGAGGAAAACGGTAAAAGTATCGATAACGTTATTGCCGGAGCTAAGCGTGTGGCAATGCCGGCCACCTTTGGCGTACTAACAACTATGGTTGCCTTTGTGCCCATGTTGACGGTTGAAGGAGGTATGGGTGCTATCTGGGAGTCTATTGCCTGGGTCGTTATTCTTTGTTTGGCCTTTTCCTTAGTGGAGTCAAAACTCATATTGCCAGCGCACATCGCTAATATGAAGTATTCCAAACAGAAAGGTGAAAAAGCCAACGCTTTCCAACGTTTTCGCAATAAATTCGCGAATGCAATTAAGTCTTTCGTAGATAATTACTATCGACCGTTCCTCAAAAAATGTCTGCACTACCGTTATACAACGTTAGCAACCTTTGTCGGTATGCTGATTCTGATGGTCGGTCTTATGAGTGGCGGTATTGTACGTTGGGTTTTCTTCCCGGATATTCCTAGCGATTTTATTCAGGCGAATGTGGAGATGCAGCCCGGCACCTCAGAAACTCGCACCATTGAAGTCCTGAACAGCGTGGAAAAGTCACTCAACGACGTGAACAGTCGGATTAAAGAAAACGACGGTGAAGCCGTTGTCCGTCATACCAATATCTGGATGGATGGCAATACTGCCGGTACGGTATTTGTAGAACTGAAAAAAGGTGAAGACCGCCAGATAGACGGGTTTGAAATTGTGAACCAATGGCGTGAAGCTGTTCCCGAACTGGCTGGAGTGCGAGCCCTTAATTTCCAGGGAAGCATGAGTGGCGGTAGTGGCTTTGATATTGAGTTTCAGTTAGTCGGTGAAAACCTGGATGAACTGAAAGCCGCAGCTGATGAGCTTAAGCTGGAACTTGCCGACTATGACGGGGTATTTGATATTGAAGATACCTTTGGCGACGGTAAAGAAGAAATTCTTCTGCAGACCAAACCGTTAGCGACTGCTATGGGGATTAATCTGGCTGAACTGGCTACTCAGGTGCGCTATGCCTTTTACGGTGCCGAAGCCCAGCGCATACAGAGGGGCGACGAAGAAATTAAAGTGATGGTTCGTTATCCCCGTGACCAGCGTGAGTCAGTTGGCAACTTGCAAGATATGAAGTTGCGTGCGGCGGATGGTTCTGAAATTCCGTTTACTGAGCTGGCAGATATTGAGTTTGCCGAAGGCTACAGCACGATTACTCGTATCGATCGCCAGCGCTCTGTGAATGTACGCGCCAGGGCCGACAAAGACAAAGTAGAACCTTTCCGCGTTGTAAATGAAGTTCGTGAACAAAAAATCCAACCAATTCTGGATAAGTACCCTAGTGTTAACTTCCAACTCCAGGGTGCGACTCAGGATGAAGCTGAAGCAACAGGCTCTCTTGCTCTTGGCGGTTTTTTGGCAATGTTTGCGGTCTACGCACTAATGGCCATTCCGCTGAAGTCCTATAGTCAGCCGCTGATAATTATGTCGGTGATACCCTTTGGTATTATCGGTGCAATTATTGGACACTGGGTTATTGGTATGCCGGTTAGTATTTTGAGCTTGTTTGGTATTATTGCGTTAGCCGGGGTTGTGGTGAACGACAGTCTGGTCATGGTTGATTACGTTAACCGGGCCCGGGAGATGGGAACGGATTTACGTAAGGCGGTGCTGGATGCCGGTTGTCGTCGCTTTCGCGCAATAACCTTAACCTCGTTAACGACTTTCTTCGGTTTGCTTCCGATAGTGCTGGAGAAGAGTCTGCAGGCTAAAATAGTGATACCAATGGCAATATCACTGGCCTTCGGTATTATTTTCGCAACGGTTATTACCTTGTTGTTAATACCTTGTTTGTACTTGATTTTGGCTGATACTAAGCGAGGGATGCGTACCATGCTGTCCTGGTATGGGCTGGCAACGCCGCCTGAACCTAAAGATATGAGTACCAAAGAGGCACTGGAGCACTACTAAGTGTCTGAGGAAATGAAAGAAAGCCGGAGCTAAGTCTCCGGCTTTATCGTATGGTTAGTCATAAACTGGTAAACTAATTACTCTAAACTGTTAAATTATTAATAACCGAACACTCCAGAGGAAACCCTGACATGTTGCTGTCGCTTCTTGATCTTGCCGCATTGCTATTTTTCTTTTTCTGCTGGATAGGCTATTCATTGTTTGCCCGCAAACGAGCCCGAACCACGCATTGTTTGTCGAGTATTCTGTGCTCGTTAAGAATTGACTGGTTTACCACTGTCATGCACAAAGAAAATCAAGTTGCTGACGCGTCACTTATTGGCAATGTCGAGAGAACTGTCACCTTTTTCGCCTCCTCTACCATTTTAGTTCTGGCTGGTGTTATTACGGTCTTAGCGCATGCCGATGAAGTGGTGTTAGTGCTAAATGAAATTCCGATGAGTCCAGATACCAGTTCTATTTTGGTGCAGTTCAAGCTGTCGGTGTTAGCCATTATCTTTATCTACGCCTTTTTTAAGTTTACCTGGTCTATTCGTCAGTTCGGTTTTGTGTCTGTTCTTCTGGGAGCTTCTGTTGAGTATCATCAGGGCAATAAACCAGAAGAAGAGCGTCGGCGTTTTGCTATGCACGCGGCAAAAGTACTGGATCAGTCCGGACATGAGTACAATAAGGGTCTGCGTACATATTATTTTGCTTTGGCATATTTATCCTGGTTTCTGCATCCCGTCATCTTAATTGCTTCAAGCGCTGTGGTCGTCGCCGTGCTTTATCGTCGTGAATATCGTTCACGGGTGTTACGTGAATTGTTGGCAACGAAAGGCTATGTGCCGGGAAAAAAATAATAGGAGAAGGTTGTGAATAAGGTATTTTCTGATTTTCTGGCCTGGACTCGTGAACATGAGTGGGGTTGTGACGAGAGTTATAACTTAACATTGAGCAATGGCACAAAACTGTCGGTCTGGGATAGCGGTGTGTTAGAAGTTTCACCGGCTAGCCCGGGACACAAGGATGTTGTGTTATCCTGTGCAGTGCATGGCAATGAAACGGCTCCTATTGAAATATGCCGGGATATCATTAATGACATTATTGATGAAAAGCAGACAGTAACGCACCGAACGCTGTTTTTAATTGCAAATCCGGCCTCAATAAACAAAGGCGAGCGGTTTGTTGAAGAAAATATGAACCGCCTGTTTAGTGGCGAGCATGGTAAAGGCAGTACGCAAAATAAAGAACGCGAGCGTGCAGCAAAGATGGAAAACTATGTAGAGCGCTTCTACCAATCGGCTCCGGAAGGTTCCCGCGAACGTTTTCATTACGACTTACATACTGCCATCCGTGACTCTAAACGCGAGAAATTTGCCGTTTATCCGTTTACTCACGGCGCACCTTACAGTCGCCAACAGCTTCAGTTTTTGCTGGCTTGTGGTGTGGATACGGTATTATTGAACCAGGCACCGACAACGACATTTTCGTATTTTAGCGCACGTCAGTTTAATGCTCATGCATTTACCGTTGAGCTGGGTAAAGTCCGTCCATTTGGCGAAAATGACAGGGCTAAGTTTGCCGCAGCGGAAACCACCTTGCGCGACTTAATTTCGCAAACTGAGCTGGATTTTGGTCCCTTTGAACCAGAACAACACTATGTGTTCAAAGAAGCGCAAACCATTAACCGCACACAACCTGACTTTGAGCTAAACTTTGCGGATGATGTGGCTAACTTCACCTCTTTTAATAAAGGGGAGCTACTGGCCTGGGATGGTGACAAGGCATGTTACGCGCAGCATGATGGTGAACATATTATTTTCCCTAATGCCAAAGTGGCGCTGGGGCACCGGGCGTTATTAACTGTGGTTAGAGTACCCACAGAGTCGCTCGATTTAGTCTGAAATTATTGAGCCTAAGTTGCCGAACTTTGTTAAGACTGTTCGTTTCTATTTACACTTAGCGCACTCAGTTTTCATTAGGGTGTGGTTTGCATGTCACTTTACGTAAAGGTAAAGTAGCGGCAATTTCCAACCCAGCTTAAAACCGAAAGAGAAGGTTATGGTCAAGGATAAAAAACACGACACAGAAATTGTGACGAAACCGAAATGGTTTGATAAAGACTCAGTCACAATTCCAATGCTGCAAATCTTAAAAGAAGATGGCAGTTTTCATAAAGATGCGGATATGCCGGAGTACGATAAAGAGCTGATCGTGAAAATTCACGACACCATGCAATTTATCCGTATTCTCGATGAACGCATGATCGCCGCACAGCGCCAGGGCCGTATCAGTTTTTACCTGGCCTCACGAGGTGAGGAAGCCGAGAGTGTGGCGTCTGCCGCCGCGCTGGATGCTGGTGATATGATCATGGGTCAATACCGTGAGCAGGGCGCATTAGCTTACCGTGGTTTTACCGTTGAACAGTTTATGAATCAGCTGTTTTCGAACGAAAAAGACTTAGGTAAAGGCCGTCAGATGCCGGTTCACTACGGTTGCGCTGACTTAAACTTTATGACCATTTCTTCGCCGTTGGGAACACAGATTCCACAGGCAACAGGTTATGCGTTTGGTCAGAAAATGGATAAAACCGAGAAGTGCACTATCTGTTACTTTGGTGAAGGTGCTGCCTCTGAAGGTGACTTCCACGCCGCCTTGAACATGGCATCGGTTTATAAAGTGCCGGTCATCTTCTTCTGCCGTAATAATGGCTACGCTATTTCTACACCGGCGCAAGGCGAACAGTATGCTGGTGACGGTATTGCCCCGCGTGGTATCGGCTATGGTATGAAAACCATACGTATTGACGGTAACGACGTTTTCGCTGTACTAAAAGCGACACAGGAAGCTCGTCGTCTGGCTGTAGAAGAAAACGAACCTGTTTTAATTGAAGCCATGTCTTATCGCATGTCTGGTCACTCGACTTCGGATGACCCTACTGGTTACCGTACGCGTGATGAAGAAGCTGGTTGGCAGGCGAAAGATCCGCTTGAGCGTTTACAAAAGTGGATGACGGATGAAGGCTGGTTGGATAAAGACCACGTTGAAGAGCATCACGCTGAAGTGAAGGCGAAAGTTCTGGCGGCGTTAAAAGAGTCAGAAAAAGTGCCGGTCCCGCACATTGATGAGCTGATCAATGATGTTTACGACGAACCGACTGACATGCTGAAAGAGCAGTTAGACGAGTTGAAAGAGCACATCCGTAAATACCCGGATGCCTATAGTAAAACGTCGGGGAGACTGGACTAATGGCTAAAATGAATTTATTACAGGCCATCAACAGCGCGCTAGACCTGGCGATGGCTAAGCATGACAACGTATACAGCTTTGGTGAAGATACCGGTGGTTTTGGTGGTGTATTCCGCGCCACTTCCGGCTTGACTGAAAAATACGGCAAGCATCGTAACTTTAATACCCCACTGGTTGAGCAGGGTATTATTGGTTTTGCTAATGGCCTGGCGTCACAAGGCAGTTATGCCATTGCCGAAATTCAGTTCGGGGACTACATTTTCCCGGCGTTTGACCAAATAGTGAACGAGACGGCCAAGTTCCGTTATCGTTCAGGTAATGAGTTCAATGTGGGTGGTTTAACCATTCGTACTCCGTACGGTGGCGGTATCGCCGGTGGTCATTATCACTCACAGTCTCCGGAAGCCTACTTTGCCCACACGCCGGGCATTAAAATTGTGACCCCGCGTAACCCGTACGAGGCCAAAGGGTTATTGCTAAGCGCTATTTTTGACAAAAACCCGGTGTTGTTCATGGAGCCTAAGCGGTTGTACCGCGCGTCAACAGGCGATGTTCCGGAAGAAGAATACACCATTCCATTAGGCAAAGCTGACGTGGTCAAAGAAGGTAAAGATATTACCGTTCTTGGCTGGGGCGCGCAGATGGAAATGATTGAAAAAGCGGTGGAAAAATCTGAAGAAGACGGCGTTTCGTGCGAAGTCATTGATTTGCGTACTATTTCTCCATGGGATGTTGAAACCGTTACAGAATCGGTTTTAAAAACCGGTCGTTTGGTGATCACTCAGGAAGCACCTATTACCGGTGGCTTCGCCAGCGAAATTGCAGCAACAGTTCAGGACAAATGCTTCCTGTATCTGGAATCGCCAATTGGTCGAGTGTGCGGTATCGACGTACCGTATCCGCTGTGTCACGAAAAAGAGTACATGGCTGATCACTTGAAGATTTATGAAGCGATCAAACGCTCAATGAACTACTAAGGACCCATCGACATGAGTAAAGACTTTATTCTGCCCGATATCGGCGAAGGGATCGTAGAGTGCGAAATCGTTGAGTGGCTGGTTGCCGAAGGTGACGAAGTTAAAGAAGACCAACCCGTAGTTGAGGTTATGACCGACAAAGCTATGGTTGAGATCCCGGCCAAAGACGACGGCATTGTGGAAAAACTGTATTACCAGAAAGGTGATATTGCCAAGGTTCACGAACCGTTATTTGCGATAAAGCCAGCTGACGGCTCTTCTGATGAGGCGCCTGCTAAAGAAAGCGAGCCGACTAAAAAAGAAGAACCGAAAACAGAGGAAGAACAAACCTCAAGCAGCGGTGATACAACTGACTTTATTTTGCCTGATATTGGCGAAGGTATTGTTGAGTGCGAAATCGTTGAATGGCTGGTGTCTGAAGGCGACGAAGTGAAAGAAGATCAGCCGGTTGTTGAAGTCATGACGGACAAAGCTACGGTTGAAATTCCGGCTAAAGACGACGGTACTGTGGTTAAGTTGTATCACAAAAAAGGTGATATCGCGGAAGTACATAAACCGCTGTTTGCACTGCAGCCAGCGGGTGGCGTTCAGTCATCTGGTTCAAATGCTCCACAGAGCCATGTTGACCCCGACGCTAAGACTTCGCCATCGGATTCCAAAGCAGAAGCGGAGCCACCCGCGAAGGCGCGTCAGGGCAAAGCTATTGCCAGCCCGGCTGTGCGTCGTCTGGCACGTGAGAGCGATATTAACATTGCTGAAGTACCAGGTTCAGGTAAAAAAGGCCGGGTTCTGAAGAAAGATATTGAAGCCTTTAAATCGGGTGAGCAGAAGTCAGCCGCATCAAGCGATAGCCAGCAACCGCAGAAAGCCGCGGCTACTAGCGGTGGTACTCGTACTGAAGCTATCCGTGGTGTGAAAGCGGCTATGGCTAAGCAGATGATGAGCTCGGTCAGTACGATTCCACATTTCACTTACGCCGATGAGTTCGATGTTACTGACTTAATCGCATTGCGTGAAAAGCTAAAAGAGCAATACAAAGAGAAGGGTATTCGTTTAACTGTTATGCCATTCTTTATCAAAGCTCTTTCGCTGGCACTGAAAGAATTCCCTGTGATGAATGCACAGGTGAATGAAGACTGTACTGAGATCACTTATTTTGATGATCACAACATTGGCATGGCCGTTGACACCAAGATTGGCCTGTTAGTACCTAACGTAAAACAGGTACAAAACAAAAGCATCATTGATGTAGCCAATGAGGTCACTCGTCTGACTCAGGCATCGCGTGAAGGTAAGTTGCCACAAGCCGATATGAAAGGCGGTACCATCAGCATTTCAAACATTGGTGTTATTGGCGGTACGGTGGCAACTCCTATCATCAATAAACCTGAAGCCGCGATTGTCGCTTTAGGTAAGGTGCAGGAACTGCCGCGCTTTGATGCCAACGGTAACGTGGTAGCCCGTAAAATAATGACGGTAAGCTGGTCAGGCGACCATCGTATTATCGATGGCGGCACCATTGCCCGTTTCAACAAACTCTGGCAGGAATACCTCGAAGACCCAACCAGCATGCTGGTTAACATGGTCTAGTCAGAAACAAAGAGTTAGATAAAGCTTCGGAACACGCCGTAAACCCATCCTTGGGGGCTTGGGTGACGCCATCCTTGGCGTCACACAGCTCCCGGGGGACTTTTAGTTTCGCTAGGAGTTAAGACCCTCTACTACAGGAGACGCGACGAGCTCATCCATGAGGGCTTGACGAAGGCCATCCATGGCCTTCGACACTCCTGTAGTAGAGGGCCTTAACTCTTACCGCTTCACTAAGTCCCGCCGGGAGCTGTAATGAGCAGAGGGTTTTGACTCCAAGCGGAGCGCTCTATCCGTAGGAGCGTTAACACTTCCTTTCACCTTATCCTTTGCAGCTGTGCTATTGTTTTCTTATCTGAGAAGTATTGAGAGTCAGCATGTTTGAAGTCATTTATCTTTCCTTAGCGGTATTACTGTTGGTGCTTACCCTGGCGCCATTGTCCCGAGCGCAAGTTTGGTGGATACGTGGTTTGGATTTTCCGCGTTTGCAGCTGTCGGTGTTATTAGCTGCCCTTCTCATAGTAGGGTTGGTTGTTATACGCGACTGGAATTCAATTAACGCGGTAACGCTGGGTCTGATTATTGGTTGTCTGGTCTGTCAGCTCTGGTGGGTTGTGCCTTATACCTTTTTCTTTCCTAAGGAAGTTGAAGCTGTCCGGCCGGGTAATGCTAACGGGCGCTTGCGCATTATGACCGCGAATGTTCTTACTCCTAACCATAATAGTGATGGCTTGCTAAAGCTTGTTCATGATTTTACGCCAGATGTGCTGGTCACACTTGAGTCTGATGACTGGTGGCAGGAGAAGCTGGATGCGATTGAATCGGATTATCCGCATACGGTAAAGGTACCTTTAGATAACCTCTACGGCATGCATGTGTATTCTCGTTATGCTTTGTCTGATGTCAGTGTTGAATATCTGGTTGAAGACGATAAACCGTCGGTACATTGTTTTATTGAGCTGCCTTGTGGACAGAAAGTAAAAGCGCATTTTGTGCACCCTGCGCCACCCAGCCCTTCTGAAAATGAAGAGTCGGCAGAGCGGGATGCTGAACTGGTGCTGGTTGCTCGTCGGGTTGAGCCGGAGAAATATCCGACTATAGTCACTGGAGATTTGAACGATGTTGCCTGGTCGCGCACGACGCTTCTTTTCCGCAAGCTTAGTGGCTTGTTAGACCCCCGTATCGGGCGTGGTATGTTTAATACTTTCCATGCGGAGTACTGGTTTGCCCGCTGGCCGCTGGATCATATATTCCACAGCCACCATTTTGCTCTGGTTTCAATGACTCGCCTACCGGGTTTTGGGTCAGATCATTTTCCATTACTGACAGAGCTTGCTTTAGCACCGGGAGAAAATGGTGCCGGCGATGGTCCGTCGCCGGATAAAGATGACAAAGAAGCCGCTGATGAGATTGTGAATAAGGCTATGGCTTAAGCTTACGCCGAAAGTGAATACGTTGAACTAACAGTCCGAAAATAATAAGCATAAGCCCAACTAGCGTACTTGGATAAATGGTTTCGCCAATCACGACCGAGAGCAGCAACAGCGAGATAAAGGGCGAAATAAAAATTAAGTTGCTGATAAGTGCCGTATTGGTGGCTGTTTTCATGGCTTTCAACCAGAATAGGAAGGTTATTCCCATTTCAAATAAGCCTACGTAGCTTACCGCTGCCCAGCCTTGCCAGGGTATTGCAGACCAGTCACTCCATATGAAGCTGGCGACAATAAGTATGGGTAAGGCTAAGCCGAAAGAAAGTACTAAGCTAACAACAGAGTCGGCGTTACGGCGTGTATTCAGGATCCAGTAGCCAGCCCACAAGAAAGTGGAAATTAACGCCAGTGTAACGCCCCAGGGGTCGCTGAAACTAAGCTCCAGCACATTACCTCGTGTGGCAATAACCAGCACTCCAAAATAACCTAAGGCGCAGGCTACCCAGTCGCGACGGCGTATGCTTTGTTTTAAAAACAGAGCGGCCATAATGCTAAGGGCAATGGCCCAGGTGTAATTAAGTGGTTGAGCTTCGGAGGCTGGCAGCAGTTTATATGCCTGAAAAAGCACCAGATAGTAAATAAGCGGATTAATAAGTCCCATGAGCAGGTAATACAAGGGCATTTTACGTAGCTCAAGTATCAGTTCACCGGTCTTTTTCTGAATAAGGCAGACCAGGCCTAAAATGACAAAAGAAACACTACTGGCAGCAGTAACCATCTGCAATGGGGTCATGTACTGCAGGGTTATTTTGAATGCGGTAGCCACCGTTGACCATAAAAGTACGGCGATGATCGCATAAATAAAGGCTTGTTTATCAGCGGCTATGGTGTGATGGCATGGTGACCCCTTAACTCATACGTCGATGAGTACTGCAGCTTGTTGGTATTCAATCCAGACCAGCGCATTTTGCTGGTACTCTCGTGCCAGGTCAATGGCTGTTTTTTTCTTGAGGCCTAAGACCATAAAACTGGCTTCCGGCGGCCATTGCTTGTCGCGGTCCTGACCTTCTCCTGAAAAACAGTGAATTTCATTCATTTGTTCTAAACGAGTCACTAATTGCTCGTTTCTGCTTTTATTTTCGCTCTTTGTAAGCAGTTGGCTTTGTGGGTTAAAGGCTGTGATAAAGGTGCCTGTAGTTTGACCAAGGCGCTCGCATAAACGGTCAAAGTCATTATTCTTTTGACCTATAGTCAAAGTGATTGCCTTTTTCCCAACTGCGAACCAATAATCCGTATTTTTATAGTTGTTTAGCAGCTCTTTATCCATGCTTTGACCCGAGTATCGATGCTATGTAGAGTACATAGCAAGAGTTTAGCGTTAACCGTGAAGATGTTCTATGAACCCCAGTATTAGTGTGATCACTTTAGGTGTTGATGATCTGAAACGTTCATTGGCGTTTTATCAGGACGGCCTGGGTTGGGAAACCGATGGCATTATTGGTGAAGAGTTTGAGCATGGTGCTGTCGTGTTCTTTAAGCTACCCAGTGGGCTCAGACTGGCTTTATGGCCACGTAAGAGTATTGCTGCAGAAATGGGCGTTGAAGTTGCTCGTGCAGCAAATGAAGTGTTGTTAAGCCATAACGTCAAGTCGCGCACTGCGGTTGACGACGTTATGGTGGAAGCCGAACGGGCAGGGGCCGATATTCTTAAACCCGCAAAGGACTTGTTTTGGGGTGGCTACGGTGGTTTCTTCAAAGATCCAGACGGACATATTTGGGAAGTAACCTGGAATCCTGCCTGGAGTGCTTAGCAGAAGTAAGAAATCCCATCAGCGAGTCATTGATATATTTCAATTTATCTGAATTTCCACTCAATAAAACGCTCACAAATGATCCTGAATCATTTTGCTGAGCGTATCTACTCATAATATTTATTATGAGTAGGAAAGCCCCATGTTTGGCTCAAAAAAGAAGTATCAGCTTGCACAAACCAGTAAAGAGCTGAGTGAATACGAGCAACTGATAAACGCCATTGACGGTAATATCGCCCGAATTGATTTTACCCCTCAAGGTGACATCTTAAATGCCAATAACCTGTTTTTGGAAACCATGGGTTATCGGCTTGACGAGATAGTGTCCAAGCACCATAAAATCTTTTGCGATAACAACTATGCGACAAGCGCAGAGTACCAGAACTTTTGGAAGCAATTGGCTCAGGGGCAGTCTCACCATGGCCGTTTTAAGCGATTCCGTAATAATGGCGATGTTGTCTGGCTGGAGGCTTCTTATTTTCCGATTAAAAACTCGGAGGGGCTGGTCGAATATATAACTAAAATAGCGAAAGATGTGACTCGCGAAGTTCTGGAGTTAGAACATCAGGTCGCTGTTAGTACTGCAATTGATAAGTCTATGGCAACAATAGAGTTTTCTCCATCGGGCGAGATTATTCGTGCCAATAAGAACTTTTTAGACACAATAGGTTACCGTGCAGATGAAATTAAAGGGCGCCATCACAGCATGTTTTGTGAACAGGCGTTTTATGATGAAAACCCCAGCTTTTGGAAAGAACTGAGTAACGGCCAGTTTAAAACAGGGCAATTTAAACGGCTGAGTAAGCATGGAGAGGCGATTTGGCTTGAAGCCAGCTACAACCCCATTTTTGATGAGAATGGGCAGGTGACAAAAGTTATTAAATTCGCCAGTGACGTAACGGCCAGCGTGGTGAAAGCTCAGCAAACTGCGGAAGCTGCTGCAGTGGCTTATTCTACCTCAAAGCAAACGGCTGCTATTGTCAGAGATGGAAAAGCCTCGATAGAGGTTTCTGTAGAAACCTCGAATGAGATTTTGTCTAAAAGTAATAAAACAGATGAAGTTATTGAACAGCTTCATGAGCAGGCTCGCAATATCGAGGATATTGTGAAAACGATTAATGGTCTGGCAGACCAAACGAATTTATTGGCGTTGAACGCAGCTATTGAGGCGGCCAGAGCCGGAGAACACGGACGGGGATTCGCCGTTGTTGCAGATGAAGTAAGAAACTTAGCGTCACGGACGACACAGGCAACCAGTCAAATTTCCGGAGTTATGGAACGCAGCTCTGAAGTCTCGCATGCGATATCGACATCGATAGATGATATTCAAAAGATGGCAGAACTGAGCAAAGAGCAAATTGAAAAAGTGAAAAACTTGATAGAAGAGATAGACGAAGGTGCGACGAATGTCGTAAATGCAGTGAGCCACCTTTCTTAAGGTGACTCACTGGTTTTTCATACGAGTTTAAATTCAGATATTTAGCCCGCAGGGTAAACGTAATTTGCCTGGATACCCAGAGGAAAGCCAAGAGTCCAGTAGAGAATAAGGAAGGCAGACCATAGTATTAAGAGCGCTACAGTATAGGGCAGCATCATTGCCACTAAAGTACCTATACCTGTGCCTTTAACATAACGCTGACAATAAAGAACGACCAGCGGGAAGTAAGGCAACAACGGCGTAATAATATTACTGGATGAATCACCTACACGATACGCCGCCTGAGTTAAGTCGGGTGAATAGCCTAACTGCATTAGCATAGGAACGAAAATAGGGGATATTAGTGCCCATTTTGCCGATGCTGAACCCACAAATAAGTTAATGAAAGCTACCAGAAACACAATTCCCACCATAGTGACTCCACCGGACAGCTCTAAGCTGGCCAGGAAGTTAGCCCCTTTTACGGAAATTAACGTGCCGAGTTGTGAGTCTCCGAACGCTTTTATGAATAAGGCACAGAAGAACGCCATAACCATATAGTAGGCCATGCCTTCCATTGACTTAGTCATTGCGCCGATAACGTCCTGCGAGTTGGTAAAGTTACCGGAAACATAGCCGTGAACAATGCCCGGAATAATAAACAGCAAGAAAATGAGCGGTACAATCATACCCATAAGAGGTGCTGAGTAAGATGCCAATTCACCGGTTGTCGGGTCAGCCAAAGGAGTATTTTCAGCCGTTGCTGAGAAATATAACAGAGTCAAACCTACGGCCATGGTGATTACACCAGCATAAAACGCTTTGCGGTCACGTGGGGAGACTTCGTCTAGCGCAGGCATATCTTCGGCGTCACCATCAATTTCGGCACCACGTAAACGGGGCTCAACCACTTTGTCCGTCAGGAACCAGCCAATAGCAACGACGACAATTGACGAAGCGGCTGTAAAGTAATAGTTGTTCAGCGGATTCAACTGCATGTCGGCGTCAATAATTTGCGCGGCACTTTCAGTAAAGCCCTGCAGTAATGGGTCTATTGCCGAAGGTACGAAGTTGGCACTGAAGCCGCCGGAAACACCAGCAAAGGCTGCAGCAATACCCGCCAGCGGATGTCTGCCGGCCGCGTAGAAAATAACACCGCCTAAAGGAATAACCAGAACGTAGCCGGCATCAACTGCCGTATGACTGACTATAGCAACCAGAATCAAAACCGGCGTCAGCAACATTTTCGGCGTAACGTTCAACATGAGTTTTATGGCAACATTAATAAAGCCCGAGCGTTCGGCTACACCGACACCCAGCATAGCGACCAGCACAACCCCCAGGGGGCGCAAAACCCATAAAGGTATCAACCATATTGGCAAGAAAAGCCGCAAATTCGGTGCCGCTTAATAAGTTGATTACGCCAATAGAGTCACCCGTAAGCGGGTGTTTCTCATCAAAACTCACGCCGGACAACAGCCACGACATTACCCAGACAATGATTAATAAGCCAAAGAACATGACGGCCGGATCGGGCAGTTTATTACCGACCTTTTCAACGCCATCTAGAAGGCGATTTAACAGACTGTCTGGCTTATCCTTTTGCGAACGGTCTGGTTGTGGAGATTGAGCCATGGTGAAACCCCTGGTTGTTATTTTATTGGTCTAATTATTATGCGCAGGTATCATAACCATTATTGTAAGGTGGAACAAAGCGAACAAGGTGAAAAAGTGTCAATGATTTGTGGTACAGATGAAGCGGGTCGTGGGCCTATTGCCGGGCCGGTTGTGGCAGCGGCTGTCATTTTAGATCCGGACAATCCCATTGAAGGGCTTAACGACTCAAAAAAACTGAGCGAGAAGAAGCGTGAAAAACTGAGTCTGGAAATAAAAGAAAAGGCACTTTACTGGGCTATTGCTCAGTCTGACCCCGACGAAATAGAAGCCATTAATATTCTCTGGGCGTCGATGAAAGCCATGCAGCGAGCTGTGGAAGCGCTTCCGGTAAAACCCGATATGGTGCTGGTGGACGGTAACCGGGTTCCGGAGTTGAAGGTTCCGGCAAAAGCCATTGTTGGCGGCGATGCCAGCGAACAATGCATTGCTGCTGCTTCAATTTTAGCGAAAGTGGAGCGGGACAGACAGATGCTAAAGTGGCATGAATTGTACCCACAGTATGAATTCGATAAACACAAGGCTTATGGTACTCCCAAACACTTGGAGTTATTGGAAAAACACGGGCCTTGTCCTATACACCGTAAAGGTTTTAACCCGGTTAAGCGGCTCCTTGCTAACTTGTGATTTAACCCGAAAATTCATACAATAACGGCCTATTCACTAAGCTCTTTCAGGAAGTTGGAATTCACCATGCAGTCTATCCCGCACGTTGATATGCGCCGTTATCAGAATGATTTTGATGCTTTTACTCAAGATGTCGGTAATGGTTACGAAAAATACGGTTTTATTGCCTTAACCCAGCACGGCGTCGATACTGCGCTTATTGAACGGGCACTGGATACCTGTCGTGAATTGTTTGCATTACCTGAAGATGTAAAAAAACAATATCACCGCCCGGGTCAGGGCGGTGCCAGAGGCTACACGCCCTTTGGTACTGAAGTGGCTAAAGACGCGAAACATGTCGACTTAAAAGAGTTTTGGCATGTGGGTCGTGAAGTTGAAGGGGAGCCCGCATACCCACAACTATTGCCAAACGTCTGGCCACAAGAGCTGCCTAAATTTAAAGACGATATGCTGGCTATTTACGCAGCATTGGATAACTTAGGTAATCAGGTGCTGGAAGCTCTGTCCGTTTATCTGGGGCAGCCGAAAGACTTTTTCCGCAACAAAGTGAATAACGGCAATTCAATTTTGCGGCCTTTACACTATCCACCTATTATTGATGAAGATACGCCATCGGTTCGTGCTGGTGCGCATGAAGACATCAACGTTCTGACGCTCCTGGTGGGGTCGCGAGAACCGGGGTTGGAAGTGCTGGCGAAAGACGGCACCTGGGTGCCGGTAACGATTATTGAAGGTGCTATTATTTGTAACGTGGGTGACATGCTGCAGCGCTTAACGAATCATGTGCTGCCATCGACAACGCATCGGGTGGTTAATCCTCCGGCACCATTTAATGAAAAGTCGCGTTACTCAATACCTTTCTTTTTACATTTTAATCCGGATGTGATGATCACGCCGCTGGAAAGCTGTATTTCAGATGAAAATCCTCAGCGAGATGAACCTATTACAGCTGATGACTATCTAATGCAGCGCTTACGTGAAATTGGTTTGATAAAAGACTAAAAGGAACAGCTGGTGAAAACAGGCGAGTTTAATCTAAAACGCATAGTTCGGGGTGTGGCTGCTGTCACTGTTTCTGCATTATTAATCAGTTGCGCATCTGCTCCGCAGGAGCCTGAAAGCAATGAGTTTCGATTGACGTTGCTGCACATTGACGACCACCACTCTAATTTGGATGCCAAGCGGCAAACCTTAGTGTGGGGAGAGCAGGAGTGGCAAGTGGAAGCCGGCGGTTTCCCTCGTGTTGGCGCGCAAATCAAAAAGCTACGCGCGGCTAACGAAAATGTACTGACATTGCATGCCGGTGATGCCCTGACAGGCAGCTTATATTTCACCTTGTTTGGTAGTGAAGCCGACGCCCGCATGATGAACAACATTTGTTTCGATGCCTTCACTATTGGTAACCATGAGTTTGATACTGGCGATGCCGGACTGGCCGAGTTCCTGCAGGAATTGGGGACCAAAAGCTGTCCTACCGTGAAGCTTGGAGCAAATATTAAGCCAAAAGTTGGGCAGTCGGCTCTAACCCCCGACCGCGAATGGCAAATGTTTCAGCCCTACACAATAGTCGAACGTGGCGGTGAAGAAATAGCCATTATAGGTCTGGATATTGCCAGTAAAACCAAAAAGTCATCGCAGCCTGATGAATCCACTGAGTTTTTAGACGAGTTGGAAACGGCGCGCAAGTATATCGCGGAAGTTCAACAGCAGGGTATCGAGAAAATAGTGCTGCTGACGCACATTCAATACGAGCGGGACAAAGAGCTGGTGCAGCAGTTGCCAGGCGTGGATATTGTTATTGGTGGTGATTCGCATACGCTGTTAGGCGATTTCAGTGATTTTGGTATGGAGTCTGACGGGCCTTATCCAACCGAACTGACCAATGCCGACGGCGACAAAGTTTGTATTGGCCATGCTTATCAATATTCATTGGTAGTTGGCGAGATGCAGGCCGTATTTGAAGGTGACAAAATTGCAGAGTGCGGCGGGCGTCCGCATTATCTTCTGAGTGAAGACATTCAGGTCAGCGACGGCATTGTGACAACTTACGAGCCGATTAAAACCGCACTGGAAGAAAGTGAAGTCTTCAGCTTTGTTGAACCTGACGCTGAGCTGCAAAGCATGTTGCAGGAGTATCAAGGCAAAGTTGAAGAGTTTTCTGCCGAAGTGCTGGCGCAGGCGCCACAGCAAATTTGCAGTCAGGAAATTGACTTGCCGAGACGCGATGGTTGTGCTGACATTATGAGTTCTGGTGCTCATCGTCTGGTTGCTGAAGCTTTCCTGAACTCAGTGCCGGAAGCCGACTTTGCTATTCAAAATGGTGGTGGTGTCCGCTCTGGTATTAGTCAGGGGGACTTTACCGTGGGCGACGCTTTCAATGTACTGCCTTTTGCGAATACCCTGGTTAAGCTAGAACTGAGCGGCTCTGAGTTCAAACAGGCAATGGAAGAAGCACTGGCCTATTCCATTTCTGATGGCGGCTCAACCCGAGCTTATCCCTATGGTGCCGGTATTCGTTATTCGGTGGACTTAACCAAAGAAAAAGGCAGTCGTGTGTCTAACCTGCAAGTGTGGGATAAAGGCAGCAGCAGTTGGCAGCCAATGACCGCCAGAGCAACCTACGTGATGGTGACAAACAGCTTTATTGCAGGCGGTCAGGACGGTTATGACACCTTTTACCGTGTTAGTGAGCGCGGACGTGCCCGTAATACCGGAATAGACTATGCCCAGTCGCTGGTGGATTATGCCAGAGAGCAGGAGGTTTTGAAGCGTCCGCAAGAATTTGCGACGCAGTCATATGTTCCTGTGGGAGATAAATAATGGCTCGAGCATTCGAGCCAGCCCCGGTTTCCGATAACGCCAGATTCGATTTTATTGTTGTTATTCTGGCGTTATTGACGGCCTTTGCGCCACTTTCCATTGATATGTACCTGCCGGCTTTCAGCGCTATTGCGTCGGACTATGCGACCGATACACACCACGTTGAACTGTCGCTGACGGCATTTTTCTTCGGTCTTTTTATTGGGCAGCTGCTCTATGGTACAGCGACCGATAAATTTGGGCGTAAGAACCCGCTGTATATCGGTTTGGCTATATACGTAGTGACATCCATTGGCTGTGCCTTTGCGCCGGATATTCAGTGGCTTATTGCTTTACGTTTCCTGCAGGCTATAGGGGCTTGTGCCGGTATTGTTATTGCCCGCGCTGTGGTGCGTGATTTGTATACCCCGCAGGCTTCAGCTCGCGTGTTTTCGTTCCTGATACTGGTAATGGGGGTTGCACCTATTCTGGCGCCTCTGTTTGGTGCCTATGTCACCGAATGGATGGGATGGCGTGCTCTGTTCTTAATTGTTGCCGGTTTAGGTGTGGCCTCCGCTGTGACTATTCACTTTGTTTTGCCGGAAACCCGCGGGCGCCGTTACGACGTGCGTATGCGCAATACCGGCAGCACTTACTGGGCGGTTTTACGAGATCCCTCATTCCTGCGTTACTCGTTAACGGGTGCTATTGCTCAGTCGGGGTTGTTTGCCTACATCACAGGTTCGCCAAAAATGTTTATTGAGGTTTTTGGTCTTGAGCCCATGCACTACAGTTGGCTGTTTGGATTAAACGCTATTGGTATTATTGGCTTTTCGCAGCTGAATGGCTGGTTACTGAAATACCACTCCTCACGCAAGATCCTTAATGTTTCTTTACCGATATTGGCCGTAGTATCCATTGTAATGTGCGTTATGGCGTATTTTAATGCCGGCTTCTGGGGAATATTGCTGCCGTTATTTGCCTATATTTCGACTTTAGGCATGGTTTTCCCGAACGCTATGGCCGGGGCTTTGGCTGAACAGAAAGAACGCGCAGGTTCGGCATCTGCAGTAACCGGTAGCTTACAGTTTTTAATTGCTGGTTTAGTTTCTGCCGGAGTGAGTCAGGCTGGCTCATTCACTGATTACGCCATGGCCTGGGTCATAGGTGTGGCCGGCTTACTCGCGGTAATTGCATACCGCGTAATGCGCCGGCCAGAATAAGCTTTTTAGTTATAATAAGTCGGTGCGGCTGGTCCTACAGGGAATCCAAAGACAAAGACCCAAAGGAAGAAGAGCACCGACCAACCAACAAAGAAGAACATAGAATAAGGCAGCATCATGGCAACCAGAGTGCCAATACCTAAATCCTTCTTGTACCGAGCCGCAACCGCCAATATTAAGCCAAAGTAACTCATCATAGGTGTAATAACGTTAGTGACTGAATCACCAATGCGGTATGCCGCCTGAATAACTTCTGGTGAGTAACCGACCAGCATCAGCATCGGCACAAAAATAGGAGCGGTAATAGCCCACTGCGCAGAAGCCGAGCCCAGCATCAGGTTCACAAAGCCGCAGACCATAATGAAGAACAGGAAAATGATAGGACCGGTCATGCCAATATTGGTCAGAAACTCCGCGCCATTAATGGCAAAAATAGTCCCGAAATTCGTCCATTTAAAGAAGTTAACGAATTGAGCCGCAAAAAATACCAGCACAATATACATGCCCATAGTGCTCATGCTGTGCGACATCGCATCGATAACATCGCGATCGTTTCGCATGGTCTCAACCGTGCGACCATAGACGAAGCCGGGAATGGCGAAAAAGAAGAAGATGTAAACAACCACGCCTTTCAGGAACGGCGAACCTTTAACATCACCGGTTTCCGGGTGACGTAAAATACCCCACTCAGGTACAACGGTTAATGCCAGAATACCGGCAAGAACCAGAACGCTTAACCCGGCGTAAATTAATCCTCGTTTTTCCTGTTTGTTCAGAGGGTCCATTGAGGATTGATCGGACAAATCAATAGAGGCTTCGTCTTTGTTGTATTTACCGAGTTTAGGTTCGACAATTTTGTCGGTTATCAACGCGCCCATAATGGCAATTAAGAAGGTACTGACCATCATAAAATACCAATTGGCTTCTGCGCCAACGGTATAGGCTGGGTCAATAATTTTAGCGGCTTCTTCGGTAATACCCGACAGTAAAGGGTCTACTGTACCAATGAGCAGGTTGGCACTGTAGCCTGCGGAAACCCCGGCAAAAGCGGCCGACAAACCGGCTAACGGGTGACGCCCCAGGCCGTAGAAAATCATGGCAGCAAGTGGTACCAGTACAACATAGCCCAGCTCGGCTGCGGTGTTAGAAATGACACCGGCAAAGACAATGGTTACAGTTACCAGGCGCGGCGGAGCTTTCATGACCAGCCCCCGCATAGCCGCAGAAATTAAGCCCGAGCGCTCAGCAACACCAACCCCTAAAAGAGCAACCAAAACCGTACCTAGAGGCGTGAAGCCGGTAAAGTTGGTGACCAGGTTAGTGACAATGCGCTGTATTCCCTCAGCATTCAGTAAGCTGACCGCTTTGATAACGGTTTCACCATCTCTGGGGTCTACTGCGCTGACACCAAAATAAGCAGCGATGCCACTAATGAAAATAATGAATAAGCAGAAAACGGCGAATAGGGTAATGGGGTGGGGTAACAAGTTACCAAGCCACTCAACGCCGTCGAGAAAACGGGTAAACCAGCCTCGTTTGCTGGTCGCGTTATAGTCATTATTGGGAGACTGCATAACTCGCGCCTTTATTATAAGTTTTAGACCAGCGCAGGATTCTAGCATAAAAAAACGGCGCCGCTGAAATCAGGGGCGCCGTTTGCAGGTTAACCTTCAGCTGTTATGCAGCTTCGTCTTTCTTAAGGTTTTTCAGGGCATAATCGAATGCTGCCTGACCGGCTAATAAATCTTCCGGAGCAAAGTCATCTACGTTAATGGTACGCAGGCGACCAACTTCCGTGCGCTCAAGCAGAGCAACTTCGTCGTCACTCAATACGCCCAGCTCTTTACCTTTAGCGGCCAGCTGGTCTAATTGAGTAAAGCTGAAGCGTTTACCGGCTGCTTTACAAACTTTGTCGTACAGTGGCTCTGAGGCAATCACGTTTTTCAGGGTTTCTTCAAGGAAACCGAAGTGACCTTCAGGGCTCAGGAACTGGCCTTCGCCTAAACGCGTACGAACGTCGTTTGGTGACATAAGCATACGGGCAATTTCATGATCGTTCTTATCTGTAGGACGTTTAGCAATACGGCCTAACGGATACATAACGGCGCGCATGAAGCTACCAACACCACCAAAGTTCGCCAGCATTTCCAGCTGTGCTTCCTGTAACTTATGCAGAGTGTCCTGCATAGCCCAGTGAACTAACGGTAAGTCTGCTTTAATGCGACCCTGGTCATGATAACGTTTTAATACACAAGAACCGATGTACAGGTAGCTGAGCATGTCACCTAAGCGCGCAGAAACGCGCTCTTTACGTTTAAGACTACCACCCAGTTTACCCATGGCAATGTCTGACAATAACGCCATGTTGGCACTAAAGCGGTTCATCTGCTGGTAGTACTTACGGGTTTCGTCGCTAGCCGGAACAGAGCTCAGACGGTGACCACCAAAACCATAGAACAGTGAACGAACAAAGTTACTGATAGCAAAGCCAATATGACCAAACACGGCTTTATCAAATTTCTTCAAGGCATCCGGGCCTTTTTCAGCCGAGGCTTCCATTTCTTTCAAAACAAATGGATGGCAACGAATAGCGCCCTGACCGTATATCATCATACTACGGGTAAGAATGTTGGCGCCTTCTACTGTAATGGCGACCGGAACACCCTGGTAACCACGACCAAGATAGTTATTCGGGCCTAAACAGATACCTTTACCACCGTGAACGTCCATAGCGTCGTCCATGCAAGCACGTAGCTTCTCAGTCATGTGGTATTTGGCAATAGCACCGATAACGCCAGGCTTCTCGCCTAAATCAATACCTTTGGTGGATAACATAGTCACCGCATCCATCAGGTACGCGTTACCACCGATGCGAGCCATTGGCTCTTCAACACCTTCCATTTTACCAATAGGTAGTTTGAACTGACGACGGATGCGTGAGTAAGCACCAGTTGCCAGAGCCATTTGTTTAATGCCACCGGCACTGTTTGAAGGCAAGGTAATTGAACGGCCGACTGACAGACATTCAACCAGCATACGCCAGCCCTTACCGGCCATTTTCTGTCCACCAATAATGTAATCTAATGGAACGAATACGTCGTTACCGCGAATAGGGCCGTTCTGGAACGGAACGTTCAGCGGGAAGTGACGGCGACCAATTTCAACGCCTTTGGTGTCACGAGGAATAAGCGCACAGGTAATACCCAGCTCTTCTTCTTCACCAATAAGGTTGTCAGGGTCGTACATTTTAAATGCCAGACCTAAAACAGTAGCTACTGGTGCTAAGGTAATATAGCGCTTATTGAAATTCAGTTTAATACCGACAATTTCCTCGCCGTTCCACTCACCTTTACACACCACACCTGAGTCAGGAATAGCGCCTGCGTCAGAACCGGCTTCCGGGCTGGTTAGTGCGAAACATGGAATTTCGTCACCGCTGGCTAGGCGTGGCAGGTAATGGTCTTGCTGTTCTTTGGTGCCATAATGCTGCAACAATTCGCCCGGGCCTAATGAGTTAGGTACGCCGACGGTTGAGGCCAGCACCGTGCTAACACCGGCAAGCTTCTGTAAAACACGAGACTGCGCGTAGGCAGAGAATTCAAGACCACCGTACTCTTTCTTGATGATCATGGCGAAGAATTTCTCGTCTTTAAGATACTGCCAGACGTGCTCAGGCATGTCCGTTAATTCGTGGGTCACTTCCCAGTCGTCCAGCATTTTGCAGACTTCTTCACAAGGCCCGTCCAGAAAGGCTTTTTCTTCAGCCGTTAACTCGGCTTTAGGTACCTTATGAAGTTTTGACCAGTCAGGGTCACCACTGAATAAATCGCCGTCCCACCAGACCGTACCGGCTTCCAGTGCATCACGCTCGGTATCAGACATTTCTGGCATTACTTTGCGATATGCGCTAAGAATAGGCTTAGTCAGCAGGTTTAAACGAATTGGCGCTATGTTAAGCGGAACCAGAACAATTGCCAGAATAGCCCAAAGCACCGGGCCAACAATGTCGATTGCGCTACCAATAGCGAACATAATAACCAGACCGGCGCTGAACATAGCCAGGCTGGCTCGTTTGTAGATTAATGCAGCCGCGACTATAACAGTAGCGACAATCCAAAGTGCAATACTCATAATGTAATACTCCGATTTGGAGGTCTGACCAGTGATACTGTGCAAGTTAGATCAACCGGAGTATATTTTCAAGGAAAAATTGAACGGGCGTTTGAATTTTGTTGTCAATATAAACGTCCAGTAGTGAACAGAAGGGGAGAAGTGAAAGTGAAAAGGACCGTCAGTTGGCTGGTATCCAGCGTATTATTAAGTGGCTTGGCAATGAATACCGCTGTTGCAGATAGTCAGCAGAAAGCCGGGCAACCCATCGAACAATCAATGAAGCCGTATCAGGCTGACTACGTGATCACGCGTGGTGACAGCGAGTATGGGGAAGGTTACCGTTATCTTGAGGTGTCGCCGGAGGACGAATGGCAACTGCGAACAAAGTCGGATATTTCCTGGTTTATTTTGTCGGACACCCGTGAAGCTCGTTCAGTATTTATTGTGGATGAAGAGAATAGCCGGTTGGAGCCTCGCGAATTTATTTACATGAGAACCGGCACCGGATCGGATAAGTCCTTTCATGGTGAATTCAAACCGAATGAGAAAAAGGTTCGTAATGTGGACACCGGACGCATGCTGGGTGTGAACTGGGAAGACGCGTTATTTGATGAAGCCAATGTGACCGAACAATTACGTGTAGATTTGGCCAGCGGAGCTGAAACTTTTAAGTACCGGTTGGTTGATGAAAAAGGTCAAGAAGACGAATACCGTTTTGAGGTGCTGACAACAGAAGAGTTGTCGTTGCCTTACGGTGAGGTTGAAGCAATAAAAGTCGGGCGTATAAGGGATAATAACCGGCGCCAGACCTTTTTGTGGTTTGCGCCGGAGCTAAATTACGTGATGGTGAAAATGAAACAGTTTAAAGAAGGTGACGAGCAGGCCACCATGTCGCTGAAAAGCTTGTCTATGTGATCTGGTTTTTATGTAATCGGTATTTATGTAGCCTGATGAGATGGTCCCCTCCCTCCTAAGCGGCATCGCAATGTGCCAATATAGAGGTTCAAGCTTCTATAGAACAGAGTGGAGAGGACCAATGGCTATTGTAAACAGAATTGCCCTGGATTTGGCAAAGGATTTTATTCAGGTTTTGGCGCTGGATGAAAATGAGCAGGAAGTTTTTAATAAAAAACTGCGCAGCAATAAAGTGTTAGCGAAGCTGGCGACGCTGAGCCGTACGGATGACTGTGAAGTAGCGGTTGAGTCCTGCGGCATGAGTCATTACTGGCGCCGCGAATGTGAAAAGCTGGGTTATAAAACGGTGGCGTTGCCACCGCGTTTCGTCAAAGCGTACCTGCAGGGTGAGAAGAACGATGCGAATGACGCCCGGGCGATAGCCGAGGCGGCATCACGACCCAACCGTCAGACGGTCAGGCTGAAAAGCATTGAGCAGCAGGACTTAGCATTGATGGTCAATCAGCGGGAAGGCTTCGTGCAGACGAGAACGCAGTTCTCGAATAGGTTGCGGGGGCAACTGGCCGAATACGGCATTCTTTTACCGAAGCGAGTCGGTACGATATTACAGAGAGTACCGGAGGTACTGGAAGACGACAGCAATGCGCTGACGCTTCAGTCACGGGACCTCATCAACCGGCTCTATCAGATGCTGCGAGCGGTGGATGAAGAAGTTAAAGCGCTGGATAAGCACTTAGCGACACAGGCCGAAAGGAATGAAGACAGTCAGCGGCTGATGACCCTGCCGGGTATCGGACCGATAACAGCGACCTCGCTGCTGGCACTGATAGGTGATGTGAGTGAATTTAAACGCGGCCGCAACCTGTCGGAATACCTGGGACTGGTACCACGGCAAAACAGCAGTGGCGGTAAAGACCGTTTAGGCGGTATTACCAAAAAAGGGAACACCAAACTCAGGACACTGCTGGTGCATGGCGCCCGCTCGGCACTGCGGGTGGCACAACAGCGCCACGACAGGCTGAGCCTCTGGGCACAGGATGTCGCTAAACGCAGAGGCAACAACGTTGCAGCGGTGGCACTGGCTAACAAGCACGCCCGGATAATCTGGGCGATGTTAAAGAATAAAGAAGATTACCGGATGACTGCTGCTTAACAGCATTCAGTAAAAGAGCACAGCGAAGGTTCATTCCTTCCGGGAGTTGCAAACGTCAACAGGATGGTAAAATAGGGTAAACCGACGACAACTGAGACTGTTGAACGTCCGTACATAAAGTACGTTAGCCTGATAAGCCAGTTGTCGTGCGGAGTTCATCCAGGCCAGGTGCGCAAAGCGCGCACCATAAACAGGCCGTATATATGCGAGCGCCCCGACATTTACCACGAGTTGCCGTTGCAAAACGGGAGGGGACCATATATGACATTCATGTCAGGTGAGATATCAAACCGAGAAGCATTACCTAATGCATCAGGTAATATATCGAACCCAACTTAAAATCTAACGTATTGGGTAATATATTGGACATTGGACCTGACATAAATGTCAGGCTACGCAATTATTCGGTTGCGTAGCCTTGAGCGCCCAGAACTTCGCCGTCTAGTGTAACGCGACCGCCTTGCAGCTTAAGACGCTCCTGACAAAACCAGTTAACCACCAGCGGATAAATACGGTGTTCCTGCTCGTGCACGCGAGCCTGAACTTCTTCCACTGTGTCGCCCTCAAAAATAGGTACTTTAGCCTGCAATACCACTGGGCCACCGTCGAGTTCTTCTGTCACAAAATGCACACTCACGCCGTGTTCGGTATCGCCCGCGTCTAATGCCCGCTGGTGCGTATTCACACCTTTATATTTAGGAAGAAGAGAAGGGTGAATGTTGAACATGCGGCCTTCGTAGTGGCGCGTAAACTCACCCGTCAGAATGCGCATAAAGCCAGCAAGAACCACTAAATCGGGCTGATAACTGTCAATCAGCGACTTCAGTTCGGCGTCATAAGCCTCGCGAGAGTCAAACTCTTTATGACTCAATACCTCGGTATCAATGCCTTTAGCAGCAGCTTTTTCCAGGCCTTTAGCCGAGGCTTTATTGGAAATAACCGCAACGATTTCACCTGTTACTTTTTCATCTTCGCAGGCCTGTTGAATGGCCTGCATATTACTACCGGTACCTGAAATTAGTACAACAATACGTTTCATTAGTGAGTCTCGTCGGCCAGAATGTCGACTTGCTCTTCGCCTTCAGCCGCGTTGGCAATACGGCCAATTTTCCAGGCGTCTTCACCGGCGTCTGTCAGAATTTGAATGGCTTTATCTGCTTGCTCGTTGGGTACCGCAATAACCATACCCACACCACAGTTAAAGGTGCGGTACATTTCTTTCATGCTGATATTGCCGTTCTCTTTTAACCAGTCAAAAATAACTGGCCAGTCCCAGCTGTTGCCATCAATAACGGCTTTGCTGCCTTTCGGTAAAACGCGTGGAATGTTTTCCCAGAAGCCGCCACCGGTAATGTGTGACAATGCATGTACAGGTACGTGTTTAATCAGCTCCAGAACCGGTTTAACGTAAATGCGGGTAGGTTCTAATAAATGATCAGCCAGTGTTTTGCCTTGCAGATGAGACTCTAAATCGGCACCGCTCACTTCAATAATTTTGCGAATAAGCGAGTAACCATTTGAATGAGGTCCGCTTGAAGCCAGAGCAATTAAGGCATCGCCGTCGGCAACTTTGGTGCCGTCAATAATTTCAGACTTTTCCACCACACCGGTACAGAAACCGGCTAAGTCATAATCGCCGCCTTCGTACATGCCTGGCATTTCTGCGGTTTCCCCACCAATAAGAGCACAACCCGACTGTTCACAGCCGTCGCCGATACCGGCAACCACGTCAGCTGCTACGTCTACGTCCAGTTTGCCGGTTGCATAATAGTCGAGAAAAAACAGCGGCTCAGCACCCTGTACAATAAGGTCGTTGACGCACATGGCAACCAAGTCGATACCCACACCGCGGTGGCGCTTAAGGTCTATGGCTAAACGCAGCTTGGTACCTACACCGTCGGTGCCGGACACCAAAACCGGCTGTTTATAACCCGCCGGAATTTCACACAGAGCACCAAACCCACCAATGTTACCCATGACTTCAGGCCGGTGCGTGCGCTTGGTAACGCCTTTAATACGTTCAACCAATGCATTACCAGCGTCAATGTCGACGCCCGCGTCTTTATAACTTAAAGAAGGTTTTTTATCGCTCACAGAATAATCCCGACTGGCAAAATTTGCGCGCAAGTTTAACACGATTTAAGCCAGAAAAGGTAGCTTAAGCGGCTCCTTATTGTGTCAGGATTTCTCTGCGATAAACCGGTAACCGACACCGGGTTCTGTTTCTATATACTTTGGCTGCGCCGGGTCATCTTTGAGCTTTTTACGTACCTGGCTGACAAAAATACGCAAATAGTGGGTGTCTTCCTGGTGTGTTTGGCCCCAAATTTTCTCCAGCAACTGTTGCTGAGTAACGAGTTTTTGCGGGTGGCTGACTAAGAAGTCCAGTAAGGCGTATTCTTTACGGGACAAGTTAACTATCTCGTTTTGCAGAAACACTTTGTGTTGCTCGCGGTCGATGAGTAACTCACCAAAACGAAGCTGAGCCTCGGCTGTGGGTTGTTCAATGGAGAGGTCGCGTAATAAAACATGAATACGCGCCATAAGCTCCCGAATACCAAAGGGTTTGGTCAGGTAGTCGTTAGCACCACCTTCCAGCAGTTTCACTTTCTGCAGTTCGTCGTCGCGCGCCGTCAGTACCAATACCGGCACCTGACTCCATTCGCGCAGCTGGCGCATGACCTGATAGCCGTCAGCGTCAGGCAGACCTAAGTCCAGAATAACCAAATGCGGGTTCTGGCTGGTAATCTGCTTTATCCCTTGCTCGGCTGTCGCTGCTTCCAGGTAGGTATAACCTTCGGCAGTGAGAGAGGCCCGCATAAAGCGTCGTATCTGTGGTTCGTCATCAATGACTAAAATGCGGGGGCCGTCGGTGCGGGCTTGTGCATTCATGAGACTTCCTCTGTGATGTTGGCGCGTGGTAATTTAATTCGGACAAGGCAGCCATCAGGACTTTCTTCAATACCTATGTGGCCGTTATGAATATCGATTATTCCTTTAGCAACAGACAGCCCCAGACCGGTTCCGCCAGTGCCTGAGTCTTTCTCGCGCGACGAATAAAAAACATTAAATACAAGCGAGCGCTTACTGGTTTCTATGCCGGGGCCTTCATCTTTAATATCAATGACAATGAACTTGTCGGTTTCTGACAGTGACAAAGTAACCGGCGCTGTCTCGCCGGAAAAGCGCATCGCGTTATCAATAACATTAAACAATGCCTGCTCCAGCAGCGAGGACTGAACCTCAACCATAGCGTGCTGCAGGTTATCTTTAACCAGTAACCGTTCTTGTGAAGCAAAGCGCGAAAGCGTTTTACTGATAACCGGACGAATATCCTGCACTGCATGGGTCAAACGAATTTCGCCGTGCTGTAGTCGGGTAGCCTGTAACAGGTTTTCAATATAACGATGCAAGCGGTCACTCTCATCGAGCGCACCCTGTAACAGCTCGGCCCGTTCTTGTTCCGGCAAACGCTCCTGATACGCCTGCAATGTACTTAAATTGCCAATGACGCTGGCCAGCGGGGTTCTCAGGTCGTGTGAAACCGATAGCAGAATGTTTGAGCGCAGCTGGGCCTGACGTAAGCTTTCTTTTTGGTTTCTGAACAAGGTGACTAAGTGGCTGGTAATAACGCCCACGGCAATAAATACAATTGCAGTAACCATTTCGTCTATGTCAGTCATGTGCAGCGAATAGCGCGGTTCTGTAAATAAAAAATTAAACAGCAGCAAGGCCAGAACAACGGCAAGTAGTGCCGCGCGAAAATTGGTTAAAAATGCAATAAGCAACACCGCCAGTTGCAGAATGAGTACCGTGCCGGAGGTGGGCAATAACCAGTGATCGAGCAGGTAAGCAAGACCCGCCGCGGTGCAGGTGATGGCAACGGAGGCCAGGTAACCTAACCAGGGCTGTTTACTCATGTTCTAATCTCATGTGCTAGTCCCGCCAGAATTGAGGAAGTAACAATGTTAGCAAAGTAAAGTATTCAAGGCGTCCTAAAATCATTGCTAACGTCAGTACCCAGGTTCCGGTGTCTGATACCGGAATAAAGTTACTGGAAACTTCGCCAAAACCCGGACCAAGTACGTTCAGACACGCCGAAACGGCGGTAAATGCCGAGAAAAAATCCAGCCCGGTCAGCATCAGTATGAGGGTAAGCACCATGGAACTAATTGCGACCATTAGCATAAAGCTCATTACCGCCTGAATCACGTCGTTAGTCACCGCTTTTCCCTGATACACCACTTTCAGAATGGCACGCGGGTGGATGGCCTGCAGCATTTGGTGTTTCAGGATGCGTAAGGTAATGACATTACGGACAAATTTGTTGCCTCCGGCAGTTGACCCGGCGCAGCCGCCCAGGTAACTGGCTGCCACTAAAAAACCAGCCGTAGCCGCAGGCCACGCCGAAAGGTCATCGGCACCGTAACCGGTACTGGTCATAAAGGAAACGACATGAAAAACCGCCTGATTCAGAGACTCCCCGAAGGAATGATGAGTTTGAGCGTTAAATGCCAGAGCGGTAAGAATAACGCTGAAAACGGCCAATGCAATTAAAAACCAGCGAGTTTCCTCGTCTTTCCAGTAGCCACTTATGGCTCTGGCTGTAAACAGTTTATGGTGCAGGGCAAAACTGATAGCCCCCAGAATCATAAACACATCGGCAACTATAAGAATAATTGGTTGCTGAAAGTGGCCCATACTGGCGTCGTAGGGCGAAAACCCGCCGGTTGATACGGTCGTCAGACTATGGGCTATGGCATCGAAAGGAGACATTCCGGCCAACCAGTAACTGCCGGCACAGCCTATTGTCAGGCACAGGTAAACTAACCAGAGGTAACGGCTTGTACTCGCAACACGTGGTGCTAACTTCTCATTTTTAATGGGACCCGGAGTTTCAGCCTTAAGCAGGCGCATGCCACCCACGTTTAGCATGGGAAGAATGGCGACTACAAAAATCACGATACCGAGCCCGCCCATCCATTGCAGAAACTGGCGGTACAGTAAAAAGCTTTTGGGCATTTCATCAAGGCCGGTGAGAATGGTGGCACCGGTGGTGGTCATAGCGCTGACCGACTCAAATACTGCGTCGGTAAAGCTAACCCCGGTAACGGACATAATGGGTAATGCTCCCAGAACGCCTATTAAAATCCAGGTGAATGAAGCGAACGCCAAGGCTTCGCGGAAAAAGATTTTCTTTTGCTCGCCGTTATTAGTGCGTATGAATAGAAAGAGCGCGAGAACAAGGCAGAGCAAAGAGGAATAAATAAAGTCGGTAAAGGTTTTGTCCCTAAAGACAAAAACCGAAAGCAAACCAAAAAAACACTGAATTGAGGCAATCCAGATCATAGGCCAGGTTAATAGGCGCAACGTTGCTTTTAGATTCACTGTTACCTCATGCGACGAACCGACTTTTTCTATTGCTAAGGGTAATTCTGCAGGGCGTAAAATCTCTATACCGAAAGCGTCTTTAGGCGTAAAATCTGCGTAAAATTAAGGGGTTTATTTTATGGCCAGTATTCAACCGGCACGTAATGAGCATTTAGACGCGGTAGCGGCGCTAGAAGCTGTCACTTTCCCCGAAGATGCGATCAGTAAGCGCAGTTTTCGGCGGTTTATTGAGTCGCCTAGCGCCGATTTTCAGGTGTTACTGCTGAACGAAAAGGTCATTGGTTATACCGTTGTCCTGTACCGAAATAATACAAATCTGGCTCGACTCTATGCTTTGGTTGTCGAAAAGGAACATCGTAGTAAAGGCTATGGTCGACGTTTGTTGCAAGCTGCAGAAGACCTGGCCGATGAACGACACTCCCTGTTTTTACGTACCGAGGTAGCAACCTCTAATACAGTAGGGCAACAGCTGATGAACAGCGAAGGCTTCCGTGCAATAGAGCTGCGCGAAGCCTATTTCCCGCCTTCTGCATCGCAATCGACAGATGCTCTGGTTCTGCAAAAACTGTTGCCTCGTTACGAAATGGGCGAAGATGCGGGCGTGGGAGCAACCGAAGAATACGTTCCTATGCTGACCCAGTCGACGGAGTTTACCTGCGGCCCCGCAAGCCTGCTAATGGCTATGGACTACTTCGGCCGGCCCAGTAGCGACCCGCAAGCCGAAGAGCTGGAAATTTGGCGTCAGGCGACGACCATTTATATGACCTCCGGGCACGGCGGCTGTGGCCCTCATGGGCTGGCGCGGGCGGCGTTTCAGCGTGGCCTGAAAGTTCGGGTGGAAGTGAATACCGACCAGCCACTATTTGTGGATTCGGTTCGTCAAGAGCAGAAAAAAACGGTTATGCAGCGCATACAGCAGGCCGATATGACCTACCTGGAAAAACATGGTGTTCCCATTGTTGTACGCGACTATGACGTGACGTTAATAAAAGAGGACTTAAGCCAGGGCTGTCTGGTTATGGTGCTTATCTCTACTTATCAGTTTGACGGTATTAGGGCACCGCATTGGGTCTTAATTTGCGCGGCCGACGATGACTTTATCTACATAAACGACCCCGATTACGACACTTTACCCTGGGAATCTCCTACCGAACGTCAGTATTTACCTGTGCCTATAAGTACCTTCAGCAAAGCCTTTGGCTACGGTGGTCGTAAGCAAAAAGCAGCGGTTGTACTTTCAGCTGATTTAACAACAAAGTGATCAATTCCCCTTGAATTCTGCGTAATTATGCTCAAAGTCATATAACAGTATTAGATGAAAAAGGAATTCCGTATGAGTTCAGCATTTGATGATTTTGAATTAAAAGGCCACAAGCTTGAAAACCGTTTTGTTGTGGCTCCCATGACACGAACCAGTGCCGACAAGAAGGGCAAGCCAACGGAGTTAATGGGCGAGTATTACGAGCGTTTCGCGAAAGGTGGTTGGAGTATGATCATCAGCGAAGGCGTATACACAGACCGGCAGGCAAGCCAGGGGTATGAAAATCAGCCGGGCATTACCGACGCACCACAAACCGACGCCTGGAAAGAAATTGTCGAACGAGTACACAAGCATGACTGCAAGTTTATTATGCAGTTGATGCATGCTGGCGCTCAGTTCCAGCATAATGAATACACAGACACACCCATTGCGCCCAGCGAAGTAAAGCCTAAAGGTGAACCGCTGGACTTGTATGGCAAAACCGACGGCTGGCCCGAAGTGAAAGCCATGGATGAAACGGATTTTGATGCCGTTATGAACGGTTTTGTTGGTGCCGTAAACCGGGCTAAAGAGGCCGGTTTTGACGGGGTTGAGTTGCACGCAGCTAATGGGTACTTACTGAATGAGTTTTTAAGTGACTACTTTAACCAGCGTCCTGACCAGTGGGGCGGAGACATGGCAAAACGCATGCATTTTCTGGAATTAGTGGTTAAGGCCGCGAAATCCGCCGCAGGCGATGACTTCATTGTCGGTGTGCGTTTAAGCCAAATTACCGTAACGGACTCTGATTATCAGTGGCCGGAAGGCGAAGACGCCATGATAAAAGTGGTCAAGGCCATGGAAAAAGCCGGTGTGGATTACATTCACACAACAGATACGGACGTAATGCGTAAGCCATTTAAAGGTGGCAGTAATAAGTCATTGGGCGATATTGTGCAGGAGTTTTCGGACATTCCGTTAATTGTAAACGGTGGTATTAGCGAGAAAAACTATGAGCACGTCGCGGGGCATTATCCTAATGCTTTGCTTGCTATGGCGAAAACGTCATTAGCGAATCCGGACTTTCCTATTCGCATTAAGTCTTCCGAGCCAATACGCCAGTTAGATTTTGCCATGCTGCAACCAACCGCTACACTTGAGAATGAATGGAAGTGGCGCGATGAAAACGACGCACACATTGAACTGGATTAAAGCGAATTTTAAGTAGCGGACAGGAGGTTTCGACTATGAAAAAAGTAGCAGTTATTTTATCCGGCTCTGGTGTTTTTGACGGAGCCGAAGTGAACGAAGCTGTATTAACCCTATTGCACATAGCAAAGCAGGGTGCCAGCTACGAATGCTTTGCACCAGACATTGAACAAATGCACACTATTAACCATCTTAAGGGTGAAGAAAGCGGTGACAAGCGCAATGTTCTGGAAGAAGCTGCACGTATCACTCGCGGTGAGGTTAAACCCTTAACCGACTTAGATTCGTCTGAGTTTGACGCGTTAATATTGCCGGGCGGTTTTGGTGTTGCCAAGAACTTCTGCGATTTTGCCGTTAAAGGTGCTGATATGACGGTAAACGACCAGGTGTTGAAAGTTGGTAAAGCCTTTGTTGAGGCGAAGAAACCAGCAGGCTACATGTGTATTTCCCCTGTCTTGTTGCCACACATTTACGGAAAGGGTGTGAAAGTGACTATTGGTAACGACGGCGAAGTTGCCAGTGCTATTAATAAAATGGGCGGCGAGCACGTGAACTGCGGTGTTCGAGATATTGTTGTTGATGACAAGCACCAGTTAGTGACCACACCGGCCTATATGCTGGCTGAAAACCTGCCTGATGCCGAAGAGGGTATTAGTAAGCTGGTTGAAAAAGTCTTGTATATGGCGGCCTAATACCTGACTTAACGTCCAATAAATAACCGCTTGAGTGCGGAACTTATAGCACTTAAGCGGTGTCTGAGTTATAGTACACAAGTTACGTAAGTAATAGCTTTGGGGCTGATCTGGATTCGACGGGATACACGAAACCCAAGGTGCATGCCGAGGTGAGGCAGGCCTCGTAAAAAGCCTCAACCTAATAGTTGCAAACGACGACAACTACGCTCTAGCGGCTTAATAACCCGCTAAGCCCATCCCCCGGCGCTTTGTCTGCGAGACCGGACCAGGATGGCTCAAACTAATGTAGACTCGCGTGGAGGCTTTGTCCGGAGCTGAAGCGTTAAAACCAATCGGACTCGTCAGTTGTGAAGCCTGTCAGTCGGCGTCACACTGATTAACTAAAAGACTGACTAAGCATGTAGGACCGAGGATGTAGGTATTGCGGACGCGGGTTCAACTCCCGCCAGCTCCACCACATTATTAAATCAGGGCGCTCCAGTAGCGCCCTTTTTTATGCCTAAAGCCCCTTTCATAGAGCCTCTTAAGCTATTTTAGATTCTCAAGTAATCTCACGATATTCCAGGGAAGCCTAACGTTTTTGTATTCCAGGTTGTATTCCTGAGCGATGGGTATACAATCCAGGAATACAACGATTGGAGATTTTGATATGCCACGGCCTGTGACTCCGCTTAACGACAGTCAAATAAAAAAAGCTAAGCCAAAGGAAAAAGACTGTGTTTTTTCTGATGGTGGGGGGCTTCAGTTGCGCATTAGAGCTTCCAGTGGTTCAAAGTTATGGAATTTTAATTACCTGCATCCAGTTACAAAGAAACGTATGAATATGGGGTTGGGGATGTACCCTGAGGTTAGCCTAAAAAAGGCCAGAAGCTTAGCGGAAGAGGCTCGGGCAAAAGTTGCTGAAGGCATAGACCCTAAGCTTTCTAGAGATGAAAGTATTCGGACTCAGCGAACTGAGCAAGAGTCGACTTTACGTAAAGTTGCTGAAGATTGGTTTGAAACTAAGAAAACCAAAGTCACGGATGATTATGCGGATGACATTTGGCGATCACTAGAGCTTCATGTATTCCCAGACTTAGGCAAAAAGCCGATAAATGAAATTACTGCGCCGATGTTTATCCAGGTACTTAAACCGATAGAAAAGTCGGGGCGCTTGGAAACTGTGAAGCGTGTTATTCAACGTGTTAATGAAATCATGGTCTTCGCCACGAATACTGGTGTTATCCAGGCTAATCCCCTAGCTGGAGTGAAAGCAGCTTTTCAGTCGCCCAAAAAGCAGCATTTACCAACAATAGGAAAGGATGAACTACCGGTATTCTTGGATAAACTCCAAAACACTAGCGTCAGTAAGGTTACTAGGCATTTAATTAAATGGCAGTTACTTACGATGGTTCGGCCATCTGAAGCTGCTGGCGCTAGGTGGGAAGAAATTGAAAGGTTAGATAACGGTGAGGTTAATTGGATTATACCGGCTGAACGAATGAAAAAGCGACGTCAGCACATTGTTCCTCTACCGACGCAAGCCATAAAAGTGCTGGATAAAATGAAAGAGATTAGCGGTAACAGAGAGCATATTTTCATTTCAATGAAGAACCCTAACACGCATGTAAACAGTCAAACTGCGAATATGGCGATACGACGCATGGATTATAAAGATAAGCTCGTTAGCCACGGTTTAAGAGCTTTGGCGAGTACTATTCTAAATGAAGAAGGGAAGGATCCTGATCTGATTGAATCTGCGTTGGCGCATACTGATCCTAACCAGATACGCAGTGCTTACAATAGATCTCAGTATTTGGAACGCCGTCGGGAATTGATGCAGTGGTGGGGGGACTATCTTGATAATGCCGTCCGCGCGGGCATATGAGACGGTATGGGATAAACGAGGGGCTCCTGAGAAGGCGTAGTAGCTCCACCGTGCTTTAATTAGCTTTTACAGCCTTTTTTGTCACAATTTATTTTTTCGTGTGAGTTCACCCAGTGACTTGAGTTTTCTTTAGTGTTGAATCCGCAACCAGTTCTCCCGCCTTTACTTCCTTGATGCACAACTCCGGTTGGTGTGTGTTTTACTGCCATAATTAACCTTCCTATTTTAAGCTTAGTGTTTAACTCTAATGTGAATTTTGTATATAGGTGATATTTTTTGAATGTGCAAACTAAACTCTGGATGAGAGAGGTTAGTGACAATGAAAATTAATTTTTTAGGCTCTATACCGCTTCTTCAACTCTTTCATTGCCGATTCTTGGCAGTCATCAATCTTTTTGCGTAACTTTTCACACGTATCGTTAGCAGTTGAATACTGAAAGCCTTCAATAATTTCTATAGTGCAGAAAAACTTAAGAATCGCCTGTACTTCGTACACTGATTCAATAGTCGTTTTGGTGATTATATACTGGATATGAACCGGCAAGCACTGCTAGGATGATCGTTTCAAAACCATCGTAACGGTACAGTGCGAGATGGCCACTCTGGCCAAAATCAATGAGCCACTCTCTAAATTCGACGGGCATATCATTCAGAGGGCGGCCATTTTCGGGTTGATGAGCCAAAACAAGGACGTCCTGGTGGATGTTTTTAACGGCCTCGCGGGCAGCTATCAGAGCCTTGTTTCGCAAAGGTACCTTAGAAATCCAGCACTTATGAAAGGAGGTTAGCGCCTCAACCATAGCCGAACGAATATGCTAATTTAGATCCTCCGGCACAAAGTAAGCAAGGTTTTGGTAAAGCCATGAAGGTAAAAGTGCGTGTGCTAAAGCGTCGTTATACAATGTGTCATGTACTTTGCTGCTTCTGACAAAACTGTTTTTATGGAAATCATAGTAACCAGCCATACTTCCGCTTGGCGTTAAAATGATCACAGCGTCGTTAGTCATCCACGCATAGTTATTACCAAATTGCATCATCGCACGATTGGCAAACGGTACATTTTCTGCAGATAGATCCTGCCCTATTGACGGAGTCCAGGAAGAAACACCCGCAAGCGATATAACAGTCGGTAACAAATCAATTTGACTGACTATTGAATCTATTTTCCTGGGTTTAATAGACCCTCCCAAAATAAGCCCGGGTATATGGAATTTATTAATGGGCACTAATTCGTTGCCGTAGACACGCGTATCATGGTCTGCAACAATTAGAAAAATCGTGTCCTCCCAATATTCACTTCTTTTTGCCTTTTTAATGAATTCACCCAGAGCGAAATCTGCGTATTTAACCGCATTTTCAACCGTATTCTTTGACTTCGAATAGAGCTCAATTGCATTGTCCGGAAACTCAAACGGCTCATGATTGGACGATGTAAAAACTAAACTAAAAAAAGGTTGCCCGATTTTTTCCAGTTCCTTAAATCGCTGATGCGCCGTATTAAATAAATCGCCGTCACTAGCCCCCCAACTGCCCACAAATTGTGGGTTAACAATGTCACCTTGCCCCAGTATTGATTGAAATCCGTTGCCGGTAAAAAAGCTCCCCATATTGTCGAAGTGGGTTTCACCACCGTAAATAAACTCGGTAAAATAGCCTTTACGCGACAACAAATCCGCCGCGGTATAAAAGTTTTGCTGCGATAAAGAGAGTTTTACGGTGCTTCTTGCAGGCGTTGGTAAAAAGCTTGAGATGACCGCCTCAATACCGCGAACCGAGCGAGTTCCTGTCGCGTACAACTGCTTAAACCACCAACCTTCCTGTCGTAACTGTTCAAGATTTGGTGTCACACCAACCCCACCTAAATCTTTAACAAAAGTAGCCCCCAGACTCTCCTCCAAAATAACAACAATATTTTTGGGTTTGTTGTAATTACGGGAGGCGGGATTAAAATGCACTGTTGGGTATTTTTCAGACGGAAAAGTTTTCTCAACTAAGTGAGGTTGTTTTTTCACGGTATTAAGTATCTGATCGATGGGAACCTTACCATACACACTGGCAGCGCTTGCCTCATGACGCATATTATAAATTGCATATTCGACAGAGTAAGCTGAACTAATAACTAAACTATTCACAAGCGCATCAGACGTCACTGCAAAAAAGGCTGGGTTAGCCGGCCGGTGCGCCAGAGTTGAGCGGACACCAGCAAAGACAAGGATCACTAACAACGGCCAGACAACCAGAGAACTGACAACCTTCTTGTTATCGATGGGGGGTGATGTATTCAAGCGCTTCGCTAATTTAGTTAACCCATATAAACAGCCAATCACAACCACGCCGCTTACAAATAACCAGGGTTTAAAACCAGCCCAGAGCATACTAAACACTTCTTTGGGATATTCTAAATATTCAATGAACAAGCGGTTAGGTCGCAAATCGTATTGCATAACAAAAGCTGGCGTTGATATCTCCATAAACGCAATATAGGTAATAGCGATAATCAACCAGATGCTCTGAAGTTTTTGCCATAGCCCCAAACCCCATCGGTTTAGAAATAACGGCGCAAATAACAATAATGGCAGTGTCAGATATCCCATTTGAACAACGTCAGCCCTCAATCCCATCACCATCAGATAGCCAATATTCGCCGCCTCCGTTACACGATCAAACTGCCAGATAAACAGCAGCAGACGGCTGACACTCAAAATGATTAAGCCAAGCGCAAATCCTACAATCAGCGTCTGATAGTGCGCTAAAGACCGCGTCGCTTTTTTTAGCAAAACATTCCACATTAAGAATCCAATCCATTTGTAGCTTTAGTGATGCGATGGATAGTAAAGGGGGAACCTTAAGCTGAACTTAATATTGGTCGTTTAGGATGTATTTTTTTATCGTGACAGGACTCATCATGAAACCAGGCAAAACAGGAGTAATCCGAATACTTCATGCAACGCGGTATTCCATAAAGGGGCTAAAAGCTGCATGGCTTTTTGAAGCCGCATTTCGGCAAGAAGTGTTACTGTTCATTTTATTAGCGCCTATTTTAGTGCTGGCACCGTTGGCGTTAGCAGAGCGGTTGTTAATGTTTTTGTCTCTGTCCGGCTTACTCATTACTGAGTTGCTTAATTCCGCTGTAGAAGCTGTAGTCGACCGTATCGGCGCAGACTTTCATGAGCTTAGCGCGCGAGCGAAAGATATCGCGTCGGCCGCTGTATTTCTTGCGATCATTCAGTTCATCATCGTTTGGGCAGCACTCTTATGCCAGCTTTGAAGATGACAACAACCAGCCAACGTTGGCTGATTACTCTGGTCATTTTTATTGCGGTGTTAACAACGGCAGAATTATTTGATCTCAAATTTCTATTTGCCAATGCACTCTATCGGCTAGAAGGGGGGCAGTGGTCACTTAAACACCACTTCATTACTGAAACCATTTTTCATGAAGGTGCTCGGAACCTCAATCTCATCGCTGTCATTTCGCTACTGGCCTTAACCTTATTCCAGTTTTTTCCGGGAAAAAATAACGCTCAGCGGCGTCGCTATATGCTGCTGCTCTTATCTATTTTACTGTCTTTTGGCTTGGTTAATTACCTTAAAGCGACTCTGGGGATGGACTGTCCCTGGGATCTGCGTGTATACGGCGGCACCAAACCTTACTTCAGTTTGTGGTCGTTGAATGACAGCCCCTTTAGCTCAGGACGATGCTTTCCGTCGGGGCATTCGAGTATCGGTTTTGCCTGGATCGGGCTTTATTTTTTCTGGCGTAAAAATCAGCCCGTCCTTGCTAATACATCGGCTGTTTTCTCACTTTTTGTTGGCTTCACTCTCGGCTTTGCACAACAACTGCGTGGCGCCCACTTCTTCGTCGACGATATCACTACAGCGTTTATTTGCTGGAGCATCGCGTTACTCATTTTTCATATAGGTGAGCATCATGAAACGACTGACACTTAATTTTTCAATACTGTTAATGGTTGTTGCAACTTGGTTAACCTTTGCCTACTCAGCGCCTTTATTAAACACTTTGGAGGCTTATGGTGTCCAGTCATTCACACAGTTTAAGTTAATGGCATTCACACTCTGTTTTTATGCTTTTGTGCTGGCCTTAAGCCGGTTTATTAATGCGTTCAAGCCACTGGCGATTATTTTAATTATTGTGGCTGCGCCGGCCTCATTTTATATGCTGCAATACGGCATTGTTATTGACTCCGACATGCTCATCAATACCATGGAGACCGACCCAGCAGAGGCCGGAGACCAATTTTCTACCAGTTTTTTTATCACGTTAATGGCACTGGGTATCATCCCTTCGTTATTGCTGATGTACATAAAAATCCCCAAAGCAAGAACACTTACACAGATCAAACAAAGTCTTGTTACAGCAGTCTGCTTCTGTTTTTTAGCGGTCGGTATTGTTTATACAAGTTATGACGACTTTGCCTCCTTATTTCGTAACCATCGGGATGTAAAATATCGGATCGTCCCATTCAATGTCATCTCGGCGAGTGTTTCAGTCATAAGACAAAAACTAGAAAGGCCGGCTCAGTTTACCTCTTTGGGGCAGGACGCGGTGCAAACTAAAACTTCGGCAAAGCCAAAAGTAATGGTTGTCATATTGGGCGAAACAGCGCGTGCAGATCACTTTTCACTGAATGGTTATGAGCGTCCGACAACACCCATGCTTTCCCAGTTAGCAACTTCAGAACCAATCTTGAGCTACAAAGCTGCCATGTCATGCGGCACAGCTACGGCTGTTTCTGTTCCCTGCATGTTCAGTTTTTTAACGGCAGACACTTATTCCAATGCCGCCAGAAATTCCAGTAACGTATTAGATGTGTTAGAAAATGCCGGTATCAGAGCAAGCTGGATTGAAAACAACTTCGGGTGCAAGGACGTCTGTAACCGTATTCATACCATTGTAATGGATGAAGATCGGTGCGGAGAAACGGGCTGCTACGACTTTGAGATGCTTGATGACTTGAGCTCCTGGTTACGAAACATCACTCAGGATTCGATTATTGTGCTTCACCAAATGGGTAGTCATGGGCCAGCATATTACAAACGCTCGCCAGAGAAACTCAAACATTTTTTACCAGAGTGTAAAAGCGAGGAATTAACAAACTGCGCAAAAGAAGAAATTATTAATGCGTACGACAACAGTTTATTGATAACTGATCGGCTCGTGAGTCAGGCCATTAGGTTATTGAGGAGCCACAAAGAGCTGGAGAGCAGTATGATGTATGTATCCGACCACGGTGAGTCCCTGGGTGATAACGGTATCTACCTGCATGGTTTACCAAATTGGTTAGCGCCCGAGGAGCAACGACATATCCCTTGGATAATTTGGCCTTCAGAGACATTTGAAATGACGGGGAATAATACAGACGCCAATATTAATCACGATAATTTCTCGCATACTGTATTAGGTTACTTTAATGTAGAAACGTCACTTTATAATCCAAGCCTTGATTTAACCCGTTTAACGAGAGATATGTAAATGCGTCTACTACTCCTTGAAGATGACAAAACCTTGGCAGAAGGTATCATTAAGGGCCTGAATCGTATGGGTTATATGGTCGAACTCGCTATGAATCTGTCGCAAGCGGAAAGTGCCCTTAAAACTGACCAATTCGAACTGGCAATTTTTGATCTTGGCCTGCCTGATGGCAATGCCGTATCCTTGATCAAAAAACTGAGAAAGGCAGGACAACCCGTTCCTATTGTCGTACTCACCGCTTGGGATGATGTTGATACGAAGGTGCTGGCACTGAATGAGGGCGCCAATGATTACGTAGTAAAGCCGTTTGAGCTACGTGAGTTAGAAGCCCGTGTTCGGGTTCAGGTGCGAAAAGCAAACCTCCAACTTAATGATGTTATAAATTGCGGCGATCTGAGCGTTGATATTGCATCACAACAATGTCGCTTTCAGCGCAAACTCATTAATTTAACCCGGTTAGAATGGATATTACTCAAACAACTCGCGTTGCATGTCGGAAAGATAGTGAGTAAAGAGCAGTTAGAAACTGCATGTTATGGCTGGGATAGCGATAACGAAAGCAATTCGTTAGAGGTCCATATTCACCATTTACGAAAAAAACTGAACCCTAGCCTGATAACTACCATCCGAGGTTTAGGCTATCTGTTAAAAGATGAGTCATCATGAAATTCTGGTCGCTTCGCCGCTCATTGGTTATTGGCATTAACTTAGCTGTAATTGCTGTATTAGTGTTCACAGCCTGGGCTAGCTATCGGGATATTCTGCACGAGTTAGATGAAGTTTTTGATGCGCAACTCGCACAAACCGCAAAGTCGCTGGCAGCATTTTATACACACTCTTCGGAAACTCAGTCTGTACCTAAAAGGATCCCAATATCAAACTACAATGATACCGGTGAAGATGAGTCCGCTAATGAGAGAGGCCCTAGCGGCCATAAGTACGAATCTAAAATCGGCTATCACATATACAACTCTGAAGGTAAATTGCTGGCCTTAACTAATCAGTTGAAGATACTGCCGCTGAAAAATTTAGACGCTGGCTACCATACGTTAGAAAATGATGCGCAGACATGGTTTATCTTTAGTTATTTTTCGAAATCTAAGGGCATTTGGGTGCGTACCTTTCAACGGGAGGATGTACGCAGTGAGCTCAGTGGTTACTTGGCTACAGAACAGCTGTACCCGCTAGTATTGATGTGGGTACCGATAAGCTTAATAATACTCTTTATTGTTTATCTTGTACTGAAACCGGTTAATCGATTCGCCATTCATTTAAGAGCCAGAGCGTTAAACAACCTGTCACCAATTGAGTCAGAACTGCCCAAAGAGTTGATCCCGATAAAGCAGGCAATTAATAAATTATTACATCAAATTAAGATGTTTTCAGAGAGGGAAAAGCGTTTTATTGCTGATGCGTCACATGAGTTACGAACACCGTTAAGCGCAATTCAAGTACATGCGGAAAATATTATTCACGCTGAATCGCTGGAGGATTCCAAACAGTCCGGTAAAGCCATTTTTAGTACCGTAGAGCGCATGTCGCATTTAGTTAATCAACTCTTGCGCTTAAATCGACTGGATAGTTTGGATAAGTCTACTGATTTCTCCGAGATTGAACTCAAAACGCTTGTTTCTGCAGCCATCAACGCTCTCCCCACAAACACGGTCGAGAATTATCAATGGCAAATCGACGCTCCCACAATCAAGATAGCCTGCAATGAAACTTTGATAATAAGCGCGTTGACCAATCTTCTATCCAACGCCATGAAATTTTCACCCGCAGATTCCAAGATACAAATAAATGCAGTTGAAACATCAGAAAGCATTACTATCAAAATAATGGATCAAGGCACCGGAGTACCCACAGAAATGCTTCAGCGAATGGGAGAGCGGTTTTATCGGTTTCAAGGGCATAGTGGAATCGACGGCTCTGGTCTTGGTTTATCCATTACCTCGAAGATAATACAATTGCACGATGGAAAAATATCATTCAACAATATTCATCCAACCGGATTTGCAGTACAAATAGAGCTTCCAAAAAGCACAGTTTTGGAAGCTAAGTTAAATTCATAAGTTAGGCGATAAGAAATAGTTGCCGTCAGGTTGAGTTGTTCGGATCCTGATGATTTAAACTTTACTTCAAGAATAATGTTTAAGTTACCAAGTCGTTAGCTCTAATTTGGCGATTTCTGTACAAATCTCGGCTTACCATCCCTCTCAAATCCACTAAATTTAGCAGTGTCTCTACCAGGTCATTATCAATTCCGTATTGGCGGTGTGCTTCTTTAATAAATAGATCATCAATGTGCATAATACCGTCGTCAATGGTACAAATTTAGGTGCCCGAGCCTTACTGACGGTACTTGCTCGCGAACAGTCTGAAAATTCTCAATGTTTCACGATGTATTGCATGCAATGAACCCGTATCTTTTGTTTTATAAATGTACTACTGCTCTTGGTAGGAGCCAGCAGCTCGTAGTTGCGAACCCTTCTCAAGCGTACTTTTACTGCTTATTGATCTGCCGTTGGTCTTGTCTTCTCCCTATCAATTGTCTCATCCAGCGCAGCAAGATAATTGCTTAACATCTTTAGTGAATGTTTGAGCACATAACTTTAAGCCTTCTACCATCGTAAGGTATGGGAAGAGCTCATCAGCCAACTCATTGACTGTCATTCCTGCTCTTATCGCCATTACAGCAGCTTGAATCAACTCACCAGCTTCTCCTGCGACGACTTGAACACCGAGCAGCCGGCCGCTGCCACTTTCTGCGAGAATTTTTATAAACCCTTGGGTATCGAAGTTAACCAATGCCCGTGGGACATTTTCAAGGCCCAACGTGCGGCTTTCGGTGACGTAACCACCAGTTTTAGCATCAGCTTCTGATAAACCCACCGTGGCGACTTGTGGATCAGTAAAGATAACCTCGGGCATGGCACTGAGATCAAGATGCGCATCACCGCCCGTCATGTTAATAGCGGCTCGGCTGCCGCCTGCGGCGGCGACATAGACAAACTTCGGCTGATTCGTACAGTCGCCTGCCGCATATACTCTTGAGTTAGAGGTTTGCATGCGATCGTTAATCGTTATTGCACCGCGTTCAGTTTGTACACCGATGGTTTTTAAATCGAGGTTTTCCGTATTGGGCGTACGGCCTGTGGCCACGAGCAGTTGTTCTGCTTTTAATGTTCCGGCATTGGTTTTGAGAATGAAGTGTTGTCCGTCGTAACGCACTTCGCTGGCTTCTGTATGCTCAAGCACATTGATGCCTTCGCGATCAAAAACAGTCGCTATTGCTTCACCAATGGCAGGCTCGTCTTGGGATAACACTCGACTGCGGGCCAAAACAGTAACGTCACTACCGAGACGCGCGAAGGCTTGTGCTAACTCAAGAGCAACGACCGAGGCTCCAATAATAAGGAGGCTCTTAGGAATGTCATTTAGCTCTAATGCGCTTGTCGAAGTAAGGTAAGGGGTTTCAGCTAAGCCGGGGATGGGTGGTTGTGCGGGTCGGGCCCCGGTGCCGATAAAAGCACGGTCAAAGTGAACCGTTTGCTCACCGCCATCGCAAAGTGATACGGAAAGAGTTTCATCGTCTATAAAGCGGGCTTCGCCGTTAATAACGGTAATGGCGGAATTCTCTCTAAGAATACTCTGGTATTTGGATTCACGGAGTTCTTCTATCCGAGCCTGTTGTTGCTCGAGGAGAGTTGATCGATTTACCTTAAGAGTATGAGTACTTAAGCCTTTATCAAAAGGGCTTTCTCGCCGCAGTTGGGCGATATGAGCCGCTCGGATCATGATTTTAGACGGGACACAGCCAATATTGACACAAGTTCCGCCAATAGTACCTCTCTCAATGAGCGTCACTCGGGCACCTCCTTCAGTCGCTTTGAGTGCCGCAGCCATCGCACTGCCGCCGCTACCAATGACAGCAATGTGTAAATTGTTACTACTCATAACGGTTACTCCTTGGTCTTTCAGTTTTACAGTAGCTATAAGGTATTGTGATGTTTCATGACTGATTTTTTGCCGCCGTTGCTTTCAGTGTTGATGGGTATCCTGCATTTGTCGTTGCTTCAGTAAGCTCCTTAACTGACGTTTTTTCGTCGTCGAATGTCACTGTTGCATCCCGCTCTTCAAAACGGACATCGACGGCGCTCACACCTGCAACTTGGCCAAGTGCAGCTTTGACAGTAATTGGGCAGGTGACGCATGTCATACCGGGTACTGATAGCGTAACCGTTTTCTCAACCGCCAATGCGGGCATGCTAAACAGTAAAAATAAAATGGTTGTTATCATTGTTTTTTTCATCGTGTATTGCCTCCTAGTAAAACAAAGGAACAACATAGGGGTAAGCCAATGCTGTTAAAGTAAGCACCGCAACGAGCCAAAACATCACTTTGTAGCTCTTACGAGCATTTGGCGTTGCGCAGGTGTTATCAGGGTTGCAGTCATCAGCACGCCGGTATATTCGACGCCAGGCAAAGAATATGGCAATCAATGCAATGGTAATAAAAATGGGTCGATAAGGCTCAAGTGCTGTGAGGCTCCCAATCCAGGCCCCGGATACACCGAGTGCAAGTAATATGAGGGGACCCAGACAACACGCAGATGCCAGAGTCGCTGCGATCCCTCCCGCGAGAAGAGAGCCCCGACCAGATTTTGAATTTGACATAAGAGTAACTCCTTCGGGCATTTTGCTTTAATGTGTTAATCTTAAACCCGTACCTCACTACGGAAGCAATAGCTATGTTAAAAAAACGCAACGTAATGACAATTGGCACGCTGGCCAAAACAGCCGGCGTGGGCGTGGAAACGGTGCGCTATTATCAGCGCCGAGGGCTAATGAGCGAGCCGGAAAAGCCGTATGGGGGGATCCGACATTACGACGAACAAGCGCTTGCTCGGCTTCATTTTATTCGCGCGTCTCAATGGCTTGGATTTAGTCTGGATGAAATTGGTGAGCTATTAACTCTGCAAGATGGCGCTCATTGCGATGAGGCACGGGAGCTTGGGGAGCAAAAGCTCACCAGTGTTCGTCGAAAGATATCGCACTTACAGCAAATTGAACGAGCGTTGAATGAGCTGGTGCAAAAATGCAGCGCCGGACACGGAGATGTCTATTGTCCACTGATGGCCTCGCTTAATGACGGGGTTGAGGACGCTACCACGGACAAACATAAGGTGCGTTAGTCTGTGTAGTAAAACTTTTGAGCGGAGTTCTTTAACTGAATTGCTTTATAGCTAACGCCAGCCATACACAAGAATCCCCATACCGGTTAGCACAAACGCCGTGCCAATCAGGTCGAAATTGGATAGTGGCGATTTATCGACAATTCGCAGCCAGACTATGGCAGTTAACACGTAAATACCACCATAAGCTGCGTAGACCCGCCCGCTTTCCGCCGGATGAAGTGTTAACAAGTAAGCAAATAAGGCTAAGCTCACTGCCGCCGGAATGAGCAACCAAACCGAATGGCCCTCTTTGAGCCATAGGTAGGGTAAATAGCATCCGACAATTTCAGCAATTGCGGTGGCAATAAATAAGCCCAATGTTTTCATTAAAAATAATGCACTCATTATCAGTTGTCCCTACAGGCTTCATCAGGATCTTCTAGTTCTACCGTTGTATGGCTTAAAGCATAGGGCGCAAGGACGTCATCGATGCGCTGTTTTAAATCGCTACGGGCCTCGATATCAAGGTTTTTAGATAACACCAAATGAACGGTTAATACATGCTCCTCGCCATCTAGTGACCAAAAATGCAGATGGTGTAGGTCAGCAACATGAGGTAGCTCCAGCAAAGTGTCAGCGACTTGTCTGTAGGTTTCTTTGTCCGGAGTTGCTTGTATGAAGAGTTTCAGCGTTGCCCACAGGTTGCGCAGCACATTCACTAAAATAAATAGAGTAAAACCAATCGACAGTAGCGGATCGAGAATTGGCCAATCCACAAACAGCAAAACAATACCAACGATAAGTACAGCGACCCAGCCGAGAACATCCTCCAGCAAGTGCCAGTTAATAACGCGTTCGTTTAACGTTTTGCCCTCTGACAATTTGTAAGCAGCAAATCCATTAACTGTAATGCCAACGACGGCTAAAGCAATCATGCCATCAGCGACGGGCATCTGAGGGTTCCAGAGTCTGGGAATTGCTTCCACAAGTACCCAGGCAGAGCCTGCGATTAACACAACGGCATTAATAAATGCACCGGCAAGATTCAGTCTTTTATAACCGTAGGTAAAGTGTTGGTTAGCCTGTTTTTTGCCAAGTTTATTTAGTATCCACGCGAGACCTAACGACAGGCTATCGCCAAGATCATGAACGGCATCAGCTAAAATGGCGGTACTGTTGGTAAGAAAACCACCAATGAACTCAATAATGGTAAAAACAAAGTTAAGCAGGAATGCCCAACCTAATCGGTTGGACGGCATGTCCTTTGAGTGATCATGGTTATGGTGATGTCCCATAATACGTTCCTCTTTTAATAAAAGGGGGCGACAATAACCGCCCCCTTAAATGCTATTGAACCCTAACGGCTCAGATCCTTAATTTTTTGTTTCGAAAACCAAGGATAGAGCACGGGTAAGATAACCAATGTCAGCAGAGTAGCTGATACCAAACCACCAACAATGACGGTAGCCAGTGGGCGTTGAATTTCAGCCCCTGCACCGGTTGCAAACAGCATGGGAATGAGTCCTAACGCTGAGGTTATTGCTGTCATTAATACCGGGCGTAGTCGCGACCACGCGCCATCAAACACGGCATCATTAACCGCATGCCCATCGGTTATTCTCTGGTTAATACTCTCGACCAGAACCACACCGTTTAGTACCGCCACACCAAACAGTGTGATGAAACCCACGGCGCTGGGCACCGATAAGTACTGTCCTGACACATAGAGTGCCACAATACCGCCGATGACTGCCAATGGTACATTCACCAAAATCAACATGGCTTGACCCATGGTGCCGAAAGCAAAATAAAGCAGCAGGGCGATGAGTGCCAGCGATATGGGAACGACAATGGACAAGCGCTCCTGTGCTCGTTGTTGACTTTCGAACTGGCCACCAATGTCGACTGAGTAACCGGTTGGTAAATCCACCTTCTCGTCAATCGCCTTCCTAATATCGGCAACCACGCTACCCATGTCACGACCCTGAACGTTCGATTGAATCACAACGCGACGCTGTACGTCATCACGACGGATTTGCGGTGGTCCTGATTCAATTGCGACGTGGGCGACTTCGCCTAAGGTTACCCAGGCCCCTGAGGGAGTTAACAGGCGTAACGAACGAATAGACTCCGGCGTATCGCGGAATTGCTTGGCCAGCCGCACGTAAATATCATAGCGCTCATTACCGCGAATGATCTGGCCTGCCGAAGCGCCACCCAAGCCATTGTCGACAACGCTCAGTACATCGGTGACATTTAAGCCGTAGCGTGAGAGTTGCTGGCGTTTCGGCGAAACCACGAGTTGTGCTTCACCTTTTATTTGCTCCATCGCTACAGCAACCGCCCCGTCAACTTGCTTGACGGCACCTTCTATTTCCTGGCCTTTACGGGCCAACACGTCAAGCTCGGGTCCAAATAGTTTGATGGCTAGCTGCGATTTTACACCTGAGAGCAGTTCATCAACCCGTGTTGCAATAGGTTGTGAAAAATTAAACAACAAGCCTGGGTGAGCATCTAGTTTTGCCTCCATTTTTTCTTGTAAGGCGTAGCGATCGGATGCCGTTGTCCATTCGGATTGCGGCTTAAGGCCCACATATATCTCGATGTTGCTGATAGGCTCTGGATCACCGCCCACTTCAGCTCGTCCAATGCGGCTGAGTGCGTAGGTGGTTTCCGGGAACGACATCAGGATTTTTTCAAGCTTCGGAGCCACCTCTAAGGCCGTTTCAAGGTTAGAGGAGGGGGCTAATGTCACGCGAATATTAATCGTGCCTTCTTCCAATTCGGGCGCAAATTCTGTGCCGAGACGAGGCACTAACACCAAAGCGCCGACAAACAGCACACCGGCCAGGGTAATAACAGCCTTTTTACTGCGTAACGCCACCGATAATAGTCTTTTATAACCATTATCTAGTGGTTTAAGCAGTTTATTTTCACGAGGCTTAATACCCCGACTGAAAAAGTAACTGGCTAATGCCGGTACAACCATGATGGCCACAAAAACCGCGGAGATAATGGCCAACATAATACTGATAGCCATGGGCTCAAATAATTTAGCTTCAACACCCTGAAAACTAAACAGTGGCATAAAGACCACCAAGATAATCATGGCGGCAAAGAATACCGGTCGTGCCACTTCGTTCGCCGCTTCCTTAACTCGCAGCTTGATACCATGGCTATCGAGTTTGGCTGCCTGAGGATCTGGGTCGCGGTGCTCTGTGCGTTGCTCGGCGTCGTCTTGGTGTTCACTATCCGGACGACTTAAGTGCTTAAAGATGTTTTCAACCATCACCACGGAGCCGTCGACCAGCATACCAATGGCAACAGCAATCCCGCCCAGCGACATCAGGTTAGCTGACATGCCCATCGCGGACATTACCATCAGGGCAATGGCGATAGAAACGGGAATGGACAGTAACACTAAAAAAGTAGCGCGTATGTTGAGCAAAAACAGTGCTAATACTGCGATAATAAAGACAAAGGCAATGAGCAGTGAATACGCGACCGTAGATACGGCTTTTTGTATTAAATCGGCCTGATCATAATACGGCTCAAAGGTGACACCCTCGGGTAATGCTTGCTGAATAAGCGGAATGCGCTTTTTAATACCGTCGATAGTGGCTTTGGTATTCGAGCCCATGCGTTTGAGCACAATACCCGATACCACTTCGCCCAGCTGGTTGACCTCGCCGTCGACTTTACGCGACATTGAGACCGCCCCCTGGCGAATTTCACTACCGATTTCGACGTCGGCAACCTGGCCCAGTGTTACGGAAACGCCGTCAACGGTTTTGAGCGGTATTTGTCGTATTTGTTGCAGGCCTTTTTTACCGCTATCCAACCAACCGGTGCCGCGAATAACCAACTGCTCCTGACCGCGGGGCATATACCAACCACCAACGTTACCGTTATTCTTGTTGACCGCGCCCATTACGTCTTGCTGGGTAAGGTCGTAAGACAACAGCTTAGCGGGATTGAGGTTAACCTGATATTGCTTAACTTCGCCGCCAAAGGACAAGACTTCGGTAATTCCCTCAACGGGCATTAGTAGCAGTTTAACCACATAGTCGTTTAGACTGCGTAACTCCATACTGCTGACACCGGAGCCCGGTTCGGCAAGTAGCAGATACTGATAAACCTGGCCTAGGCCGGAGGAGTTAGGACCCATTTCGGGTGTACCTACGCCTTCGGGTATCAACTCCTTTGCCGCCTGCAGTCGTTCAAACACCAGTTGCCGGGCAAAGTAGATATCGACACTCTCGTCAAACACCACTGTAATGCCCGATAAACCTGTTTTTGAGATTGACCGAACCTCTTTGACGTCGGGCAGAGCATACATCACCGACTCTATCGGATAGGTAATCAGCTGCTCGACTTCGGTCGCTGCTAACCCGGGGGCCTCCGTATTTACCGTTACCTGAACGTTGGTAACATCGGGGAAGGCATCCAGATTAAGTTTGGGAATAACAAAAAATGACGCAATGCTGATGCTGAATAAAGCCAATACCAATAACAGGCGATTAGCGACAGCAAACTGAATAATGCGCTGAAACATACAACCTCCTGTTAGTGGTTATGTGGGTCAAAACCGCCTTTAGCGATTTGAGAGCGAACGAAAAACGCGCCGTTATCGACGTACTCTGTGCCTTCCTTAACGCCTCGAATGACTTTCCACGGACCTTTTTCATCAACCAATTCGACTTTCTTCGGTTCAAACTTTCCGGGTTCGTGCTCAATGAATATCTGCCAGTCACCATCAGATGCCCGCATTAAGGCTGAGTCCTTAACTGCAAGCACCGGTCCATCCGACTTGACTGAGAAATAAACATCCGCAAATAAACCAGGGTGTAATTGGTCCTTTTCGTTATTTACCGCAAGTCGTACCGTTCGGGTGCGGGTTTTATGGTCTATTGTGTGGCCTTCCTGAATGACTTTTGCCGCAAAGCGCTGATTGTCGACACTCACTGTAACAGGATCACCAAACTGCACATTAAGGTCAGCTGAGCCCGGTAGCCGAGCATTCACCCACAAGGTTTCTTCTTGCAGAACTTCAACCAAGTGGTTACCGGCATTGACTGGCTGACCCTGCTTGAAGTTATCGCTAACCACAATCCCGCCAATTTCTGAGGTCAGTTGGTATTCGCCGATAGGGTAGTCAGGTTTACTTAAACGCTTAATATCACTGGCTGACATACCAAATGCTTTGAGTTGCGCTTGCGCTGAGGTAAAGGCGTTTTTCGCTTCAACAAAGCGTTTTTCACCAACCGTTGACTCACCGAGTGACTGCACGCGTTGCCATTCGTTAAGTGTGACCAAATACTGACTTTGCGCCTCCGCCATGGTGGCGCTGAAGAGGGTGGCTAGTGGTTCACCTTTTTCGACGTGGTCGCCAATACTGACAAAACGTTTGAGAACGGTCGAATCGATGCGCGGACTCACGATATAGCTATTAAAGTCGTTAGCAACCACCTCGCCCGGAGCATAAACCGGGTATTCAATAACTTGAGTTTGCAAGGTTCGCGTGGTGATATCCGCCATGGACAGCTGCTTGCTGGATAGCTCCACGCCTGCACTTTCCTTATGTTCACCTTGCTCGTGTTTGCCTTTTTCCTTGTGGGTATCTTCTTTTTCGTCGTGTCCGTGTTCATCCTGCGCCATAACCGAAAAGCTCAGCGCAAGTGCTATTGCTGCGTATAAAGGTTTTACTGACATCGTTTACTCTCCAATCTCTGCGTTTGTTGGCTGGCTTAACGGCGATAACGTCAGCGCTTTACTGAGTTCGCCCGAACGGTACAACCATTCAATGGCGGCCAACCGATATTGTGTTTGCAGCGCTATCCCTGCAAATTGGCTATCGAGCTGCTGTTGCACAGCGGTGAGGTAGTCTGTGGTGGATAGGTCACCGGCGAGCCAGGACTGCTCAATCACCTGCATCGACTCATCCTGCCGAGATTGAAAGTCTTTTTGCCAGCTTTGCCACTGTTTTTTCACAAAACGATAATTGTTAAGAGATGATTTCAGTGCTGCTTGCCATTGTTGCCTTAGTGCAATCAAACGTTTTTCTTCAGCAACAGCTTCGCTATTGGCTGCGCGTACCGCATCGCTGTAGTTATTGCGAATCTGTAGTGGAATGCTGAATGATAAGCCAACTACTGTTTCGTTATCGCTCTCGCCCGCTTCGACGCCTATGGTTGGGTTGGCGGTGGTTAACGAGCGTTTCCAGTCGACATCGGCGCGCTTTAATTGCCATTGCAGGTAAGCGGCTTTTAACGCTGGATGTTGTTGCCAACGAGTCGTTAACGCAGGTTCAACGTTAAATAGCTCCTCATTAATGGAGAGTTGACCGACATCAGACGTTGTTAGCAGAGCGTTTAACTCTGCTTCAGCGGATTGCAGTTGTTGATAAGCCGCTGCCGTTTGTTGCAGTTGCCGACTTAGTGCGAGTACCGTCAGTTGTTCGTCGACGGCACCTAAGTCACCGGCTTTACGTCGTTCGGCAACCAAGCTTATCGCCTGTTTAACGATTTTCTCTTGTTGCTCGGCCAGTGCGTAACGCTGTTTTGCATCCAGCCATTGCACATAGGCATTCAACAGAGTTTTAGCATGCGATGTCGCCGACTGGCGATAAATACTCACTGCCATAGCCGTCATGGCGTCACTCTGACTGGCTCTTGCTTCATTGCGAGTGCTCCAGTCCAGCGTTTGGCTTAGGCCAACAGTGTAATTATTGATGTCACCCTCACGCTCTAAGCGTGACGATAAGCTAGGGTTGTACAAAGGCTGATTTAATTGTTTGCCCTGTTGGATCAGCGCTTCAGCCTGCTGTTGAGCGGCTTCAACACTGGGGTGTTGCTGCACAGTTTTTTGCCATTGATCGGGCAACTGTTGTGCATTGGCGTAGCTTGAACTTATTGCCAGACTAACGGCAATAAACAAGCGTTTGCTATGTGTCGAAAACGGACCCATAGATAGACTCCTCAGTCATATTACTGCGTAAAATAATGATTTTCTTGCGCTGCTAAAGCAGCTTATTAGGCAGTTATGAGGAGATAGGAGGCCGGAACAGCGGCGATGATAGAAGGTTAGTGTAAAACTCAGTATACCCAAGACGTATTGTGCCCATTCGTGGTAACGCGAGAGTTTTTTCAGCCTTCATGGCATATAAATGAAATGAACCATGGCAGTGACAGCAATGATGGCAGTCAAAGCTGATTTCGCCACTTTTAGGGAGATTGCGCTTATCGATGTGGGATTCGTCATGCTCAAAATTGAGGTGTTGCTCAGAAGAGGACTGGTGAGATTGATGCACATCAGCAACCGCCTGACTGATTTGAGTCAGAACAGCAACAAGCACCAGTATTAAAAATCCGAGTCTAAGCATCATTACCTACGGTTCTAAATAAGCAGCTTAACGGTACATTAATTAAAAATAGTTCTCAACTAGTGCATTCTGAATCGCCACTAGTTCACTAGACACTCAGTAGCCTAACGAAGCTCCGCTGGACAACCTTAAAAAATTGTGTAAGTACGTTGTGTAACCTCCGGAAATTTAGACGTCTCGGTTACAACTAACAGATTCTATTTCATCAATTTTATTAAGAACTGTACACGCAATAACTTTGCTTTGGCCAGTACAACTTGTTCTAATTGAAGTGAGTTGCTTCTCAAGATCTTGCAAAGAAGTAATTTGAGAGCGTATGTGCATTATGTGTTCATCAATCAGGGTATTAACGGCTGAGCAAGGTTGATGTGGATTGTCTTGATAATCTTGTAATCTGCGGGTTTCAGATAATGAAAGGCCTATAGCTCTGCAGCTACATACAAACTTAAGTCTTTTGTAATGTTTTTCAGTGTATACTCGATATCCGTTATAACTACGAGCTGGTAAAGGTAACAAACCCTTTTTTTCATAGAACCTTATTGTCTGGGTTTGAATTCCTAATAAGTCTGCTAGTTGACCAATACGCATAAGAAAATTTCCTATCTAGTTAAGTAATTTCTTGACCTTATAGTAACTTTATAGTTTTTAATTGTGAAACTATATATTTAAGGTAAGTAATACGATGGCTAGTTCCTTTGATACGGTTCGAACAAATGGCGACTCAAAAAATGCCTACGAAGAGTCAGGTAAACGGCTCATCGTTTACTCTGTAGCAAAAATGGATTGCCCATCAGAAGAACGAATGATTCGCTTGGCCTGAATGGGTTTGAGGAAATTCATTCATTATCCTTCGACTTGTCAAACCGTCGGCTGAAGGTATTACATGATGGTGAGACAGCCTTTATTACTTCTAAATTAGAGACTCTAGGTTTGGGTGCCTCGCTTGAAAGAGACACTGCTGCGGACTCCGAGGCAATCAAAGCTGAGGAGTTTTCGGCAAGTTCGGATAAGCAGGAGTCCCGCACCTTGTGTTGGTTGCTCACCATCAATACTCTTCTGTTCTTGGTGGAAATGACTGCCGGACTGCTTTGGCAGTCTGCTGGTTTGATTGGGGAATCTTTAGATAATTTTGCCGATGCGGCAGTTTACGGGCTTTCTCTTTATGCCGTAGCGCGTAGTGTTAATATGCAAATACGTGCTGCGCACCTAGCTGGCGTACTACAACTGGTTTTGGCTCTGGGTGTACTTGCAGAAGTTGTGAGACGCTTCGTATTCGGGAGTGAACCTGAGTCACTTGCGATGATGGGGATTGCATTTGTCGCGTTGATTGGCAATACCATCTGTCTTCTACTTATCTCCAAACATAGAGGAGGTGGTGCGCATATGAAAGCAAGTTGGATTTTTTCAGCTAATGATGTAGTGATTAACCTTGGCGTAATCATCGCTGGCATCCTCGTTGCGTTGACCGGGTCGAATTACCCAGATCTTATTATAGGTAGCATAGCAGGTTTAATCGTGCTTAACGGGTCAAGACGCATTTTTGCACTGAAGGGGAACTGAATGTCCTGCGTTGATAAAGGATTTTCGCCCTATATTTCTCTGTTAATTTCTGGTTTAACTGTAGTCTTTGACCAAGTGATCAAGTGGCAGACGCAGCAATCAATAGCTTACGGTGATTCGATTTCATTGACCCCTTTTTTCAATTGGGTACACACTTGGAACACTGGTGCGGCATTTGGCCTGCTTTCAAATGGTGGAGGTTGGCAGCGCTATTTTTTTATTGGGGTTGCTCTGCTAATGTCTGTGGCTTTAACGAGGTTGATCTTTAATAAAGTAAGTAAACGGGATGGCATTAGTTACGGGCTGATTCTTGGGGGGGCGGTTGGGAACCTCATTGACCGACTGTTTCGTGGCTATGTTGTCGACTCCCTTCATCTAGGTTGGCAAACGTGGCAATTGCCAGTTTTTAATATTGCCGATATTGCAATTACCCTAGGAGTTATCCTATTACTGTTAAGCAACTTGCAGGTCTCAATGATACCGAATCTACCGGGTTCTAAGTAAATAGTAAGTATAATAATTAATATGGCCGAGCTTATTTTGGATGGATTAGGAATTTATATTGAGTAGGGTAATTGAATGAAAATATCTTGGTTTTTAATACTGACTGTGCTCATTCATAGCTCTTTTGCCTGTGCTCCTGTGGCTGGTACTTTCAGTCAGTCTTCAATAAAGAGTGCAGGAGTTGCGTATGACTTAGTCTTAGAAATTGAGCGTGAAAATCAAGACTTAAATAAATCAATATATGATAGTAAACAACAAACACAACCTCATATTAGTTGCATTACTGGTTATAACCTCTTAATTTCAGCCGTGCCTGTTATTTTGGCACCCAACTCAAACTCGGTAGGTTTTGACCAAAGCCTGACTCACCAACCCCCTGTACCTCCACCAAACGCGTAACCGTTAACTTAGACTTTTTAAAACCTATAAGTTAATGGAGAAGCAACATGAAGTATTTATACTTCGTGGCAGCCTTTTGCTTAGGTGCGCTAGTGCCTGTGGCGACGGCTGCGACGACAGATTTAAAGCTGAAAGAAGCGTTACAAAAAACGATCAAGAATAACCCTGAGTTACTGGAGTATGATTATAAAATACGAGCTGCAGGAGCACTGATAGAGCAGGCTGAGTTTTCAGCGAACCCAAGGGTATCTGCGGAAATAGAAAACTTTGCCGGCTCAGGACGGCTAGAAGGTATCAGTAACTCACAATTGACCGTATCCTTTTCTCAGCTCATAGAGTTAGGGGACAAACGGCAGTTACGAGTTAAAGCTGCAACCGAAAAAGAGAAAGCTCAGCGAGCAGAGTTTGAGTATCGTCAAATTGAGGTTTTGGCAGAAACCACACAGCGTTTCTATGACATTTTAAAACTTCAGCAAGTCGCGCATACCAGCGAGCGTCAAATTCAGCGAACTGAGCGACTGATAAAAGTGGCACAGGAGCGTGTAGAAGCTGGCGCGGTGCCTAAATCCGAGGTTATTCGCATTAAATTACAGTTAGAGCGCCAATACGCTTTCTCTGACGAGTTGAACGGTAAACTGAAAAAGCAACAAGCTGAACTGGCTTCAATGTGGGCAGGCGAGCTCAATTTTACGCGCGTCTCTGGAGACTTTACTTTTCCGCTAAGCCTCCCGGAAAAAGCCAACGTGTTATCGGCTGTTAATCGGGCGCCGGAGTATTTGCGTTTACTGGACTCTGAGCAACTTCTACAAGCGCAAGCCAGAGCGTTAGCAGCGGACTCAAAGTCGGATATTACCGTTGGTGTCGGGGCTCGCTACAATAATGAGTTCGATGATGTAGGTTTAATCGTCCAGGCATCGATGCCATTGCAGTTCACTGACCCTAACGTCGGTCGCATAAAACAAAGCCGATTACTGCATCAGTCTATCCTGGCGCAGCAAAAACAGGTTCGGCAGCAACTAAAATCACTGGCTTTATCGCTAGTGCACAGTTTGCAAACTCACCAAAGTTATCTGCAAAAGATAAACCAGCGACTGATGCCGCTATCTGAACAGTTACTCGCACAAACTCAACAGGGTTACGCACGCGGAACGCACTCTTTGTTGCAAGTGTTAGACGCGCAAACAGAGTTAGCAAAACTCGAGTATGAAAAAATCTCCCGTCAACATGCGATTTACAGCGACATCATCGAATTAGAGCGCATGACCGGACAGCCGTTTTTAGGAGTACAACAATGAAACTCAACACATTGATTACAATTATCTGCATTGCCAGTTTTTCACTGCCCGTATTGGCTTATGAGAAAAAACACGAAGAGCATGAAGCACCCCATACCAATTTAAGTGATGCAGCAATAGAAAACGCGAAATTAACGTTGGCAACAGCGAGCGCTCAAAGCATTCGAGTAAAGCAAACAATTTTCGGTGTAATAGCCCCCAATAATAACAATATTGTGCATATCGGAGCGAAGTACAAAGGTATTGTTACGTCACTAAAGGCCAATATCGGCGATGACATAAAAGCCGGGCAAACTCTGGCTGTTGTTGAGAATGTTACGACAGGCACGGCATTTGAAGTCATCAGCCCAATTAGCGGAGAGGTAACTGCACGTTTTACCAATGTTGGTGAAGTGGTTGAGCAAAAGCCATTATTTGAAGTCCTGGATCCATCATCGGTCTGGGTAGAGCTTTCAGCGTTCCCGGAGAACATTGAGTCGTTAGAAGAAGAGCAAACGACCTATGTGTACGACTTGCATCATCATAAAACCGTCGAAGGAACTGTGTCTTATATCTCGCCACAAATGACTGGCGGACATATTGCACGCGCACTTATCGAGTTGCCCAATCAGTCGGGGCATTGGCGACCGGGAATGCACGTAAAAGCGGATGTCGTTACAGACAGCTTTAACGCGAGCTTGGCGATAAACAATGATGCTGTTCAACGTTTAGAAGATAACCCCGTTGTTTTTATTAAAGAGGGTAATCGTTTCGAAGCCAGGGAAGTTGAGTTAGGCCGAACTGACGGTGAATACACCGAGGTGTTATCGGGTATTGAGAATGGCGAAAGTTATGTCGTTGAAAACAGCTACTTGATAAAGGCTGACATTCTAAAACAAGGCGCAGGCCAAAGCCATTAGGGAGAGTAAACAATGATAGATGCACTCATTCGCTTTGCGGTTGATCGTCGATGGCTGGTGCTTGCCGCAACCTTGTTAGTAGCAGCTGCGGGCGTTTATAGCACATTAAAGCTACCCATCGATGCTGTGCCGGATATTACCAATGTTCAGGTACAGATAAATTCAGAAGCGCCAGGCTATTCGCCATTAGAAACCGAACAACGTATTTCTTATCCGGTGGAAACCGCGATGGCAGGTTTACCAAAGCTGGACTACACCCGCTCGATCTCACGCTATGGGTTGTCGCAAGTTACCGTGGTGTTTGAAGAGGGCACCGATATTTACTGGGCTAGACAGCAAATCAGTGAGCGATTGCAAAAGGTAAGGGGAGGAGTACCCGACGGTATCGAGCCGACGATGGGGCCAATAGCCTCCGGCCTTGGTGAAATTGTTAATTATGTAGTACGCGCGAAAGAGGGGGCTACCAATGCCGATGGCGAGGCGTATACGCCCGAGCAGTTGCGTACCATCCAGGATTGGATCATTAAGCCGCAACTGGTCAAGGTGCCCGGTGTTACCGAGATTAATAGTGTGGGGGGTTATGAAAAGCAATACCAGGTGGCTCCCATCCCCGGTCGTATGCTGGCCTATAAAGTGACCATGCAGGACCTTTTGGCAGCATTGGATCTTAACAATAGAAACGCTGGTGCCGGTTATATCGAGAAAAATGGTGAGCAATGGTTGGTGCGTTCGCCTGGACAGCTTAAGACACTTGACGATATTCGTGATGTGGTCGTGACAAAACGTGATGATGCACCGGTGCGCGTGAGTGACGTGGCTGAGGTCAAACTGGGAGAACAATTACGCACTGGCGCTTCAACCTCGGGCGAGAGCGAGGTGGTATTGGGCACGGCCATGATGCTTATTGGCGAAAACAGTCGCATCGTTGCACAGAATGTCGCCAATAAAATTGAGGAGGTGCAACGAAGCTTGCCAGACGGGGTGGTGATTGAAACGGTGTATAACCGTACTTCTCTCGTTGATAAAACTATTGCAACGGTCGAGAAAAACCTGTTTGAAGGTGCGGTGCTGGTTATTGTGGTGCTTTTCATTCTGCTTGGAAATGTCCGTGCAGCACTGATTACGGCGTGCGTTATTCCCTTGAGTATGCTGTTTGCGGTAAGCGGCATGGTCGCCAACAAGGTGTCTGGTAATTTAATGAGCCTGGGCGCAATTGATTTTGGTATTATCGTCGATGGTGCGGTCATTGTGGTTGAAAACGCTTTGCGACGGCTTGGAATTGCACAGCAACGCTTAGGCCGGGTACTTACCACTAAAGAGCGCTTAATTGAAGTAACCCATAGTACTCGTGAGGTATTTAACCCTGCGGTATTTGGTGTGCTTATCATTATGCTGGTGTACTTGCCCATATTTGCGTTAAGTGGTGTTGAAGGCAAAATGTTTCATCCCATGGCGTTTACTGTCGTAGCCGCGCTTTTAGGGGCTCTGATTTTCAGCGTTACCTTTGTACCCGCTGCTATTGCAATATTTGTCCGTGGCAATATTAAGCACGGTGAAAACCGAATAATGCGAGCCGCCCGCAAAGTGTATCAGCCGGTTTTACGGCAAACACTGAAGCTTCCAGTTGTCATTATTTTGCTTGGCTTTGGGCTGTTTGCGGTATCAATGTTTCAGGCGAGTCGCATGGGAACTGAGTTTTTGCCACAGCTTGATGAAGGCGATATTGCCATGCAAGCCTTGCGCATTCCGGGGACTGGCTTGCAGCAATCTATAGCAATGCAAAAAGATGTCGAGTCTGTGGTGTCACGCTTTGACGAAGTTAAACTGGTATTCTCAAAAATTGGTACCCCGGATGTTGCGACCGACCCTATGCCACCGAGCGTCGCTGATACCATTATTATTTTAAAGGAGCGTGAGGACTGGCTAAACCCAGAAAAAACCAAAGAGCAACTGGTTGCTGAAATACGAACTGCTGTGCAAGAGCTTCCCGGTAATAAGTACGAGTTCATTCAACCGATTGAAATGCGGTTTAACGAACTTATTGCAGGCGTTCGAGCTGACTTGGGGGTTCGTATTTATGGCGATGACTTGCAAACGCTTAAACGGTTAGGCGACTCAGCCGCCGCAGTCATTCGCACCGTTAATGGCGCTGCTGATGTTCGGGTTGAACAAATGACGGGTTTATCGACACTCTCAGTGATACCTAAGCGTGATCATTTAGCGTTATTAGGCCTAACAGTCGCTGATGTACAGCGAGCAGTTCAAGCTGCGGTTGGTGGAGTTCAGTCAGGGATTATTTACGAGGGGGATAAACGCTTCAAGCTAATGGTACGTCTCGACAAAGAATGGCGTAAGAGCATTGAACAGCTTAAATCACTGCCTATTGATCTGCCTGCCGGCAACCCTGAGCTGCGCTATGTGCCGTTGGGAGAGGTCGCCGAATTGAGTTTGGAAAGTGGACCGAACCAAATTAACCGAGAAAGCAGCAAACGCAATGTTATTGTGAGTGCGAATGTTGAAGATCGTGATTTGGGCTCTTTTGTGGCAGATGTTCAGGATGCGCTAACGACTGAGGTTGATTTGCCAGCAGGTTATTGGGTTAACTACGACGGTACCTTTGAACAGCTGCAATCAGCTTCCCAACGGTTGAGTTTGGTTGTGCCATTAGCGCTGCTATTAATTATTGGCCTGCTATACAGTGCGTTTAATTCGCTGAGCAGTGCACTCGTCATATTCACAGGCGTTCCCTTAGGGCTGACCGGCGGGATATTCGCATTAGCGCTGCGTGATATGCCGCTATCAATTTCCGCTGCAGTCGGCTTCATTGCACTGTCGGGCGTGGCGGTTTTGAACGGCGTGGTCATGCTGACATTCATACGGCAACTGCTGCGCGACGGACTGCCATTGAAAGATGCGGTGTTTGAAGGCGCGCAACAGCGGTTAAGACCTGTACTGATGACTGCTCTCGTAGCTAGCCTGGGCTTTGTCCCTATGGCACTTAATACCGGTGTCGGCGCTGAGGTACAGCGACCACTGGCTACTGTGGTAATCGGCGGCATTGTCTCGTCGACATTATTGACTTTGGTGGTGCTGCCAGCGCTTTACTACTTAGTGCAGCGCTTCAATGGAACTGCAAAAGCCTAAGTGGAGGCCTTAGCTAATTGCAAAGCACGCCCCGACTTGGGCGTGCTTTTTTATTGCTATATCGATGAGGAAGGTAAGAAGTTTTTGGCGACTCAGTGCTTAGAGTTGTGTCGTTCAGGTAATACTGATGTGTAATATTCTTAAATATATATTATGCCGAGTGAGCCTCAATTGCTAATGTTCCCAAATTGCAATAACGGGAACAAGCAAACCCACTAAAAACGGGCTATTTCCCCCTTTATACCCTCTTAAGTACTCAAAATCACGTTTTACAGCAAAAAAGGAACTCGATCATGGCCGAAGTACAAGCGGTTAAAGATCTGGATACCGTGAAGCTGATTAGCTACCTTCTCAAACGAACTTATGGTCAGCAAATTGCTGATGTTTGGGATGTTGGCTTAAACCTGGCGTTACGGATCTCGGATCTGCTATCCATCAAGTTTGAAAATATACACGATGAGCGTCTGACCTTGGTTGAGGGAAAGACGTCAAAACAAGCGACTATTAAATTGAACGACAAAGCACGGTCTATTATTGGTCGCATTAAAGAAGAGCATCCCGAGCATATCTACCTGTTTCAGTCTTACCGGAACCAATGGTCCAAAGGTTTGGACGAGGCCCCGATTAGCCGCCGTTACGTTTCGCGGGCGTTCGCGGCGATAGGGGAGGAGGTTGGCATTAAACTTGGAACTCATTCAATGCGAAAGACCCGAGGCTATCACCTTTACAAGAATACAAATGATATCGCTAGGGTGATGAAGATGTTGCGACATAGCTCTGAGGCTGTGACGCTGCGTTATATTGGCATTACTCAGGAGGATGTTGACCGTGACTTTGCTGAATTAGAGCTATAGGGGCTGAGTGCCCCTATTTTTTGTTTCGTATACCTAGAGTAACAACCAAGCGAAATTAAAACCTATATCACCTAATGGCAGTTACGGCTGCAGTTAATTAACTGTCAATTAGGAGAACATGTATGTCGAATGTAACGGTCGTATACACCAAGTCAGAGCTCGAGCGAGCTATCGAAAGGCAAGACAAAACGATAGCCGTAAAAAGTGCCTCGTTGGCTGATGACGTGAAAACATTAAAGTCAGCATCATCCGGTGCTTTTGCGTTAGCTGTCGGCTCAGCAGGAGTCTTTGCCACCAACTTCTGGAATCCGTTGGGGTGGGGCTCAGGTATTATTGGGACGTTATCTACAGGGACACTAGTCACTGCGATTATAGCCATTGGTCTCAGTTCGACATTGCTATTCGCTATCTACAACGATTACTCAATTAAGGGGCGAACATCGATTCAGCTGGCTGGTGGTAACAGCATTGATGCGGATTTGGTCATGGAGAGGGACTAACTATGGCTAGCATGAAACGAAACATTATTGCTGTTAAAACGCGCCCCGGTGAAATCCGTTTTGTTGCTGTTGCATCCATAGAGCGTGTGGAAGCGTTTGGTAACTACGTGAAGCTCTACTTCGGTAGTGAGCGCGTTCTTCATAGAGCGACTTTATCTGATATGGAAGAATTACTGGACGATAGATTCTTGTGAATCGCCACTAGTTCACTAGACACTCAGTAGCCGTTTTTTCAAAACGTTTTTCATACTCTACCGGCGATAACTGATCATTGGAACTGTGCCGGCGTTTCGAGTTGTAAAACATCTCAATATAGTCAAACACATCTCGACGAGCTTCAGCTCGGTTTGAATATATTTTCCGCTTAATACGCTCTCGTTTAAGTAGCTGGAAAAAGCTCTCAGCAACAGCGTTATCATGACAATTTCCACGGCGACTCATGCTGCCTTCCAGATTATTGCTCTTTAGGAATGAGCTCCAGTCATGGCTTGTATATTGGCTTCCTTGGTCGGAGTGCACCACGACTTTCTGTTTAGGCTTTCGTCGCCATATCGCCATGAGTAGCGCATCAAGAACTAACTCTTTTGTCATTCGTTGCTGCATTGACCAGCCGATCACTCGTCGCGAGAACAGATCAACAACCACCGCTAAGTAGAGCCAGCCTTCATGGGTTTTAATGTAGGTGACATCGGTTACCCAGGCCTGGTTAGGCTGCTCAGTATTAAACACCCGGTTTAATCTATTAGGCGTAACGATATGAGAGACACCACCACGGTGGCGAGGCTTACGATAACCAACCTGAGCCTTAAGCTGGCTTAGTTTCATCAACCGGTGAACTCGATTGATACCAATCCGCTCACCATATTCGCGCAGGTCGCTGTGGATTTTTCGATAACCGTAGACGCCACCAGATTCCAGCCAGAATTGCTTAATAAGACCCGTCTGACGAGCATCGCGCTTTTGTCGACGCGAGCAAGGCTCTTTGAGCCACGCATAATAACCACTCGGGTGGACGTCCAGTAAGCGGCATAACTTACGTATCGGCCAACAGTCCTTGTGATGTTTAATAAAGGCGTACCTTAGTCGGACTGCTTCGCGAAGTACGCCGCGGCTTTTTTTAATATGTCACGCTCTTCAGTGACACGCTGTAACTCTTTTCTTAAACGTTTTAGTTCAGCCTGCTCTTCGGTTTGAGCTGCGTGTTTTTCTGCTTCTGGACCGTACTTCTTAACCCAGGCATATAAACTATGAACGGAAACATCGAGCCGTCTTGAAACGTCAGCAACAGAATAACCTTTATCGGTAATTTGCCGGACAGCTTCGATTTTAAATTCTTCAGGGTATCGGTTGTTACTCATAAGCACCTCTTTTATGCCATTATCTATAGCTATGAGGTGTCTAGCAAATCAGTGGCGATTCATTATTTCCCAGGTGACCAACGCCGTCATGGACGAAGTAAAGGTCTGGCAACATCGACCACTGACAAAGCTTTACCCGGTCGTTTACCTCTATTGTCTGGTGGTTCGTAGCCGTGACTCCGGCGTTGTTCAAAATAAGTCGGTCTACCTGGCGCTTGGCATTAACACCGACGGTGAAAAGGGCTCCTCGGCCTGTGGGTGGCACAATCTGAAGGCGCTAAGTTCTGGTTATCCGTGATGAACGAGCTTAAAAACCACGGTGTCGATGACATCTTTATCGCCTGTTGCGATGGCCTGAAGGGCTTCCCGGAAGCCATTGAAGCGGTTTACCCAAAAACTCAGGTGCAACTGTGCATTGTGCATCAAATTTGCCACTCGCTACGCTACGTAAACTGGAAACAACGCAAGACCATCGCAGCTGACCTCAAATTGATTTATGGCGCAGCAACACGGGCTGAAGCCGAGCAGGCTCTCGAGCTGTTTGCAGAAAAGTGGGATGAAGAGCATCCGACCATCAGCCGTTCATGGCGTGCAAACTGGAAGCGGCTGAGCGTGTTCTTTGAGTACCCGGTAGAAATCCGAAAAGCTATTTACACCACCAATGCCATTGAGTCGCTAAACGCGTCACTGCGCAAAATCACCAAGACGCGGCGGTCATTCCCGAATGACGAAGCCGTCATGAATGTGTTGTACTTGGCCTTGCATCAGGCCTCGAAAAAGTGGACGATGCCCATACGCAACTGGAAACCGGCCATGGCGCAATTCGAGATCATGAACTAGGATTGGATTTAACAGTGCAATCAGTCATTTACACAAAATCTTTTACAGTCTCATTGTCGGCATTCTTATGCTTCGTTTATGCTTTCGAACGGCTACAATTATATGTGGGTAGCGAACCAGTTAGGGCATTCTAACTGGAATATGCTCGTACTAAGGTATGGACGATGGATTAACTAAGTTTCAGGACTGCTATCGTCTTTTTGAGCTTTTTTGCTTGTTTGCAATGAAAATTCTGACTTCCATTTTTCAGCCATTAACTCACCGATGACCATCGCTTTTTGTTTGTTAATTTCTTCTACTGAAAAATCTTTACTAGCTTCATCATTCGTTTGATCTACTACATGCTTTGCAAGCACCGAAAACTTAGTTAGCTCTAAGGATTGGTTATTAATATTATTTATAATGTTGATGCAATACTTCGCAAGACTTAGCAAAACAAACGAGACAGTTACCATGGCGGCAGTGACCGGGAATTTTGCTACTAAGAAGTTCAACGCGTCATCGAGATCATCAAATTCTTTACCAGAAAATGACAGGGCTTGTTCAATAATCACATCTACTGAACACCAAAGCAAAATCAAACATACAATAATAGCAAAGTAATAAAAATAGTTTATATTTCTGCTATGACTTCTATAGCCTTTAACTGTGTCGTTATAGTTACCGATTTCGCGATTTAAACTTTTAAGCTCAAGATTCTTGCCTTTGACTGACTTGTCTAACCTGGATAACTCTGCATTCTGTTTTTGAATAATTTCATTTTTAGTTTGGGTTTGATCTAAGAGCTTATTGAACCGCTCTTCGGCTCTTTCACGCTCTATTTCAAAAGTTTTAACCTCTCCACGGACTTCGGCCACGTGAGTTTCTAATTCTTCAATTTGACGTAGTAATATGTCATTGTCTTTTATTAACTCATTGTGTTTTTCTTTTTTATTATTAATTTCGCTTATAACCTCTCGGATATCACTAATATCAGATAAAATACCTGAGAAATCAGATTCTTCGTAGTAATAAATTGTTATGGACTCAATGAGAGTTTCGTCTTTTAGGCGAATTTGTATTTCATCGCAAGAAGAAAAAATATCGCAAAATATTCCTGCTTTTGATTCATTAACTTCGTATTTTTTGTATTGAGGTTCACCTGCAAGCTTTGAGACAACTGATAGAGAGTCACTGGTCAATTCTTTTGCTGTGATAATTATCTCTGCTACAAATCGACGTTCTCTAAATTTTAAGTTGATTTCACCATCTATACTATCAAAACCTAACTGATCCTCTTGGTTTATTAGATATCGATTATTATTTGCTATACGACCGTCTACGTCTTTTTTTTGTAGTTTTCGATAGTATTTTTCAGTTTTTATTTCTTCCAAACGCTCAAAGCTTGACATATAAACTTTTAAAGTTAATAGTTGTTGCGTTAACAATGCTGAAATTTAAAGTGGTTGTCAATTAATGGCACATATATTTGATAAATATAGAAGGTTTGTGGGTTCAACGCCCGCCAGATCCACCAATTCCATATAAAAAGCCGCTCATTCTGAAGTGACCCCATAAAGTTGCACGTCAGGTGTAGACTCTATCCTAAGAAGTAAACCGGATAAATGAGGAGTGATAGATGAGACAGGCATTATATATCGCCCACGGTGGCGGCCCTATGCCACTATTAGGCGACAAAACTCATGAGAGCCTGAATAAAGTGCTTCAAGGTGTGGCCGCACGGATGCCTAAACCCGATGCCATTCTTGTCGTTAGCGCTCATTGGGAAACTGATATACCGCATGTAACCACGGGTGAGAAACCGGAACTCATTTATGATTATTACGGCTTTCCACCGGAATCTTACCAAATCACTTATCCGGCACCTGGCGAGCCGGATCTGGCTAAGGAACTACTGGGCGCAATAACGGCGGCGGGTATCGAGTCGGTGGGGGAGTCGGAGCGTGGTTTTGACCACGGACTTTTTGTGCCTCTTAAAATTATGTTTCCGCAAGCCGATATTCCCTGCGTGCAGCTGTCTTTGATGAATACGCTTGATGCTAATGCTCACATGAAATTGGGAAAAGCCCTGGCTAACCTAGATTATGACAACCTGTTAATTTTGGGATCCGGTTTTTCATTTCACAATATGAAGGCATTTTTCTCCCCGGAAGACGCAAAAGCAGATAGTAAAAACGCAGAATTTCAAAACTGGTTAGAGCAAGTATGCAGCAGTGAAACGCTAAATGAAGAAGAGCGCGCCGATAAGCTCAGCCATTGGCAACAAGCACCATTTGCCGAGTTTTGTCATCCGCGCGAAGAACACTTGTTACCGTTGCACGTTTGCTACGGCGCCGCTGGCAAAGCTTGTGACGAAGCTATTACCGTAACAGCGCTTAATAAAGAAGCTCGGATGTTTTACTGGCAGCTAAATTAGTCTGTAGTTAGATATCTTTTCGAAGGTAATGCTCGCCTTAGTATGGTTACAAGACCATTAATTAAATGGCAACTGCTGATTATGGTTCGGCCATCTGAGGTTGCTGGCGCTGCGCTATATTGGCATTACTCAAGAGGATGCTGATAGGGCCTTTGCTGAACTCGAGCTATAGGGGCTTATAGCCCCTATTTTTTGATTTGAACGCTCATGAATGAGTTTGTCTTGTCAGAGTAAACCGGGTGAATCACGTGTTATTAGCAAAACTCAAAATTTCTGGAGAATCATTGGCGTTAGCGACAATTATCTCTCTTTGAGAAGCGATGTTAACGGCTTCAAAGTACGCTTCTTCAAACCCTTTGTCTGTTGGCTTTTCTACTGCCAGCATCATGTTGTGAGGCAACACTATCTGTTCATGTTGTAGGCGTGTGAGTCTATCTATCCACTGAGCTGCATGTTCGTAGGCTGCTAATGGCGTTTTTTGTTCAAACGCAAGAGGCCGAATGACTTTTGTACTGTTAGCACTTTTTTTAACGAATGGCAGCTTGAATTCACTGAGCTTTGTTTCGAGCACTTGAGCCTTAAAGTCTTTTACATTTTCACGTTTCAACAGTTGACGAATGTTTTGTTCTATTATGCTCTCGCGATACTTTTCGCTAAGGAAGCTTCTTTCGACATAATGCTCGTACAATTCGATGAGCTTATCGTCAATGTTATTAACTACTGCAGTGCTAACTCCCCCAAAAGAGATCACGCCTTCTCGGTGCCGGGTCAGCTCCTGAAATAACGCAGCGGTAGCTTTTCCTGGCTTGTCTATGGCGAATTCTTTTAGGCGATTAAGTTCGGCCTCTAAAAGTTGTAATGTGCTGCCGAACAACTTGCCATCGAGGTCTTCAAAGAATTGATTAACACGACCAAAACGCTTACGTGCAAGTTTAAACTTAATTTTACCGGTATCGGGGGCACAAACGACCACACCAACATTAGCAAACTCTTGGGTTTCAGCGAACGGCATAAAACGCACAGTGGCATACATGCATAACGTATTCATTATATCCGCTCCCAGAAGTTGTCATGGTTTATTAGACCTAATGTTAACCGAATCTGTTCCATAAAGTCATCTGTTAGATCCCACTCATCTGGTACCAGCGAGAATATTTCATCAAGCTGTCGAAGACAGTTACTCGCGCGATCTTGATAAAGTTGTCGCGATAATAAATCCCGCTGTTGTATCCAGGCGTCTCTGCCGAGGTGATCTTTAGTAAAGTCGTAAAATTCGAAGCTATCATCAAATGCCAAGTTATGATCTAAAGCCCAAAAGCGCTGCTCGGCAGGTTGATAGAATACATTTGGGTTGCCGCCCTTCATTGACAAAGTACGATCGCCGTTACGGACCCAAAGATCGAATATAAATAAGTTTGCAGCTACTTCCTGTCCAAAGTTCATCATTAGTTGATAGTTGACTTCTTGAAGACCATCGATAAATTCGGAAGCAAACGCATCATCTTCGCCGAGAGAGTCTTGTGCCTCCTCGTTGTCCTTTAACAACGTATTTTTTGCCATCATCGGCGACACATAAAAAGGGCTGAGTGCTGCCTTGCTCTAAGGGCCTGATAATTTCTTTTATCTCAATCATGTGTGGCTTCTGATCCTTACGCTCACCAAGGTTCTCAGATTATCGACTATCTCAACAAATCACAAACCTACTTTACCAGTAGGCGGTTAACGACAATCTAATTTTATTCAATCCTGAAGTTAAACGTCTCGTGCATTGACCGTAAACAGGTCACCTGGGCCGCCACTCGTTTACCATCAATAACGCGCCTAGGGTCAACCATGACAAATCCAAAGAATTGCAGAAAGCGATGAATAAAGCGTGATTCAATCAAAACGGCAAGTTTGTCTCTGTCCGACATGTATTCTTCCTCGTAGAGTTCATTGAGCAAATCAGGAAATGCCTGAATCATCTCATCCACCAACCGTTCGTGTGACTTATGATGCTGAAGTCGCCACAGCATGAATAGCCAGAAGTGCTGTAAAGGAATTTCATTTTCCCAAAGGTCAAAATAACCCCAATTGTATTTGTAAACGGCTGTTTCTAGCATGATGGGGAAAAACGATTCCAGGCCAGCTCGCTGGTATTGGTGTTTAGCCCAGGCAGAGACGTGGAACTTATTACTTTTTAGCTTAAAAATCCCCGCGATTTTAGCAAGAACACGGCAGTAATGCAGTGCGTTAAACTTGTCTTCATTGGCGCCTGCAAATTCACTAATGCTGATGGCCCGCTCGAATGGAGCAACAGCAAATTCGGGTAAAAATGCGCTGGCTTCTTTCACTAGCGCCGCCGGGAGATTCCCCTTGGCGGTCGCCTTAATCTGCCCACCGTTAGCTAATGCTGTCTCCAGCATCAGTTTTAAATAACGCATTACCGGACTGGTGCTTAAATCAGATGGCGTATTTATCGTGATGCCTTCTAACTCGGGAAAAGGGGCATAAAGCCAGTTATTAACTTGCCCAGGAGCCAGGCCGCAGAAGTCTTTGTGAGGTGTGGTATTAATTTTATTGGATTGGTGCTCGGCGATAATATTCAGCTCGTCCATCGAAAGATCAGGATTCATCGCCAACATCTGCTCGATGCTATCAACAAAGTCAGCTTGTTGTTTACCAACACCACTCATGCAACATCGCTTATATTTTTTACCGCTGCCGCAGGGGCAGGGTTCATTGCGACCGATCTTTGCCATTAATCGACACCTTATTTAAATTTATTCAGCCTATCCATTAAAAATCCGTCCAGCCATCTGATCCAACCTGTCCTTTACACTCTCCTAGTTCGGCATCACGCGGTAACACGAAGCGCTCGTTTTTCATCATTTCAATGATGAACTGTGGCTCATCACCATACTCTTCTGCATATTGGTCGTAATGGTCCTGCCATACATCCGAGATGTATTTTAGGAAGAGAGTGGTCAGAATGAAGTCTTTATAGGTGTCGGCACTGACTGTACCACGAAAGGTGTCACAAGCGTTCCAGAGTGCTTTGTTGATGCTGTCCTGGCTAATCGTTGTCATTGTTATTAACGTCCCCGTACAACTGATACTAAGCGTTATTGTTATCGCTCATTTGCAGTCATTATGCCACGGATAGCATTGATGTCACGGGTTCAAGTTTGGAGGAATGGTGCGACAGTTTGGGTCGCACTCTCATCGAGTATGGGTAGTCAGGGTAATACCAGTTCGATTGGGCAAGCTACTTGGGCTTGTTAGTGCAGCTTTCTCATTAATGCGGTGATAGCAATTGAGATGGCCTTTTTATCAAACATATTTAGTTTGCGCTGCGCCCATTTAGCACCAGCAGGCCAATAGGTTAATGCTTCTATTACACTATCCGCGTCTGGATTTACGTTCCCCTCAGTCATCAGCCAGTCAACTGTCGCGAGCAGCTCGAGTCCAAAGGGAGATTCGAACCCTTCAATAATTTCTGTCGCTTTGTCCAATGCATATTGAAACTCAGTTGCTTCGGCTTGTAGGAAAGCTGCAACGGTTTCCCGCTTATTATCATTAAAGGCAATCACATCTGTCGCTTTTGCGTCGGGAATACGCTTGTCCGACTGTAAATAGCTGCCATCTAATCGATTTAATAAGTGCGTTAAGTCACTGGCATAGGGTCCGTAATTTCTGGGCTGAAAGGTCAGTCTAAGTGGGCTCTCTTTCCCTTCTTGCTGTATGGCTCGTTGCAGGAACCATGCAAGCTTTTGCACCTCAAGTAGGGTACATTCATTACCTAATACCCAGTAACGTCTTATCAGCTCTGCAATCATTGCTCGAGCAGCTGTTAGTTGCTCAACTCCAGATTGTTTGCTGACGTTTTGGTACTGCTGCGTAGGCTGATAAATTTGAATATCGATGTCAGTCATATCGCCCAGATGCTTTTGTATCAGGGGAAGAACGTTATCCCAGTCTAAGCCACCATTGCCTGCTCCTAGAGGAGGGATAGCAATTGAGCGAATGTTATTATCAATAATGAAAGCTCTTAAATCTTTTAACCCTTCTTCAATCCATTCTATTTTTGATTTGGCACGCCAATGTTGCTTTGTCGGAAAGTTCACGATCCATTGAGGGTTGACCAGTTCGTTGGTGTGAGTAACGAACATTTTGCCTGTCTTCACTTTATTCTCTTTACAGGCCTGAGAATAGGCTTCCATATTTGCAGGAAACCTTTCTTTAAACATCAAAGCGATCCCTTTACCCATAACACCGACGGTATTTACGGTATTAACAAGGGCTTCAGCTTCAGATTCTAATAAATTGCCTGTCTTATAATTGAGCATCAAAAGTACCAATCTGGGCGGTTTATGACTTTTATATTTTGACCGTAGTTACCGACTTTTTGTTCGATAAATTGTTTTACTTTTTCGTCATAACACACAATACCTTTTAAAAGTGTAATAGGGAAGTGACGGTGGATTAAAGCCTCTGCCTGGTATCTATCGAGCTTGCCTAAGTCATTGAAGTCACGTTTAAAGTCACGCCGTTGGATGAGGTCGGGTTCTACCCCGTTATTACGGACGGTTTAAAATCGCACTAAACTGCTGATCTTGTTTTGCCAGTCTACGACGCATTCTTGGATTATGAAACCGTTCAATATAATCAAAGATGTCTGAACGTGCTTCATCTCTTGTTCGATAGCGGCGGTAATTCACTCTTTCACGCTTCAGTATCCCAAAAAATCCTTCACAGGCAGCGTTGTCGCTGCAATGACCGACTGCGCTCATGCTGCTGATCAGGTTATTAAATTTGAGAGCACGCTGATAATCACCGCTGGTAAATTGAGCGCCGCGATCCGAATGTAAAATCACAGGCTGACTACTTGTTCGTTGCCAGACGGCCATTTCCACTGCGCGAATGACCATGTACCGATCCTGACGGTGATGCATGGACCAGCCCACTATCAGCTTGCTGTACAAGTCTAGCACAACGCACAGAAACAACTTGCCTTCGGTGGTTGTCACCTCGGTAATATCGGTGACCCATTTAGTTTCAGGCTCTGCCGCTGTGAAGTCACGTGCCAGATGATTTTTAAGACCTTCGGGCCTAGCGGCCTGTCGCTTTCGGCCTCGTCCTTTCTTACGAGGCCAGCCCTGAACGCCATTGACGGCCATTAAGCGGGCAACCCGATTCAGACTCAGTCGTTCACCTTCAATAGACAGATCTTCATGCATACGTGGTGCGCCAATGACACCACCACTGTCCTCGTGGATCTCCTTAATGCGGGTCAGAATGCGCTGATTTTCCACATCACGGGCACTGGCCGGTCGTACTGCCCAGGCGTAATATCCGCTGGGTGACACTTGCAGGCATCGACACATTAAGCGTATCGGAAATTTATCGCGGCAACGCTCTATCGCCTGATATCTCAGGACGACTCTTTTGCGAAGAACGTTGCCGCTTCTCGCAAAAAATCCCGTTCCTTTTTAAGTCGGGCATTCTCGCGTTTAAGCCGCGCCATTTCTTCGTCGCGGGGGTTACCTGAGCCTTTGAAAGCTTCTTTAGAGGATGGCTCGGCTTCACGCCGCCAACGGCTGAGCAAATTGGGGTTAATACCGATTTCTATAGCCACCTGGCGACAACTTACACCGGGCTGTTTTGTCAACGCTACGGCTTCACGTTTAAACTCTGGGCTGTACTTTTTTCGTTTGGTCATGAACACTCCTTATGGGCATATTATGCCTCGTTTTGGATGTGTCCGTAAAATCTGGGTAGAACCCGTCCCAGTCGATCGTTCTAATGCTGTTCAGATCGGAGTAGTAATTAGCTAGTGCTGAGTATGCATGGCTGTCTGTATAAACGTAGTTTAAACCAGCCTCATTAACGTCGTACAGACTTGAAACGAGTATGATGATTTCATCATTGTTGCGTTGGACTACACCACCTCGCCCTGTTTTTATGTTGTAAAGCATCGGCGAAAAAGGAGTGAAATAGAAGGGAACATAATCACTTAGCATTCCTCCTGGCGCAATTGGGACCTCTTTCTTCGACCGCTTATCAATGAGCTCTTCACTGCCTATACTTACCCAGTCATCAGACTTATATTCACTGCTTGAAGCGTAAACCCCGTGCTGAAGAATCCACTCGAGATTATCTCGGTGGATAATCCGCCATATGAGCGCTTTTTCGGGATTTAAACTTTTAGACATGCTTTTCGTCCGCTATTCAGAATAGAGTATGGATATTAACTGACTTAGCCGGTGAGTTCGAGATCGTTCGGCTTATCACAGGCTTGCCTTAAAGTATCAAGAAAAGAGCTTATATTTCTAGAGACATGGGCTTCATCTGTATTCAAACGAAGTAGGGGGAGTCCAGCTTTCTCTAAAATACTATTTTTAAGCGCGTCTCGGCGCTTTTGCTCCGGAGTGTTATGGTGTCCACCATCAACCTCAATAACAGCTAATGGTTGCTTGCCAACTCTGTAATAGAAAACGAAGTCACATCTCGATAGATTCCTCATGAATGTGAGCTCGGCTTGAGTCAGGTCCTCTAAGTTGGGAGAGACTAACTGGATGAGCGCAACCTCAGCATGAAACGTAAACTCTCTATACTTTTCGTCGGATAACAACTGACGCAGTTCTTGAGCAACGATTTGTTCTGACTTGTACTGTGAGTCTTCAGGTCTTAATTTTGTTCTTAGCTTTTCTAGTGACCGATCGTACTCGTCATACAGTAAATCGAAGGAAGAAATAACAGGCGCGTGATATATACTTGATTGATCACCGTAATACTCCATATAACGAACTAATGCGGCGATACTGCTGTTACCAGCAGTAAAAACATTGTCGCCAGTGACTAGAGTAAACTTCTCTTTAGCACGAGAAACGGCAACGTTGACAAGGTTAGGGTTGTCGACGAACGTAATCTTACGTTCACTTTGATTGCTTAGCTTTTTATCTAAGACGGTCGAAAACACAATCTCATCACACTCGCGTCCTTGAAATTTATGCGTTGTCTTTCTAACAAAGTCTGTCGGTAAGTGAGAGCGAGATAGGTTAACTTGTGCATTGTATGGTGCTATGAACCCTTTACTATTCCTTTCGTCCCATCCCGCTCCTTCATTTTCAGTCTGAACTTTAATGAGTGATTCTAACTCTCTTTTGTTAGAGTAACCTCGTGCGTGATTGCCTTTAGCTGTGACGATAAGCTCCAGAGGATTTTTAGCGGTGTCGTCCCTCATTGGAATGAGTTCATTATTATAGAACTGTTGGTTACAGAACTGAATGATCTTAGGGTGACACCGATAATGCTCTTTAAGCAAAGTTATTGGAATGGATCCGCTGAACACTCGAGTAAAAGATTCAAGCAAGCTGTGTTTTTCACAGTCATACATGTCACTTGGCGGTAGTATTCCCGTCTGATTAGGAATATGTGGAAGCTGTTTTCGGTCACCTACAATGATCACGTTTCTCGCGCATCCTAAAGCTAGTATCCCAGGAATAATATCTTGCTGAGAAGCTTCATCGATGATGGCAAAATCTAGGATCGTTCCTTGATCGAGAGAGTTTATAATCGAATGAGTACTGCTACCCATTATAGGAAAACGCTGCAAAAATTGATGAAAATTTTGACGGTAATTTTCTGAATCAAAGTCTTCATGGGATGATACTTGATCAAATAGTGAGCTTTTCAGGTACGCCATTGAGGAATTAGTAACTGTTTCGAGCAAAACCTTAAAGTTACTCTGCTCAAGTATTTCTTCTTGCGTTTTTAATGCTGCTGTTTTCTCTTGTAAGGCGTAGTCGTAATAAAGAAGCTGAAGCGCATGAATGACGCTTTTTCGCTTCTCCCATGTATTAAAGAGTTTGGTTCTGAGAATACGGAAATGTAGCCATAGTTCGAGCCGATTCCATAGCGTAATGCGCTTTTCAGAAATATCGGTAAGGTAAGCGATAAAGTCCGTTATTTTTTGTGGAGACAGCTTATATTTGTTCGGTTGCATTATCGGCTTATGAATACTTTTGTCCTGCCAACCTAACAAACGTTTGCGCTCGATTTTTAATTCACTGATTTGGCTTCGTAGCTTAGATGCTTCATTTTGAGCGCTGAGAAGCTGCTCTAGTCGTTGTATTTGGCTTGTTATATCTTCAAGTGGCTTAGCCTGGTTAGGTTTTTCCTTTGGCTTCATAGGTAAACTTGCGAAGAAGTCTTTTCGATTCTGAACACTACCTAATTTGGCAGCTAAGTAACCTAAACTACTTTTTTCTAACTTTTCGTAAACGTTCTCTACTGCAGGATTGTTATTGGAAAGAATGGCTGCCTTTTCCCCTCGTAAAGCGATATTAGCGAGAATATTTAGTATTGTTTGTGTTTTCCCTGTACCAGGCGGCCCCTCAATAATACTGACTTGAGAGCAAAAAGCCTGCTGGACAGCTTGTTGCTGACTTAAGTTAATTCCGAACGGGTATACTAGACCGTTCGGCTTGGCCCTTTGTTGACTTTTTCCTGTGCAATAAGAGAATAGAGCAGTTTCTGGATAAGGTTCTATTTTTTCTAGTTGCTTAGCTATGTTCTCGGCAATATCCCGCTCTTCTCCCGAGGGAGCTAGGTTCATTCGAGCATTGGTTACTGAGGTAAAATAATTAAAGACGGTGCCGTTTTTGATGTTGGCCGTATCAGTAAATTCGATAGCGTCCATCTTCATTAGATATGGCTCTGATGAGCCAGGGTAGTGAACAATGGCATATTTATTAGCGTAGATTAACGCACTCTCGATAGTACTTACTTTGGAGCCATTCTTTGTTATAAGAAGCTTGTCTTTGACTTCTTCAGTAGGAGTGATCTCACATTCTTCTAGAGAACGAAAGAAGGCTTTATCAGAGCGAAAGATGCACTTAAGAACGAACTGTCCCTCTGAACCTTTAAATATTTTCCAATCAGCTATTTGTCGGGTTTTATCCTGGCCATTTACTATTAGTGAGAACATAAACATTCCGTGTTGTGATGAAAAATGTATGGATCGGCACTGACATTATTTATGCGGCACTGTTTTTCTTCACTTCGTCAGCCAGGCTTTCAAGCAAAGTTGTTTCAAAGACTTGTACTTCATTTGATAGGAAAGACTTATAGCTAACTTTTAAGCGGCAGAACTTGAGCAAATCTTGTCTTACTTCTTTTATGCTATCCGGCGAGACCAAAAATTGTAGATTTTTGTCATCTTCTAACTGCCAGAAACTGATTACTAAAAAGCTCTCATTTGCTGCTATAGCAAAGTGTTCAGAAAACTCACCAACTTGTACGCCGAATCTTTTACCGAGCTTTTCCTCTAGTTTGGATTGAAGCTCTTTCATCGTTATGGCTTTTCCATCCCAAGTCATCTCGAAGCTTTGAATTAAAGCAGGGCCCAACCCTTTATTGGTAAGCGTGTAGGAAAATATTAGCGGGTTTGTTTTTTCATCAAGGAAGTCTGATAAATAGGGTTTCACACTTGCTAAGTAGTTTCTTTTATTCCATGCATGCTGGCGCCAGGCTACCGCGCATGAAATGGCTGCTGTTAATGCGGTAAAAAATGTTGCGATGACCACAAAGCTATTCATTTTGAGTAGCGTCCACGTTTTAGATTTATCGGATTAGTTTTTCAGTATATCAACTGAGTTCTCAGCGAGCGAATTGGAGTTGCCGAGAGTCATATAAAATTCCACACAGTTAAGTTTCTGAATAATTTTCGTGTCGTTTCTGTCGTTTTTTATTGCTACGTGCTCCTTTGCATTATGGGTTAAGGGCTTAAAAGCCCCTCAATCCAATCTAAAAACGGAACGGCACTTCTGGTTTCGAAGCTTCTTTTATTTGGTACGTAATAGCACAAATCAGATTCTACCGGCTGGGTTTTAAATTGCTGGAGAAGGTTAGCGTTTAGCAACCGTTTTGTAAGCGTCGTAGAGCAGAATACCAGTCCATTTTCTGCCATAGCCTGCTGGATCCCGAACAGCTCCTGGTCAAATTTTTTGAGTTTAATATTCGACCCTTCCAGTCCATTCATTGCTAACCAGGCCTCTAAAGGCGAGTCTGGTAACGCTTTATTTTTCCATTCAGTGGTAAAAAGGGTAATGGGCTCATTTGACCAGGAAGGGGGCTTCATTCCAGAAGCACCGAAAACATTGAAGGATTCGGATTTAATGACATCTGACGGCTCAATGGCTGTAGAATCACCAAAACGAATTGGAATAATGTAGGACTGATTGTCGACCGACTCACCGGTAGATATTTCGACAGAAATACCAGGGTTGATTTGCTCAAATTCATTCTGCGAAGGAATAAGCACCATAGCAGCTAATGATGATGTTGTTGTTACTCTAACTGTATTGCCGGCGGTTAGCAGCTCTTCCAGAGAATTTTCAATTTTCCGGAATCCGTCAGAGGTCGCTTCAGCTAATCTTCTACCAGCCCCGGTTAACGCTATTCGCCTTCCTTGTCGGTGAAACAAGTTTACATTTAACCGACCTTCCAGATTGCTAATGTGGTGAGAGATGGCTGTTGGTGTCAGCGAAAGCTCTTCTGCAGCCAACTTGAAACTTCCCCGACGGGCTGCCGCTTCAAAGGCTTTAAGTGCTTGTAGCGAAACCTGCAATGTTATCCCCTGGCCAGTAATCAACTTAGTAAATAGTATAGATGAGTTAAATTCATCTATAAATGTATTTTTCTCGTTTGTCTTACTCTGCTCAGACTCACAAAATAGCTCCTGTTATTCAGCAACTAAGGTAATGAACATGAGCACGTTATTACATATAGATTCAAGCGTGAGAGCCGTAAGCAACACGAATCCAGACCACAATTCTATATCGAAGAGTATCGCTCTACGATTTATTGAGACATGGAAACAGCATCGGCCTCAAGATGAGTATATTTATCGTGATGTTGGAGTGAACCCGCCGGATTTTATTAATCAGGATTGGGTTGGTGCGGTGTTTACCCCCGATGATAAAAGGACTCCAGAGCAGAAAGAGAGACTGGCGTTATCAGATAAACTGATAGATGAAGTGTCAGCAGCCGACGTTATCGTAATTTCATCACCCATGTATAACTACGGAATGCCGGCGCAGCTAAAAGCTTGGTTTGATCAAATTGTGCGGATAAACAAAACCTTTGATTTTGATCTTTCACGAGGGGATTTTCCTTTGCAGCCTATACTTTCAGGTAAGACATTGATAACAGTGACTTCCAGCGGCGAGTTTGGTTTTGAAAAGGGAGGAGTAAGAGAAGGTTCTGGTCACCTGGCACCACACCTACGAACACTGAGCAAATATTTAGGCGTGGATACAATGTATGAAATAGTCTCTGAATACCAAGAGTTTGGTGATGATAGACACCGTGTGTCGGTAGCCAACGCAAAAGACCGGGCAGAATGTCTTGCATCAGAACTTAGTCTTTCAACTACGGACTCATTGTTGAAGAGTGATAGCGTTGGTTCTGATTTAGGCATAACCCCTTAATCTTCCAAAGTACCTTCCACTATCTTCCGGGCTTCCTTAGCCGCATTAAGGTTGCCCTGAACGTACGCTTCTTACTCCAATAGAGCGGACGAATGCCTTTGCTGATGGCGATAAGTGGCGGTGACTTAGGGTCAAATCGAATTCGGGTTCAGAACCCGTTAATGGATGATAGCTTATCTGGTCTCCTCGAAAGCCACTCATACTTTGAGGGACCACGGATACTCCTGCTCCAACAGACACTAACGACAGTACCGCGTGCATCCCGTGAGCCTCCTGAGTAACCGTCGGCACAAAACCAACGTTTGCACATAGTCGAATAACCTGTAAATGAAAGCCGCGCCCCTCAACCATTGGCCATAATATGAAAGGCTCTTCTGAAAGGTCAGTCAGTGTCAAATTTGACCGTTTATTGAGGGGATGCTCTTTCGGAATAGCTAAGCACAAGCGATCGGAGTCAAATGGTATCTGTTCAATATCTTCAGCATTCACAAGAGGTGGAATCAAAATGCCAACATCTAATGCGTTATTGCGTAGTGCTGCGACCTGCGCTGCGGTAGTTGCCTCTTTCAGCTCAAGACGTACGTCCGGATGACTCTGCCGAAAATCACGAATGACATCAGGTAATCTCCCATAAAGTGAGCTTCCCACATAACCCAGACGCACTAAACCTGTTCGTCCGGCAGCTGCATCTTGTGTGGCCGTGACGACTTGTTCTGCTTGCCTAAGAGTTTCACGTGCTTCATCAATAAAGTTCTTTCCCGCAGGAGTTAATCCAAGTACGCGTTTCCCTCGCTCAATCAATGTAACACCAATATCATCCTCCAGCTTACGTATAGCACTGGTAAGAGGAGGCTGTGACATATTCAGTCGTTCTGCAGCACGGTGAAAGTGTAATTCTTCTGCTACTGCAATAAATTGCTCCATTGCACGTAAAGTAATCCGTGTTCTGGTACTTATCGCCATTCTTGTCCTCACGAAGATTCATTTGAACATCATATTTTTAATACTCTAAATATATTATCTGTAATTAAAAATAGTATTTTTTATATCGTTAGATCAATTTTATTCTATTTCCTCAATCACATTCGTGAACGAAGGGAACGAGATGGTAGATTTCAATGATCAAGTAGTATTAATAACCGGAGCTGGCCAAGGGCTTGGTTTCTCTTATGCCAGAACCATCGCTCAGCTTGGTGCGATGGTTCTGATCCAGGATATCGGGGCCGACTCCGACGGCAATGGAGCTGATCCAAATGTCGCAGAGGCTGCGGCAGAAAAGCTGAGATTGGAAGGGTTGAATGCACAAGCACTCCTCGGAGAAATAGGATCGCGTGAAGGCTGCCATAAACTTTGTAAGGACGCTTTGAAAATTGGCGGACGACTAGATGCTTTGATCCATAACGCGGGTTGGGTTGCTTATGAAAATATTGAGTTGATAGAGGAAAGTTCTTTTGATCATATGATGGCTATTTCGGCCAAGGCTCCTCTATGGCTCGCACAGACGGCGTGGCCCTCAATGAAAGGCGCAGGATATGGTCGGATCGTTGTGACGACCTCTTGCCGGGCTCTCTATCCGCAATACGTTCAGAATGGCCTTGCGTCATACGCAGCGGCCAAAATGGCTGTAGTGGGGCTGATGAATGTCCTTGCTTCTGAAGGTGAAAAGGACGGCATTATCGTTAATGCGGTTTCTCCAGTCGCCAAAACACGTATGTGGGGTATAGAGGGAGAACCTGACGAACTACGCCCAGCCGATGTGGCGCCAGGGGTCGCGTATCTAGCATCCAAGGAATGCTATGAAGGTGGATGGATACTTCGCGCCGCGAATGGCCAGTTTCATGCGACTAAAGCCATGGAGGCCAAAGATATCGACTATCCTAGAAATCTTCGAGCGACTAAGGCCTCAACAGCTCAAGAGGTTGCGGAGAACTGGTCGTTGATTGCTATTCCTTGTGCCGAGCCCCGCGCATAAACAACCAATCGCAAATGGCGATCAGCATCGACAGTCATCGAAGTGTGCTCGAATGACACGGTTTCATTTTCTATTTTCATATCCCTGACGCCCTGACATGGGGCGTCGACATCGTGGCGATTCCACCATTGGCTGAAGTCAGGAGAAGCCTTTTGTAAATTGGTAACCAGAGCCTGAATATCTGCTTCTTGCGTTGCGTGAGCGTAATCGCGTCTGAAGCTGGATAACATTTGAACGGCTTGACTGTCCCAATCTACTAGTCGCTCGCGGAGAACGGTATCCGTGAACAGCATCCAGAGTAGGTTGCGTTGCCCCGGAGGGTGACGATTGAAGCCAAAAAGCAGATCCGCCTGCTTGTTGAAGGCCAGTACGTCCCATCTTAGGTTGAGCACATAGGCTGCGTGAGGTGAGAGATCTCTCATCAGCCTCAATATCAAAGGCGGAACTTCACAAAAGGTCTTGCCCGGTTCTGGCGGTAGTCGGCCATGGGCTAGCAAAAATAGGTGCCTGCGTTCAGCGGCATCCAGTTTTAGTGCTCGTGCCAGATTATCGAGAAAAGAGGAGGAGGCACTAATATCGCGCCCTTGTTCAAGCCATGTATACCAAGTCAGCCCTACGCCCGAGAGCGCTGCAACTTCTTCGCGCCGCAACCCTGGTGTACGTCGACGGCCTCCACAGGGAAGACCGACTTGCGTTGGAGATAGGCGCTCCCTCCGTGATTTTAGGAAAGTAGCAAGTTCGTGACGCTTGCGTTCTAGTTTACTCATCACATTCCTGTTGCTTTTAGTAATAGTATAAATAGTTAAATTGTAACACTTTAAACCGGCTCGTAGAATGCTCATTTTTCTTCACCGGAGAATCTACCATGAGTTTCAAAAGTACATCCTCAGTGTCGCCCACTGTTTACTTAATTGCATTAGGCGCTTTTGCGCTTGGTATGGCTTCCTACGTTACAGCGGGACTTATTCCAATGATTGAGCAGGCGTTTAGTGTATCTACTGGTGTCGCTGCACAGCTTGTAACAGCTTTCACTCTCGCTTACGGGATAGGCTCGCCAGTTGTTGTTGCTTTATTGCCCGGGAACCGACAGCGAAATGGGCTATTGGCGGCCCTTGGCTTGTTTGTAATCTCGAACGCCGCCAGTGCATTGTCGACTGACTTTTTGTGGCTGCTTATATTTAGGGCGTTAGCAGGAGTTGGCTCGGGTGTTTACCTTGCTGTAGGGATTTCAGCCGCAGCAACATTGTCGCCTGCCGGACGGGGTAAAGCTATAGCGGTGATTATGGGAGGGATGGCTGCGGGAACCGTTCTGGGTGTTCCTATCGGGCTTATTCTCGCAGAGCAATTAGGTTGGTCATCCGCATTTTGGTTGGTAACACTGTTGGGGGGAATTTCGCTTACTGGACTTTTTTGGCGCCTGCCAGTTTTATCCGGAGCTGAATTTATCCCTTTGCGTCGGAAACTTTCTGTGTTGGTCGATGGTCAGGTAACCGTTATTCTGTCCGTATCATTACTTGCAGCTATAGCCAGTCTCGGAATGTACACCTTTTTAGTTCCTCTAATGTCGGCTCCGGAGTACGGCGGGGTGGAATCAATTACTCCTTTTCTTTGGGTGTGGGGTATCGGTGGTGTTGCTGGAAGTTTTCTGGTAGGGCCCATGGCTGATCGTATTAAAGGGCCTCGGATGACTCTATTTATTATGTTAACCCTTGCTCTGTCTCTAGCGGTGTTACCGTTAATTGCATTCTGGAGTGTATGGTTGGCAATGGTTCCAATCTTGATCTGGGGAGCTGTCGGCTGGGCTTTGCAGGTGCCACAGAATAATCAGTTGCTCCACGTTAGGGGATCACAAGGTGATGGTAATCTCGCTGTTGCCCTCAATGAATCAGCTTTGTATCTAGGAAGTGCTATCGGAGCTGCGGTAGGTGGTCTGGCTTTAACATTCAATCCGCCGATATGGTCGTTACCTGCTGGTGCTGCGCTCATCGCGGCAATAGGGGCATTATTACAATTCATCAGCGTGCGTAAAAATGTACTTTAATTAACGAACAACTTAGGGTTGTTGTGTATCCAGGGCTAAGGATTGAAATCCGTACCCCTAGATACCTTAATTTTTAAGCAAACTAAACTGAAGCGCGAATTTTATTTCGTGCCATACTAATGTCACTAGTACTCGCGTTTTTTATTTTCGCTTCGGTTTCTTTTTCTATGAGCAGCCGCTTTCATGCGATTTCCACACAATGCCATGCTGCACCACCGCCGTCTGTGAGACTTGGTTTGGTCATGAAACATCAGTACGCAATCATCTGCCTCGCACTGTTTAACTAAACTGAAATCCAACTCAGTTAGCAAATGAAGAAACGCATGAGCTACTGGCTGCAAAAGTGCTTCGACCGTGAGTGTTGCGTGGTGGTAGTTAATGACAAACTTTTTCTCATTTTCCTGCCAGGCTATCTGTGGGTAGGGTGACCCCTTTTTCAGAATAGAGTTGGCGCACTTCGTTTCATAACCTATTCCTTTTTTAGCGTGAGCTATTGTCTGGTTCATTTCAGCGCGAAGCTCTTTCGCCAGAGGTAACAAATTAGGTAAAGCTTCAGGCTGCTTTGCGCTGATGAGGCTAGCGGCATGAAGCCATTCAAGTACGTTTTCTGCGCTTTCAAGTTTGTCTGAATATTGCTCGCCGACCCCAACCTCAGTGTTTACAAAATCCAGAGCTAAATTGTTAGCCACAAATATAAACTGCTCTGACTCCATAAATAACTACCTCGGAATAGTAACCTTTAAAATTATATTTGACAGGTTATCACTTCATTGCGTAACCTTCAAAGTGGTATTTTAATGGTTACGGAGGTTTTATGAATAAGAAGTCCATTCCTGCAACAGTTTTAGCTGCAAGTTTAACCGCCGGAGCTTCCGGCGGTGAGGTTGTAAAAGTACCCAGTGAGGTAGCCTTTAAGTATGAGCAGGTAGATAACGTGAGAGTCTTTTATCGCGAAGCGGGTAACGAAAATGATCCCACAGTATTGATGCTTCATGGGTTTGCAGCTTCGTCATTTATGTGGCGTGACGTTATAGACGCGCTTGCCGATGATTACCATGTAGTAGCACTAGATTTACCAGCCTTTGGCTTTACAGAGGTATCGGGTGATGATGAATACAGTTACACATTTGCAAATTTAACTGAAACCGTAGAAAAGTTCATTGAGCAAAAGGAGTTAACGAAATTTGCTTTAGCAGTGCATGATTATGGAGCACCTGTTGGCTGGAGGCTGGCTGTTGATAATCCAGAAAAAATCACTGCTATTGTTTCTCAAAACGGTAATGCATACGAAGAGGGCCTCGCTGATGGGTGGAAACCAATAAAAAAATATTGGAATAACCCAACGCAGGAGAACCGGGAGGCTTTGAGCGATTTCCCTACACCCGAGTCCATTAAGTGGCAATATGAAGAAGGGGTATCTGACTTAAGTAAGGTTTCTCCGGATGGATACACACTTGAAGGTTTTCACATATCTAAACCTGGCATGGCGGATATTCAACTCGATTTGCTGCTCGACTATGCTTCTAATGTAGAGCAATACCCAGAATATCAGGCGTACTTTAGAAAGCATCAGCCACCACTTCTTGCTGTCTGGGGGAAAAATGACCCGTTTTTCTTACAAGAGGGTGCTAAAGCCTGGAAACGGGATATTCCTGATGCCGAAATCCACCTGTATGATACTGGGCACTTCGCGCTTGAAACACATCACTCTGTCATTATTCCCGTTATAAAACAGTTTCTGGACAAGAATCTGAAATTATAATTTTTTAAAAGTAGATCAAGCTTGGTTGGCTACTTTCACTTGGCTGAAAGTAGCCTCTAGCTTTCTGAATCCGAGATATTTAAATCGTTAAGAGTAACCTTTGCAAACTTATCAAGTAACACTGCTTCTGCATCTTTCATTGTTTGCTCAAGCTGTGTGTTAACCGCTTTTTCTATCAAACATTTGGAATCAGGTTCAGTAAAGCCAATAGTAAATAGGTTCTTGTCACCCAAAGCCTTGTGTATGTCGAGTAGCGTTATCTCCCTCAATGATCGGGATAGTGACCATCCGCCGTTATGTCCTTTTACTGAGGTTACATACCCATTTTCACGAAGTCTTCCCATCATTCGCCGAACTACAACCGGGTTCGTCTTCAGCATTTTTGAAATAGTTTCGGATGTTACTGGATGAGGCTTCTGCCCAAGGTGTATTAATATATGCAGGGCTCGGGATAACTGACTGTCTTTTCTCACAATATTTTCTCGAATCTATTTTATGTTCTATTTTGTAACTTTTATTGTTACATACTTGATGCTATTCTTCATGATACTTTAAATATTACATGATATTAAGAGTTGGCTGGAGGGTGTGTGAATCAAGACGAACTTAAAGAAGCTTTTGATCAGCAAGCGACTGGTTACGAAGAGCGACAAATGAAACTCGCTCCCGTATACGAAGGGATCTACTTTCAACTTCAATGGGTTTTTTCTGGGTTACCTGACAATGCGAGGATACTCTGTGTGGGGTCTGGGGTCGGGACTGAAATATCTTATCTGGCTAAAAGGTTTCCTAACTGGCGATTTATTGCGGTGGAGCCTTCCGGTGGAATGCTCGATATTTGTCGAAAACGAGCAGAGCAGGAAGGGTTCAGTTCACGGTGCGTGTTCCATGAAGGCTATCTGGACTCGCTTTCAGGGTTAGAACCATGCGATGGAGCTACTTGCCTCATGGTCTCTCAGTTCTTTTTGGATAAAGAGGATCGCGTGTCCTTTTTTCAGTCAATTGCCAAAAGCTTAAAGCCCGGTGGCATTTTAGTCAGTTCAGATTTATCAGAAATGGTTGGCTCAAATGAATACAGTACTCTAATTAATTTATGGGCCAAAATGCTACATGGCTCAAATGTGTCATCTGACACGGTAGATAAGATACATTCTGCCTGGTTAAAGGATGTTGCAATTCTTCCTCCTGAAGAGATAAAACATCTCATACATAGAGGAGGCTTTGAACTGGCAGTCCAGACTTATCAAGCCTGCCTTGTACGAGCCTGGGTTGCGCGACGTTTATAGCTAAAAGAAGTCAGGACTCAATCTCTTTAGTCCTGACGCTAATAGTCGAAATGCTTCGATTGCTTTTGGGGTGACCTCCTGAGGGGTAGAGCTGGCAGCAATCCATAGGGCTGCATTGAGTGCAGAGCCATTAAGTAGTCTGGCAGCTGCCTCCGTGTCAACTTGCTTCATAACGCCTTGAGCTACCAGTTCCCTTACGGTTTGTCTGGTCGCTTCGAGGCAATTGCTCTGGCTAGGCCATTGTGAAGGGTCTCCCAGCACCGCCGGCCCATCAAGCAATACAATACGTTGCACTTCAGGATCAAGTGCCATGCGTATATAAGCTTCACCTTCTGCAAGCAGTCCTTCCCATACATTCTCGGCCTGTGAGCCAATTTCTTTCGCACGTAGTGCCATTTCTGTGTCAATTTGCTCTACAACTGCAGCGAGAAGTCCGCGTTTGTCACCAAAGTTGTGATACAAGGCTCCTCTTGTTAAACCGACTTCAGCAGTTAATTCATCCATCGAGGCCGACGTGTAGCCTTTCTCAGCAAAGGCTTTTCTTGCTGCTGAAATAATCTTTGCACGGTTTTCTGCCATTGTCTTTGTGCGCTGGTTCAATTGTTTATCCTTACTTTCATATACGCTCTGTATATTAAATTGACATACGATGCGTATAATTGTAGTTTACATACACGGCGTATATTAACGTGATCTAGTAACGCTTTGTACCTAAATCGCTGCCATTTGTGGTGTTCTGATAGCTAGTTTTAGCGGCTATTAGCTACTGTTAACTCAATGAGGTAAGAAATATGAACCAGCGCGAAGCAGTTTTCCCTGCCAACAGGCATAAACTTTATGAAGAACACGGCTACTCAGCAGCTATTCGCTCGGGCGATCTGTTATTTGTATCCGGACAAGTAGGAAGTCGTGAAAACGGTAGCCCTGAGCCTGAATTTGAACGTCAGGTTGAACTGGCTTTTGAAAACCTGCAGGCGACATTAAACGCCGCGGGCTGCACACTAGATGATTTAGTGGATGTAACAACTTTTCATACCGATCCGGAGAATCAGTTCGATACCATCATGAAAGTAAAACAAAAAATGTTTAGCTCACCTCCTTACCCGAATTGGACAGCAGTAGGCGTGAATTGGTTAGCCGGTTTTGACTTTGAAATAAAAGTTATCGCTCGCATTCCTTAAACCTTTTGTATTCCTGATCGATCGGTTGTTTACAAAAGGCTTTTATAAACAGCTCCACCAATTCCATATAAGAAGCCGCTCATTCGAGCGGCTTTTTTGTGCAAAAAACAAAACCTAACCCGCTATTTATCTTTGCTCGAAAAATTCTCCCTCAGCGAGTTAACCCAGCTTGAAAATTTATGTATTAAGTCACCGCCTTTACCCAGCAGTTCCCTTAGCTCTTCTTCAAAGTGCGTTTGCTTTTTCTCCTCCGGTTCGGGCAGCGGCGGCAGTATGTGGGCAAAGTAGGTTTTGTCGAGTAAGCGATGCAACATACGCTCGCCAATAAAAGGCTTATTGCTATTGAGCGCTCTGGCACCTTTTATGATGTTGCGAATATCGTATTGGGTGGGGCTTATATCCGGCACCTGTTTGGGAATATTCAGCAGCTTATACACACCAATACGGGCGGTGCGAATGGAGGCTTCCATGGTGAATATTATGTCATTGCGAGTTTCTACAAATTGTCCCACTAGGCCTAAATTGGTGCAGCCGTCAGGCACTACTCTGGGTCTGTCGCCCGCTGCTCTGGGCATAAACTGGGCAGTAATATAAGGCATAAGCGCAATGCGTATTTTGGTGTTGGCTATAATCTCATCTAACTGCTCTTCAATACCCAGATGATGGCAAAGCTCGGTCAGAATTTCTTTGCCGGTACATTCCGGCATGGTTTTGTTAATACGGTTGCCTTGCTTATCCATCAATAGACCATAAACCCACAAAACTAAGGTATCGTCTGGCTGGTCGGGGAAGTGAGGTTGGCGATTACAGGTAACGCTTAACAGCCAGTTAGAGTCAGTAAAAGTCACTATGCCGCCGGTTACGGTTCGACCGGAGTATGGGTTGTTTACTGATAAGGTTTTCAGTTTATCGACAAGGGGTGAGGGCTTGCAGGTAAGGGTGGCCGACTCCCATATAGACTTGTCTACGTCACCATAAAATTTTTCTGGCTTACCGAAAACAGGAGATTTCTTGGCGAGGTTCTTCCATAAGTTCCAGCCACTTTCGCTACCCGGGTCATGCCTTTCACAGTTAATCTCCGGCGCATCATCCATACCGGCATAAGCCGTCTGTTCAGTCATTGATCCGGTGAGGGCGAACACTAAATCATTCTTGCCAACTTCAATATATTGCTCTTCACCTTTAACAACGGCCTGAATTCCGGTTACCGTCTTGTTGTCTCCGGTAAAGCTCATATCAAGGTCATCTACTCTGGCTTCAAAGGTAAATTTCACTCCTTTTTCACGCAGAAAATTGGTCAGTGGCTTTATAAAGGTGTCGTACTGATTGTATTTAGGGAAAAGCAGAACAGACATGTCACCAAAGCCGTCAATTGAGTCCAGAAAACGATGCAAATAGAGCTTGGTTTCCAACAGGCTGTGGCAGTTTTTAAAAGCAAACATAGTACGGAATAAAAACCAGAAGTTGCTTTGTAAAAAGCCTTCACTGAAATATTCCTCAATGCTGGTGTCGTCTAGCTCTTCCTTTCTTTTCAGCATTAAGCGGATAAGTTCCCATTGCTGAGATTTACTCAGCCCCAGGTCTTCTGAGTCAAGAATTTCGCCGGACTTGTTAATTAAACGGGCCTTAGAATAATTCGGGTCGTTGTCGTTTATCATTCGGTATTCATCGAGAACAGAATACCCTTCAGGAAGCTCAAGGGCAGGAATGTCCTGGAATAGATCCCAGAGGGTGTCGTAGTTCCAGTTCATTTCACGACCACCGCGAATGATGTAACCGTCTTCAGGGTTACCCGCACCATCCATAGAGCCGCCTTCTACACTCATTTCTTCTAAAATAGTGATATTTTCGGCGGGCATATGACCATCGCGAATTAAATAAAATGCAGCAGCAAGCCCCCCGACACCGCCACCAATTATCCAGGCTTTACGCTTTTCGACTCCCGGAGTAGGTAAGGTTTTATGACGCGAGTAGGGCGATATAAAATCACCCGGTGGCAAAGTGTTAAGCGGTTTATGGCACCAAAAACCGCCTGTTGCGTCAGGCTCATGCTCAAAACCTTCTGGTGCAGTTGTCGAGATATCAAATTTCGCAATTGTCTTTTTAGCCATTACGGATTCCTTCCCTTACTGAATAGAAATATTTGCTGTTCTCGCTGATACCCTTAGTGGTATTGCGAACGGCACTTTCAGTATAGTCGGCATCAAGAGTTACCTAATGTAGTTAGATCAATTTAATTCCCGTTAATGAGTTTTCTAAGCTTTTACAGCTTAGCTTTGATCCAATAACCCCTCATAAGAACTACAATTGAACACACACTCTAGTTAAAGGACTACCAACATGACTGAGAAGATTAAAGCGCTACGACTCAACAAACCGTTTGGGCTGGATAATATTCAGGTAACCGAAATGGAAGATCCCGGCCAGCCGGGGCCGGGAGAAATTCGAGTTAAAGTTAAAGCCAGCTCGCTCAATTTTCATGATTACGGCGTAGCATCTGGTTTTATCCCAACAGAGGATGGACGCATTCCAATGTCTGACGGCGCTGGTGTTGTTGAGGCTGTAGGTGAAGGCGTGGAAGAATTCGCGGTAGGCGACAATGTTGTTTCTACTTTTTTCCCTTACTGGCAAAGTGGGCCGGCACCAGTTGGTGACTTCCACAACACGCCGGGCGATGGCATTGATGGCTACGCTCGCGAAGTTGTGGTGCGTCCCACTCAGTTCTTTACCCATCAGCCGAAGGGCTATAGTCATACTGAATCAGCCACTTTGACGACTGCGGGTTTAACGGCCTGGCGCGCTCTGGTTGTTGATGGTGGCATTAAACCGGGCAATACGGTGCTGGTGCTCGGCAGTGGTGGCGTATCAGTATTTGCCTGCCAGTTAGCGAAGAGCCTGGGGGCGACGGTATTTGCCACATCATCGTCTAACGACAAACTTCAACAGTATAAAGAGCTTGGAGCGGATCATCTGATTAACTACAAAGAAGACCCTGAATGGGGCAAAACGGTTCGTAAATTAACTGGCGGCCGAGGCGTCGACCATGTGATTGAAGTTGGCGGCCCAGGCACCTTGCCACAGTCTATTAATGCGGTGGCGATAGCGGGGCACATTGCGTTAATTGGTGTGCTGACCGGAAGTGAAGGTGAGGTTCCAACCGCTAAACTAATGGCTAAGCAGGCACGACTACAGGGTTTAATTGTTGGCAGCTGCGACAATCAGAAAGACTTTGTGCGTGCTTTAGAAGCTAACGGTGTGAAGCCGGTAATTGATAAAATTTTTGCTCTGGAAGAATTAGCGGATGCATTCCGTTATGAAGAATCAGGTAAGCACTTCGGTAAGATTTGCGTAGAGTTTTAGCTTTCTGAAAAATATTTTAAGAAAATGTGCATTCTCATACTAATATCAGATAGGTAGCCTAAGGCGATATTTGATTGATATGGGTAACTCAAAATGATGAATGATTCTAAAGCGCGTTATGGTTCTATAACGCGCTTCTTCCACTGGTCGATGGCCATTCTGGTTAGCTGGCAATTTCTAAAATTCTTTGACCGTATAAACGATGGTGAACACTGGGTAGGTGAAACGCTGGTCCCCTGGCACATATCTATTGGATCACTGATATTGGTACTTATTGTTTTACGCTTAGGCTGGACTGTCAAAGAAAAGGGGAACCGGCCCGAACATGGCTCTATTATTGGTGTTCTGGCAAAAATTGGGCACGGTTTGTTATATGTTGCGTTGGTATTGATGCCGGTGACCGGAATCTTCTACATGGTGGGTAACGGCTATGGGTTAAGTGCATTTAACCTTGAAATTATTGCTAAAGGTGAGGAAGTTAGCTGGCTGATAAATATCGGTAGCTTGCACTCTTACATAGCCTGGGGCTTATTGTTTCTGGTTGCAGGTCATATCGGTATGGCTTTTGTTCATCAGTTTATTATAAAAGATGGAACTCTCAAACGGATGATGTAACGCCGTTTTCAACTCTTGCTAATTTCCCTCGAAAGCGTTGTCGGTACCAAGAAGAAAGGTGCCGACATTCCTGCCAGCATAGCTAAAGGCATTGAGTTCCCTGTATTCACAAATCCTTCATCGATTCTTCACAAAAATTCTTGTCTGCTTTTGAGGTTTTCCGGCTCTTTATAGGTGTCCCTGTTTTTTGGACTGAACGTTTTTCGTCAACCTATAACGGAACCAACATGAACCACTCATTTAGAAAAACAGTTTTAGCGACAGCCATCGTCAGTGCTTTTGGTTATTCAAATACGGTACTAGCTCAGGAGCAGGCAGTAGATGAAGAAGCCATGGAAGTGATTGAAGTGACTTCGTTCAGAAGCTCATTAATTAAAGCCAAAGACTTTAAGCGCGAAGCGATTATTTCTCGTGATTCAATTCTTGCGGAAGACATTGCCGATTTTCCGGACTTAAACCTTGCCGATTCATTGCAACGCGTTCCGGGCATTAGTATTACGCGTGAAGGTGGTGAAGGGCGTCAAATTTCACTGCGTGGATTAGGTCCTGATTTCACCCGCGTTCAGGTCAATGGTATGGAGGCCATGGGCACATCAGCGTCGGCTATGGATGCCAAAGGCGGAGCGAGCCGCACGCGTAGTTTTGACTTTAATGTTTTTGCTTCTGAGCTCTTCAACCGCATTGATGTGAACAAAACCTATTCGGCCGATCAGGAAGAGGGCGGTATCGGCGGTACTGTTGGTCTTTACACAGCTAAGCCCTTTGACTATGACGGTGCTAAAAGTGCAATTTCGTTAAAAGGTGGTTACAACGACAATAGCGAAGAGACAGACCCGCGCTTTGCCGGTTTAATTTCTAATACCTGGGGTAATTTTGGCGCACTGGCTTCAGTTGCTTACAGTGAGCGTTCAACCACTGAGTATGGTACCAATACCACACGTTGGCGCCGGGAAGGCGGAAAAACAGCCGCTGATCCAACTGATACTGAATTACAGGCAGAGCTGGACTCGGGTGAGTTATGGTTTCCTCGTGGTCACCGTTACTCGCTGTGGAATAACCAACAAAAACGTTTAGGTATTACGACAGCGCTTCAGTTTAAACCCAGTAAAGAACTGAGCTTCTCGTTTGATTTAATGCATTCTGAACTTGAAAACGAGTACGACGAGCACCACTCCGCCGTTAAAGACAACGATATCGTTAAAGATCTTGAATGGATAGAAAACGACGGACACAAAGAAGTTCTTTACGCGAGCTACGAAGATGCAACCTGGCGTAACGAGAATACTCGTCGCCGTAACGAATCGGAGTTTAACCAGTACACTTTAACCATGGACTGGTCGTTAACGCCTGACTTGAGCATGTCAGCCATGGTTGGTACCAGCTCGTCCGATTTTGAGCAACCGCAGGTTCTTAAATCAAATATTCACGCGAAGAATAAAGTCGACATTATGACTGACTTCCGCGGCGATCGTTTTTATGGCATTAGCACCTCGCCGAACTTTGATGTAACCAGCATGGAAGGTTTTGAAGTTAAAGACATCTACATGCAGGAAAACTACATTACGAATGACTTTGATATCGCTAAAGTTGATTTCAGCTACTTTATTGGTGACACCGGTGAATTAACCTTTGGCGCTAACTATAAGAAGTTTGAGAATACCGGTTATCAGTTAACCAGAAGTAATGCGCAGAACGAAGCACCGCAAAATGCTGGCGAGCTGACGTTAACCGATGATTTGGTTAACATATTTAACCAACACCCTGACCAAAACTGGATCCAGGCGGATTTAAATAATTTGCTGGCTTACTATGGCCTGCAGGGAACCCGTCTGGATGATTCTGACCTGTCAGAAAACGACAAGTCGCCGGTAACGGAAGAAACCAGCGCGGTTTATGCTCAATATGGTTTTGAAAGCAGCGTTGCCGGCCGTCCGTTACGCATAAGTACTGGCTTACGTTATTTTGAAACGGAAATTACATCAGCTGGTGTGTCTGGAGGGGTAGATATTGAGACAGCCCGCACTTACTCCGATGTTCTTCCAACCCTGAATATGGTGTATGAACTGAATCCGGATCTTTTATGGCGTTTTGCTGCCACTAAGAATGTTACCCGTCCTTCACTGGGCTCGCTGAGTTATAACGCCTCGGTTTCACAAACGTCGGGGGAGGCGATTACCAGTGTATCCATGGGCAACCCTAATTTGGACCCGTTTGAATCCACGAACTTAGACACTGCTATTGAGTGGTACTTTGAAGACGTTGGTTATGCATCGGCGGCAATATTTCATAAAGACATCGACAACTTTATTGTAGGCACCACCACCGAAGTGGTTTATTCAACGCTGGGCTTACCAGAAGAGCTGCTGCCGGCAGATAAAAACATGGACAGTATTTTCTATCTTGAACGTCCGGAAAATGTCGATTCGTCGACCATTAAAGGTGCTGAATTGGCATTTTCAAGAGATTTAGATTTTCTTCCTGCGCCATTTAACAACTTAGGTGTTATCGCTAACTACACCTACGCGGATGGCGAATCTCTTTACCGGAACATCTATGGTATTGAAGGAAATGATCAGGTTAAGCCGTTCTCGGGATTGTCGAAAAATAGTTACAACTTCACTTTGTATTACGAAGTAGAAAACTGGGGAGCCCGTGTTTCAGCCGCTTATCGCAGTCGTTATGGCAGTGGCGCGACATCCAGTGCAGACCAGGATGAAAGCGGTTATCACGGCACAACCTATGTCGACTTTTCATCGTTTTATCAGCTGACGGATAACGTCAAATTGAGCTTGGAAGGTATTAACCTGACTAACGTACGTGAAGAGTCTTACAGCGATTCTCATGACCGCGCGTACAACACAATTACCAGTGGCAGAACGGTCATGCTGGGCATTACCGCACAGTTCTGATTTTCCTTACACATGTTACCGGGCTCAGCTGAGCCCGGTTTTTGCTTTAAAGAGAAATAAGATGTCACGAGTAAAAAACGTTATAAGTACCGCCATAGCGCTGACGCTGTTATCAGCCTGTGCAAAGACGGTTTTAACATCCGATAATCACGATTTTAAGCCGCCGGGTAATAAGCAATGGTTGGCGGGTGACCACCATATTCATGGCAAGTTTAGTGCAAAGTGGGACACCAGTACGCAACCGCCTACGGCCATTTTATTTGGTGACGCCCATTATTTTACCGCGCTGAATGCACAAATGGCGAAACAGCATGGTCTGCAATGGATGGTAACCACTGACCACGGTGGTCCGAAGCATAGCCGGGTTAATTTGGAGCAGGCTTATCCTGAATTGGTTGCGTCCCGCAAAGCAGTTCCGGGTATTTTGCAGTTTTACGGAATGGAATTTGATACCCCCAATGCACGCCACAGCACCTTAATTATTCCACATACCGATGAAGAAGCGCAGCAGCTCTACACCATAGAAAGCCAGTTTAACCGACGTGAAGCATTTCCTAATGAATTTGAGCGGGATACCGAATCTTTCATGTTAAAAGCGCTGAATGCTATGCAGGCGATGAGTCCGCGTCCGGTGCTTTCGGTGAATCATCCGGCTCGTCAGGCTGATGAATTGGGTCAGTTCAAAAAAGTGACGCCTGAAAAAATGCGTCTCTGGCAGGACACCGCTCCGGATGTTATTACAGGCATGACCGGTATTCCCGGGCATCAGGCAGCGACAATTAATCCAGATGGCTCGAATGACCCTGAGGGAACGCGGGCGGAATACTATGGGTACCCGACACACGGAGGTACTGACCAGATGACGGCAATAGTCGGTGGCGTGTGGGACAGCTTTTTAGGTGAAGGACGTCGCTGGAGCATTACGGCGGTTTCTGATAGCCACGCACATTACACCGAAGGTCGTACGGACTTTTGGCCGGGTGAATACGCTAAGACTTATGTTTACGCTCAGCAGGACTATGACAGTGTTTTAGACGGTTTGCGCGGTGGCAAGGTGTTTGTTACTACGGGAGATCTTATTACCGAGCTTTATGTTTCCCTGTCGCAGTCGGAAAAAACAGCTAGCATTGGTGAAACCCTTGTTGCCGCCGATAAACCCGCCACGGTCACTATTGCTTTTTTAGACCCGGACACGCTGAATTATCACGATGATAACCCGTCGGTGGGACGCGTTGATCTTATTTATGGTGAAGTGCACGGCAACAAGGAGTTTGCCGCAAACAATGTCAACCCGACGACTGAAGTTATTAAGCGTTTTTATCCAAGTGACTGGAGTCGTCAGGGCAATTATCAGGTGATGACGTTTGAATTACCGGCATCAGAATCAGCGGGTTATATACGAGTTCGGGGAACTAACCGTGCCAAGGAGCTGGAGCCACAACCCGATGTTAAAGGCGAGAACCCGTGGACCGACTTATGGTTTTACAGCAACCCTGTTTATATCGACAAAGCAAAATGATTTCGGTGCCCCGACGCGAACGAGATCCACAGAACTGTCATAATGACGGTGTATCCTTGGCTATCTCAGCAAAACGCCAGGGTGCACCAGCAGCTGATATGTCTAATAAAACAAACAACAGTAAACTCTACGATTGTTTATCCAATAACGCCCAGTTGCGGCGTTACCTCTCTGGCCGGACGCGGTGTAGTGAAGAGGCTGCCGACATTTATCAGGAGTCTGTGGCGCGGGTACTGGAGCAATCCCGGAAAAGCACCATCAACAATCCAATAGGGTATGCAATTCGGGTGGCTCGTAATCTGCTGACGGCACGTCCTGTAGACTGCGATGACGATATCGATAACCTTGATTCACCAAAAGCAAACCCGGAATATTTGCTGGAAGAAGCGCAACGTATTGAGCTGATTTCTCAGGCGCTCGAAAACATGCCGGAGCAACGGCGGCGGGCGTTTGAGCTGAGGCGGCTGCATGGTGAGAGCCGCAAAGCCATTGCGGAACAACTGGGAATTAGTATGGAAACCGTTACCCGGCACATAACCCGGGCACTGGCCGACATTCAGCGTTACATAGACAGTAAGACAAAATAGATGCAAGAGACAGTCAATAATACCTCACAAGACAGTATTTACACTGAAGCCGCGGAATGGATGGATCGGCTTTCTGACGGTGAACTCAATACCCTTTGCCGAAAGCGCTTTATTAAGTGGTTAGAGGCCGATGTTCAACATCAGCAGGTATTTGAGTCCATGTTGGCTACCTGGCAGGACCCGGCGCTGGAGCAGTCTTTCGAACAACTGAAAAAGCGACAAAAACGCCCGGTGAAAAAAGCATTTCAATGGGGAATGGGCTTAGCTACAGCCTGTGCGTTGGTTGTTGCTATTACCGTCATGTTGCCCGGTCGCTTTAGTGAAACCCCGCAGCCGACAGTGTTCACTGCGCAGTCGCCAACGGAAAATACGCATCAGTTATCCGACGGCAGTGCGTTGCAACTGCAGCTTTCAAGTGAAGTTATGGTGAATTACTCCGAGCAGCAGAGAGACCTGCGCATAGAGTCAGGTCAGGCGTATTTTTCCGTTGCTAAGGACAAGAAACGTCCCTTTGTGGTTAGCGTTGGTGATGCCAGTGTTACGGCGGTCGGCACGGAATTTAATATCGACCGCGGCACGGACCAGATTGATGTCACCGTTTACGAAGGTATTGTTGAGGTTCAGGCCGAGCAGGAAAGCTTCCCGGTGTTATTAAAAGCCGGAGAGAAGATGCGCTTGTCCCGTGGGCGTTTTGGCGTGGTGAAGAAGGTTGATGTGAACAACCTGATAGACTGGCGTTCGGGCTGGATAGAAATTAGCAATGAGAACCTCACTTATCTGATTGAGAGACTTAACCGCCACAGTTCAACGCCTATTGTACTGGCTGATCCGAACTTAGGCTCACGGGAGGTGGCAGGGCGCTTTCGCCTGAATGACACGGAACAAACTTTAAAGCTGTTGAGTCAGATGTATGCGTTAAACGTTGAGTATTTGCCTCAACAGATTCGTTTAACACCATGAATTATGTCATCTGAAAATGCGTAGATTTAGCTGGCTACTATTTATTTCCAGTTTAACCCTGGCCGCAGAAGGCACAAAGTTCGATGTGACTTTTGCGGCGCAACCTTTAAAAGACGCATTAACTCAGTTTTCCCGCACAACCGACCAGACCATATTGTTCGACCCTGCTTTAGTCACTAATGAACACACCGAGGCACTAAAAGGCTCGTTTACGGCTCAGGAGTTGCTGGACGAGCTGCTGAAAAATAGCAACTTATGCGCGAGTAATGTCGCCTCCGGCTGGTTGGTTGAAACCTGTCAGGACAATATAATTAAGTCTCCGCAGCCTGCAGCAGAAAGCAAACCAGTTAACCAAGTTATTGAAGAAATTACTGTTACCGGATTTCGTGACTCTTTATTTAAAGCGCGGGAATATAAGCGTCTGGCAATGGTGTCACAGGATTCGATACTGGCCGAAGATATTGCCGATTTTCCGGACTTGAACTTAGCTGACTCATTGCAGCGCGTACCCGGTATTTCGATTACCCGGGAAGCCGGTGAAGGGCGTCAAATATCGCTGCGCGGGCTGGGACCGGACTTCACCCGTGTGCATATCAATGGCATGGAAGCGTTGGGAATAACATCATCACCAATGGATGCCCGCGGTTCAGTTAGCCGTAGTCGGGCGTTCGACTTTAATATTTTTGCTTCTGAACTGTTTAATCGAATTGATGTGAAAAAGTCTTACTCTGCGCGTATGGAAGAGGGCGGCATTGGCGGCACGGTAGAGTTATTTACACCAAAGCCCGCGGACTATAAGGATTTTACGTCAGCTTTTTCCTACCGACAGGCCTACAATTCCAACAGCCAACATTACGACCCCCGTGTGGCCGGAATGATAGCGAATACCTGGGGCAGCTTTGGTGCGCTGGTATCAATGGCCTACAGTGAACGGCACACAACTGAATATGGAACCAACACCACGCGCTGGCGAAAAGAAAATAAAACTTATGTTGGGCCGGATAATCCTGCTCTGTCAGAGAAATTAGCTAACGGGGAGTTCTGGTTTCCCCGGGGGCACCGTTATTCGCTCTGGAATAATAACCAGACTCGGCTGGGAATTACCGCTTCGCTGCAATATCAGCCGAGTGAGAATTTTATCAGCACAGTTGATATTTTATTGAACCGACTGACCAACGATTTAGATGAACACCATATTGCGGTAAAAAATAACCGTCAGGTTAAAGCTCTGGAATGGGTGAATAATGACAGTGAAAAAGAAGTGGTTTATGCCGAATATAAGGACGCGACATGGCGAGCTGAAACCCGGCTGGACTATAATGAATCGGAATTTAAACAAATAACCTTTAAGTCCTTTTGGCAAACAAGCCCCGATGCTTCGTTTAATTTTCTCCTTGGAGTTAATTCGTCTGACTACCGGCAGCCTAAGCTGAACAAGGTCAACATTATTACCGACGGCGTGGATATTATTACCGACTTTAGGAAGGATCGCTTTTATGGCCTTAGTCGTTCACCTGAATTTGATACTACTAACCCAACAGCGTTTCGGGTGAAAGACCTCTACTTTCAGGAAAACGAGATTTCTTCGGATATGCTCACGTTTAAAGCTGATTTCGACTACCGATTAACGCCTCAAAACTCTCTGAAGCTGGGTGTCAGTCATAAGAAACTGTCAAATGACGGGCATGAACGAGTACAGGGAGACTTTCCGACCAACGGCCTGACGCCCAAAAACGAAGGCAATTTGTTTTTACCACCTGAGTATACGGATGTTTATACTCAACACCCCGACTTCAACTGGTTGCAGGGTGACTTAGCTCAGCTTCAGCAACACTACGGTTTAGCGGGCTATAGATTGGGTGAAGAGTCTATTATTGATACGTCTAATTATTCGGTGGAGGAGGAAACGGACGCTGCCTATTTTCTTTTCGATTTTGATACGCAAATGTTTGGTAAAACACTGCTTTTGAGTACCGGTGCGCGTTTTTTCGAGACAACTCTGTCTTCTGCTGGTATCTCAAAAGGCATTTACACGGAAATAGAGAGAGACTATTCCGATTGGTTACCCAGCCTGAATATGGTTCTGGATATTACCGATAATGTTTTATGGCGCTTTGGAGCGAGCAAAAATATTACCCGGCCTTCTATAGATAAATTGTCCTTTTCTGCGAATGTGTCGCAGGCCTCGCGCGATGACGGCGACATTGGTTCAATAGGATTAGGGAACCCCTTTCTGCAGCCGTTCGAATCGATAAACATAGACACTGCTATTGAATGGTATTTTAATAAGCAAGGGTTTATATCCTTAGCGCTGTTTCATAAAAATATTGATAACTTCATTGTCGAAAAAACTGAGCTGTTACGTTACGGCAGTTTAGGGCTTCCCGAAGCCTTGCTGCAGGAAGGGGAGTCTGTAGACGACTTATTTATTGTCACCACACCGGAAAACTCCGATTCTTTTGTTATTCAGGGCGCTGAATTTGCGTTCTCGCGGGATTTTGATTTTCTGCCTGAGCCCTTCAACCGACTCGGCATGATTGCCAACTACACCTGGGCAGACGGCGATACGCTGTACCGCGACGTGCAGGGCACCGGTGAGAATCAGGTAAAGACCTTTGCCGGACTCTCAAACCAAAGCTATAACCTGACCTTTTATTATGAAGCTGAAGACTGGTCAGCGCGTATCTCATCGGCCTACCGCAGTGACTACATTTTGTCGGTTCAGGCGGGGAATACCGACCAGGATGAATCCGGTTACCACGACACCACCTACGTTGACGCAGCCGCTCATTACCAACTGTCTGATAACTTTAAGTTAACCCTAGAAGCCCTGAACCTGACCAACGTCCGCGAAGAGCTTTACAGTGATTCCAGTGACCGCGCTTACAACACAACTTCTAACGGACGAACGTTCTTGCTTGGGGTAAGCGGGCAGTTTTGATGAGTCTTCACCACAATTTGTCCTGAACGAATGTCACCAACCTGAAACTCAGGGCTTGAATACCAATTAATTACGGCCTTCAGAGTTTTAACTACTGTCGGGCAGAGTTATTATTTGTGCGTGTACCACGCTTCCGAGGCAGCCAACATTGGTTTGTTATGCACCGAGCTCAACTCGCCACGGCGGATTTAGACGATTCTCACCTGCCCAGTACAGTTTGATTTTGTTGCCGGAGGGATCATGGAGTATGGCCTCGCGCCATAAGTACCGCATATCCGTTGGCTCTTGATCAAATTCAAGTCCTTTGGACTTCAACTCGGCAACAAGGTCGTCAAGCTCTTGGTGTTCAAAATAAATCACGCTCTTATTTGAACCCCCAGAATCATCCAATGAAAGGGAGAACGTCGACGTTCCCTCCGGGCATTCAAATCTGGCGTAGTGTGGAGTATCTACAATTTGAAGGAACCCCATCTTGCGATAGAACTCCGTAGCCTTTTCCATATTGGTGACGGGCAAGGTGACCTGGTTCAGATTCATAGCTTAAGACTCCGGTTGTTTGTAACGCAAAGATAAGTGACGCAGCTGGCTGCGTCTTTGCTTAAACGCTTTGTTATGCATAATTGAAAACCACCTGATTTGCTATTGTTGGCACTTCAAGATATTCATATGCGGCATTAACCTTTTTAATAAAGTATTCATCGTTGGACACGAGGAAATTACAAAATGAGGCTATGGATGCGTGACTGTTATCACTTACAGCAGCAATGAACCGTCTTTCTTTGTGTACTTTTGAGTCTGGATAATATCCCAAAGTATTTAGCATATTATAAATAACCGTCACTTTTTGGTGCTTGAAGTAAGGTTGCTCTGGGTAAATCGGATGCTTTTTTAATTGAAAAAAATCTTCTATATCCATGTTTGCTTGACTATAAGCTGGGAGCGCTCTTAGTTTATCCCAAATTTTTACAAGTACATCCGGCGGATCAATATTATTAAGTTGCATGGGACCAATTCCGAGCGCTAACCGGAAGTCTTTAATACCATCCCAATTTCTATCATCTTCAATACTCTCAAGCATCATATTTTCAGTTTTTGCTAATGTTGCTTTGTATTGAGAAGTCATCTCCTCACCATAGACTTGCAATTGTTTTTGTATCTCTTCAGGTAACTCGTCAGAGATATCCATTAATGAATCCATTAGCTCGGAGAATGCGGCGACCTGTTCGTTATGAATATCGTTAAGACTTTCCCCCTTTCTTCCACCAGAAAACTTGAACAATGATTGTTGCATTGCATATTCTATGTCGAGACCATCGTCACAACTTTCACAGTACTGCTTATAGATATCATAAGGATCACGTTTACATATTGTGGCGTTGTCGGTGATCGTGAAGTTTGGCTGCTCAACAATTAGCTTTAAATGGTAAGCTTTCAGATCTTTGAGTACGTTGAGAAAGTTTTCTTCAAAACCTTTAGAACGCCGAATTTCCTTGAGTGTTTCATCTGAGTAAACTACTTGATAATCTTCTAAAAGCATTTGCCCAAACTCACCCAATCCTTGTTTCGTGAAGAAATCTAAAACATTCTGATCAAGGTAAACAGTAGGTTTTCCTTCGTATGGTGGAATTGACTCCATTGCTTAATCCTTTGTGTATAACGCCGCCAACATGCGCGGCTACGAAATAAAGACGAAGCCGAAATGTAGCGGGCGTCGCCGTGATTGGCTTTGTTACCTTTCCATAAAGCTTAGCCAAACACTATCTATTCTAAGTACATCTAAACGCGACTTCAGTGAAGCTGCCGTTTCCTCGAGCGACTCGGAGAACCCTTGTTCTTGCAGCTCGATACAGCGTCGTTCTTGGTAGTAGTAAAGGTTTAGCAAGTACAATGCTGCAAACGCGTTGAGAACGTTACCCAGATTAGCGTCCTTAAAGTTGACGTTCCGGTTGTGCTTTACACCATTATGCTTTTTCCACCAAGTTGGCGTGGACGACTGCTTCCACTCTGAAAATGGCGTCATTGAAACTCCGAATCTCTGAAAATTGACAGTCTCAGAACACAACCCTTTCTTCGATGAAACGACCATTTCCGCATATTCGTTAATATTTGACGGCTTAGAGCCCTCATCGAGGAGCTTGCAGTATGCTTTTAGTATTACGTCGATTTCGGAACATATTGCCAAGTACAACCGAGTTAGTTCTACCGAGTAAACGGTAAAGTTGTACTCCGCGGGTTCGATGTAGCGAAAAAGGCGATCAACATCTTCCTCAAACGAAAGATAGTACTGCCAATAATTAGCTTCCACCATGCCTCCTCAATAAAGGTAACGTCTAGGCTAACCGGCGCCGCAACTGAGTTTACCAGGCTTTGCCGCCAAACCTGTTCCGACGTCCGGTTGAGCCCTTTGTTGTGCCATTTTCAAATTTCAAAATCCGTATACACTCGGAGAACCTTCTTTCCAAAATCCGAAAAGCGGTACTGCCCTTCACCAGTGTTTTCAATCACGTTATTAGCCTCAAGAAACGCTAATGACCTTGAGTCGACTTCATTCTCTTGAAGCAGGCCTGAATATCCACCTTGAATAAACTCTATTGCTTTCTCAAAGGTTTTATTAGCCTTATGGCTATTAAAAATCTTCTTTGCCAGTTCTTTGGCATTTTCATCATCATCTACATAATGCGGGCTGTGCTTTTCTGTCCGAGTCTGTCTAGCTTCTTCTGATTCATCCTCTGACTTCAACCTATCCTCTAAATCTGCGATTTGAGTGCTCAATTGCTTAATTTCTCGATTTTTTGCCTCGAGCATTTTTTCAATTCGCTCTTCCTGGGCCAGGACTTCCTCCCGAAGAGCGATTGACTGTTCAAGTGTAAGGAGCGTCTTCTTTTCTATGGATTGTTGTGAGTCGATTCGCCATTTTCGGAATCGAAGACTTACCCAATAGGCACCATTTGTAAAGAATGGCATAACAAGAACAAGGGCGAATGCCGAGAGCGCAGGGTAAAGTACTAACAACACCCAGTTGCTATGATTTTCAGCAATCCAGGATATTTTGTCACTATCAAGATTTTCCTCACTTACAAACAGTGTTAAGTAAGGAATTTGCCAGTTCCATAATAACCATGAAATAACAATTGCCCCATAGAGTGGGCTGGATACACGTTCTTTAAAGACACTTCTACTAGAAGCAAACAAATCAGAAAACATTAAACGCCCCTTTGGTTATATTGAGCACAACGCTGAAATAAGCGGCGGCCCGTCAGGGGTGTCCGGTGGACGGCCGCCAGGCCGGGAACGAACTTAATTGATTGGTTAAATGCTTTCAGCTTCGCGCACCAGTCTCGTACAGATGATCTACGCAAAAAGCCGAACCATTTACCTGCTTTTCATTGCAATTGCGCCACATGCACAACTGCTCCGAAATACCACCTCTGTTTTCTACTATCTTTTTCTTGATAAGTGGAATTGCTTCAAAAGCTTGCCAATTCTCGGAAGTAGGGAGCTTAACGGCATACTGCGGCTGGTATTTGTCCCACTCATCCACGCGCCACAACTGCCCGCAGGTAGGGCATTTCATCAAGTAAACCCAGTTGCCGACATCTAACTCTGAGAATTCCGCTACGAGCTCCTTTCCCTCTTTGCTCAAGTCGACAAGCTCTGGAGATTCTTTGCATTGACATGGTGCTTTCATAGGCATTTAACATTTATATATTGTGCATGCGCACTTCGACTTTCATTAAATTTCTTCTTTTTTCTTCGAACCCTTTAATAACTCAATTTATTTTTCAAAAAGCCCGCCGAAAGCAGGCAAAGCAATTCGAGCATGCTCATTTCTAGTCTAACGAGTGCACAATATCTAATTTTCGTTTTTATTATGTAATTGACCTTAAACGAGTTAAATACACAACACAATAATAAAGTAAGCAATATTGCGGAGGTAAGTGAGCATCAAAACTGCCGGCCACTATTCGGTTAGTTTGAGAAAGATACGATTCTTGTTTCTGGAACAATGCAGAATTAGCAGCTAACGTGAAAGACTATTCATTAGGTGTGCTAAGCGTTTTTATACTGCAAAGGTCAACTCGCTTGAGGAGCAATAAGTAATGAGACTATTTCTGACTCTGGCTTTATGGTTCAGTGCTTGCACGACGGTAATGGCAGCTGACTACGCTATTGAAAAGGTTAAGGGCAATGTTTATCGGTTCTCGGCGGATCATTATCATTCAGTGTTTATGGTAACGGAGCAGGGCATTTTTGTTACTGATCCAATCAACAAAGACGCGGCTCAATACCTTAAAAATGAGTTATCAGAACGCTTTGATCAGCGAGTGCGTTACCTGGCTTATAGCCATAACCATGTTGACCATACGTTAGGTGGTGAGGTATTCGCTTCAGAAGGTGTTGATGTTATTGCGCATGAATACGCCGATGAGGATTTGCGTTGGACAAAAACACCGACCGCTTTGCCCACAATGACGTTTAGTGACGAGCTGACTATTAAGCTTGGTGAACAATCGGTTCAAATGAAATATTACGGCCCGAATAATGGTCGAGGTTCTGTTAGCATGCGCTTTATGCCTGAGAATGTACTGTTCGTGGCTGACTGGATTGTGCTGGATCGCATGCCTTACCAAACGCTTCCGGGCTATGACATTCACGGAATGATACGCTCGACAAAAGCCGTGTTAGAGGAAAAGCCATTTGATGTGTTTGTTGGTGCTCATGCAGAAATGGGAACGGGTAAGGATGTCGAGCGCTATTTGAGCTATTTGGAAGCCTTATATGCTGAGGTTCGCGACGGTATGTTGGCTGGCAAAAGTTTGGAAACACTTCAGCAGGACATAAAGCTTGATGAATTTTCCGATTTAAAAATGTACAACGAGTGGCTGCCTCAGAATATAGAAGGTGTTTATAAAACGCTTAATGAGCAGTCTTACTTTGATCGCCGTTAGGCAGAATTAAAGCCGCTCGTTTTTGATTTTATCTTTACGCGCTGTCCACCAGTGGTAAAGCGATGAAATAAGTAGTGCTATGAGAAAATCTTTAAACTCTGTACTGTGTAGAGTGAGCTCACTCGCTTGAAAGGACTTGACGATGGTACCGCCCACAAGGTAACCACCAATCAAAACCAGCGCCAAGTATATGGTCGAAAGTATTTTATTATCTGTTTTCATATCTGCAGCTCATACCGTTCTCAGTGTTTCTGAAACCATCCTCGCATGGCAGCCAGTGCGGAGTCATCAATACTGTCGCCATTTTCTTTTCTTAGGCCGTGGTTAAGCTCTTCAAAGTACTGATAGTCAACGTTCTCCGTGCTACTCAGGTTTTCTATCATTACCTGGGTTTGCTCTGGGTCTACTGAAGCGTCCTGCCTCGACTGAATAATAAGCAGAGGTGTTTTCCCGCGTTCGATGACTTTGGTTTGCTCGAGGGTAAGCATTTCCTTCCACCACTTGTAGCCATGCTGGCTTGAGTTAACAGAAAAGGGCTCATTTGATGTTTTTATTTGCTTCGCAAACTCGTGAAACTCGGCAAGTACCGATGCTCTAACCTCTGCGGGTGTCGATGCTTTTATATTGTGCTCAATGTCGTTCTGAAATGAATTACCGCCACCGTTAAATGCGATAGTGGCGCTAATGCCGGGGAACGCTTCGCGCAGCATGACGGCAATAACGGCTCCTTCACTGCCACCGAGAACGTAAACTGACTGATAACTTTTAGTTTCGTTAAGGTGTTCCAGCACCTGCCTGGCATCATTTACTCGCTGCGATGGTGAGTCATTGTCGATGTAGGTTTGCGGGCATTCGTTGGTTTCTGGTGTCAGTCCCCATTTCTCAATGAGCAGAACATCGGCGTCGAGTCGTACTTTGGGTAAAACTTCTTTAATAGAATGGTTTGTTAATGAACTCCGGCAGTCGGAACCTTGCAATATAAGCAGTAGATTATTTGCTGGCTTTGCTCTTGAACCAAGGTGATAGGTGATTCTAGAGTCGGGCATTAATTGCCGCTGAAGCGTCTCTGTCTCAAACGTTAATTTCGACGCAGCCACTGAATAGCCGCTTAGGGTCAAAAATGTAAAAAAGAGAAATAGATTAAAGCTGCGCATGAATTAAATACCGGTTAATTTTCCATTACAAAGGAGATTATCCGCTAAACGACAACTTTTGGTAACATGCTTTCAAAGTATTTTAGTAACCATAAGCATTGGAATAAACCAACATGACCATAAAGTCGGGTATTTACGAACACTACAAAGGCGGACGTTACCGCGTTATTGATATCGCCCGTCATAGCGAAACTGAAGAGTGGATGGTGCTTTATCAGCCCCTTTACGGTGAACAAAAGCTTTGGGTTCGCCCTTTTGACATGTTCGCGGAAACGGTGAACATAGACGGCAATGACGTACCCCGATTCCGTTTTATTGGCAGTGAGTAAGGGAAGACAATGAACGAAATCGATAACAAACTCTTTCTAGTTTATGTTGGCGGCACAGCGCCTGGTGCCAACATTGAGTTGCATGATATCCGCTTTGTAGTGGGGCCGAGCATGGAAGAGACTTATCCGGCTATTCGAAAAGGGTGGTTCGGCACGCAAAAAGGACTGCACCTGGATAGCTTTGTTCATTTGCACCATGTGGATGGCTACCGCATTCATCTTACCTCTGAAGCGCATGAGAAACCCGAGGAGAAACGCTTGTACTTTGTTAACTTCGGTGGCTATTTTCCGAATAAGCTGGCCGAGTATCATGACTTTACTGTGGTGGTCGCAGACTCACCGCAATCCGCAAAACAACTGGCTCGCGCACAATTTTCCAAAGCCGGCTTAGCGGACGCTGAGCAAATTCATAAAGACGACTTACTGGCGGTGGACGACTGCTTGTGCGTCGATTTGGTGGATAACCACTATGTGACGCTTGAATTTGACGGTGAACAACAGCCTTTGGTACCCGACTGGAAAGGGTATCAGCCACTGCCATAAACTGTCGATATATGAAGTGCCAGAACATCGCTGTTTGCCTAAACAAAAAGAAATAAGGAACGAAATGATTTCCTGGTTCAGAGCTAACTGGGAATAAACTCTTCATCAACTGCATGGCCGGTCGTACGAGTTTCATTCTACGGCCGGAACATAAAGCCTGTTTGTCACTACGCTGTCACCGTTAACAACAACCTGAAATAAGTCACCGTAGTCATCTTCTTCAAGTGTTTTGGCGGTTCCGCCTGCGGCTTTTACTAACTCCGATACCGTGTTGCTGTGACCGATAATGAGAGCATTCTTTTTCAGGCCTTTGATGCTGGCTATTATTCCATCAAAATCTTTAGAGGGGTAACTCTGAACGGAGAGGCCAAGATGCTTCGCGAGAGCCTCGCCTGTCTGTTTTGTGCGTTTAAAATTGGTAGAAAATATAGCCTCAATATCGCTATTCTTTAGTATTTGAGCCAGCATGTGCGCCCGCTGCTGACCCGCAATACTCAGTTCGGGGTCAGTTTTTTTATCGGTTTTCTCCATGTGACGAGTAAAGTAAAGAGTATAAGTGTCTGCAAATGCCATAGTAGTGAAAGTACTAACGAAAATTAAAAGACAAAGTAAACGACGCATAAGCTTTAAAGGTTATAGTTTGTGTTTGGTTTTTGAGAGTAAAACATAACTTTATGTTTATTTCAGGACAAGCATCAAAAACACGACAAATATAAATGATAACGATTCGTAGTTGTGTTATCTTTTGCTCCTTACTAACAGCGAAGGAGTACATGGGGTATGAACGCACGTGTCGTTCCGCTTGCAGCAGCTATCGCAATGGCATTAAGTCCACTTGCAGCGACTGCAACACCACAAAATGCGGATAAAGAAAAACCGGCGAAAGATGAAAATCTTGAGCGGATTAAAGTAACTGGCAAGTACACTGTCAGCCAGAATCTTGATTCCGCGACCGGACTTGGTTTAACACTGCGGGAGACACCTCAGTCGGTCAGTATTATGACTGATGAAAGAATGTTCGATCAGAATATCGATACCGTGCTTGAAGTTGTAAATAACGCGGTGGGTGTTTCTGCATCGGAAATGGACAATGTTCGTAATACCTTTTATGCACGCGGGTTCGAAATCAGTAATTATCAAATTGACGGAGTACCTACCTCATGGAGTATTGCCGGTGATGCGGGTGAGACCATCGCGGATGTTGCGATTTACGAGCGTGTTGAGTTCGTACGTGGGGCGACAGGCTTATTGACGGGGGTTGGAGATCCTTCAGCATCAATCAACTTAGTCCGTAAGCACGCTACTAGTAAAGAGTTTGAAGGCTATATTAATGCTTCTGTGGGTCGCTGGAACAGTAAGCAGGTAACTGCTGATGTTGGCAGTGCATTAAATGCTAGCGGCAGTATTCGTGGTCGTGCTGTGATAAAAGTTGATGACAGCGAATCGCATGTCGATTTCTTAGAAGAAAGTAAGGAAGTTTTCTACGGTGTTGTTGAGGCCGATATAACAAATTCTACTCTATTAAGAGTTGGGGGGAGTTATCAACACCATGAGCCTAAGGGCGCTATGTGGGGATTCCTTCCTGCATTTTATTCTGATGGTACCTACACAGACTGGGATGTTTCGAAAACAACCGGAGCTGACTGGACTAACTGGGAAACAACCAGTACCAATTATTTTGTCAACCTGAATCATGTTTTTGATAACGGTTGGGAGCTTCTAGCTAATTATAACGGCTTAAAGGCTGATAAAACATCCAAGCTACTTTATATCAACGGAAGTGACTCTCAAAATTTGCTAGACAAAGAAACTGGCACGGGGTTAAAAGCTCAACGCTATAACAGCGATGGTGAAAATAGTCAGAATAGCTTTGACGTGCAATTAAAAGGGCAATTCTCTGGTTTTGGCCGTTTACATGACCTTGTAATTGGTGCTTTATACAGTGAACATGACAAATTCGCGCACACTTTTAATCCGCAACCACTAGGTGGTGATGGCACTTACGATCAGGTGCCGGTTGGAAATTTTTATGAGTGGCCTAACATAGAGGAACCTCAGTGGTCGGACGAACCTACTCCGGGTGAAGATACTGCTACTGAAGAAAAAGGCTTTTATGCGGCTACTCGCCTGGCACTTTCTGACAGCTTAAAACTTGTTGTTGGTGGCCGTGTTTCAAGCTGGGATCGTGATGGGGTTAGTTACGGAACGGTTGTTGACTATGGTGATTCTGGAGTGTTTGTTCCTTACGCAGGGTTGCTTTATGACTTAACGGATAATCACCGTTTATATGCGAGTTTTACAGAGATTTTTAATCCTCAGAATCGTAAAGATACGAACGGAAATTTTCTGGATCCTCTAGAAGGTCAAAGTAATGAGTTAGGGCTTAAAAGTACTTTCTTAAATGACCGACTGCATACTTCAATTGCCGTTTTCAAAATAGAGCAAGATAATCTGGCTGTTGTCGATCCTAATCATGAGTCAACGCCAGAACTGCAAACCGCTTATATTGCTGAACAAGGTACCGAGAGTACAGGGTTTGAAGCTGAGATTGTTGGTCAACCCGTTGATGGCTGGAATATTTCTGCCGGATATTCTCAGCATGAAGCAGAAAACGCTAACGGAATGCTGGTCAACACGGATACTCCAGATAAGTTGTTCAAGTTGTTTACTACCTATCAGTTTGTTGAGTTTTTGCCTGAGCTGACTATTGGTGGTGGCGCGAACTGGCAGGGAGATGTTTATTCGACTGGAATGAACCCTGCTACTCTTGAAATGGAAACATTCACTCAGGACGCGTATTGGTTAGTGAACCTGATGGCACGTTACAAGTTATCAGATAACATGAGCCTACAACTTAACGTAGCGAACTTATTTGATGAGAAATATTACAGTCAGGCTGGGTTTGCCTATGGCTACCGTTATGGCACACCACGTGATTACACACTGAGCTTTAACTACAAGTTCTAATTGATCAGAGAGAGTGACTAAGCCGGTGCCTTTAAAAAGCACCGGCTTTTTTTATGCCCTGCGTTTACGTTGCTGGCGTAAGGCTATTAGAGCAGAAATAAACAGTGAGGCAAAAGTCAGAATACCAAACCAGGCCAGTATTCCGTCTACAGGGTTCGGCATTAAGCTTGTGCAGGCGAGAGCAAGACCGAGCAATATAAAGCCTGCAATTTTGTAGATCCGCTCGGCACGCTGGTTTAACGGTTTTAAATTAAATAACTTACGGTGGCGTGCTGTAACAATGCATAAGAGCCAAAAGCCCGCTAAGCTAAGCAACCAAATGACCGCTGATATCATGATGTCACCTCAGTTTCCGCTGGTTTCCCTGCGTTATGAGACTGCAGCTGGATAAAACTAAAAGACAGGGCAACTCCGCATAACAGCAGTATCAGGCTTGTTTTTAGTAATTTACGGGTGGCGACAATCCACATAACCAAGCCGCAGTAAACACCGAAGCTCAGGAGCATCATCCACATTAAGCTTGTGGCTTTGTTCCAGCCAAAAGCCCATAAAAACAGTTCAGGTGTGAAGACTGTAACAATAAGCGTAAAAATGAACCCACCGACAGTTGCGAGCAAAAGTCGATAACTTATTGTCAGTTTGGATGGCGCATTGGCTATTTTATCTTTCAACATCATTTTGCGTCTCCTTTGAATTCCATTTGCGAAACAGATACCAGGTGAGTCCTAAAAACGCGGCTGCCGTTAAAATGAAGCTGATATCCATGCCAAATAAAGGCCAGTCGCGCGGGTACTGATAATTCAGAAGGTGCCGGTCGACAGTAATAAAGCTGATAAAGGGCAAGCTTAGGTAGGCAAGACCATTAAGCAGTGCGCCGTCTCGCCAGGTTTTTTTGGCGCCGCGAAGCAGCGGATAGCAGACCATTAACAACCAGCCGAAGAAGAACCAGGCTATTTCAAGTTCGGCACGGTTATCGGCCGCTACTGGTAGTAACCGATTACTCAGGAAGTAGGTGGCAACGGCAAGAGGAAGACCCATAATAAAACCTGCGTTTAACCCGCTTACTAGGTAATGACCAAATGAAAGGTTACCACTGGCCTGCAGTTTTTTTCTGCGTTTTTCAAACCATAAAACCAGGCCTGTAGCTATCATCAAGGTGCCCAGAATTCCTGAAAAGAAGTACAGCCAACGCAGCTGAGTATCGGCAAAGCGACCGGCGTGCAGCCCTATCATGGTGCGTCGTGTTAGTTCTGCGCTATTTTCTACGGGCTGGACATGCAACTGCTCACCCGTTACGGCTGAATAAGTCAGCGTCGTATAGTCTGACATAAGCGATTGGGTAGGCGCTTCGTAAAAAGTGGCGGTGGCGTTTTTGTCTCCGGGGTTACTAATTTGCGCTAAACGAATGGGGTTGCCTTTTATGTCTTCCCGGGCTTTAAAGTAAAGCTCCTGCAAGTCAGCTAAATCTGCGCTTTCACCACTTGCCTGTAGCTTAGGGGGTTGGGACTGTAGGTCGTTAAAAAACTCACCTCTGTCGCCATAGCTTAACGACACGGCCGAGGACATATACATCAGCATTAACGTGACTAAGCCGGTGTAGGTGATCATAAAGTGAAAAGGTAGAGCCAATACCGACGTAATAGTATGTCCGTCGAGCCAGCTGCGTGGCCCTTTACCGGGCTGAAAGGTGAAAAAGTCTTTGAATATTTTTTTATGTATGACTACGCCGGTAACTATGGCTATCAACATAAGCATGGCGCATATGCCGACCAGCCAGCGGGCAATAAATACCGGCATATAATGCAGGTCGAAGTGAAAGCGATAAAGGAAGTTGCCGCCGCGGGTTTCACGTTGCTCAATTCTTTTACCATCACCATCAAGAACGGCGAATTCAAAACCACGACCATTACTGGCATTCGGGTCACGCCAAAAAATAGTGGTAATGGGAGATCGCTCATCGGGCAAGGTAATAGACCAGCCCGGTGAGTCAGGGGCTTGTTTTTCAAGGTAGTCCTGTGCTTGTGCAACCGCCTTTTCGGGAGTTGCGTGTTGCTTTACATTGGGCAGCATCCATTGTGTAATCTCGAACTGGAAATAGGCTAATGTTCCGGTCAGAAAAACCGCAAACAGTATCCAGCCTACAACTAATCCAGCCCACGTATGGAGCCAGGTCATACTGTCTCTGAATCGTGCTTTCATAATAGTAAAAGTGATTTGTTTAGTTTTTGTCAGAGCAGTATTAAACCACAAAAAATATATTAATGAAAACCATTATCATTTGCGTTATCGGTGTTTAACTTAACTTTTGGAGACTTTATATGGTTGCTAAAGCGAACGAGGTTATCGAGTTCTGGTTCAATGAGCTGACGCCAAAGCAATGGTTCGTCAAAAGTGACGAGCTGGATAAATCGATTAAGAAGCGGTTTTCTTCCACCCTGGAAGCCGCTGAAAAAGGGGAGCTTTGGCATTGGCGTGGGACTGAAAAAGGGCGTTTAGCCGAAATTATTGTACTCGATCAATTTTCGCGCAATATCTATCGGGATACGCCGAAAGCCTTTGCACAGGACGCCATAGCTTTGGTGCTGGCGCAAGAAGCTGTAGCTCAGTGTGCAGACAAATCCTTAGAGCCCCATGAAAAGTCTTTTTTATACATGCCCTATATGCACAGTGAGTCGAAGTTGATTCACAAGCAGGCTATTGAGCTTTTCGACCAACCAGGCCTTGAAAACAACTATGAGTTTGAAGTGAAACATAAAGAAATTATTGATCGTTTTGGTCGTTACCCGCACCGAAATGCCATATTAGGTCGTGAATCCACCTCTGAAGAGGAAGACTTCCTTAAGCAACCGGGATCCAGTTTTTAACTTTGTCGCCAGATTTAGCCTTTTGCTCTCAAATTTTCACCGTGAGCGCTTTCTGTAAGGTAAACTGCGAAAAATTTTGAGAAGGGATAACTCCGTCAATGAAGACTTTCAAGCTCGCGTTTCTTTCTGTGGTTGTTTCAGGTGCTTTGTTTAACTCTGCGCAGGTAGCTGCACACGATGGTATTGAACGAATATTAGTTTCTGGGCATCAGGCGAATTTGCTGGGGCAGGCCATGTCGGCTTCTGAAGGTGTGCTGGGGCAAGCTGAAATAGAAATTCGACCTATGTTGCGCACCGGCGAGTTAATGGAACTGATTCCGGGAATGAGTGCGACTCAGCACAGTGGCAGCGGCAAAGCGAACCAGTACTTTTTACGTGGCTTCAACCTCGACCACGGAACTGATTTCGCCACTTATGTTGATGGTATGCCGGTTAATATGCCAACTCATGGACACGGTCACGGCTATACCGATATTAACTTTCTGATTCCTGAGCTGATTGAACAGGTGACCTATCAGAAAGGTTCTTATCACGGCGACGTGGGCGACTTTTCCAGTGCCGGTAGCGTGGGTTTTAGTACCCAGATGAAGCGGAAAAAAGGCCTTGCAAAAGTGAGCCTGGGTGAAGACGCTTACCAGCGGGTTTTGCTGGCTGACAGCGTTTCTCAGAACAGTACTAACACGACATTATACGGGCTTGAGTACCAGACTTATGATGGCCCCTGGACGGATATTGACGAGGACGTTGATAAAATCAATGCGGTAGTACGTCACAGCATCCGTACTTCTGAGGGCGTTCTTACTTTCGGAGCTATGGGTTACGAAAACGAGTGGAACAGTGCTGACCAAATTCCTGCACGAGCGGTTAATCAGGGTATTATTGACGAGCTGGGTTCAATTGATGACAGCTTAGGCGGTAAAACCCACCGCTACAGCGTTAATGCCATTTATACAACTGCCGATTACGCGCTAACCGCCTATGTTATCGACTACGAGTTGTCGTTATTCTCAAACTTCACGTATTACCTTGATGATCCTGTGCTGGGCGACCAGTTTGAACAAGTTGATGACAGAAAAATTTACGGAGCATCGGGTAGCTGGCATCCGGATGACAACCTGACTCTGGGCTTCTCGACCCGCTACGACGACATTGGCGAAGTCGGCCTGCACAAGTCGCAACAACGTGAAAGGCTTGGAACGGTAAGAAGCGACAAGGTTAACGAATGGAGTACCGGCGTTTATGCCAGTTACGACTATCAGTGGACCAGCAGGCTGAGAACCAACCTTTCATTGCGCTATGACTACTTTGATTTTGACGTTAACTCCTTAGTTGATACCAATATCTATAACGTGGCACTTGCTCCGAACAGCGGTCAAACTTCGGATGACCTTTGGTCTTTTAAAGGAAGTGCGAACTACTTATTAACTGACGACGCGGAGTTGTATCTGTCAGCCGGGCAGGGTTTTCATTCTAACGATGCAAGAGGCACGGTGACAAGTGTTGACCCGAATAATGGGGACGCTGTTGATTCGGTTGATCCGTTGGTCAGAACCTTTGGTTACGAAGTTGGCGTGCGCTGGCGGCCTAGTGCGAAATTTAACAGTTCACTGGCGCTGTGGTCATTAGAGCAAGACAGCGAATTATTGTTTGTGGGAGACGCCGGTAATACAGAAGCCAGCCGTCCATCAAAACGACACGGCATCGAACTGGCTGCTTATTACAATTACAGTGACCAGCTAAGTTTTGACCTTGAATACGCCTATACCGATGCTGAGTTTGATGATAGCAATGTGCTTGAACAGGAAATACCCGGTGCTATGGAAGACATTCTTCAACTGGGCGTGACAAAACGCTTTGATGACAACTGGTTTTCAACGGTTCGTCTACGCTATTTAGGAGAGCGCCCGTTGGTTGAAGATAATTCAGAGCGTTCCGACAGCTCGACGGTTGTAAACTTTATGCTGGGTAAAAAGTGGAACGCATGGGCGGTAAACTTAAAGGTTCTTAATGTGTTTGACAGCAATGATCATGACATAGACTACTTTTACGCATCGCGGTTGCCGGGCGAGCCGGCAACCGGTGTGGAAGACTTGCATTATCATGTGATGGAGCCAAGAACCGTTCGCTTTGAACTGTCGTACGAGTTTTAAACCTCACTTTATATTTTCAATCAGCTGTGAAAGCGAGCTTACGGTAATAGTAGGCTCGACTCCCCATGGGTCAAACTGAGCCTCTTTAGTCCGTTTTACCCAGGCGGTTTTCCAGCCAGCGGCGTTAGCCCCAATAATGTCAAAACTGTTACTGGAGATAAGCCAGGTGCTATCAGCCTGACCGTCCGTTTTATCAAGAAAGTATTGATAAACTTCCGGGTCAGGCTTGAAGCTCTTAATGTCTTTGCAGCTTATAACCTCATTAAAATAGCTGCTTAATTCGGTTTTCTCCAGTAACCCGGAAACGGCCTCCTGGCTGCCGTTGGAAAAAGCAAAGCAACCCATGCCAGATAAGCTCAACTTGCTAAGCGCCGCCCTGGCATCATCAAATGCGGGTAGATGCGTATAGGTATCGAGCAAGTCTTCTTTTTGCTCTTCATTTAAAGGTGAACCGTATTCGTTGTTGGTAAACTCCAGGGCTTCCTTAGTGCAAATTGCAAAGTCCTGATACTGCCGCATAAGTCCGCGACGAAACGAATACTCTAATTGCTTATCACGCCAACGACCGGAAAAACTCTCTGCTTTGTCTGTGCCAAGGTATGAACTTAATGTTGAAACCACACCTTGTGCGTCGATAAGCGTGCCATAAACGTCAAAAGCTAAATTCGTCAAAACTACACTCCAGCTACTTAAAATACAGGTTCTTCTTCTACGAAAAAAATACGGATTTAGCTCGCTTTAATTTGTTTGAGTATGTCATCGACCAGGTACCTTTAGTGAAGTTGTTTTTATGGATGTTCACAAGGTGAAAGATAAAGCCAGAAACTTCTGGTTTGGTGTTACCATTAGCTTCTAAATTGTCGGCAGGTAAGGCATTATTATTCAGTGCCTTACCTGTTCTGAACTCTCTGGATAGAAGATATGGACATCAAAACGTTTGCAAAGGAACTGTGGTTATTTGGTGTAAAACAAGCTTACGCCTGTGTTTTCGGTGGTTTTTTACTGGCACTCATGTTGATAACCAAGTTCTGGTATCCGCTGGAAGCATTACATCGTTACGATTTCATTTTCCTGGCCGCCATCGGCTTTCAAATTCTTCTTCTAGTCTTCAGGCTTGAGACTCTGCGTGAATGCGTTGTCATTCTGGTGTTCCATATTGTAGCAACGATTATGGAGTTGTTTAAAACCTCAGACGCAATAGGTGCCTGGGTTTATCCGGAAGATTATGTCTTTGGTATTGCCAACGTGCCTCTATTTACAGGGTTCATGTATAGTGCCGTTGGAAGTTATATTGCCCGGGTCTGGCGCATCTTCGAATTTGAATACTCTTATTATCCGCCCAAGAGCCTCACTTTGGTGTTAGTAACTCTGGTTTATATCAACTTTTTTAGTCACCACTATATTTGGGATATGCGCTGGGTTTTACTGGCTTTTACATTCTTTCTGTTTTATCGGACAGCTATTTATTACAAAATCAACAGCACACATCGTAGTATGCCTATTTTACTGGGATGGTTCCTGGTTGCGCTATTTATCTGGTTTGCTGAAAATATTGCCACTTATGCCAATATCTGGATTTATCCGAACCAGTCTGGCGAGTGGCAAATGGTGCCGCTTGCCAAATTAAGCTCCTGGTTTTTATTAATGCTACTGAGCTTCGTATTAGTGGCTTCAATTAATAGAATTAAAATACGCAGAAGAAACGAAGCGATATAAACAGACCACAAAGGAAGTGCCATGAGGTTTTCCATTTCTCATATTATGGCTGGGGCGACAGCGGTTTTTGTTGGTTACAGCAGTGCGGTTGTTTTAATTCTGGAAGCCGTAAAAGCCTCAATGGCTCGGTTGAGTTGCAGAGTTCCTGGTTGCTCGCCTTAGGTTTAGCTATGGGGCTAAGCAGTATTCTTCTCTCGTGGCGGTACAAAGCCCCGATACTGACGGCATGGTCTACACCGGGTGTTGCCCTGCTCATTATAGCCCTTGCCGGTGTTTCAGTCGCCGAGGCGGTCGGCATTTTCATTTTTTCATCGGGTTTAATTTTACTTAGTGGCCTAAGCGGTATTTCTGACCGGCTATTAAAATACATTCCGGTCGAAATAGCGGCTGCTATATTGGCCGGCATTTTACTTAAGTTTGTGTTGGCTTTAGTTCCGGCCTTTGATAATCAGCCTTTAATTACTGCAACTTTAGTCATTGTTTATTTTGTGATGCGGAAGCTGACACCTAAGCTGGTTTTTTTCTGGGTGTTGCTGGCTGCAGTGGGCTTGCCGGTGCTGACAAAGCAGTTTGATGCAAGCCAGTTGATTGTCTCCGCCCCCGATTGGGTCTGGGTATGGCCTGAGTTTAACTTCTCTTTACTGGTTGGAGTTGGGATTCCTTTATATGTTGTCACTATGGTTTCCCAGAACCTGCCGGGCATTATGATGCTGCGCAGTAATGGCTATGCGGTGCCACTGTCGCCGCTGTTACGGGTGACCGGATTATTCGGTGTCATTATGGCTCCGCTTGGGGCTTTCGCAATAAACCTGGCCGCAATTACCGCCGCTATTTGTCAAACCGCAGATGCCGATACCGATCGTAGTCAGCGTTACAAAGCAGCTATGGCGGCCGGCGTCTTCTATATCATTGCCGGGCTTGCCGGGTCATTAATTGTTGGGTTGTTTCTGGCTTTACCAACCGAAGCGACATCGGCTCTGGCTGGCTTAGCTTTGTTACCGGTGCTTGCTGTTAATTTCCGCCAGGCATTTAGTCATGAAGAGACTTTGCTGGCTTCGGTTATGGCTTTTATTGTTACAGCATCCGGCATCAATTTCTTAGGTATTAACAGTTCATTCTGGGGCTTATTAATTGGTTTGGCCGGTTATTATTTTCTGAGTAATGTAAGCAGGGAAAAGTAGATGAAAAAATTTATGTTATTAAGTGTATTCATATTATCTGGTGCAGCATTTGGAGATACGCTGACAACAGAACACTATATTGTTGAAATTGAGCGTCACTGTCAGGAAGGCTCTGTCACATGCGATAACGTGAGTTATGTCGGAGTCTCGAAAATATCAGGTAACCGCATAGAACTTAAAGGCAAAACACTGCATTCACTTTGTGCTGACGGAGTGACTCCTTGCCGTTTTCAGGGATATCAATTCAAAAACGGAAATACGACTTATAAAGTTTTTGAATCAGGTTTGCTTCAGGTTATTCAAAATAATGAGACTGTATTGGTGGAAGAACAGGGCGACTGGTCATATTAAGTAATCACCTAATTGAGTTATCAGTGTAAAGAATCTGTTAAGGCCTGAGGACTGTATTGAGCCAAAATTTAATACTGCTTATCATATGACTTTATTCATATTCATTTATAAATTTTAAGGAAGCTTATGTTAGGGCGTCTATCATTCGTGGCTTTTTCAGCTCTTCTTGTTGTAGCTTGTTCTGAAAGCGGCCCTCCAAAGACCTTATCGTTTAACCCCGATGACGGTGAGCAGCGACGGTATCAAATGTACTCGGATACCAACATCAAGGTTGAGAGTAAGCATTACGGCAACCGTTCAGAAAGACTCAAAACTATGATGTTACTGGACTATGAAGTGTCCGATAAACCGGATATCTACAGTATAAGAATGAGACCCCAGTATATGAGGATGGAATTTCCTCAGGGTGATTTCACGAGCTTTGAAGATGACGGTCGTGGAAGTTCTGGCGATAGCATTCGGAAAATGATGGATGCCGGGTTCACGGTTGATATTGATAAAGACACCAGTGCAATGGTGGACTTTACTATTCATGAAGAGCCTGAGGACTTCCGCAAGCAGGGAATAGACCCTTTGCAGGAAATATTAAATGATGAGTTGGGGCGCCCGGGTTTTATTAATGACTTAAAAGTTGAAAAAGGCGCGACTCAGGTTTTAGAACTCAAAAGTCCTTTACCTGAAATTACCTTTACGGTTGAAGACTTTACTGACAGCACGGTGACCTTATCTGCTTCAGGTGAAAATAATGAGGCAAAAGTGTTCGGCTACGTTGTGCTGGAACGTGACACTGGCTGGACTCAGCGTTTAACCATGATTATGGATATGCCTCTTCCTGAAGAAGCTGCGGTATCTGATGGCTCAATGCGAATGGTGACGTCAATTTTCCCTGAAGACTGGCTGTATGGTCAGAACCTCGAGCATTTAGGTTATGACGAGCCTTTTACCATCGATAATACAGACTTTAGCGAACTTAACTCAAACAACAAAGCGACCGATGCAGAAGTATTAGCTAATGACTCAGGAAAAATGGATTTTTACGGCGGTCGTATTTCTTTGACATATAGCCATCCCGGGGTAAGTTTTGAAAGTATGGGCTCGATGTCGATAAAAGTGAAAGACCTTATCGCTAAAGATAGTAAAGGGGATGCTCTTGATATTAAGCTTCATGAAAACGGGGTTTTCACCTATACAGACAGTCGTAACGAAAAATCAGAAACGTTAATACATTTACTCCCTTTGGGCTGGACAGATGTCGTTGATGATCTTGAGCAAATGACATCAATAGAAGCGACTCTGGAACGCTATGAAACAAGCTATGAAATTGTTGAGTTTCCAATAGATAAAGACGGCTCGAGCATAGAAATGCATGGCGCTAAAGCGATTTTGACTCCCACTAAAAAGGACAAAGAGTTTGAACTGAAATTAACAGCCACTAATGACTCTTATTTCGATAGTCAGATAAATGGGGTTAGCCGGGCAGTTTTAAATTACGACACAGATGCATCGGCACCTAACTGGGTATCTAGTGCAGAGAGCCGCGCTTTAGCTATTGCCAAACGAGGCGACTATGCGGTAACTCTGAGAATAGCTTTTGAGGACGAATTGCCTGAGACAATTGAACTTAAATTCAACCGTGTTACAGACAATAAAACTTCTGAGAAGAAAATTGTTTTTTATGATGAAGAAACGCTTAGAAGTGATACCTCAATTGCCCCGGTTGATACCGTTCCTTTGTTCAAGTCGGATGAGATGGCAGTCTCAGTTAATGACCGGGATCTTGAGTTCTCGACATCGACATTGGATGAATTAGAGCCTACCAGTTTTGACCGAGCTCAGCTGTACTTAACTCTAAGCCCTGAACAGGCGGGTGTTTGTGAGTTGAATACCGAGGCTAAAAGTAAGGGAAATAAACACAAGCGGGTCATGAGAGAAAACGCTGATCCCAATAGACGTAATGTTGTTTCGCATTTAAAAATGCCGAAAAAAGTGGTCTATCAATTAATGACAGACGATGGTGTGCAGCGTTTTTTTTATGATACTGAAGTAGCCTTAGAGCTTCGTTGTGACGGGCAGCCGGAATGGCAGCCAGTCGATATTGCCTTAGGTGAAAAGAGCTGGATGATTCCGGTTGAATCTTTGCTGGGGGAAGACTGGGACGAACAGCAAGCTGAAGTTGCTATGAGTGAGTTCTTAAGAAAATATCGTTTTTTGAACGCCAAAGGAAAGGCGTTAGCAGTCTTGCCGCAGAACGATGGAGGCTATTCTGTCGACTACTTAAATTCAGAGTTTAGTGAATTTGTGTCCGATGACGGTTTTTTACGTATTGGTGGGCGAGTAGACAAAGTTGAGCAACTTATTGCTAAAGGTGACCCGGTAACAAAAGAATGGACTCACCAACTGCCCCCTATGCCTGATTTTGAATCTTTACAGGAGGCCAATTAATGACTTTCAGTAAAGTACTTTTTGCTATCGCTTCCAGTTTAATTGTGTCTAATGCCTTTGCATTTTCTGCCGAGCAAAATGGTCAGAATAATGAAGTGCCGAAAACAGTGGCTGAAGCTGAGAAGTCAATTAAATGGCTGGATGATGAATTACAGCCAACAGATGACAGAAGTGAAGCCGAATATTTATTAGATAAAGTAGAAAAAACAGACGACGGTTTTCGCCTGTATATCAACTACATTGATGGCGGGCCTTATTATGAAACCGGTGCTGATTCCCTTAATTTTGCTGAGGCCATAGCGATTGGGCCGTATAAAACCTACTTTGAATCTGGTGTTTTAAGATCGGAAGGTCAGCGGGATACTAATGGTGAACAGCAAGGTGAAACCACCGTTTACTCCAAAAATGGTCATAAAAAACGTGAGATGACCTATAAAGATGGTGAGCTCAATGGACCTTACAGAACTTATGCGTCGACAGGTTACTTATTGACCGAAAAAACCATGAAAGACGGTGAACGTAATGGTTTGATGCGTCATTATTATGAAAATGGTCAGGTTAAGTATGAAGCTGAATATAAAGATGATGTTGAGCAAGGAATAGGAAAACGTTGGGACTTTGAAGGGAATTTGGTTAAAGAATCCTTTTATAAGGACGGTGTGCTCAATGGTTTGTCAACGGACTATTATGAGGATGGTTCGGTTAAACGAACGCAAGAATATAAAAATCGTAAACGAGTAGGCGAAACTAAGCTGTATTACGAGAACGGCGAGCTAAGGCAATATGAAAAGCGTAACGATGATGGAAAGCTGCTTACATCCCGTAGCTATGATGAAAGCGGTCAGTTAACACGCTCAATGGAACATGTTGAAACCGCTGAGCATGGTTTAGTCGAAGAGAAAAAATGGTACAACGACTCGGAGCAACTGACTCGCTTAAATCGTCAAGCTGTTGATAATAGCTGGCGGTTAAACGAAAGCTATGACGAAGATGGAAACGTGCGAGACCGCCGCGAGTTTAAAGGCTACGATCTGCATGGCCTTTATATTTCCCGATATGGAAATGGTCTGGAAAAAGTTCGTTTCGTTGAAGGTAAACGGCATGGGCCTTATACGATAACGGATAAAGACGGAAAGGTTACGACGTCCGGTGAATACGACCATGGTAAGAAAGTCGGTGAATGGGTTTCAAAAGACAGCTACGGTGAGATAAACGAGCATTACGACCAAGAGGGTAAGCTTGATGGTGTCCGTGAAGTCTATGGTGAAAATGGTGATTTGCGTTTACGCGAGCACTATAAAGACGACTTGTTAGACGGGACTTATCAGGAATACGCCGACGGTGAAATCGTTGTTGAAGGCAAGTATGTCGAAGGGAAACGCGAGGGAGAGTGGCAAGTTGCTCTTGGCTATGCGCCTTATGAAATATCCCGGGGAAGCTATGAAAACGGCGTTAAAGTAGGGGAGTGGCGTACTTACTCTCCACAAGGTTACTTGCGTGGCGTTGAGTCATTCGATAGTGAAGGCTACCTGGACGGTATTGTTGTCAACTTCACTGATGAAGGCGCGTTATACAATATCAGCGAGTATAAGAGAGACAGGCGACATGGAAAAAGCTGGTCTTATACTCAGTCAGGGCAACCGTTTTCAATCTCGGTTTACGAGGATGGCCGGTTGAAAGAGGAGCGCTTTGAGGATGAATTTGAACTGAGTGAATTCCCTTAAACGAAAGCTTATTAACCTTGATTAATACGTGTTGGCAGCGTGAAAACAGCTGCCAACACATTAATATTCGAAGTTAACTCAAGTTTTAGTTCTTTCCCTGAGTACTCTGAATATTTTCGGCAGTAAGCTCTACAATACGCTGCCGCGCTTCAGGTGATGTCCAGGCGTTGTGAGGCGTGACAATCAGGTTTAATCCTTCGTTCATCGCATCCAACAAGGGGTTGCCATCTTTAGGTGGTTCCTGAGGCAAAACATCAGCGGCAACACCGCCAATTTTTCCCGCTCGTAGCGCTTCGGTTACATCCTGTTCATTGATAACACCACCTCGGGCATTATTAATAATCAGAGCGTCTTTTTTACAAAGTTCGAGATTATCTGCGTTAAGCAAATTTTTGGTGTCATTCGTTAACGGACAGTGAAAAGAGATAACGTCTGCAGAAGGTAGTAGCTCATTTAGTGATGGACGCGGGTCATCTTTCTTTCCGGGGCGTGCTGAGAACTCAACGTGCATCCCCAAAGCTTCTGCCATAGTTTTAACCTCCTGGCCGAGCTCACCAGAACCAACAATAACTAGCTTCTTGCCGGCCAGTTGAATAATGGATGGGTCTAACAGGCAGAACATGGAGGAACTTTGCCAGTCACCGGCGGCAACGCGTTTTTGCATAACGGGTTGCTTAGTCGCCAGCGAAAGCATCATCATCAAAGTATGCTGAACCACGCTTTGTGTACCGTAAGCCTCAACATTTCTAACCGGAATATTCAGCTTTTCTGCTGCAGCTAAGTCGATATTGTTCATTCCCGTGGCTAACACGCAAATTAGCTTTAACTGTTCAGCGGACTCAAGGGCCTGTTCATTAATAACGACTTTATTTGTGATAACAATTTCAGCATCGTTAATTCGCTCATTAAGCTGTTCGGTCGTTGTTGAATCATATAAAACCAGTTCGTCGACGGACTTTTCAATAGCGGAGAGATCAATTCCCTTGCCCAGGGTTTCTGCATCGAGTATGACAGCTTTCATTAATTACCTCTTAATGGCGTCTTTATTTGCATAGGAGCTAAGCATCTTAGCAGAAATTATAAAAGCGCATTTAGTTAAGCTTAATTTTTTAGCGCCATTTACACTCATAAAATGAGTCTGTTAAGGGCTGGTTTTACAAATATTAACTGGTACCGAAAAGACCGAAGCATTAAACTGGACACCTATTTTTAACTAATTCCTATGTTGATTGCCGTGCTCTATCAGAAAAACAACAAAGCCCTTATTGAATTGCTAAAGCGCACTGAAACGCAGGCGCATAACAGCCGTACCCGAGAGAATCTCGACGCGGTTATTGATGACTTGAAAGGTTTTTCCGGAAGCTACCAGTTTAATATGAAAGCTTACTGGATAGCTTTTGCCGTGTTTTTGTTAGCAACTGCCGCATTAACTTACTGGGACTGGTCTCAGTGGCAACGCTTTCAGCAAAGTACCTGGATTATTCTGGCCGTAGGTAGTGTTTTAACTTTGGTTGCCGGAATAACTGCTTTTTACCCGGGCAGGCTGATGGCAAAGGCGTCGCATGCTTTACTGCAACGCGATGGTTTACTGGACAACGACTTGTCGCCCGCTGTATTTGAAAGCAGAGCCGCATCAAATGAGTTCCAGCAGCGCTTCAGTGATTTTAATCGGGGGAATTACAAACGTGAAATTCGTGCGCTTTATGATGGAAGCTACAGTGGCAGCGAATATTCGTTTCAGTATCAGTATTATCACTTTCACTATGTTGATGAGCGGATTGTCACTGAAACCTATACGGACAGCAAAGGTGAGGTAAGAACACGCAGAAAGAAAGTGTACGATCATTATGATCGCTACGGGCTTATTTTGCCTTTTGGCTTGTTACGCAATGTTGCTGTTGTAGGTTTTGGCCTTCCGGGGGCAGGAAAAGCCACTTATAAGCCAGCTTCCAACCGTTTTAACAAAGAATTTAAAGTGGTTGCAGCCAGTGAATTAGAAGCTGCAAAAGCGATGAAACCAACCGTGGTTATCGCTTTTGAAGAGTTCTCTGAGGTATTATCGCAAGTGAATTTCGAGGTGAATGACGCCGGTGACTTGTGTCTTTCGTTTGCGGATAAAGACCTTATTGCTACAACGAAAGAGGCTAAGATATGCGACTATGAGGCATTTATTGAAGCCTTGGATGGCGAGCAGGAGTTTGCAAAATTAAAGACATCGCTTGATTTTATCCACTATGTAATGACCAAACTGGACAGTAACTTTTAGGAGTAAAAAAATGACAGGAACATGGATAGCCATTGGCATAGCCCTTGTTTTAGTAATAGCCGTTATTGCGATATATAACGCCATTATTAGCCGCGCAAATGCTGTCGAGAGAGCATGGGCTAACGTTATTACACAAGAGCGTCAAAAAAATAAAATTATTCCGCACTTAGAAGATGTCGTGAAAGATTATAAAGAGTTCGAACAGGGCACTTTGACCAAAGTGACCGAACTGCGTAGTGCTCTGCAGGGTCTGGATAGTGGTAAAGTCGATACGGCTAAGCTTGAGCAGGCGGAAGCCAGAACTGGCGAACTGCTTAAAAGCCTTAACGTTACTGTCGAGAACTACCCGGAACTGAAGGCCTCAGAAACTTATCAGAAATTGATGAGAGAAATTACCGACCAGCAAGAAAACATTGGTGCGGCAATTCGTATCTTTAACCAGAACGTAGAAGACTTTAACAACGGTATTGAAGTGTTCCCAAATTCATTGGTTAACTCTATGCTGAACCATAAAGAGAAAATAAAAACCTTCTCCGACTCTCAGGCTGAAGAAGGTTTTGAGTATAAGCCGAATATTTAATACTCTTGCTTCCCCAAAGCCCGTTAAGTTCATAACGGGCACTTAATTCGAAAGAATAACTGCTTCTGGTTCATGCCAGTACGTCCTTTATAGAGCAGTTCAGTTTTAACGTTGCGAGCTCATCGGCTCGTGTTTTTCCCAGAGTTAACAGGGCAACAGGTTGATTGCTCTGGTGAGCCTGGCGGGCAAAGCGATAACCCGAAAAGACCATAAGCGAGGTGCCAATAGCGAGTAGGGCGTTACTGTTCTCTAGCGACTTTTGAGCTTCTTCGACCCGCGGGCGTGGCACATTGTCGCCAAAGTACACGACATCGGGTTTTAGAATACCACCGCAGCTTCTGCAGCCGGCGACTTTGAATTGTTCAAAGTCGGCCTCAAGGTCTGCATCACCGTCCGGTGCGGCGGTTGCCTCTAAAGCAGCAAAGTCCGGGTTCAATTTCAGACTGCGCTCATGCATATCCAACCGTGGGGTAATTTCCCTACAGCTCATGCAGACCATGTCGTTGGCGTATCCGTGCAAATTAATGACACGAGTGGCTCCGGCTTTTTGGTGCAGGCCGTCCACATTCTGCGTGATAACACAGCCAATAAGCCCTTGCTGCTGGAATTCCGCTATCGCGTAATGCGCTGAGTTAGGCTTAGCGTGATAAAGCACCGGCCAGCCAAATAAGCTTCGGGCCCAGTATCTTTTTCGTACCGCCTCGCTGCGCATGTAATCCTGATGCTGAACCGGAGGCGTGCGCTTCCATTCGCCTTTATTATCACGATAGTCGGGGATTCCGGAGTCTGTACTTATGCCCGCGCCGGTAATGACTGTTACGGGGGCATTGTCCCGCAAGAACGTCATTAGAGCCTTACGAGCCTCGGTAGGGTCAGTTATTGTCATATTGATGGAAACGCGTATGTCAGCTACTACTTTTTATAAGGTATCACTGCTGGGCATTAAGAGAAAATAAGTCACGTAAAAAATCCGAAAATCTCATCAGTGACTATACTAAAGCGTGCTAGTTTTCAGGGCATTCATTGTTTTGATGGAGTTAGAGTATGAAAAAGTTAGTTTTGACTATGATGTTTTCTTCGTTAGCACTTGTTGGTTGTGAAAATATGAGCAATACCCAAAAAGGGGCGTCGATAGGTGCTGTGACGGGGGCATTGCTTGGTAAAGGCACTGGCGATCATGATAAAAGCCGATATGTTTGGGGCGCTGCGGTTGGTGCCTTAGCAGGAGGTGCTATAGGTTCTTATATGGATAAGCAGGAAGAAGAGTTCAGGGAAGAACTGGCTGACAGTGGTGTTAAAGTGATACGCGACGGCGATAACCTGCGTTTACAATTGCCCAGTAACATCACGTTTGCCACCGGGAGTGCGAATATTTCTCAAAGCTTCAACCCAGTATTAGATGATGTTGCGCGTGTGCTGAAAAAGTATGAAAAAACTACCATGCTGATAGAAGGGCACACCGATAGCACCGGCTCTGCGGAATACAACCAGCAACTGTCGTTAAACCGAGCCAATGCCGTACGCAATAATTTAGTGGGTAACGGCGTGGACTCGCGCAGGGTAACAACCGAAGGTTATGGAGAAAGTATGCCTGTTGCAGATAACGATACCGAAAGCGGACGTCAGTTAAACCGTCGGGTAGAGTTACGTATTGTTCCTAATACTCAATAACGGTTTTTCGTCTTCGTTAGCCCTTGATTGATAAAGGGCTAACGTTGAAATTCCAGCAGCTGGTTATTGGCCGGCAAAGGGTGAATCTTTTTCAGCTCAAAGCCTTGCTGATTGGCCAGCTCTGTAATCCATTGCCAATCGCGTATTCCCATGTCGCTGTTACGCGACTGCAGCGACTGGTGAAAGCCACGATTACTGTCGCTGGTAAAGTGGCCATTGTCGTTAAAGGGTCCGTAAATGCATAAACGCTCTACGCTGCTAAGGTCACCTTCCAAATGCTCGAAGAGCCTTTCAACCCCCTCTTTGGGCATAATATGGCAGGTGTTTGCGGTGAAAAGAGCGTTGAATGTTCCCCCCGGTGCGTCTGCAAATACATCAAATTCAACCGGTAATGGCTGGTTAGTTACGCCTTCCTGTTTTATCCGCGCTGTTACTCCCGGCAGGTACTCTTTTTGATCACTGGCTTGCCAATGAATATTAGGCAGTTGGCTGGCAAAGTACACGGCATGTTGACCTGTGCCACTGCCTACTTCTAAAACTCGAGTGCAGTCTGAAAACGCCGTTTTAAGAACCTCGAGTATTGGATCTTTGTTGTTTTCACAGGCTTGCGAGAAAGGTAATTCCATATTACATCCAGGACTTTTTTAATGCTTCCACCTGATAAAGGCAGGAGTCTATGAGTTCTTCACCAATTCTAGCATTAATAAAAGGCAGAGTCTGACCACCAGAAGCCAGGACAAACTTTACTGAGCATAACTGAAAGCGGCGCATAAACCAGCTTTGCGAGAACGTTGTCTGTTGAACTTTATGAATAGGGAAGCAGCGGTAATTCACTCCAATAAGGCCTTTTCTGAGATAAATGAAGTTACTGTCAATTGCATAGCCGCGGCGTTTCCAGCTTAGAACGATAAAGGCCGTAGACAGAACAAAAGCAGCAATTGAAGCTGTTGCCAGCTCCGTTTTCGCAAAATAAGTAAGCACGGCGGCAAGAGGAACAAACAGCCAAAAGGCGATGAGCGTGTTTCTAATAGCGAGTCGCTTGCTGACCGGGTTATAGCTTATGCTGCTTAATTGATTATTAGGCCAGGTTTCCGTTGCTAAGCTATGTGCTTGTTCGAGAGTGACTGATGGAACAATAATTTTCCCGCCCGGAGTTCCTGCGGATTGGCGCTCAAAGTTGGCATTGAGTTGCTCGAATTTCAAGTTAACTCTTTGCAGTACGCGATCAAGCCAGTTTTGCTGTAAAGCAATCATTTGTAGCCGCGACAGCTTCATAACAACTTCGTGACGGGTAAAAAGTCCATTGCGACGAATATAACGATCGTCGCTGCGGGTTAACTTAAAGTCGTAGAAGGTAATTACAGAGCCTAAGACGGAAATTAATGCCATTAGGGCAATAACAACAAAGGCGATAGAAAAGAAAAATAATATGTATTGCCAGAATGCGTATTGTGAAGAGGCCATGAGCGCATCAACATCCACTCCGAAGCTTTCTATACCTTCAACAACCCTGTCTGAAAGAGAATTAAAGAAAGGGGCTAACGCACCCAGTACAATCCAGATACGATTACTGGCCAGGCCATGAATAACTAAGTCTCGCATGGAGCGGGAATTTAGCAGGCGTTCCTCATTAGATTGAGGTTGGTGGTCTGTTGTTTCATGAGTATCTTCGGTTTTATAAGCGAGTATTTCTTGTTTTAGAGACTCGGCTACGTTTTTGGGTAAAGCAATAATTTTTGCTTCGAGTTTATTGGAACCGGCCGTGTCCAGAAGCATGCAGACATGATTCGTCGGGCGGTAAAAAATGGGTTGTTCAAAACGGACATTCTGTATGCGCTCGAAGGGGAGGTCGATATGCGTTTTCTGGAATACTCCAGAATGAATCTGAACTCGACCGTCGCTCAACCGGTATTGATAGAAATAAAACTTGAGCAGAGCCGAGATGGCAACAAAGACTAAAAGAGCACCAAGCCCTGACAGTATTATCAAGGCATTTTCTGAAAACTGATTGTAGCCAACAAAAATAGCCGGCAGTAAATAAAATAAGTTGTTACCAATGGTTTTGATGAACTGAACAGCGAAATAAACAATCGCTACAGGTGAGAGCTTTAGCCATTGATTCTGGTAACTAGTCATTTGCTGCAATATCGCTATGGGTTAGTACGTAGGAACGGATTTCGCGAGCTTTCTTTTCTGGTAAACCCGGTATTGCGAAAGTGTGCATGGCACCGCCGGCACTGAAAATCTCCAGACTGGCCAGTCCAAAGTGGCGGTCAATGGGGCCATGTTTTAATTCAACATGCTGAATACGTAAAATAGGCTGGCTGACTACTGACTGGAATATGACACCACTACGATAGCTAAAATCGTGCTCCCTTATAGCGTACCCTTTGTTTTTGTCAGCTAAAATGCCATAAACCGAACTTAATAAGCCAAAAACTCCTGCAGTTAATTGTATCTGGGGCAGATAAACTTCGAGCAGCCTGGGAAAAGCAACCCAGGGCTGCCAATAAAGAATTAATAAGGCGCTCACCACCATCAACCAAAAAATTAAGCGACACATTAGGTTGACCTTAATATAGGTATTACTTAATGGTGTAAAGGACTGAGAGTTTATCTGAGGAAGTTCTTCAGGTGTTATGGGGTGATTGCTAAATTCATCTTTTGACATAGTTTAGATTCTTATTTTTGTTATGTCGTAAAGTTATCAGTAATTTACTTGATGTTCTAGTTCTGAGGATATAAAAAAAGCGGCTAAGAAGCCGCTTTTTATCAGGGAGTATTAAAAAATATGATTAATTTTCTTCGCGAACCTGAATATCGTTTTCGATGTCTTTAACACCTTTTACGGTAGCCGCTAGATTCTCTGCTGTGTCGATATCGGCATCGCTTTCAACGAAACCTGACAACTGAACAATTCCGTTGTTCGTTTCAACATTGATATCCATGCTGCTCAGATTGTCGTCTTCGAATATAACTGCTTTGACTTTAGTGGTGATGACAGCATCATCAACATATTCACCCGCGTCTTCAGCCTTTTGCTCAGTGTAGCTTTTTGCTTCCTGAGCTTTTTCTTTAGTTTCTTGCATCGCGTTTTCAGTTTTATCTTCAGCTTCCTGCATAGCGCTTTCAGCTTTCGACTCTGCTTTTTCTGTTTCAGCATCACTGCAACCCGAAAGTGTCAGCATTGAAATTGCGATTAAACTTGCTGGTAGTGCCATTTTAAAGTTCTTCATGGGTAACCTCCTGTTATTAAAAATTATTACCACGCTCACTATAACTGGAACTGCGTGAGTTTACGGTTATCTTTACAGATGTTTTGCAAAAGTGCTGGCACTTTGTACGCCAGCAATAAGTCTTAATACTTTAATAACTCTATCTGTGGCAGATTTTTTCCCACCGGAAGACTTTGTCTGCTTTTTCGGCCGATTTGCCATTTCTCCGATAAAGAAACCTGCACCTGCGGCAACGCAAAGAGCCGTGGGAGAGGCTAGTTTGTCATGAGTTGTCGAAATAACGCTTTGTGAACGAACCTTAACAGCTAATTTGCGAAGCTGAAGGTCTTTTTGCGTTTGCGCTATTTGATAATCAAGGTCTGATGCCATAAGCCCTCCACTTAGAGACTGCTACTGGTTTCTGCAAACAGTAGGTCGCGACTTCTTCGTTTTATATATCTGACAATATAAAAAGCCGCTGCCAAATGAGCGACGGCAACAATGACTAATGCTGTTGTTAAAGACATTACACTACTATTTACAATCGCTATTACAGCAGCTGTAACTAAAACAGCCCACGCCGTAAAAGCTAAGCAAGCGGCCAGCACAGCGAAGGCGACCATACGCACAAAACTCTCCCCAGCTCTGCGGGTTTCCATACCCGCGAGCTGGAGTTGTGTTTTTACAACGCCGCGAACTTCACTCTCCAGTGCTTGAACTTGCTCAAGCAAACTTTCTGTTTCGTTCGCTTCAGGTTGCTTATGAGCGGTCACTGAACAACCTACTCAGTAAATAACCACTTGCAGCCGCAATACCTAAAGATTTAATCGGGTTATCTTTAACGTAATCAGTTGCAGTCGAAAGCCATTTTTCCTGAGTTTCTTTAAGATTATGTCCTTTTTCACCCAGGTTGTCAGATGCATGTTTAGCTGCGTCTGCCACTTTATCGATGGTGTCGTGAGCTTTATTTGCTGACTTGTTTACTGCGTCTTCTGCTTTTGCTTGATTGTTACTCATAATACCCTCGGTTTTTATTGAATGTACCTATTAAGGAAAGACGCAAATTCGGATATACGCAAATTTTTTACACTGCTTTACAAACTGTAAAGATGAATACTTTTCGGTATTCGATGGGAATAAACTAAAAAGCCCCTAAAAAAATCAGTGTTATTCTTGTTATTGATTGGGATCAATATCGTCATTGTCAAGTTTGAATAAACTGAAATCAAGAATTCAAACAGGGGAATAACCATGAGTTTATGGCAAGAGTTTTTTAAAGATCCGGTCATCTTTTTTTCTTTTACAGGCTTAGCGATTGTTATTGGAATGTGTGTTTTTTACGCTATTTTCTTTTACTTAAAAATGGTTAAATCAGAGAATAAACGTAAGTAGCGCTAAAAGAGGAACTATGAAGTATATTTTTCAGGTTCGTATCAAAGAAGGTCATACGGCAGAGGAGTATGCAGAGGCTTGGGTAAAAGCCAGTGAAATAATCCAGCAAGCACCAGGAGCCCGAGGTACGGAGTTACACCGCAAAATCGGTGATGACAAAACGTTAATAGCCATAGCGTCGTGGGACAGCAAGGAAAAACGCGACGCTATGGAAGGGCAGCATAACTCCGAAGTGGCTAAGATTATTCGCAGTGCTGCCCCATTTTGTGAAATAACACCTTTAGGTGAATTCAGAGATCCTGAATGGGTGGTGTTGCCGCCGGAAGGTTAGATTTTAGTTAGCCAACTGTGTTTATCTTCCGCCTTACCCCACTGAATATCGTTCAGCGCTTTGCGTAATTTCAGTGTGGTAGCGCCTGATTTCCCACTACCGACAGAAAATTCTTTTCCGTTATGAATCAAAGTACCAACTGGCGCAAGTACCGCTGCCGTGCCAGACAAAGCGGCTTCGCAATCAGGTTTTGAAGCACGCTCCAGTAGTTCATCTACGCTAAGCTGTCGTTCAGATACAGTCATTCCCATATCACGCGCAATGGTGAGAATAGAGTCTCGGGTTACGCCATGCAGAAAGCTACTGTCCAGTGCTTTGGTGATAATTTCGTTGCCGTCAATAAGCAAAAAGTTGGCGGCTCCAGTTTCCTGTACGTCGCCATTAGGGCAGAACAGAACTTGATCTGCATTCACGGATTCCCGTGCCTGAAGAATGGGTTGTAACGCACTGGCGTAGTTGCCGCCGCTTTTAACCATACCCATATGAGCCGCGCAACGTGAACCGTCTTCCTCGAGCAATAAGCGTAAGGTTTTATCGCCGCCGGAAAAATAATCACCGACAGGCGATAGCAATACATAGAGCATTGATGAACTGGTTGGCGAGGCTGCCTTGCCAATAGCCGCTTCGGTACCAATGTGAGTAGGGCGTATATACATTGACCCCGGTGGTTTTGGAACTTCGTCGCTGAAGTGTTTCACTACATCTGTAATCATTTTTTGCAGCAAGCCAGCATCAAATGCCGGTAAGGAAAGCAAACGGCTGCTTTGCTGCATGCGCTCAATGTTGCGGTTCATACGAAATAGATTGATAGAGCCATCTTCATGGCGAAACGCCTTTAATCCTTCAAAGCAAGTGCTGGCGTAATGCAGAACATGAGCTCCGGGGTGTAACTGTATTGCGTCAGAAGAGACTAATTCAGGTTTACTCCAGTCTGAATTCTCGAAAGTTGCCATCGTCATTTGTGGCATAAATACGGTGCCAAAGGCTGCCATAGGGTTGTCCTGATCTAGAAAATAATGCGCAGTAATATACCATAATTTTTAACATTCGGATGACTCTGGCGGTTTGCTTCTTTTTCATCATGCTCTTACATTGAGGAACTGTGATAAAGAGCCAACGGGTATGTGATAAATGAATAAGACATTAAAAATAACTCTGGCCAGCATGTTGCTGGCAACTGGGTACACTCAGGCGGAAGAAACTGAAACAACCTTAAATGCTTACGCCGCTGGTTATACTGCGGGTTTTACCTGTAGTGCCGTATTTAACGCTAACAAGTCTATGGCGCAAGTTCGGGAGCATGAACTTAGTGGAATTTATTCTTTAATTGCTGAACGCGTAAAGGGTATGACCCCCGAAGTTGATAAAGAAAATAACTGGGTCAGGGTACCTTATGATGAAGGGCGTAGGGAGCGAATTTCAGTTTGGCGATCAAAACTTGGATGCGTCGATTTACCGGTAGGAGCTACCGTTGATGATGCTAAATTTCTTGCTGATCCTTTTCGCGGGGATAAAGCAGCGAATAAGGACAGTGGAGCTCCCTGGGGGAAACGCGCAGAGGTTAATGCAACAAGTGATAATGCTCAGTTAGAATCCGTACTAAAGCAGGCCTTTACCAAGAAGTATGGCTCTGGCTCGCGTACCTCGGCAGTATTAATTGTGACGCCGGATGAAATTATTGCTGAGCGTTATCTTGAAGGCTTTAGCCCTGAGACGGCACAGCGTACCTGGTCCGTTGCAAAAAGCATAGGTGCCAGCGTTATTGGTGCGGCTATTCAGCAAAATAAAATAGAGCTGGATGCTCCTGCCGGTATTTCTAACTGGGCACATCCGCTCGACCCGCGAGGACACATTACCTTAGAAAATCTGTTGCATATGGCGTCGGGTTTAGACAGCAATAACGCAGGAAATCGCACAGACCGGGTTTATATGGGTGGGGGACTTGTAAGCGACACGGCAACAGAAACGGCACTTGAAGTGGCTCCCGGCAGTCGCTGGAAATACGCAAATAACGACACTATGCTGGCGTTAAGGGCGCTGCATGAGCGTTTTGATACAACTGAAGAGTATTTAAAATTCCCGTATAAAGCTTTGCTCGAAAAAGTAGGAATGCAGCATACTTTTGTCGAAACTGACTGGCGCGGAGACTTTATTTTATCGTCTCAGGTGTGGACGACGTCTCGTGACTTAGCTCGTTTGGGTGTTTTGCACTTACAGGAAGGGCAGTGGCAGGGAGAACAAATTCTACCGAAAGGCTGGTTGGACTATATTAGTATGCCAGCGCCTGCTCAGCCGCCGGAAGATGCTCCGGGTTACGGTGCGCAGTGGTGGCTCTATAATGAACGCTTTCCTGAGTTACCTGACGATACTATTGCTGCCCGTGGAAACCGGGGACAGTTTTTGGTTGTTATTCCGTCAAAGAATTTAGTGGTGGTTCGTCGCGGTTATGATATTGCTGGTGAACAAGGATTCAACGAGCATGACTTTGTACGTGATGTACTAAAAGCCCTATAAAAACTCCCTCAGGGTGAGCTGAACAGTGATAGACTGTTGCCACCATACGGAAGTATACAGAGACCTTATTATGAACGAAGAACAGCAAGTGACTCAAAGCAAACATACTCAACAATACAGTGCTGACGGTAAGAGTGTGGAAATTGATATTTATCGTACCGAAGACAGTGGCTGGATTCTGGAAATTGTTGATGAAAATAATAATTCAACGCTTTGGGAAGATGCGTTTGAGAACGAAGACGATGCGCTTGCTGAAGCCCTTGACGCTTTGAAAGAAGAAGGCATAGATAACTTTATCCAGCCCGCTGAGTGATGTGGGTAAAATTGTTTAATTTTATCGGTCATAAAGAGAAAGATGATTCAGATTTCACAACGAGTTGAGTTAGCAGATAGCGAAATTGAATGGCAGTTTATCCGTTCCAGTGGAGCGGGTGGGCAAAATGTGAATAAAGTAGCAACTGCGGCTCAACTCATTTTTGATATTCAGGCCTCTTCACTTCCCGACTTTTATAAAAGCCGATTACTGAAAAAATCTGACCACCGTATTACTCAAAGCGGAAAGGTGATTATTAAGTCTCAGGAAACTCGCAGTCAGGCACGTAATAGAGAGCTGGCACTTGAACAACTAATTGATTTAATCCGCAGCGCATCTCAGGTTCAGAAAAAACGCATTCCGACGAAACCCAGCCGCTCGGCTAAAGAAAGACGGCTAACCACTAAAAAGCAGCAGGGACAGAAAAAAGCACTTCGAAAAAAAGACTTCTAACCGTCGAAGTTCTGCAAAGAGCCGGAGCAGTTTATTCTGGCGCACTCAAGTATCAGCTGTTTAAGCTCGCACTGACTGCAGTAATCACTGCAACGAATATCACTGGCCACTAACTTTTGCTCAAGCAGCAGTTTTTTAAGTTGCTCTTTACTCATTGAAAGTTGCAGGCGTTCAGGTTTGTTCATGCGCATAACCGGATTCCTCTAATTGTTGCATACAGTGCCCCAGGCAACGAGAATGCTGACAACCGGTAATTAGGAGTTGATAGCAGTAACGACATATCTCTTCTAGCGGCTGAGTTTTAGCCTGATTAAGCCATGATGTTAGTTGCTCAACACTCTCTTGTTGAAACTCATACGCCTGTAGCTTTTGCTGGCAGCGAATATGGGTAGCAATTAACAAAATAGAACAGGTTGTAAAGCTTTGGATGGCATTACCCACCAGTACAGGTTCACTGAAGGCCCGTTTTGCTGAGTCGCGTGCCTGACTGAGAAATGTCGTTGCAGCGCGATAATCTTTTTGGTTGAGCAGTGAGCTCGCTATTTTTAGCTTTTCCTGAGAGTTAAAGTACTCTTGATAGGCGTTAGTCATTATGCATCCTTTATTCTGGCTTTGATTAAACAAGCTAACGCAAATGATAATAGTTCGCAATAAGTTATTTGTAAACGATCGTAATTGCAAAATAAAACGTATAGATAGCCGACAAAAATAAACTGGAGCTTTAATGAAAACCTACAAACAGCAAGATTTAGCGAAAATGAATGACCGCGATCGCGCACGTTTTGTGAATTGTTTATCCGGGTTTAAAAGTGCCAATGTCATTGGTACCCGAGACCGGCATCAGCAAAATAATTTAGCCATGATAAGTTCTGTTGTTCATCTGGGAAGTAACCCACCTCTGTTAGGGTTTGTTATGCGCCCTCAGTCAGTAACCCGACACACCTGGGAAAACATTGAAGAGAGTGGTGTTTATACGATTAATCAAGTTAACGAAAATTTTTTTCGCCAAGCACATCAGACCTCAGCACGGTATCCCAGAGAAACATCAGAGTTTGAAGCTTGTGGCCTGACGCCCGAATTTGTCGACGGTTTTCATGCGCCGTATGTGGCCGAAAGTTCGCTCAGAATAGGTATGCAGCAGGTTGAAATTATTCCGATACAACATAACGACACTGCATTAATTGTTGGGGAAGTTCGTTGGGTTGAAGTTAAAGAAGAGGCGGTGAAAAGCGATGGTTTCATTGATATAGAATCGCTCGGCACAATGACAATTTCAGGCCTTGATGGGTATCATCGCACTCAGCGGGCTGCGCGTTTGTCTTATGCGAAACCCGATGAGGAGCTTAGTGAATTAGATGCAGAAGGCGAGCCTAAAGACTAACTATGTTGGGTGTTCTGCGACTGTGCTTTTTAGTAACCCAAAAGAGTAGCAGACCGGCCAGCGACAGCGCGCACCCAACCCAGCCGGTTCCCTGCCAACTAAGTGGAGAAATAATAGCAAGACCACCCAGCCAGGCACCTAAGGCGTTAGCCGCATTAAAAGCGGAGTGGTTTAACGATGCTGCTAAAGTCTGGGCTTCTCCGGCAACGTCCATTAAACGTACCTGCAGAGCCGGAACCAGCGCGGCGGAACTACCAAGTAATAACACCATAGGCATCACCGTCCAGAGACTCTGCAGTGTTAAGGGAAAAATTGCCAGCACAATTGCCGACCATACCAGAGAACCGCCAATGGTTAATTTCAGATTTCTGTCGGCAGCCCAGCCGCCGACCAAACTACCCGCCAAGGATCCCAGTCCGTAGATAAATAAAGCAACAGGTATCCAGTGAGAATCCAAGCCGGTGGCGTTTATTAGTGTTGGAGCTATGTAGCTCAGTACCGCAAACATGCCGCCGAAGCCAATGGCCCCTATGGCTAAAGTCAGCCAGACTTGAGGGTTTTGTAATGCCTGCATCTCTCCACGGGCAGAAGTTTTCTTTTCATTCGGGTGTTTGGGTACCACAATGAAAATCATGACAAAGGCCAGTAAGCCTAGAGCTCCCACGGTATGATATACGGTGCGCCAGTCAATAAGCTGCCCTAACCAGGTGGCTAAAGGGTTTCCGACCAGGATAGCTACCGTGAGTCCCATCATCACCATAGTTACTGCCATACCACGTTGATTTTTACGAACCATATCGGCCGCAACCAAACAGGCAATCCCGAAATAAGCACCGTGAGGCAGGCCAGTTAAGAAACGTAACACCTGAAGTAATGTGTAATTGTCTGCTGAGGCACTGGCGAAGTTGCCCAGAGAAAATGCCAGCATTAGTGCAAGTAACATAGGTTTGCGTGGCAGCCTGGCAAATAAAATGGTAATAAGCGGAGCTCCGATAACCACACCAAGCGCATAAAGACTGATTAAGTGGCCTGTTTCCCGGGTGTCGGTATTAAAGTCTGCAGCGACGTCGGGCAGCAGCCCCATAATGACAAACTCACCAATACCAATGGCAAAGCTTCCAATTGCCATTGCAAAAATGGCCAGTAGAACTTGTATTTTTGAGAACTGCATAGGGCGGATTTACTTCCTGTCGTAACGAAGGCCTGTTCGGAGTGCGCAGTTTAGCGAATGCTACAACTATTGCAATCTATGTCACTTTACTGTACAAATAAACAGTATATTTACACATCAGCAAAGGACCATACCATGGCTGTAGTAACCCAATATGTAGTTATTCGCGACGGAGCCGAGAAAATGACCTTCACTTCAAAAGCCGAAGCCGATGCGCACGATAAAATTCTGGATATGGCAGAAGCCCTGAACCCATTGATTAAAAGTAGCGAACTGTTCACTGATGAGCAACAACTCGAGGATATGGCTCTGTTTTTAGCGAAAGAGCGTGAAAATATACTCATTGCTTTAGGGGCTAAAAAGCCTAAAAAACCTAAGACTGAAAAAGCATCGACAGAAAAAGTGGAAGCGTCCAAGCCTGCGGATAAGGAATCGACCAAAGCGGCTTAGCTACCGGTATTTCATTTGGTGCCGGCAAAGACTTTGCTAATATAGCAGCCTTGTTTTAAGTGAATAGGATTAAAATATGACGCAACAAACGATTTACCATATCGGAACACCGGGCACCCCATGGGGAGCGACAGAAAAAGCTCAGTGGCTGGCCGAGCAAACGAAAAAGCGCTCTTACTTCGATGATGTGGTCAGTAAGATTGAAACCTTTAAAAGCGATTTCGATGTAGACCAATATGGTGAACTTGCGTACGACAGCGGTACTTATCCTTTATTTGTGGTCAGAACAAAAAACTGGGATGACTCGAAGCCAACGGTTTTGGTTACCGGCGGAGTACATGGGTATGAAACCAGTGGTGTCCATGGTGCGTTGCGCTTTATTGAAACCAAAGCGAAAGATTACCAGCCACACTTCAATGTGGTGGTAGCGCCATGTTTGAGTCCCTGGGGCTATGAAACCATCAACCGTTGGAATCCGGCGGCCATTGATCCTAATCGCTCTTTTGTCGCTGATTCTCCTGCCGGGGAATGCGCGCACATTATGAATTATGTTGCTGGCTTAGGCGTAGATATTCTGGCCCACATAGATTTACACGAAACAACGGATACGGATAACAGCGAGTTTCGTCCGGCCAAAGCGGCGATGGATGGAAAAGTGAATACGAACTGGAATATTCCGGATGGGTTCTATTTGGTTGGAAATTCAGAAAAGCCTTATCCTGAGTTTCAGAAGGCGGTGTTAGATTCGGTGGAAGAGGTCACTCATATTGCCGATGCCGACGACGAAAATAAACTGATAGGCGAGGATATTGCTCAGCGTGGCGTTATTTTATTGCCAACGGCGAAAATGGGTTTGTGCATTAGCTTTAGCAAAGCAGAGTATGCGACGACTACAGAAGTGTATCCCGACAGCCCGAAAGCAACGCCTGAACAGTGTATTCAAGCACAAGTTGCTGCGGTAACCGGAGGACTGGACTTCTTAAAGTAAAGTCCGGTCCTGCTGGTCTGCGGTAGAATTAACGTCGTGTGTCCGGGCGCTTCTGGCGAGGCGCACGACGAGAGTTTTGAGGACGCCCCGTACGAGGCTTCTGAATCGGCTCCGGCTTTATGCTGGGGTCTGGTTCAAAACCCGGAATAACTTCCCTGGGTATCTCATTTTTAGTTAGCTTTTCTATATCGCGCAGCAATTTATGCTCATCAACACAGACTAAAGACGCGGCTTCACCTTCACTTCCTGCACGGCCTGTACGGCCAATACGGTGTACATAGTCTTCAGCGACCTGAGGCAGTTCAAAGTTAATAACGTGTGGCAATTCATCAATATCAATACCGCGTGCAGCGATATCCGTTGCAACCAATACTCGTAATTTACCGGCTTTAAACTGTGCTAAAGCCTTGGTTCTTGCGCCCTGACTTTTGTTACCGTGGATTGCCATAGCGGGGAGGCCATCATCAGTTAACTGTGTTGCCAGTCTGTTAGCACCATGCTTGGTACGCGTAAAGACCAGCACTTGTCGCCAGTTACGGCTGCCAATTAAGTAACTGAGTAGCTCTCTTTTACGTTTTTTATCCACCGGATAAACACGTTGCTCAATGGTATCAGCTGCGGCATTCTGACGCGCAACTTCAATCAGCTTGGGTTGCTGCATAAACTGCTGAGACAGTGCTTTAATTTCACTAGAAAAAGTCGCTGAAAACAGCAGTGTCTGGCGTTTTTCAGGAATGAGCTTCATGACCTTTTTAATGTCATGAATAAATCCCATATCCAGCATGCGGTCAGCTTCGTCCAGAATCAGTACGTCAATTTTACTTAAATCAACGGTTCCCTGACGACTGTGATCCAGCAAACGGCCGGGTGTTGCAACAAGAATGTCAACACCACGACGCAAGGCACTAATTTGTGGGTTAATACCAACACCACCAAAAATCACCAGAGACTTGAGACCGGTATATTTTGCATAGGTATTCAAATTGTCTTCAACCTGTGCTGCCAGCTCTCTGGTTGGCGTAAGGATTAACGCCTTAATAACAGGCTTTCCGTCGGTCTTTGTCTGCGACAATTTGTGCAGCAAAGGTAGCGTAAAACCAGCTGTCTTACCGGTACCCGTTTGCGCGGCGGCTAATAAGTCGTGGCCGGCCATAACGGTCGGAATGGCTTGCTGTTGAATTGGTGTTGGGGTGGTGTAACCGCATTCAGTAACGGCTCGTAAAATATCGTCGCTCAATCCGAGTGACTGGAATGAGGATGGGTTTTGTTCTGTGGACATGAAGCTCCGGGAATTATGATAGTAGATACCGCGCTAATGAGCGGCTTTTCGACATTGTATCACAAACGAGACTAAACCTTTATTTAGAAAAGTACCCTGAAGCTGAAGTTTTTCTTGATCCGCTGAAAAAGCGGGCGCATCATTTCCGCAAAATGTCATTTCGCAGTAGGGCGTTTCATTGTCACTCATGAAATCAGGTAAGGCTCGTTCCCGTTGGCTTATTATCGCCGTTGTGGCCTGGTTTGGGCTGGTGCTTCTGGGTATCAGTTATTTACTGGAACAGCGGCTGGTCTGGTTTGATGAAAAAGGTGAATTACTGGAGCTCAGCAATAACGAAAAGCTGGAACCTCAGTTAGTGGCTGAGCTCACTCGCCTTGGTTATTCCCTTGCTGGCAGCGTTTTTCATATTACCTCCGGGGACTGTTCTTGTAACTGGCGCTCATCCGGGCATATGGCCAGCGTAAAAAGAAAGGTAGCGGAATCTGAAGGAGAAAACCGGGTTGTTGATATCGATCAATATCCAACCTTAAAGCGCTTCGTTCCTGCAACTCCAGCGATTATCATGTTCAATAAATCATCAAAGCTGATTTACATTGGCCCATATGCCGATGGTGCTTTTTGTACTACTGATAGTAGCTTTGTAGAAGAGCTGATACCTTCCGTTTCGGGGGAATCAGCGGCTCCTAAATGGGTTAATACCGTTGCAAAAGGGTGTTATTGCAAAGTTTAATGCGGCAGAACAGTGGAGCCACATAACGATGGAAGTAAAACAAACCTTTATTGAGTTCCTTGAAGTGATACCGGACGGTGCAATAGTTATTAATTCTCAGGGACTCATTGTTGGTGTTAACCAGGCTGCCGCGGCAATGTTTCGCTATTCCTCGTCATCTATGCTTGAACTGCATCTTAATGAACTGTTACCTGAAGGTATGCGTGAAAAGCATGATCAGCACTTAGAAAAGTTTTTTAAGTACCCGGGCAGGCGCTCTATGGGGAATGGCTTGATTTTCCCCGCAATTCGTCGGGATGGTTCAACTTTTTATGCCGATATTATGCTGAATCAGCTGGATATCGAAGAGCAGTTGTACGGCATAGCAATAGTGCGGGATTACACTCTGCAGAAAAAATCGGAAGATAAAATCCGTCTCGAACTGGAATTTGAGAAACGTCAGGCTCTTACCGACCACTTAACCGGAATAATGAACCGACGTGCCTTTACCGCACAGTTACAAGATGAAATAAACCAACTGGAAGCCCATGGTACGCCCTTTGCTGTGAGTTTTATCGATTTGGATGACTTTAAAGAAATAAACGATGAACATGGACATCACTTCGGCGACCTGGTTTTGCAAAAGATAGCCGATTTAATTCGTTTGCACAGTCGACATACCGATTATGTTGCCCGTATTGGAGGTGACGAGTTTGCTACCATTCACCCTATGATTTCCGCTGAAGACGCCAGACTTATGATGCACCGTTTACGTTGCCAGTTAGTGAGTGGAATAGGGCATGCCGAGTTACCTGTCACCTTGTCTATCGGCCTTTGTCAATGCGATAAGCCTTCAGAGCATTACACCATTGAAGGCATTATGGCCCGGGCAGACAAAGCCATGTATCAGGCAAAGAGCGAAGGCAAAAACGCGGTCGTGCTGACAAGTTAAGTGTAATGAAGCGTAATTAAGTTTGATTGTCGCTTAAGGTCTGCTCTAAAGTGGTTCAGGGCTTTTAAGGAGAGACCATGGCAATCTTCACTTCCTATCTACGAATTATTCTGCTGATTTCGGGTGTACTCGCCGGAATACAGTTGCCCGGCTTTGTTGATCAGTACGGTAAAAGTTTGCAGGCTCATATGATTGAGTCAGAGCGCAGCCTGAACGAGTTTCGTGATGAAGCCGAAAAATTTTTCGACGGTAGTATTGAGGAACTTATTGCTCACTATCAGGCCAGTGACGACAGAGTGTTTCAGGAAGGCGGGCAAAGCATCAGTGCCATTTACCAACGTAATCAACTGTTAGAACAAGCCTTTCGTAGCTTCAGTCAAAATTCCTGGAGTGCTTATCAACAGGCATTTTTTACCCCCGTTGAGGACATTCAGCGCGAGGTTCGCAGCAGCTTTTCTTATACTGTAAAACTCAGCCCCGGCGCTATTTTATTTGGTTTAGTTTCAGGCTTGTTGCTGGCTGTACTTGGCGAACTTATTGTGCGTTTGCTGGCGAGGCCCTTTCGACAATCGCAGCACAATTAAGCCCTGTGGGTAATGTGCCATAGTTGAGTCCGGTACTTGCTGCTAAACGGCTGGCACAAAAGGCATCGGCAACGTCCGTACCGGCGTGTTGAACTAATAAAGCGGCTTGTAACCCAACGGCCATACTGTCCGTTATACTGCGTGCACGATACTGAAGCATATTCCTGTCAGTAAACTCACTTTTCAACCGCATAATAAACTGGTCGAGTCGTTTATCTGCACCTTGTGCCCGTTGCAGTTCGGCAAAATAGACATCGAGAACCTCTGGTTGTTTTTCTATTGCTCTAAGAACATCCAGACATTGAATATTACCGCTGCCTTCCCATATGGCGTTGACCGGCGACTCCCTGAACAATCTCGGCATAATGTGGTTTTCCATAACACCGCTACCGCCAATCACTTCCATAGCTTCATAAGCATGATTCGGTGTGCGTTTACAAATCCAGTATTTGCCTATGGGAGTGGCAATTCGGGACAACAGCTTTTCATGCTCGTCGTCCTGGTTATCCATTGCCCGTGCTATGCGCATCATGTAAGTCATGGCGGCTTCGCTTTCAATGGCTAAGTCCGCCAGCAAATTTTGCATTAGCGGTTGTTCACTTAATTTAGTGCCAAAAGCTTCGCGGTGGCTGGCGTGGTGAATGGCCTGAACCACGGCTTGCCGCATGCCGGAAGAGGAACCAATCATGCAGTCGTAGCGGGTAGTTGCCACCATTTCTATAATAGTGCGAACTCCTTTACCTTCTTCACCTACCATCCAGCCCAGTGCACCTCGCAACTCAGTTTCACTGGAGGCATTGGCCGCGTTCCCCATTTTTTGTTTCAGCTGTTGAATCTGAATTGGGTTCTTTGAACCGTCCGGACGCCAGCGCGGCACCAGAAAGCAGGATAACCCGCTGGCTGTTTGAGCAAGCACCAGAAAAGCATCGCACATTGGTGCTGACACAAACCATTTGTGACCAACCAGTTCGTAAGCCTGGCCTGAACCTTCTTTGCCTATTGGGTAAGCGCGAGTGCTGTTCAGCCGGACATCAGAGCCACCTTGTTTTTCGGTCATCGCCATACCAATGGTCACGGCACTTTTTTCGGTATGGGGGATATTCCTGGGGTCGTATTGCCTGGCGGTAATTTTTGGTCCCCACTCTTTGAACAAATCGGGTTGGTGTCTTAGTGCGGGTATAGAGGCAAAGGTCATGGTAATAGGGCAGCCATGAGAGGCTTCAACCTGAGTGTGTAGATAATATTTAGCGGCACGTGCAACATGAGCCCCTAATTTAGGTTCGCTCCAGGGACTCGCGTGTAAGCCATGCTCGATGGCTGTCGACATAAGCTGGTGATAGGTCGGGTGAAAATCAATGAGATCGATACGGTGCCCGTAGCGATCGTGAGTTCTCAGTTCAGGCTGGTATTTATTTGCCTGAAAACCCTGTTCGATACTGTCTGCTTTACCCGCCAGTTCGCCAAAAGCGATAAGATCGGAATAAGCCCAGCTGGCACCTTCGCGCTCAACGGCTTTTCGTAGTGCTTTATCAGCCAGGTAAAGATTATAGTTTTCCAGCGCCGTCGGCTGATTCTCAACCTGATGAGTGCTGGCCATAAACTGATCGGCTCGGGGATATTTATGAGTCATGTTCTTACTCCTTATCTTAATTGAGTGAAGCAAGATTATTAATGATCGTCAATGCACGAATAGTTGTCTTTCGTCTATTTTTCTACGACAGTGAAGTGAGATACTTTATCGTCGGTTTAAATAAGGACACACAATGAGAGTCGTATTTTTAGGTGGTGCGGAAACGGTTACCGGTTCCAAATATTTAGTTGAAACAGAGTCAACCCGAATTCTAATAGACTGTGGCCTTTTTCAGGGCTACAAGTGGTTACGGCGACGTAATTGGCAGCCTTTGCCAATGGGGATTAATCAGGTGGACGGTGTCGTATTAACCCATGCTCATCTTGATCATTCGGGGTTTGTTCCTGTGCTATATAAAGAAGGTTTCCGAGGGCCTGTTTTCGCACATCATGCAACATCTGGTTTGTGCGATATTCTGTGGGCAGATAGCGGAAGAATTCAGGAAGAAGACGCGAAATACCTCGGCAAACATAAGCTAAGCCGTCATGAAAAACCAGAACCTTTGTACGATGAGGCAACGGCAAAGTCAGCTATACGGCTGCTTCAGGGCGTTGAGTTTCATCAGCAATTTGAAATTGGCGATATTAAAGTGACTTTGCAGCCAGCCGGTCATATTCTGGGGGCTTCAAGCATCATTATTGAAGCCGAAGGTAAGCGTGTTGGCTTTTCCGGTGATATCGGGCGTCCGCAGGATATTATGATGTATCCACCTGAACCGCTACCGGATTTGGACTTGCTACTGCTTGAGTCAACATACGGCAATCGACTTCATGCTAAAACCGAAAATGCGGAAGAGCAGTTGGAAGAAGTCGTTAATGAGACGGCTCAATCCGGCGGTGTGTTATTAATTCCGAGCTTTTCAGTCGGCAGAGCACAATTGCTGCAATATCTGTTAGTAAAATTGATGGATGAGGGGCGGGTACCTAAGCAACCTATTTATTTGGATTCTCCCATGGCTATTAACGTTTCAGGGCTTTACCAGCGCTTTCATAGCCTTCACAAACTGACGGACTCAGACTGCTCCCGAACCTTTGCAAGAGTCGAGTACACGCGTTCTGTCGATGAATCAAAAGCTATTGCTTCTCAGTCGGGGCCTCATATTATTATTGCGGGCAGCGGTATGGCGACAGGCGGGCGAATTCTGCATCACTTTAAACGCTGGTTGAGTGATCATCGCGCGACGGTGTTATTCAGTGGGCATCAGGCAGGGGGGACTCGTGGTGCCAAAATGCTGCAGGGAGTGGAGTCGATAAAACTGCATGGCCAATGGTTACCGGTAAAAGCTCGAATCCGTTCTTTAGAAGGGCTGTCAGGGCATGCTGACTACCAAGAAATTGCTGATTGGTTAGAGCAGTCCAGTTTAAAACCAAACACACCAATTCAATTGGTACATGGTGAGTTAGATGCATTGGAAACTTTCCGTGACTATTTAATGCAGAACACCACTTATAATGTCGATGTTGCTGATTACCAAGGGGTATATCACCTCTAACAGAGTCTGGTAAACTACTCTTACTTAGGTGTACCAGATTAATAAGGAAGTCGTATGAAGTTTTTGAAAGCTGTTTTCTGTGGTAGTACGCTTTTATTTGTCAGTGTGTTTGCCCAGGCGCAGGACAGTGGCTACTACGGCGCAGCATCTCTAGCTCAGTTGAATGTTGATACCGAGCTTGAGGGCGCCCCGTCATTTACCCCTCATACGATGAACCTGATGCTGGGTTATCGTTACAGCAACAGCCTTTCGGCAGAAGCACGCTACGGTTTTGGCGTACACAGCAGCAGTGATAAAGGCACCAAGTTTGAAACCGATTACACGGCCAGCATTTTAGCTAAGCCTCGTTTGTATTTGTCACCCGACGTCGCTTTGTATCTTACCGGTGGTTTTTCGCGGGGAAAATTTACGGTAGGTGGTCAAAACACAACACTTAACAGTATCAGTTACGGCGGCGGAGTTCAGTATGATCATAACCCCAGAACAACTTACTTTATCGACTGGATAAAATTGATTGATAAAGACGAATACACAATTGATGCGCTAAATATAGGCGTAACCTATCGATTTTGATCAAACTATCTGTGGTAACAGGCTGTCATTATTGAGGCGGATTCGGTACATTACAAAAAAGTAACATCTAATTTGTTGACCTTGACTGGGCAGGCATTGATGCGTAATCCATTTTTATTAAAGCAGTATATAAATACGTTAGAGTCTGCTGCAATATGTGCGCGCTTGTCGCCGGACGGTAATATTCGCTGGATGAGTGAGTCTCTGCATAAATTGTTAGGAGTTCACTACTTAAAGCGCACAACCGCATTTTCTGAGTTTCTCCACATTGATAGTCGCAACGATGTGACTGGCGAGATAAATCAAGCTGCCGCTAATGGTGAAGTCTGGAATGGACGACTTTGCCTGACAAGTACCAACCGCAGGCGCTGGTGTCGCTGTATTGCAATTCCCTTATACGAAACTGATGGCTTTTTAGCTGAGCAAATATTGTTGTTTCAGGATATCTCACGAGAGATTCACCTGGATGAATTACTACAGGAAGCCCGCTTTGATCAGGTTACCGCTCTTCCTACCCGAATAGACTTGCTCAACGACCTTAAACAGGTAGGGGCTCAATGCCTTGCCGTACTGGATATTCGTAAGTTTCGAAGTTACGCCGACTTCTACGGTTTAGAATTTGGTGATGCGTTACTGCGTGAATTTAGTGACTGGGCTTCGGCATTTTTGCGAACTAAACACATCAATATTTACCGTTTGCATGGTGATAAATTTGCGTTAATTCCAGATTTCAGAATGATCCCCAGTTTATTCGAGAGACAATTGCTTAGCTTTTACAATGCGTTGTCGTTACACAAACTCAAAGTAGAAAATAGTGATGTCACTCTGGATGTTGCCATAGGCATGGGTGTTGGGCGTAAAAAGCAGTTACAGCTTGCGGAAAGCGCCTTGTCGAAAGCGAAAGCCATTTACTCCGGCTACAAGGTGGAAGTGGTTTATGAACGTGAGTTGCTTGACGAGAATAAAGTGAACTGGCTTCCTAAAATTCAGTCAGCGCTGGTTGATCATCGTTTTGTCAATTACTACCAGCCCATTCAAAGTACGAACAAAAATCAGCCCAGCTATTACGAGGCGCTGGTCCGGTTAAGAGATAACAATAAGGATTTAGTGCCAGGGCTGTTTTTAGATGAGGCAAAAACAACACGTTATTATTGTGAAATTACCCGCTCTGTTATTGAACAGGCGGTGCTCACGTCCGAGCAATACCAGGTCGCAATATCCGTGAATGTCTCCATCGAAGATATTTTGAATGAAGAGACGGTCAGTTTCATTCATTATGTGCTGTCAGAGCATAAAAAAGCGCAGCTTATTTTCGAAATTACGGAAACCGAATCCACAGAAGATTTTACCAAGGTTCAGGCTTTTGCCAGAGATGTCAGACGTTTAGGTGGACAAATTGCGATAGATGATTTTGGTGTCGGTTATTCAAACTTCTCGCGCCTGATAAGTCTTCGTCCGGATTATTTGAAGATTGATGGCAGCATAGTTCAAAACGTATTACATGACCCGACAAGTGCCAGTATTCTGAATGGCCTGATCAGTATCTGTAAGGAATTACATATTCCTATCGTGGCTGAATTTGTTGAAAATAAAGAAGTAAATAGCTACTTGTGTGACCAGCAAATTGAGTACTTACAGGGCTATTACATTGGTAAGCCATCGCCGGAAGTTAATCGCTTATTGAATTAATTTTTTTAAATGCTAGCTCGGCTAAACGTATAGCAATTAGAAAGAGTCACCTTTATGAATGATTTTATCGAAACCTATGATAATGCTTTATCCTCCGAATTGTGCCAGCAGCTCATCACAGTTTTCGAAAAGTCACGGCATACCTTTCAGGGGCGTACCGGAGGTGGTGTTGATGTGAGTAAAAAGTCGAGTACGGACTTAGCATTGAACGCTCACCCGGAGTACCAGAAGCTGCTGCTGGAAATACAGAAAATCACAGCCCGATATGCGTTGGAGTATTTTAAAAAATATCATTTTGCCTTGATAGCGCCAGTCGCGCTAACGTTGCAGCACCCTAAAACTCAGCAGCCAGCCGCTTTAACACATGATAATTTTGATGAGATAGCGAAAGGCAAAGAAATGGCAATTATGCAAAAGCTGTTTCGTGTCGGTGCAATACAAATGCAGCGTTATCGCAAAGGTGAAGGAAATTATAATTACTGGCACTGTGAAGCTTTTCCTCAGAAAGGTTCGACTGAACCACTGCATCGGGCTCTGTTGTTTATGTATTACTTAAACGATGTAGACGAAGGTGGTGAAACGGACTTTTATTATCAGGAACGGTCGCTAAAACCCAAAGCGGGTCAAATGGTTATAGCGCCAGCTTACTTTACTCACACGCATAGAGGCAGAATACCTGTATCAAATGATAAGTATATTTTAACCAGCTGGATCCTTCATAGTCGCGCAGAGCAATTATTTGGTGAGTAATGAGAGAGAAATTCCCCCAGTCAGAAAGACTGGGGGAGACGATATTACTTAACGTCGCTTTCTTTTAGAATGGTCACTTCACCTAAATTCAGTGAACGTACTTTTTCTTCTATTTCAGCCAGGTCACCGACGATAACCCAGGTCATAGCGTCAGGTTTTAAAACCTTGTCCGCATTATCCTGAATGTCGTTAAGCGTAATGGCGTTTATGCGTTGACCATAGTTTTCGAGATACTCAACGTTTTTGCCTTTATTAAATGTGCTGACTAAACCGCTAAGCAAGCTGCCTTTGGTTTCGTAGGCGCCAGGTAATTTAGCTGTTTTGTTGGCTTTAACTTTTGCCAGCTCGTCTGCGGTTGCTGGTTTGTCACCTTCGTATTGAGTAAATTCTTTCATAATTTCCTGAATCGACTCTTTAGTTTTATCGGTTTGAACCGGAGCCAGTGCAATTAGTAACCCTGGGCCTTCGTTATCTAACCAAATAGAGCGAGCACCATAAGACCAGCCTTTGTCTTCACGTAAGTTCATGTTCAGACGACTGGTGAAACTGCCGCCAAGAATGGTGTTCATTACGTCAATAGTATCAGCATTGTCGACTTGGCCAGAAGGAGCCAACTGACCCGCTATTATCACTGACTGAGGGTTTCCTGGTTTATCAATCAGGAATACGCGACTGGTTTCAGATGCCATCGAAGTATCAAGAGTCTTTTCTGGTTTATCAGAAGCCGGAGCCTGCCAGCTGGCAAACTGCTCTTCTAATAAAGACTGAGCTTGTTCAACGTTGGTATCACCCACAATCACCAGTTTTGCGTTGTCCGGGCGTAACCAGGTTTGAGCGTGCTGGACTAAGTCTTCACGAGTTAATGACTTAATGGATTCAGGCGTACCTGAGCCGGTTAATGGCTGGCTGTAAGCGTGTCCTTCTCCAAACATTAAGCCGGGCAACACGCGTAAAGCTTGAGTTTGAGGGCGAGCTTCTTCCTTGCGAATGCCTTCTATCCAGTTTGAACGCTTGCGTTCAATTTCTTCGTCAGAAAAAGCCGGATTCTGCAGCACATCATTCATCAGTGCTAAGCTCTCGGCAAAGTTTACACTAAGTGTATCCATGCTAATGCGTGAACTATCGAGGCTGGCTGACGCATTTAAGTTGGTTCCTAAAGACTCTAAACGCTCATTTAATTCCAGTGCGCTTAGGTTTTCAGTGCCTTCTTTTAGCATCGACATGGTGTAACTTGCTGTTCCGAGTTTGCCGCCAACATCCGAAGCATAACCACTGTCAAAGACCAGACTCATTTCAATGGTTGGCGTATCGCTACGTTGAGCCAGATAAACTTCTAAACCATTAGATAAGGTGAAAGTTTTAACTTCAGGCAATTCTAGCTGTGGCAAGTCGCCAACGTCAGGTAATTGTGAGCGATCGGCATTAGTTTCCTGGGTAATATATTCAGGTTGTGGTACAACATTAAGCACAAAGTCACCAGAGCTTAACCATTGTTCTGCCGCATTTTGTAGGTCATTGACGGAAGCTTGTTTTGTCCATTCCATCTCTTGTTGGTAGAAGCCGGGGTTATCATGGTAAACCGCTCCTGAAGCCAGAATGTCAGATTTACCACCAAAGCCACCAACTTTTTCAGCGCGACGAACGAAATTGGCTGTGGTGCTGAATTTGGTGCGTTGCAATTCTGCCGCCGTTGGACCTTCCGTAATTAAACGCTCAAGCTCTTCATCAATAATTTTTTCAATTTGCTCAAGCTCAACACCTGGTTTGGCATCAGCCGTAATAAAGAATTGACCAGAGAGTTTGCGACCATATTGGAAGGCACCAACAGAGCTGGCAATTTGTTCGTTATAAACTAAGCGTTCATAAAGTCGTGAGTTTTTACCGTTAGCCAGAATGTCCGCCAATAGGTTAAGGTATTCGGAGTCGGCAGTCCCCATTTGTGCGGTATTCCATACCTTATAAATCCGTGGGGCCGGAACACGATCTTCCATAGTCGAGCGTTTTTGCTCATCGCGTTTAGCAACCCAGGCTTCCTGTTTTTGCAGTGGTTTACCAGGGCCAATATCAGCAAAGTATTTGGTCACTTTTTCTTTCGCGGTTTCAACATCAATATCACCGGCTAAAACCAAAACTGCGTTAGCTGCACCATAGTAATCTTCAAACCACTGGTGAACGTCGTCAAGAGACGCCGCGTTCAAGTCTTCCATAGAGCCAATAACCGACCATGAGTACGGATGTCCTTCGGGGAAGGTCTGTTCGGCGATATAACTCCAGGCCTTACCATACGGCTGAGCTTCACCCTGGCGCTTTTCGTTTTGCACAACGCCGCGCTGCTCGTCGAGTTTGTCTTGAGTTATGGCTCCTAACAGGTGACCCATACGATCAGACTCCATCCACAAGGCCATATCCAATGCCGGTGTAGGAACATTTTCAAAATAGTTGGTACGGTCATTGTTGGTGGTGCCGTTCATTTCTGTTGCACCAGCGCGTTCAAAAGGACCGAAGTATTCGTCATCGTAGTTTTCGGTACCGTTAAACATTAAGTGCTCAAATAAGTGGGCAAAACCCGTTTGGCCCATTTTTTCGTCTTTAGAGCCAACGGCGTACCAAACATTAACCGCAACGATAGGCGCTTTGCGATCTTCATGAACAACAACCGTTAAACCGTTATCCAATGTAAATGTCTCGTAGTTGACCTTTACTTCGGGGAATTGTGACTGGCTGACAGCCTGGCCGTTATTAGCTGACTGAGTTGTCTGACAACCGCCTAGTAACACAGTTGCTACAGCAACGGCGGTTAAAGTTTTCATCATTTTCATAGTGGTTCCTGGATTATTTTTTTATTTAGCGAACTTACTATACGAGAGGGGGCACTGATATTCATGCTTATGTTCAGGCTAAATTGTAACGAAATTAAACATATGAGGGATTATCGGTCAAAGTTATGACAATAAAGGTGTCAGTCAAGTCTTTTAATTACGCAGACAATCAAGGATAATTGCGCGCGGTTTGCAGCAAATAGAAACGGAAGCTTGTGAGTAAAATAACAGTTATAGCGATAGCTGGCGCCTCAGCGTCAGGAAAAAGCCTGTTTGCCTCCACGGTGTATCAGGAGTTAGTGGCTGAATTAGGAACTGACGGCATTGCTATTCTGGCCGAAGACGCTTACTACCGTGACCAGAGTCATATGACCATGGAGCAGCGGGTGTTAACTAACTATGATCAGCCTGCTGCTTTCGAACACGATTTGCTGATGCAACATTTGCGGCAGTTAAAAGCCGGTGAAGCGGTCGATATGCCGCAGTACAGCCATACTACGCATACCCGCCTGGAAAAATCTATACGGGTTGCTCCGGCAAAAGTCGTAATGGTTGAGGGTATTTTGCTGTTAACCGATGAAAAGTTACGTGAACAGTTTGATATCTCGGTATTTATGGACACGCCATTGGATATTTGTCTGCTGCGCCGTATCAAGCGCGATATTGAAGAGCGTGGACGTACGTTGCAGTCGGTTACTGAACAATATGAGCAGTATGTTCGTCCCGCATTCTTTGACTTTATATTCCCGTCTAAGCAGTTTGCTGATCTCGTTGTCACTCGCGGTGGTCAAAACGAAATCGCCATTGATATTATAAAAACAAAAATACGTCAGTTGCTGGCGGAATAAAATTGGTTCTTCTATGAATAGTATTCTCGGCATTGCCGTCATCTTTATCGTTGCCTATTTAGTTTCAACGGATCGCAAAGCCATTCGTTGGCGAACGGTTCTCGGAGCCTTCGGCATTCAAGTAGGGTTAGCGTGTATTGTACTCTACACCACTGTAGGAAAAGAGTTACTACTGAGTTTTGCGGCCGGGATTTCCGAGGTCATTGGGTACACTCAGGCAGGCATCAACTTTTTATTTGGTGGATTGGCATCAGAAGAGTTTGGTCTTGTTTTTGCCATTCAAGTTTTGTCGGTCATTGTTTTCTTCTCCTCTCTTATTTCCGTTTTGTACTACTTAGGCATTATGAAATGGATTATTCGCATTTTAGGCGGAGGGCTGCAAAAGCTGCTGGGTACCAGTCGCCCGGAATCCATGTCGGCGGCCGCCAATATTTTTGTCGGACAAACCGAAGCACCCATGATGGTCAGGCCGTTTATCGGTACTATGACTCGTTCTGAACTGTTTGCGGTTATGGTGGGCGGGATGGCCTCAGTATCTGGCTCTGTGCTTGCTGGTTTAGCTGAAGTTGGAATCGAGCTCAAGTATCTTATTGCGGCGAGCTTTATGGCTGCGCCTGGCGGATTCTTAATGGCTAAAATGATGATTCCCGAATCAGAGAAGCCGCGTAACGATCTCAACGAAATTGAAGTGGAAGATAATTCCGCAAATGTCATTGACGCAGCAGCTCAAGGGGCATCCAGTGGCCTGCAGTTAGCAATGAATGTTGGTGCTATGTTGTTAGCCTTCGTTGCGCTTATTGCACTGGTTAACGGCATTTTTGGCTGGGTTGGCGGTTGGTTTGGGTATTCTGAACTGACCTTACAGCAAATTTTTGGTTATGTATTTCAGCCTGTTGCCTATGTATTAGGGGTCAGTTGGGATGAAGCTAACCTGGCGGGAAGCTTTATTGGTCAGAAGCTGGTTATTAATGAATTTGTCGCCTACCTCGATTTTGTCAATTACAAAGATCAGTTAAGTGAAAACTCGCAGGTTATCATTACCTTTGTGCTTTGCGGGTTTGCGAACTTTTCGTCTATTGCTATTTTGCTGGGCGGGTTAGGCGGTATGGCGCCCAGCCGACGCCATGACATTGCTCGTTTAGGTATGCGGGCTTTATTAGCAGCGACTTTGGCAAACATGATGAGTGCTGCAATTGCCGGTTTCTTTGTTTCTCTGACCTAATCAGTAAACGTCAATACGCCCTAATATCGGGATCGCGTTTAACCGCGGTCCCGTATAACACCTTCCTGAATTGTCGATGCTACTAGCACACCATCACGCGTGAATATTTGCCCGCGCACTAAACCGCGCTGACCACTGGCAGAAGGGCTATCTATTGCGTAGAGCAGCCAGTCATCCATACGGAAGTCGCGATGGAACCACATGGCATGATCAACGGTTGCAACCTGCATATGGGGTTGAGCAAAGCTCACGCCATGAGGCTGCAGTGCTGTCGGTAAAAAGTTAAAGTCTGACGCATAAGCCAGCAAGTATTTGTGCACACGCTGATCGTCCGGCATGTTGCCGTTAGCTCTGAACCAGACATAACGGCGAGGCTCGTCTTTTTCAGGTTTAAATGGGTTATATGGGGTAACAAAGCGCATTTCTATGGGCTTGTCGCAAATGAATTTCTTGCGCAGTGGTGCCGGTATCAGCTCTTCGTGTTCACGATAAATATCCAAGTCTGAAACTAAGCCTTCTGGACCGGGCACTTCAGGCATGGTGTCCTGATGCTCAAAGCCTTCTTCCTGTTGCTGGAAAGACGCAGTCATGTAGAAAATGGGTTTACCATACTGTATGGCTTTGACTCTGCGTGCTGAAAAACTTTTACCGTCGCGTATGGTTTCAACGTCATAAACAATAGGTTTTTTGGCGTCACCCGGGCGTAAAAAGTAACTGTGAAACGAATGGCACACTCGCTCCTGAGGTAAAGTTTCTTTAGCCGCCGACAGCGCCTGTCCAATAACCTGACCACCAAAAACTGCGCCAAAGCCTAGATCCTGACTTTGTCCACGGTAAAGACCGTCCTCAATGCTCTCCAGGGTTAGCAGGTCGAGTAAATCATCGAGTACCTGACTCATCCATTATATCCTTATTTTATTCACTAAGACTGATGTCTAATTGATCTTAAACACTTTTTACCGACTATGTAATATAAACACAATTTATAATAAAAATAGTTGCTTAACTGAGTACTTAACCAGCAGTTAATTGGCACAAACTTTTGATTTATGTTTTCATCAAAGCACACATTTGATGGCTGAAACGGTTCTGTTTGTCTATATTTAAGAGACCGTTTAGTTCACAACGACGCTTTGGAAGCGAATGGGAGAGAATCTATGTCAGGCAAAGACAGTCTGAAAACCTTAAGTTCGTTAGATGTTAAAGGAAAAACCTTTCATTATTATAGCCTGCCTAAAGCAGAGGAAGCCTTAGGAGACATTTCTAAACTTCCTGCTTCAATGAAGGTTTTACTCGAAAACCTATTGCGTAATGAAGATGGCGAAACCGTCACGAAAGACGATTTGCAAGCCATGGTCGACTGGTCGAAGAAGAAGAAAATTGACCGCGAGATTCAGTACCGGCCTGCGCGGGTTCTGATGCAGGACTTCACCGGTGTTCCGGGTATTGTCGATTTAGCGGCAATGCGTGACGCCGTGGCGAAAGCCGGGCATGACCCTGAAGTCATTAACCCGTTGTCGCCGGTCGACCTGGTCATTGACCACTCGGTAATGGTAGACAAATACGCAACTGAAGGGGCCTTTAAAGAAAACGTCCGCTTTGAGATGGAACGTAATAAAGAGCGTTACGAGTTCCTGAAATGGGGGCAGGGTGCCTTTGAGAACTTCCGCGTAGTACCGCCGGGGACCGGTATTTGCCACCAGGTGAACCTGGAGTATTTAGGCAAGAGTGTCTGGACGAAAGAAGAAGACGGCAAAACTTTTGCTTATCCTGACACTTTGGTTGGCACCGACTCGCACACCACCATGATCAACGGTATTGGCGTACTAGGCTGGGGCGTTGGCGGTATTGAAGCCGAAGCTGCTATGCTGGGACAGCCGGTTTCCATGTTGATACCGGAAGTTGTCGGCTTCCGTATGACCGGAGCGCTGAAAGAAGGTGTAACCGCGACAGACTTGGTATTAACAGTTACTCAAATGCTGCGTGAAAAAGGCGTAGTAGGTAAATTTGTTGAGTTTTACGGTCCTGGTCTGGACAACTTACCGTTAGCTGACCGCGCAACCATTTCAAACATGTCGCCGGAATATGGCGCAACCTGTGGTTTCTTCCCGGTAGATGATGAAACCCTGCGCTATTTCCGTCTGTCAGGTCGTGATGAAGAAACCATTGAGTTGGTTGAGAAGTACTCTAAAGCTCAGGGTTTGTGGCGCGACAATGATAACGAACCGGAGTACACCGATACGCTGGAATTAGACTTAAGCACCGTAACAGCCTCGCTTGCCGGTCCAAAACGCCCGCAGGATCGAGTGAATATGGAGCAGCTTGGCAGTAATTTCGACCTGATACTGGAAACTAACGGTAAATCGGGTGAGAAAGACAAAGAAGTAAAAGTTAAAGGTAAGGACTATTCCTTATCGCACGGTGATGTTGTCATCGCTGCTATAACTTCTTGTACCAATACGTCAAACCCAAGCGTCATGATGGCAGCAGGCTTACTGGCTAAAAAAGCAGTGGAAAAAGGGCTGGTTCGTAAGCCATGGGTGAAATCGTCATTGGCTCCGGGTTCTAAAGTAGTTACTGATTATTTCGCAAAAGCCGGTTTAGATGAGTACCTTGATAAACTTGGCTTTAACTTAGTGGGCTACGGTTGTACTACCTGTATTGGTAACTCTGGTCCGCTGGACGATGAAATAACGGAAGCCATTAATGAAGGTGACCTGACGGTATCTTCTGTGTTGTCAGGAAACCGTAACTTTGAAGGCCGTGTTCACCCTGAAGTTAAAGCGAACTGGCTGGCGTCACCACCGCTAGTGGTTGCCTACGCGCTGTCGGGTACAACGCGTACTGACTTGAGTAAAGATCCTTTAGGTAAAGACTCTGACGGTAATGATGTATTCCTGAAAGACATTTGGCCTAGCAGTTCAGAAATTGCTGAAGCTGTGAAAATGGTTGATAACGAGATGTTCGGCAAAGAATACGGAGAAGTCTTTGAAGGTGATGAAGAATGGCAGTCAATTAGTGTTGCCAAAGGCAATACCTATAACTGGCAGGACGACTCTACTTACGTTAAGAACCCACCGTTCTTTGAAGGTATTGATAAGCCACTGCAGGCACCGAGCGACATTAAAGACGCTAACGTGTTGGCGGTATTTGCGGACTCAATTACGACGGATCACATTTCACCGGCAGGTTCTATTAAGCCAGATTCGCCAGCAGGTAAGTATCTGCAGGAAAATGGCGTCGAAATTAAAGACTTTAACTCTTATGGTTCGCGTCGTGGTAACCACGAAGTCATGATGCGCGGTACTTTTGCCAATATTCGTATTAAAAACCAGATGCTGGATGATGTTGAAGGTGGTTACACCAAGTACATTCCAACTGGCGAGCAAATGGCCATTTACGATGCCGCCATGAAGTATATGGAAAATGACACACCATTGGTTGTATTAGCTGGTAAAGAGTACGGTACCGGTTCTAGCCGTGACTGGGCTGCCAAAGGTACAACGCTGTTAGGTGTTAAGGCCGTACTGGCTGAGAGCTATGAACGTATTCACCGTTCTAACCTGGTGGGTATGGGCGTTCTGCCGCTGCAATTTGTTGAAGGTGAAGGTGTTAAAGAACACAAGCTGACTGGCGAAGAGCAGATATCGATTTTAGGCCTTGATGATAACCTCAAGCCTGGACAAATGCTGAAAGTTGTTGCTAAACGCAAAGACGGAAGCGAAGTCGAGTTTGAGGTTAAGTGCCGTATCGATACTGGTAATGAAATGAGCTACTACAAAAGTGGTGGTATCTTACATTACGTATTGCGCGGAATGCTTAAATAAGAGTCGCTATAGTGAACTGAAACCCGGCCACCGTGCCTAATGCTTGTCAGTTAAGCTAACTGGCTGTCGGTTTAGAAGGCGGTCGCATCGGATAACGTTGCGGCCGCCTTTTTATTGAACGAGGGTAATATCGCTCTCGTCTTTCGGGCAGCACGAATGCGCTGGCCATTTCCATCATTTGCTCCATGACTTTGGGTATTTTTCCGGGTGAGATGTGTACCAGTATATGTAACTGCCCCACCAGATAATGAGAGGCTTGTTTGAAACTTATTTGATTCGGCTCAATATGCTTCAGGCTATAGGCCATTTGCGCCATCATATACCGCAATAAGTTATAAGCGACCAGCATGCCCCACAACTCCTGCTCAACCAGGTCAGGCCGTTTGCTGCGCAGGGTCAGCTCACTCTTCAGCATATATTGTTTCATTTCACGGTAAGCCTGCTCGATTTCCCAGCGATGAGCATATAAGTCAACGATATCGGCTTCAGGATAACGCATCGTGTCTGTCATTGAGGTTAATATCGCAACCTCTTTTTTAGCTATTTTCTTACACACTAAACGCGCCTGAACAGTGTCCGGTGCATTATCCCACTTCTTCTTAGCTTGTGGTGAGAGCCTAATTTCTACCAATTTGTCCGTGTCGCTAAAAGACTTCTTGACAGAGTATTGTGCGCCTTTTCTGAGGGGAATAAGCCAATGGCGCTCCTCACCGGCACGATGCCATTGATCCAGTAAACCCAGCGCATAAAACCCTTTATCGAACAGCGTCAGTGAGTGGTCCGGCGTCTGTTCAATCAGCCGGGCTGCCAGGTCTACTTCACTAACCTCTGCAATACTGCCGAACTCCGTCGAGGTGACTAAATGGCTGCTTACTTCCATTTGATTCACCATCCGAATTTGAGGATAGTCGGATTCAGCCCGCTGGTTAGCCGTTCGCCCATAGGAAGCATCATTCTCCGGTGTGTCCGGTGTACGCCAGACGGTGCCGTCGACAGCCAGAACCGATAGATTATTCCAGTGAGAAAGCGGTAGTTTATCGAACCACAGCTCATTAGTGAGCTCAAACATACGCTTCATAACATTAGCCCCCAAACGCTGACGAGCCTGAACTACGGCACTCGGCGCAACGTAAGGTCTTTTGCCGGGCAACATTAAATCAAGGTGTGAAACGAGCTGACGCATCGGCATTTCCCGAAATAATGCCATTCCTACGACCGCCCAGACCATAAAGTCCATTGGCAAACGGCGTTTGCGTACCGTTGTAACGCCCGCGTCTTCAAGGCATTGTTCGATTAACTCAGGCTCCAGCAGATCCGGTAGTTTACTAAAATCATCCGGCGTAAACTCCTGCAGTTGGTCCAGTGCTTGACTCAGAAACATAAAAAATCCGTAGTTAGAAAACCTAACTACGGATTTTGAAGTCTCTGCCGGATCGGTCAACCGATCGCTAAAATTTTTCTTAACTGATCGGCATTAGGCCACCGTGCCGGGTTTTTTTATATCATTAAGCCGCGACCGCCGTCGACTTTAATGGACTCGCCCGTAATAAACGGGTTGTCGCGTAAAAAGCGAACGGTTTCTATCATTGGCTCTAAACCCCCTTCAACCCGCAATGGTGTCTCATCCAGAACCTGCATACGATGTTCTTTATCGTGCTCTGGTAAAAATAGAATAGGGCCTGGCTGAATGGCGTTGACTCTTACTGATGGCGCTAAACTTTTAGCAAAGGCCTGGGTCATGTTGGCGAGCCCGGCTTTCGCTGCGCAATAAGCAATATAGTCTGTAGACGGGCGGTCAGCGTAGATGTCCGTAATATTAATAACCAGTCCATTCCCGGAATGGCTTAATTGCCGTTGCAAGCCGCTTATAAGCAGATAGGGTGCCATTCCGTGTACCTGGAATACCGCAGCTAACGCGTTGTTGTCGTTATCAACGGTTTCGTTGTCGAAAAAACAGGAAGCGTTGTTAACCAATAGATCGACAGAGTCCGTAGCGCTGCTAATAGTACGCACCATGGCCTGAATACTGTCTATGTTGGTGAAATCTGCTTGTACGCCCTGAGCGCCAAGTGCTTCCAGCTCGTCAATACCGTCACGCGAGCTATTGTAGTGAGCAAATAACTGGTAGCCTTCAGTCAGCAAGGCTTTGGCCAGTTCAAAACCAAAACGTCGTCCGGCGCCTGTAATAACTGCTGTTTTTCTCATGAGGTGAGTCCTAAATCTGGTAATAAAGAGGTTAAATATTCCGGTACCGGAGGTTTCTCTTCAAGCCGTCCCAGGATATCAATATCTATGGTGCGATCTTTAAAGCTTCTTTGTGGGTCTGAGCGGTCGCGGCCCATAGCCTCTTCGATAGCATTAAACTTTTGCTTTAATTCATTCGCAGACATAGGCGTGCGAATAATAAATAAGGCGTTCAAAAAATCGTTATTCGTATCCATGTCGACTGGTGAAGTCGGTATGTTTCGTGAAAAGCGTATATCGTCGGATAAAGCTTTAAGGGCCACTTGTGCCTGAGGAAAATGTGTTTCAGGCTCAAGGTTTGAACCGAGACTGCATAAATACTTTTGCATTGAATGACTGACCACTAAACGTAAATAATATGTTGAACTGATTACGAGCAATAACAGTAAACAGATGACTATTTTAAACAGTTGAAATTAAAAAATTCTGCTGCTAGCCTGAGATTTCAACTAATGCTAATGAGCAGAAGTTTTAATGACAACGCAGAAAAACGGCTTTAACTATTGCTATATTTTGTTTGCTTTATGTTTGTTGGTAATGTTGCCAACAACTGCGCATGCGAGCTCGTTAAAACTGAGCGGGCCGGACTCCGTTGTAAAAGAAGGTTACTTCACTGTTTCTGTTAGCGCTCTGAATTTTGACGAGCTTAACAGAGTTACTATTGAAGTTGCCAGCAATTCAGAGTTTGCCAAGAGTACTCGTCAGTTTCCTACACTAGGTGACTTCCAGGATATTTCACTTACCGGTTTTAGCAATGGAACTTATTATTTGCGTGCTAGAGCCGAAGGTCCTGATAACCAAATTTATACCAGCAATACTATTGAGATAACGGTGGAGCACTATCCGCTCTGGCAATCTCTGACTTTATTCTTCGTCGGCCTGGTTATTTTCATTACTTTGGTAGCAACCTTATTATTGCTTCATCGGCAATGGATCCACTCCAGACAAGAGCGCCATGACTGAATTCGCACTGGATACGAGTACCGGCATCACGATTATCGTCCTGTTTGGGGTGTTCTGGGTAGCCTTTGGTTATTGGCTGGGGCGGAAGAACCGCAGCCACGAGGACTTTGCTCTGGCAGGGCGGAATGTTGGTTTTGCGTTTGCAGCGGCAACGGCTATGGCCACCTGGGTTACCAGTAACACCACGCTGGTTGCTCCCCAGTTAACCTATCAATTCGGCATTTGGGGCATGGTAGGGTATTCCTTTGCTGCTCTGGGCTTAGTGCTGTTTGCACCTATGGCTAAACGCATTAAGGAACTGCTTCCTAACGGTTATACATCGGGCGACTTTGTGCGTTTGCGTTATGGCAATCTGGCCTGGCTCGTCTTTATCATCATTTCTGTGGTTTATGCTTTTGGCTGGTTAATTAGTCTGGGTATGGCTGGTGGTATTTTGCTTGAGTCACTCAGTGGGCTCGATTATCACATTGGCATGACCACCATACTGGTAATTTGTGTCGGCTATACACTTTTTGGCGGAATGCGGGCGGTTATTGCTACCGACTTTATTCAGGCTTTAATCATCATTGTCGGTGTCAGTTTTATCGCGTACTGGATAATTGATAATGTTGGCCTGGAGAGCATCCACAGCAACCTGACAAGTGAGCATCCGCAGCTTTTGGACATGCTGTTTCCGGCTGCCGTCATGTTTCTGTTTAACAATATCTTCTTCGGCCTTGGGGAAATCTTTCATTCCAATGTCTGGTGGTCACGGGCGCTGTCTTTTAAAAAGAATGTGGCTTACAAGGCTTACTTAACTGGTGGCTTATTATGGCTGCCCATTCCTATTGTTACCGGGTTTATTGCGTTAGCAGCGCCTCAGCTGGGAATTTTCCCACCAAGCCCCGATATGATTGGTCCTACCGTTGCCGCGGCTGTACTCGGTAAAGCCGGGGCCATTATTGTTTTTATTGTTATTTTTTCTGCGTTGGCGTCCAGCCTGGACTCGTTACTCGCAGCTACTTCAGATTTAGTCACGCAGGATATTTTCCATAAAAAACTGAAACCTAAAGCCAGCGACAAAACATTAATGCGCTTTAATCGCAGTTGTATTCTAGGCTTAGGAGTCGTTACCTGGTTATTGTGCCTGCCGCGCGTTGCAACCTTAGGTGCTCTATTGAATTTTGCCGGAGCTTTTGTTGCCAGCACCATCTGGCCAATTGTACTGGGGCTGTATCATCGTCGGCTGACGGGAACATACGCGGCGTGCGCTATGGGGTTCGGTACGGCATTTGGTATGCTGAGTTATTTTGTTGTCGGCTTCTATGTCGCCGCTTTAGTGTCATGTGCAGTTTCCGGTCTAATATGTCTAGTAGGCATTTTTCGCAGTAGCGACAAGTTTGACTGGGACACACTAAATGAGAAGGAGCAGTCAAATGCTAATCAGTGAACTGGCTTTTGAGTGGTTAATTTCTCTGGCGCTAATAATGACTTGCTTAGCTCCGGTTTTGTTACTCGGGCTTTTTATTAAAGATTTTATTTCTAAAACCATATGGTAATTGTATGACTATAAAGGATGTCTCCTTTGAACGAGAGCGCCCCGATGTTTGCGGCGATGCTCATCCAAAGGCGTTATTAAAAGCAATTCAGGAAGATGGTGATTACTTGCTGAACTTGTCGAATCAGCATGTTGTGTCTGCTGATCAGTTTTCGCAGCTGGGGATGCTGCAACTGTTCCGGCTTGCTGCAAAGTACGAGGCTAACCCTCGTCGTTTTAGTACCTCATTACAGGGCAAAATTTTAATCAGCGCGTTTTACGAGCCAAGTACTCGTACTCGTCTGTCATTTGAAAGCGCCTGGCACCGTCTGGGCGGCGATATTATGTCAATTACTGACCGTTCTACTACCGGCATAGCCAAAGGTGAACGTTTAGCCGATGTGGCTGAAATGTTTAATAACTATGGTGACTGCGTGGTGTTGAGGGACAATAATGAAACCTCACTGGAAGAGATGATCGATTCGCTGCGCATTCCTATTATTAATGCGGGTAATGGTTCAGATGAACACCCGACTCAGGCGCTTACGGATATGTACGCACTGTTTAAATGGCGTCCCGATTTAGTGACGGACGAAGCCGATAAAGCGCCGATAAAAATTGGCATTATTGGTGTGCCAAATAAAATGCGTACCGTGCGCAGCTTTATTAAATGTTTAGTGAAGTTTCCAAAAGCAATTGATGAAATTGTCATTATTCATGACGAGGAATCGTCGACTCAGCTGTTTGGAAGTGAGCAACGAGAACAGATTGAGCAAGCCGGAATAAAGATTCGTACGACCCGGGATTTAGAGCAGGTACTACCAGAGCTCGACGTGGTTTATATCAACGCGATTTCGTGGGAAGGTGATACCTTTAGTACTTATGGCAGTGAGTTTCACTTAACGGCGCAGTCTCCGCTAAAAGACAGCGCGATTATTTTACACCCTTTAGCGCGCGGTGAAGAATTATCCGCCGATCTCGACCATACGCCTCATAACTGGTATTTCAGCCAGGCAAGGGGTGCGGTGTTTTTACGTATGGCGCTGCTGACCTGTATGGTACAGCGAGCTGAACGCGTCATTGATGTCGTCTGATACGAGGAAAAGCAAAGAATGTGCGGAATTGCTGGCGTTTTTCATCATCAAACGGAAAGAGCGATTGAACCCCAAACCTTAGTTAATATGGCTGCGATAATGCATCATCGTGGTCCCGACGGGTTTGGTTATGAAGTACAACAAGACTACGGCGTAGGATTTAGTCACGCCCGTTTATCCATTATCGACCTAGATGAAAAGCGAGGTCGGCAACCTTTTATATCAGCCGATAAACGACTGATGCTGACTCATAACGGCGAGTTTTACGATTTCAAACGCATACGTGCGGATTTAACCGCTCGTGGCGCACGCTTTAACAGTAAAAGCGACTCTGAAATTGTTCTTCACCTGTTTGAGCGTTACGGACTGGAGGACACCCTAAAGGAGCTTCGTGGAGAGTTCGCTTTCGGCTTATTCGATGCAAAAGATGAAAGCCTGTACCTGGTGCGCGACAGATTTGGAATTAAGCCTTTATACTGGACGGAAACGGAGCATGGCGTGGTGTTTGGCTCTGAGCTGAAAGTGTTGTTTGCTCACCCGGACGTTAAGCGGGAGTTTTCGGCAGAGGGCTTATACCACCAACTGATTCAAGTGATGGTGCCGGGCTCTACGGCTTTTGAAGGGATTAATCAGGTTCAGCCGGGTTATGTGGTTAAGTTGCAGCGTAAAAATGGCAAAGTGGTTGCAACGGAACATAAATACTGGGATGTCGATTTTCCGCCGGAAGAGAGCTATCCGGGAGCGGATGTTGACGAGGAATCTTATATTGAAGGGGTCCGCGCTAAGCTACTGGAAGCCGTTCAGCACCGAATGACAGCTGACGTACCTGTAGGTTGCTATTTGTCCGGTGGCATTGATTCATGTGCCATTCTGGGACTTGCGTCCGCCTCAACCCAAACCTCGGTAAAAGCTTTTACCATAGGTTTCGATTCTGCTGACTATGATGAAACACCTATTGCAGAAGAAATGGCTGCAGCTACTAAGGCTGATCACCACATTATGCGGCTTAAAGCCGATGACCTTTACGACCATTTCGTAAAAACTTTGTGGCATACAGAACGAACCATATATAACACGCTGGGCGTAGCCAAGTACCTGATGAGTAAAGAGGTGCATGAAGCCGGCTATAAAGTCGTGATGACCGGAGAGGGTTCTGATGAACTCTTTGCCGGTTACCCGGCTTTTAGAAAGGACATGTTCCTGCATGGACTCGACCATTTACCGGAAGTAGAGCGGGTTGAGTGGCAGGAGCTGTTGGAGAAAAACAATAAACTCTTTAAAGGCGCGATGTTGGCTCGCGAAGAGTTTGTCAGCGAAGCTTTTAACCAGAAAATGGGTTTTACTCCAAGTTGTGTGCAGCCGTGGCTTTCCTGCTCATCGGTTGCGCTGCCGCTTATGTCGGAGAACAAGCGAAAACAGGTTGAAGGCTATGACCCCAGCCTGGCTATTGCCAACACGCTTGATAAAGACATGCTGGATGGTCGGCATCCGCTGGACAGAGCTCAGTATGTCTGGATTAAAACCATGCTTGAGGGGCAAATTCTGACCTGGGGCGGCGACCGGGTGGATATGGCTAATTCAATGGAGGCGCGCCCGGCATTTTTAGATCATCACTTGGCGGAATACGCTTTCACTGTGCCGCCGCACCTACGCATTAAAGGCAATAAAGAAAAATATGTGTTGCGTGAAGCCATGAAAGGCTTGTTGCCGGAAACGCTGTATAAACGTGAGAAGTTCGCTTTTATGGCACCGCCGGCGCACACCGACCCGGAGAAGTGGAAAGCTGTTGAGAAGCTGGCGGAGCAATTCCTGAATGCTGAGGCAGTTAAGTCAGCCGGTTTACTTGACTACGACGAAGTGGTGCGGACCTTTGAACGGCATCAGGATGAGAATGTTCCGAATGAAGAGCGTGTGCAGCTTGATGCCGTCATCAACCATATGCTTGGTGTTCAGGTGCTGCACCATCATTTTGTAGCTACTGATGTGCCCGCGCAGGCTCAGCAGCGTGCTACTGAGCTGGGCTGGACAGCCTAATTATTACCGCTTAACTAATCATCGGTGACTGCAGGAATGTAGTCACCGTACCCTTCTTCCTCCATTTTTTCTAAAGGAATAAAGCGCAGTGCCGCTGAATTCATGCAGTATCTTAAACCAGTAGGCGGTGGACCATCATTAAAAACGTGGCCTACATGAGAGTCTGCTTTGCGGCTGCGAATTTCAGTCCGGGTATAGAACCAGCTGCTGTCATCTTTTTCTACTACCGCGTCTGGGCTTATGGGCTTAGTAAAACTTGGCCAACCGGTACCCGATTCGTATTTATCTGCTGAAGAGAAAAGTGGCTCACCACTTACTACATCTACATAAATACCCTTGCGCTCATTGTCCCAGTAGCGGTTATCGAAGGCGGGTTCCGTTTGGTCTTCCTGAGTCACTGCATACTGAATATCCGTTAGGCGTTTTTTCAGTTCGCTGTCACTAGGTTTAACGAAACTTTGCTGCTCAGCTTTACCTGTCGGGTTGTCATTCGTAAATTGCTGATAGTCAACGTCCGAGGTATCGCCCCAATGCTTTTCAACGAAGTCATAACGCCCCGAGTTGTAGGTATAAATGCGGTAGCGAACGGGGTTCTTGTCGTAATAGTCCTGGTGGTATTCTTCAGCTTTGTAGAAGCTCTTAAAGGGTGTTATTTCAATAACCACCGGGTCAGGGAAGGGGCCATTTTTATCCAGCCATTCGCGCGACTCCATAGCTATGCGCTTTTGTTCATCATTATGATAAAAAACAGCGGGGCGATACTGTTTACCGCGGTCAACAAACTGTCCGTCGTTGTCTGTCGGGTCACTGATACGCCATAACTTCTGAAGTAATGCCGCGTAGCTTACGACATCGGGGTTGTAGTATATCTGAGCTGCTTCCGTATGCCCGGTCTTACCTGCTGAAACCTCTTCGTATGTCGGGTTGACTTCGTCACCTCCGCTGAAGCCAGAAATGACTTCCCGGACTCCGGGCATTTGTTCAAAGGCTTCTTCAACACACCAGAAACAGCCGCCGGCAAAAGTCGCGACTTTTTCATTTTTTTGCTTTGTTGGCTCGCTATTCTGTGCCATGCTGAAACAAGATACTAACAAACCGACAATAACAATTATAAGGCGAAACGACATAGTGTTCTCCAACCAAAGGTGGTGTTTAGTTATAGACCGTTCAATATGAAAAAGATTACTTGGTTAGCTTTTATTTTTAGTCTTGGTTGCCAGTCAGCTACAGAAGCTCAACAAGCTGATGAAGAAGATGGTATGTGGCTGGACAGTTTCCGCAGCGGGCTTGGAACCTCGGTAGATGTAACCGCGCGTTGGTTTGACGGCTTGTTCGGAAATGAAAGCATTAATCAATATGAACGTTCATATGGGCGGCTTTCGGTTGCGCCGCAATGGGATCAGTACGATGGCTTTGAAGTTAAGTCGCGTTTTAGAGCCCGGGTAACCTTACCTAAGCTAAAAGAAAACGTTTCAGCTTTCATTGGCCGGGTTGATGAAAATGAGTTTCTGGATGATGATTCTACCGGTCGCCCTTCAGTTATTCGTTCTCCTCAGTCAGACGAAGAGTGGCTAGTGGGTTTAGGTTTTGATCCCGAAATTAACGAAGCGTATCGAGTGTCCTACAGTATAGGTATCCGTGGTGGTTTACGGTTTGATACCTATGCCAGAGCCCGCTACATGACAGGTTTTGTTTTTTCAGGCAATCAGCAAGTTCGTATGCAGTCTTCAGCTTTCTGGCGCGACAGTGACGGCTTTGGTGTTGCACAGAGAGTGGATTATGAAGCCACATTAACTGATACATGGCTATTAAGGTGGGCTTCTAAAGGCACCTTTGCAGAAGAAACAGACGGTATTCGCTGGAACAGTACTGCGCGTTTATATCATTTGTATGGGCAGGAAAAAGCCTGGGCGACAGAAACCTGGATAGAGGGCAATACTGACCATGAAGTGCCTGTTCAGGACTATGGATTGCGCTTTCTTAATCGTCAACGATACTTACGGGACTGGTTTTTTGTGGAAACCTGGGTTGGGTACCACTGGCCTCGCAATCTTATGACAGAACAGCGTAACGGTCAGTGGTTGCTTGGTGTTGAGTTCGAGGTTCACTTCGGAACCGATAATGCCTACATGCCAGAGCCAGAAAAAACTAAGTCCAGTACTAATGGATCATGGTCAGAAGAGCGAAATGGGCCTTCTGCAAAGTACGCCTCATCGCGGTAATCATATAGCTGGGGTTCGTCAGCATTAAAGGGTAGGTGATACACCTCCTGAATCGCGTCTTTAAGTGAGTCTGTAACAAAAACGTGATCCAAAGCCCCGGCCTGACTGTCATAAACGTAAGAATAGTCTTTTGCGCCTGAAGGGTTATAAAAACCATTGTCAGCAAAATAACGCACCGGGTCTTCTTGGTAGTAAGCGTTAAAATCACCTAGTAATACCGAGTTTGCTAAAGACTCGCTCTGAATCCATTGAATTAACTCTCGCGAGGACTGAAGTCTTAAGTCGTTCCAGCACGCCTGCCCATCATTTTGATTACTATTTGGGCTTTCGGAGTCTTCCGGACAACTGCCTTTCGACTTGAAGTGGTTTACCACAACACTGAATTCTTTACCTGTGTTTGCGTCGATAAAGCTTTGTGCAAGAGGAGGCCGGCTTCCCCAGGAGAAAGGCCCCTGACGTGTAAATATCGCGTGAGAATTTGGTTTTACGCGCTGCGGCTGATAAATAATACCGACAGTAATTTGGTCTGTTCCGATTTTTTCTGCACGCGGCTCAGCTATTGCATAATCTTTCCCTGATGCTTTCTCCAGTGCCTTGACCAGTTGCATTATTGCGCTGCGCTCACCAAATCCGTCATTCTCAATTTCCATTAAACCAATAACATCAGCATCAATAGCTGTTAGTGCGGCAACAATTTTTTTCTGTTGTCGTTGCATTTGCTCAGGCGTGTCAGCTCCTCTGGGAGTCGGGAAACCTTGTCCGACGCCGTTTCCATTAAAGAAGTTCAGCACATTAAAACTGGCGATGCGCAAGGCCTTATCTGACTTCTCTGCCAGTTGCGGTTGCACCGACGGTGTTTCTAGTTCTAAGTCGTCGGTTGGCTGAATTCGGTAACGGTTATTGAACTGGCTGATAATACCGGAGAAGCTTTTCAGGGTTGCACCCGAACGTAGACTACCTTGTTCACCATGTTGAAGCTCTGAAAATGGCAGTGGACGTGGCTCGATAACATTGCTGTTGTCATCAACCTGCAACCGGTTCAATTCGTTTTCCTGTGCCTGAAGTTTCGCGTCTTTTCCCGGCATAACGACTTGAGTTGGCGTCCATAAGCGCCCTGCGGAAATATCGAAAAAACCGTAGCGAGGGTAATTGTAATTGCCGGAAACCGTCAGGCTCTCGCCTTTAGTAGCGGATAAAATGACAGGCATACCTTCTAAGGCTTCAAGCGCGTCAAGTGATTCAACCGGAAGCTCCAGCTCAGTTGTCACAGGAAGTGTTTTTGCTTCACCACAGGTTGTTATATTGGATACCTCTATTAACGAGGTTAATTCCGAACGCTCTTCAACTTGTCCTGTAACTCTTACCCATTCACCGTTATTAATTTGTGAATGCTGCTTATTGGTTGCTATAAATAACCCCTCTGAAGTGGCAGGGTTCCCATCCATGTCTTCGGGCAAACTGTGAAGAAAAAAGCCGCCAAGCTGTTCAGATGGCTGCCAGCCTGCGGTAACAATACCGCGCACGGTTACTTGCTTACCAACCTTTGGAGACTGTTCACTGTCTCCCTGCACCTGTGAAATAGGAATAATCCCTTTGTCACTTCCACAGGTTTCTGCAATTGCAGCTCCCGATAAAAGCAGAGCGGGTAATAAGCTAAGTAGTCGTTTGTGCATGTTAGTGGTCCAGTTTATGGTAGCTTCCAACTTCAAGTACGGGCGCGGCGTCGAGACGTTCCGCATCCATCATATTGGCAATTCTTTGCATTGACGAGAGCAGCAACGACTGCTCCCATTCATCCAGTGCCTGAAACTTTTCGATGAAATCTTCCTGCAACGGCTGTGGCGCTTTTTCCAGTAGAGTCAGGCCCTGCTCAGTGAGGTACAGAGAAACCCTACGTTTGTCTTGTTCACTACGGTGTCTGTGGATTAACTGCCGATGTTCAAGGCGTTCGATGACATTAGATACGGTTGCCGGGCTTAGATTGATATTTTGTGCCACTTTACTGGCGGTTATGCCGTTCGCCGCATTTATTTCACGCAAAATTAATAACTGAGGCGCGGTTAATCCGGAATACTTATTTAGCTGCTTAGAGTATAAGTCGATGGCGCGAATCACTTTTCTTAAGGCCAGTAGCAGTTCTTCGTACTTTTCCATAATTGCCTCGTAACTTATTAGTACCTTGGAGCCGATAAGTCAGTACGGCGAATTTGAACGACGACCCCGAGTTTAGGGTGATCAAAGTAATGTGTTTCGTGACTGATAACTCGCCGTAACTGAGAAAAATAATAGCTACGTAAATAGGGTGCTTGTTTACTCGCACCATTAAGGGCATACGCCGCCTGAGTTTCTAAGTCGTTGGCTATACGCTTAATTTTATCTTGTTCGCGTAAGTTGAATTCACCGTCAATATGCAGATAGTTACCGACCAGGAAAATATGCATTAAGCCGTCAAACTCCCAGGCAAGCTGAGGGTTTCCTGCTGCGGTCAGAGGTGGGCGAACCGGTATGTTATCGTCTGAGCTGATAAAGGGCTCGGTCCCTGATTTAATAACGCTGAACAGGCGTTGGATATTATCCATGCGCTGCTCCTGGCCAGCACTGGCCAGCGGTGTATCGAGTTGCTCCTGCTCTTTGGGAAAACCATTGTAGAAAAAGTCGTTGCCATAATTTTTACCGCCAAATAAGCGCATTTTACGACCGACACCCCGGGTAAATACCGGTTGCCTCCAGGCAAGGTGCAACAGAGGTTTAGCCTGACCTTTGCGCTCGAGTTCGGTTCTGATAGGAGAGAGTTCGAGCGCATCTGCAGGCATCAGGAAAGGTTGCGAAGCCTTCGTTATATCGCCACCGGGGCCATCAATAACAACCTCAGTAGAGGTCATTTCAGATAACCTGTGTTCCGGTGCGAATGGGTTACCGGCAATGGGTATCCATTGTTCTTCATTGTCATACCGACAGGCAATATCAATTTGCCAGTTTTGTTCAGAGAATGCTTCGCAAACAGGCAGAGCGCTGCGAAGAGAGCGGTTTTGTTGGCTGTAGTGAGGCGTTAATAAATCCCGGCTTTTATTAACCGCAATAGGCTGCATGGTTAAAGAAAAGTTTTCACCGGACTGATCGGTAGCGGTTTGTTTGAAGACCAGAACTTCAACTTCAAACCAGCGCCAATAATCTTTATCTGTTTGGGCCGCTGCATTTACAGACACTAAAGCCGTTAATGCTGTTGCTAAACCCAGTACCGATTTTACACCCCGATGTACCAGCGCCATTTATTCACTCCTGTGTTACGCCGCCTGAGATTGCTCTGCAAACTCGTCTAGCAGAGACTCTACCAGTTTTAAGCGGCTTTGAGTATCTTCCAGTGGTTGACTCAAACGTAAACGATTCGGCCCGTCCAGCTTATAATAGCTGGGCGCTTTTTGAATTAACCCAATAATTATCTCGGGGTTAATTTTCGTGTCGTCGGCAAACTCAATAATACCGCCCTGATTACCAATATCAATTTTGCGTATACCTAACTGTTCCGCATTATTGCGAAGTTGTGTCTGCCGAATCAGGTTTTTTGCGGCGTCCGGTAACAGGCCAAAACGATCAATCAATTCTACTTGCAGATCATCAAGCTCTTTGCTTGTTTCGCAGTTGGCTATTCGCTTATACAAACTTAAACGATTATTGACGTCTGGTATGTAAGCTTCAGGTAAAAGTGCCGGCAGTTTCAGGTCAATTTCAGCACGTTCGTGTAGCAGTTGCGCAAGCGCGGGTTCTTTGCCTTCTTTTAAAGCTTTAACCGCTTGCTCCAGCATGTCCATGTATAAAGTAAAGCCAATGCTTTCAATCTGACCACTCTGATCATCGCCCAGCAGCTCGCCGGCACCACGAATTTCCAGGTCGTGAGTTGCAAGCATAAAGCCGGCACCCAGGTCTTCCAGCTGAGAAATCGCTTCGAGGCGCTTGTGTGCGTCTTTGGTCATGCGTTTGGGGTGTGGCGTCAATAAATAGGCGTAAGCCTGATGATGCGAACGTCCGACCCGGCCCCGCAGCTGGTGCATCTGCGCCAGACCCAGGTGATCGGCGCGATCCATAATAATGGTGTTGGCGCTGGGTATGTCGATACCGGTTTCAATAATGGTGGTACAGACCAGCACGTTAAACCGCTGATGGTAGAAGTCCGACATAATGCGCTCAAGGTCACGTTCACGCATCTGTCCGTGAGCAACCACAACCCGCGCTTCCGGAACCAGAGCTTCAATATCGGCCGCAGTTTTTTCAATGGTGTCGACATTGTTGTGTAAGAAATAAACCTGACCACCGCGCAGAATCTCACGCAATATTGCCTCACGAACCGTTGGCTCGTCGTATTCGCGGACAAAGGTTTTTACTGCCAGTCGCTTAGCTGGTGGCGTGGCTATAATTGAAAGGTCACGAATGTTGTTCATGGCCATATTCAGGGTACGCGGAATCGGTGTTGCGGTTAGCGTCAGAATATCTACGTCAGCGCGCAGGCGTTTAATTGTATCTTTTTGTCTTACACCAAAGCGGTGTTCTTCGTCGACAATAAGCAGACCTAAGTCATGACACTTAACATTGTCTTGCAGTAACTTGTGGGTACCAATAACAATGTCGACTTTGCCGTTGGATAAGTCTTCAAGAATGCCTTTTGACTGCTTGGCGGTTTTAAAGCGCGACAGCACTTCAACCCGAATGGCCTGATCAGCAAAACGGTCACTGAAGTTTTCGTAGTGTTGCTGGGCAAGTAGGGTGGTAGGAACCAGCACCATTACTTGTTTACCTTCATTAACTGCAATAAAGGCCGCGCGCATGGCCACTTCAGTTTTACCAAAGCCCACGTCGCCGCAAACCAGTCTGTCCATAGCGCGGGGCTGTTGCATGTCCTGCTTAACCGCATCAATTGCAGTCTGTTGGTCAATGGTTTCTTCAAACGGAAAGCCGGCGGCAAAACGTTGGTAATCTTCTTCGTTAATGTTAAATGCATAGCCGGGTTTCGCTTCACGGCGAGCGTAAATGTCGAGCAGTTCAGCCGCAACATCACGGACTTTTTCCGCAGCACGTTTTTTGGCCTTGTCCCAGCTGTCGTTCCCCAGTTTGTTTAACGGCGCATGGCTTTCTTCACCGCCACTGTAGCGGCTTAAAACGTTCAGGTTTGCTACCGGAACATAAAGTTTTGCGCCACCTGCGTACTCAATGGTAACAAATTCGGTGGTGACATTTCCGGCATCTAAAGTTGTCAGCCCTTGATAACGACCAACACCGTGGTCCAGGTGAACAACGGGCTGACCGGCTTGCAGTTCTGCTAAATTGCGAATCAGTGTATCGGCACTGACAGTGGCTTTTTGCTGACGTCGACGGCTTTGCACCACTCGATTACCAAATAATTCGGTTTCGGTAATAAACCAAAGTTTGGCGTCTGGTAAATAAAATGAATTAATAATGGGGCTAATGATTAACCCAATTTGTTGGGTTGGGCATTCATCCAGCCCCGAGCAAAGTCTTACCTGAAAACCAAGCTTGCTGACAATTTCCCGTAAGGCTTCGCGGCGGCCTGCGCTCTCGGCTGACAGCAGAACTTTGTCACCCGTTGTCAAAGCCTGTTCCAGTTTGGTCTTTAACTTGGCAAAGGGTTGCTTTTGCTGATGGTCAGCTGCAATTTCCGTTACAGCCTGTGTCAAAAATGGCGTCGGACCGGGTTGGGCCATTTCTGCCGGTACATTGGCCCGTACCCGACGATATTGTTTGAAACCGGCGTGAATATTATCGACCGGAAGAAACAGCTCATTGGGGTGCAGTAACGGCCGTAAAGGGTCAAACTGACGCTGATCGTAGCGGTGGTTAATATCCTGCCACAGTCGTTCCAGGCTCGCCTGAATGTTGCCGAAAGTAACCAATACCGTGTCTTCGGGAAGGTAATCAAACAAGCTGGCAGTTTCTTCAAAAAATAACGGCAGATAGTACTCTATACCACCAGGTAACTGGCCTTTACTGACTTGTTGATACACCGATTCACGCTCAGTGCTCGCCTCAAAGTGCTCACGGTAATTTGCGCGAAAGCGTTCAATTGCCGTTTTTGTCAGTGGAAACTCGTGTGCGGGCAGCAAGTTAATGCCGTCTATTGGATCTTTTGATAGCTGAGTCTCAGGGTCAAACGGCCGAATGGTATCGACTTCGTCGTCAAAAAAGTCGAGTCGGTAAGGTGTCTGGCTGCCCATAGGGTATAAGTCTAAGATAGAGCCGCGGGCACTGAACTCGCCATGCTCCATTACTTGATTAACATGACGGTAACCGGCATTCTCAAGTTGCTGGCGCAGCTTCAGGCTATCGAGTTGCTGGCCTTTTTCAATTTGTAACGCTTGCCCCTGCACAAAAGAGGTTGGAGCAATTCGGTGCAGCAGGGTATTAATGCTGACAATCAGTGCGCCGCGCTTTGCATCAGGAAGGCGTGCCAGCACACTGAGTCGGTCAGAAATAATGTCCTGATGCGGCGAAAAGCTGTCGTAAGGCAAAGTTTCCCAGTCGGGAAAAAGCGTAATGTCGTCATGGTATTCGGTGTGCTCACCGGCAAAGTATTTCACTTCCTGTTCTAACCGGTGTGCCTGGTTAGCATCTGCGGTGACAATTAAAACCCGCCCTGGCGTGGCGTCAATTAGCCTCGCTATCGCCATTGCCGGCGAGCTGCCATGCAACTCCTGCCAGGTAAGGTCTTTGTTTGCTGCCGGAGGAAAAGGGGGTCTTAATACAGATGCCTTAGTCATGACTACTCAACTGGTTTGGAAAAACGTCGGTATTATACCGAAATCAATCAGGATTTGGATGACAGGTTGTCGTTTTGTTTTTCTTCGCGGCGTTGTTTGGAACGCTCTTTAAGCTGGCGACTCTGGGCATGAAGACTGGCCCGAATCAATAGCTCCTGATCTTCCTCGCGAATTTGAGCAAAGCTGAGAGTGCAACGATAAGTCTCACCCTCGTCTTCTGGTTCTGAGTTTTCAGCTGTCAGATAACAGTAAATTGCCAGAGCTTCTTCTTTAAAAAATAGTTTTGCCTGAAATGTCTGACCTTCGGTTAGTGGCGACTCATTTATTATGCGAATACCACCGCCGCCGTATTCAACGCCTTCAAAGCGGTGAGCCGGATCATCCTCGTTGCGGAGCATGTAGCCCAACAATATGTTCATGCGTTTGTGTTGCTGTTCTAGAAAGGCGACCAGAGCGCTGCCTGATGACTGTTCAACTTTAATACTTTGCAGTTGCTGCTGGTCACTTTCAGCCATGCTGGACGCAATAGTGAACAGTTCCGGGATTTCAGCAATAAACGCGTCTTCGTCAGGGATACTGTCAGCCGAATCCAGCGCAATTAAATTGACCGGGAAACGATCTCTTACGGTGAAGAAATCTCCGATTGGTGATGTCATTGATGTCTGCGATTGCGTCATTGTGTCGGCTTTTAGTTGTCAGGCTCAATACAACTCATTATCCTTGCTCGTTATGAATTAGCAACCATCAAATAATTGAGGGTATATGTTTCAGCCGGTCGTGCTGTTTATTGGCCTGCGCTATAGTCGGGCAAGGCAGGGGTCTGCGTTTACCGCCTTTATCAACCGCTTTGCCTTTGCCGGTATTGCCCTTGGGGTTATGGCTCTGGTGGTTGTCATGTCGGTTATGAACGGTTTTGAAGGCCAATTGAAAGAACGGATTTTGGGCGCAGTCCCTCAGGTAACCCTAACCGACGCTGACAGCACTACGGAACTGACAAACTGGCGTAAAACCCAGGAGCAACTGCCCGAACTAGAGGCTATTAAAGGGTCAATGCCGTATGTGCAAACGCAGGGCATATTGCAGTTTTCAGAAAAGATGTCGGTAGCCAATATACAGGGCATTTACCCGGATGCGGGCGAGGTACCTCTTTCACTCGAAGATAAAATGGTGGTTGGTGACTGGCTCAGTCTAACCCCGGGCAGTTATCACTTGATAATAGGTCAGCGACTGGCGCAAAAACAAGGAATAACCGTTGGCGATAACATTCGAATTATTGCCGCGCAGGGCGGTGTTTATACACCTTTTGGACTAGTGCCGTCGCAGCGCCGCTTTGTCGTTACCGGGTTCTTTTCTATGGGCTCAGAGGTGGATGAATCGGTTGTTTTTGCCCACGGTAGTGACTTAGCTCGTTTAATTCGCTTACCTGAAGGAAAAGTGAGTGGGCTGCAGTTGTTTTTAGATGACGCTTTTAAAGCCCCCCAAGTGGCAGAAAGTCTGCGCAATAAAACGCAATTAACGACCAGCGACTGGCGACAAAATTATGGCCAGTTATTTGAAGCAGTTGGCATGGAAAAACGCATGATGTGGTTAATGCTGGCGCTAATCATTGCTGTTGCTGCGTTTAATACTTTATCGGCTCTTATTATGGTGATAAACGACAAACGCCACGATATCGCCATATTACAAACGTTGGGTTTATCTAACGGGCGTATACGCACGGTATTTTTATTGCAGGGGCTTTATAACGGCGTTCTGGGATCATTAATTGGCGTTATTCTGGGGCTGATATTGAGCTGGTATCTGAATGATATTCTGGCTTTATTCGGTGCACAGATCTTTGCCGGATCAGATGAAGGTTTGCCAATTATTATTAACGTGTCTCAGGTTATTATTACCGTGGTTGCCGCAATTACCTTAACTTTGGTGGCAACGCTATATCCCGCATCACAAGCCGCACATGTTCAACCCTCGGAGGCATTACGCTATGACTGACGCGCTGTTGCGTTGCAAAGAATTGAGTAAATCCTATCAGGACGGGGGCGACCAGGTTACCGTTTTAAAAGACATTGATTTTGCGCTGCAAGCCGGAGAAATGGTTGCCGTAGTCGGAGCGTCAGGCTCGGGTAAAAGCACTTTGCTGCATTTGTTGGGTGGACTGGATAAACCCTCATCGGGTCAATTATTTTATAAAGATCAGGAAATGACGCCCTGGAAAGCCGACAAGTTGGCGCAGTGGCGTAACCAGAACCTTGGCTTTGTGTATCAGTTTCATCATTTATTGCCGGAATTTTCAGCGTTGGAAAACGTTGCAATGCCGCAAATGATAGCTGGTAAAAGTCCGACGGAAGCTAAACAGCAGGCTGAGCAGCTTTTAGTACGCGTGGGATTAGAGCATCGGTTGTCGCATCGTCCGGCACAGCTCTCCGGCGGTGAACGTCAACGGGTTGCAATAGCCAGGGCTTTTGTGAATAAACCACAGGTTGTGCTGGCTGATGAGCCAACCGGTAACCTCGATGGTGAAGCGGCTGAGAGTATTTATCAGTTAATGCTGGAGCTGAACCAGGAAATGGGCACGGCTTTTATTGTGGTCACTCATGACTTACAGCTGGCTGAGCAACTGCAGCGCGTAGAAGTTTTAAAAAATGGAATTTTGCATAAGGAGCAAGGCTAATGCAGCTTGCCTGGTTAATAGCCCGACGCTTTCGTAAAGGTACTGCGAAACAGGGCTTTTTGTCGTTTATATCGGCCTCATCCACTATTGGTATAGCGCTTGGTTGCGCGGTTTTAATTGCGGCTTTGTCGATGATGAACGGGTTTAATCAGGTGCTGCAGGAGCGGTTACTGGCGGTTGTTCCGCAGGTCGAGTACAGTGCCGTCGAGGGCGCACTGGAAGACTGGCAGGAGGTTGCGGAAATTGCCCGGCAGCATCCGGAAGTTATAGCGGCGGCTCCGGGAATTAATTCCACCGTCATGGTGCAAACCCAGTCAACTTTTCATGGTATTCAGGTTCGGGGAGTATCTGCAGAGCAGGAACAAAACGTATCGGCCTTATCTGATTATGTAAGCAGCGAAGACTGGCAACGCTGGCAGCAGGAAGGTGGTTTGCTGTTAGGGGCGGGGCTAGCCGATAAGCTGAATTTAGCTGTTGGCGATTCTGTTTCCTTACTTACCCCGGAAAAGTCTGAGCGAGGTTTCCGCTCGCCGGAACGGGTGCGACTGGAAGTCACTGGGTTGTTTAAATTTGGCGGACAAATTGACTATCAAAATGCCTACGTCTCTCTGCAAACGGCTAAGAATGAGTTGAGTTTTGCCAGTGATGTCAGCTCGGTACGCTTGCGGTTAAAGGATGTTTTTTCGGCTCCTGCGGTTGCCCGGGAAATAGGTAACCAGTTGCCAGAATTGGTCTATCTGGATGACTGGACCCGAAGTCACGGTCATTTATATCGCGATATTGAGTTGGTGCGCTGGGTAGTGTATCTGGTTTTGATTCTGGTTATGGCTGTAGCCTGTTTTAATATTGTTTCAACACTCATTATGACGGTAGCGAAAAAGCGCAGCCAAATTGCCATGTTGAAAACCCTGGGTATGAAAGACAAGTCCTTACTGCAATCCTTTGTGTTACAGGGGTTAATGAATGGTCTTTATGGGGTGGTTATTGGTTGTGCCTGTGGAATACTTCTGGCTCAGTTTTTACCCGATATTATGCTGACACTTGAATCCTGGTTTCACTTTAAAGTGCTTTCCAACGATATCTACTTTGTTGGTGAGGTGCCTTCCGAATGGGCTTGGGGTGACGTTATTCTAGTGGCCAGTGTGGCATTGCTAATGAGTTTGCTCGCCACTATTTATCCAGCCTGGCGGGCGGTCAAAGTGGAACCCGCCAGAGCCTTGCACGAAAGTACTTAATTGCCTTCAGGGTTGCGACGGCGCCAGGCTTTGACCACAGACTGGCGCCAAAGTAAGCGAATACCGATATAACCAATAAAGCTGGATAACGTGCCAAGAATCAAACATCCAAGCAGTAATGCTGGACCGATGGTCGAAATGCTGTGCATTAACCACTCCCAGCTAAGTTCAAAAGCAAAGGGTTGTGGTGGCTCTGCCAGCAGGGCATTGCCGACTAAATAGCACAGATAGAACATTGGCGGCATAGTAATAGGGTTTGAAACCCAGACAAGCCCAACCGAAAGTGGCAGGTTAACGCGAAAAGGAATTGCCGACGCTGCCGCTAATAACATTTGAAAAGGAACCGGTATAAAAGCGCAGAATAGACCGACTGCAAATGCGCCTGAAGCTGACCGTCGGTTTAAGTGCCATAAGTTTGCGTCGTGCAGAAGGCTGCCGAATAAGCGAATCGCTTTGGATTCGCGCACTTTTTGATGATCAGGCATTAAGCGTTTAATGAAGCGTCTGGCCATAATATGACGTTTATTACCTATCCGGTTACTGCCCCAGGGAAGGAGCAACGATGGATCGTTGGTTACTGGTCTTTATCGGCGGAATATTGTCCGCCTCGTTACACTCTGACATTAAATTTTGGCTAATTGTTTCAACTATCGCTCTACTACTTTTGGCGATAGCTTATGCTTTTTTGTATTTTAGACAGAGGGAAGTAAAACAGCGAACCATCGTACTACTAATGATGGTGTTATTTTGCGGTATTTTATGGGCTAATGCCAACCTTTATTGGCAAAATTTACGCGCTGTACCTGACCGGTTGATTGACCGGGAAACTCAGCTAACGCTTGTTGTAGATGAAATATCGCGTCGTTACCCTTTTCATATACGTATGACAGGCCGGGTAGAAGTTCTGTCTGGTAAAATTTTACCATTCTGGCAGCAACCCCGGGTTCAACTGAACTGGTATAACAGCCAGCATAAACAGGTGCCGAAAGCTGGTGAGCGTTGGCAACTGGAAGTGAAGTTGAAACAGGCAACTGACTATCGCAACCAGGGGAGTTTTCGATACCGGCAATACTTACTGCGCAATAATATTTATGCCTTAGGAACAGTTAAAGGCGGCGAAAAATTGACCCGTTCAATAAGTTTTAGACAAAAAATTTTCAATGGCATAGAACAAGCTGACTTATCTGAACCGGGTATATTGGCTGCATTAACGATTGGCGAACGCAGCTTGTTGACCTCCGCCACTCGTGAAATTTGGCAAAAAACGGGGTTAGCTCATAGCCTGGCCATTTCCGGTTTACATTTGGGGATGGTCGCCGGAGCCGCTGTCTTGTTCTTTCGTTTTTGTTTTTACTGTTTTCCCATCAGCTTACAAACCAGAGAGCGGCTAAACATCCGACTGTGGTCGCTAGCCTTCGCGGCAATGGCGGTAACTGGTTATGCCGGCCTGGCAGATTTCTCAATATCGACTGTCAGAGCGTTAACCATGTTTCTGGTGGTTCTTCTGCATATTGTGTTAAATCTCAAATTAAATCCGCTAAGTTTATTGTTGCGAGTGGTGGCAGCAGTATTAGTGGTTGATGTTTTTGCCTGGCAGGATCCCGGTTTTTGGTTATCTATTACTGCCGTTGCCGCACTTTTTCTTGCCAGTTGGCGATGGAGCAAAAGTCGTGGTCGTTTCTCCGCGGTAAAAAGCCTCTGGTCAATTCAGTGGCTGCTGTTGGTGGTGATGTCTCCTTTATCATTTTTATTATTTGGTGGTTTTTCGCTTTTTGCTCCCGTCGTCAATTTGTTGGTGTTACCTGTTATCAGTTTTTGGTTATTGCCGCTGGCTTTAATAGGAACGGTTTTGGTGTTGTTTGATTCTGGTTTCGCTGTCCTTTTTTGGCAATTGGCTGAATTTCCCGTTAGCTATTTGAACCCACTATTGGAAGCTGTAGCGGGGCACCCGGCTAATTGGCTGGAACTGAACCAATGGCCAATAACCCGTGCAGCGCGGTTTGCTGCTTTGTTCGCACTTGCTGCGGCTTTGTTGTTGCCGGTAAGCCGCGGCTGGCATCGGTTAGGTCTATTACTGTGTTTGCCTGTTGCTGCTTTTTTATTTTTTAATCAACGGGACGGGAAACTGCGTCTTCATGTTCTGGACGTGGGCCAAAGTCAGGCTGTGGTGCTAGAGAAAGACGGTAAAGCCATGCTAATTGATACCGGTATTGAGTTTAACTCCGGTTTCAGTGTTGCAGAATCTGTTATTGAACCTTTTCTTAATTACCATGGTTTGCGCCCTGAGCTGGTTTTTATCAGCCATGGCGACAGAGATCATAACGGCGGCAGAGATTTTCTTAAGCAAAGGTATCCTCAGCTAGAGTGGCGCGGGGATGCCAGTGATAAACCTTGTCGCGCCGGTGATACAGGTGAATGGAATAGCATGCAATGGAAGGTTTTGTGGCCAACGCCTGCGTATCAGAATACAAATCGGTTAAGTAAAAATAATCGTTCATGTGTACTACGCATCAGTTATAAAAACTTCAGTATGTTTTTGCCCGGTGACATTGAAATGACGGCAGAGCAATTATTGTTGAAGTCTTTACATAAACAGTCAGAAGCTAACTCTAATGTTCTGTTAATTCCACACCATGGCAGCAAAACATCGACCAGCTGGCCTCTGTTACAGGCGGTTAATGCTGACGTCTATCTTATCAGCTACGGTAAGCATAGTGGCTATGACTTTCCTCACCGCTATACACTGGAAAGGCTCTCCCGTACTCAAAATCCTTGGTTTGGAACTAGGGACAGCGGGCAACTGACTATTGTTAGTGACGGCAACACATGGAGTTTGGAGTTACCCTTTGAAAACAGGTAGAATAGCAAAAGTGTTAATGACTTATTTGAGACTACATGGATTCTCAGCTTAAAAAGAAGACGACCTTTAAACGCTTATTAGGTTATATCAAACCTTATAAGGCAGCTTTTATCGCTGCTATCCTGTGTATGATTGGTTACTCTGCCATTGATACATTGTTCTTATCCCAAATTGAAACGTTAATAGATGATGGGTTAACAGAGCAAGACTCTAATATATTGCTTTACGGTGCCCTCTTTGTTCCTTTTATTTTCATCCTTCGTGGTTCTTTGAATGTTGCTTCCAGCTATTTCCTGCATTGGGTGGGTTTTAAAGTCGTTACTAAAATGCGGCAGCAGCTTTTTGACCATATGATGAAACTGCCGGTGGGTTTCCATGACCAGCATTCAACCGGTGACTTGATTTCAAAAATAACTTATGACACTCAGCAGGTGGCGGAAGCGAGTAGCCGGGCCGTTTTGGTCTTGGTGAAAGAAGGCGCGTTCGTCGCCGGTTTATTGGGTTTGATGTTTTATCAAAGCTGGCAATTATCATTGGTATTTTTGGTGATAGGCCCCTTGGTTGCAAAAGTTGTCGGGGTTGTTTCACGTCGTTTCCGCAAAGTAAGTAGTCGTATTCAGACCGCTATGGGTAATGTAACCACAACTGCAGAGCAGATGATCAACGGCCATAAGGTTGTGATCATGCATCAGGGGCAAAAAGGTGAGTCGACACGTTTTTCGGAAATAAATAATATTACTCGTAACCAGAATATGAAGCTGGTGAATACCCGGGCTATTAGCACTTCAGTTATTCAGTTTATAGCTTCGTTAAGCCTTTCTATGGTTCTGGTTATTGCCAGTTTTCCAGAAATGCTGGGTGAGCTTTCGGCCGGTGCTTTTACTACGTTACTTACCGCTATGATCATGTTGCTGCGCCCGTTAAAGCAGCTGACTAACGTAAACAGTGATTTCCAGCGCGGTATTGCGGCGGCAACCAGCGTGTTTGCAATTCTGGACGAGCCGATTGAAGTTGATAAAGGTTCGCGAGTGGTTGATCGTGCAGCAGGTGATATTGTTTTTGATGATGTGACCTTTTCTTATCAAAAAGATGATGAACCTGCGTTAGAGCACATTAATTTTAAAGTTGATCAGGGCAAAACTGTGGCGCTGGTGGGCCGTTCAGGTAGTGGTAAGTCGACAATATCGAACTTGCTTACGCGGTTCTACGATGTAGAGCAGGGCAGCATTTTGCTTGATGGCCACAATATTAACGATTATAAACTGAAATGCCTAAGGCGTCAGTTTGCGCTGGTGTCTCAGCATGTAACCTTGTTTAACGACACCATAGCAAACAACATTGCTTACGGCGCTTCAAAAGATGTATCACGTGAAAATATTATTAAAGCCGCTGAACAAGCATACGTTACTGAATTCACCGACAGCATGCCGAAAGGCCTGGATACTATGGTGGGCGAGAATGGGGTGATGTTATCCGGTGGTCAGCGTCAGCGTATAGCCATAGCCCGTGCGCTATTACAAGACGCGCCTATTCTGATACTGGATGAAGCGACATCGGCGTTGGATACTGAGTCCGAGCGTCATATTCAGGATGCCCTGGGAACCTTACGTAAAAACCGTACAGCTATTGTCATTGCACACCGTTTATCAACCATTGAAAATGCTGATGAAATTTTAGTTATGGACAACGGTGAGATTATTGAGCGCGGTACACACCAGCAATTGCTTGATCAGGAAGGCGCATATTTTCAGCTGCATAACTTGCAGTTTAGCGGGAGCGCCTAATGTGGCTTCAAAAGCAGTGGTATAAAGCCAGGCTGCACCCTTTACTGTTTTTGCTGACACCACTGTCGCTGGTGTTTTGGCTGGTAACAAATTTGCGTCGCAGTTTTTATGCTTTGGGGTTAATGCCACGCTATAAAGCTGATGTTCCGGTCATAGTAGTGGGAAACATTAGCGTGGGCGGCACTGGCAAAACACCTATGGTTGTGGCCTTAAGTCAATGGCTCAAAGATGAGGGCTGGAATCCGGGCATTATCAGTCGTGGTTACGGTGCAAAAGGGCCTTTTCCCTACGAGGTTTTAGAGAGCGACTCTCCGGAAAAAGCCGGTGATGAACCTTTGCTCATGCGTCGTCGCACTGGCTGCCCGGTTGTTATTGCGCCCAAACGAGCTCAGGCTGCAAAGCTTATGGCGGAACAACACCCCAAAGTAGACGTTATTATCTGTGATGACGGGTTACAGCATTATGCACTCAAACGCGATATTGAATTAATTATGATAGACGCTGAGCGAGGCACCGGAAATGGATGGCTTTTGCCTGCGGGCCCATTACGGGAAGGCCCATGGCGTCTCAAAGGTGCGGACTGGGTTATTTCTAACTATGGTCGTCATGCATTCGCCCGACATGTTGTGGATGTCGAGCCTGGCAACTGGTACCGGGTTGATAATAACGAGCAAGTTGCGTTAAAAACCGAGAGCAAATTTAATGCCGTGGCTGGTATTGGTTATCCGCAGCGATTTTTTAACTCGCTAATTGAGCAGGGTATTGAACTGGAGAACAGTCAGAGCTTTGCGGATCATCACGCTTTTAGTCAACAGGACTTTTCTAACCTGGCTAGTAACCCTATATTAATGACAGAAAAAGATGCTGGTAAATGCCAGTCTTTTGCGCAAGCTGACTGGTATTACCAAACAATTGAAGCGAAGCTGCCCGAAGTGATGAAAACTAACTTATTGGCAGAGCTGGAAAGGAAGAAAAATGGCCATCGATAAAACGACATTAGCAATATTGGCGTGTCCAAAGTGTAAAGGGAAACTGACCTATTACGCCGATAAAGACGAGTTAGTATGCCGCGGAGAACGCCTCGCATATCCAATAGACGAGAATATTCCCGTGCTTATAGCGGATAAGGCTCGCGAGTTATCATCAGAAGAGTTAGAAAAGGTTCCTTCATGAGTTTTACCGTTGTCATTCCAGCTCGCTACGGTTCCAGCCGCTTGCCGGGCAAACCTTTAGCCGATATTGCCGGAAAGCCGATGATTCAGCATGTGGTTGAGCGAGCTGAGGCTAGTGGCGCTGCCGAAGTCATAGTTGCTACCGATGATATGCGGATTAAAGAGGGCGTTGATAAGTTTGGTGGTCGCGTAATGATGACCTCAAGTGAGCACTCCTCGGGTACGGAACGTTTGGCTGAAGTTATCGAACAATTAGCTCTGGCAGAAAACGAGGTGGTGGTTAATGTTCAGGGTGATGAGCCCTTTATTCCGCCTGAAATTATTCGACAGGTTGCCGATAACTTAGCGAATCAACGGCAGGCACCTATGGCGACGCTGGCCGTGCCCATTACTGACGCTGAAGATATTTTTAACCCGAATACAGTAAAAGTGGTTACCGATGCTGCGGGTTATGCGCTGTACTTTAGCCGTGCCGCAATTCCCTGGGACAGAGAGCACTTTTCTGCCGACCGGGCGACAAATGTCGTTACTGAGCATTATCATCGTCACATTGGTATTTATGCTTATCGGGCGGGTTTTGTCAGACGTTATATTGAATGGGAGCCAAGCCCTATTGAACAGCTTGAGTCGTTAGAACAATTGCGGGTGCTTTGGCACGGAGAACGTATTCATGTCGCTGAAGCCATTCTCGCACCGGCTACAGGCATTGATACTGAAGAGGACCTGCAGCGGGCACGAAAACTGGCAGGCGATGGTTAATCCATCGCCGACATTTTTGAATACTCATCTTCGAAAAAGAATTTTTCCTCACCAAAAGCTGGTTTTAAGTGATGCAGCCAGGTGGCATCCGGATCATATTTAGCGAAGAAGGGACGTTGTACCCAGTCCGGATTGCGCCCCTGGATAAAGCGTAAGGCAAAGACTTTCTCACCAGCAATTTCAGTAACACCCTGAACTTCTACTTTCCCCGGGCCGGCACTCATCGAGGGGCCTCGCACGGTACGAGCTATACCTGAAACCTGCTGGTACGCTTTCTGGAAAATTTCCCAGGTACGCTCCAGCGGTACTTCAAAGTAACGTTTTGCTCCGGTATCCCGCTCGACAAACATATAATAAGGGATTAATCCGAGTTGTACCTGCTTCTCCCACATAGAAGCCCAGACATCCGGGTCGTCATTAATGTGCTTGAGTAAAGGAGCCTGACAGCGGATTTGAACACCTGTAGCGCGCAGGCGACGAATGGCCTCCTGACATACTTCAGTGCGTAATTCATTCGGGTGGTTTAAATGCGCCATTATCGACACATGCTTGCCACCATCAACTAAGCGCTCTAATAAACGCAGTAAATCGTCCGCGTCGGGGTCGGTGATAAAGCGATATGGCCAGAAGGTTAATGATTTAGTGCCAATGCGTATGGTTTTAATGTGCTCGAACTCAGGTTGCAGTAAACCCTCTAAGTAATGGGCCAGCTTGCGCGTGCGCATAACCATAGGGTCGCCGCCGGTCACCAGCAAGTCAGTAACTTCTTTGTGCTGAGCCAGATAGCGGTGCAATTGATCCGCGTCATTTGAATTAAAGCGGGTAGCTTTACCGACAAATTGCGCCCAACGGAAGCAGAAAGTGCAGTAAGAATGGCAGTACTGCCCCTGAGCCGGGAAAAAGAGCACCGTTTCGCGGTACTTATGCTGCATGCCCGGCAAAGGCTCACCGTCAACATGCGGCACATTCATTTGCATTTGTCCGGCAGGGTGAGGGTTCATTTCATCGCGTAGCTGAGTCGCCAAATCAAACACTTCATTGGTGGTGTGCTTGCCTGACATTAGGTCTGCCATGCGCTGGTACGCAGAAGGCTCCAGCATATCTTTTTGCGGGAAAGTTAGCTGAAACAGCGGGTCATTGGGTACATTTTCCCAGTCAATCAGTTCGTTAAATACATATTCATTAACTCTGAATGGCAGTACATTAGCGACGACTTTCATTTCAAAACGCATGTCATCAGGAACTTTCTTTAACGCCTCAATTTTATCTAACTGGCGATGCTGATATACCTTGAATTTACGTGGTGTAATGATGGGTTGTTGTACATTGACTACTTGCTGCATAAGCCTCTCTGTAATTATCTGCAACTTGCTAAAGCACGTTGAAAATGAATTTGTCTGTCAGCTCTCTCTTTGGCGACCAACGAAATGCGACGTAGTATAAAGAATTTAAGGCTTCGTTGCACGTTCTGTAAGGTGTGAAAAGCAATGTACTCAAACTAATTAAGAGCGGGCATAAAAAAAGGCGCTCAACCGAGCGCCTTCTTAACTCAAACCAATTTATTTTTTAATTGGTGAAAACTCGCGTTTTGTATAACCAGTATATAACTGACGAGGACGACCAATTTTCTGGTTTTCTTCGCCCATCATTTCGTGCCAGTGAGAAACCCAGCCGACAGTACGTGACAGCGCAAAGATAACGGTGAACATATTGGTAGGAATACCAATAGCTTTCAGTACGATACCTGAGTAGAAGTCAACGTTAGGGAAGAGTTTCTTTTCAATGAAGTAGTCGTCTTCCAGAGCGATACGCTCCAGTTCCATTGCGACGTCAAGTAATGGATCATCACGATCCAATTCTTTCAGTACTTCGTGGCAAGATTCACGCATTACCGTTGCACGAGGGTCGGTGTTTTTGTATACACGGTGACCAAAGCCCATTAGACGGAAAGGATCGTCTTTGTCTTTTGCTTTCTCAATATATTTTGGAATGTTTTCAACAGAGCCAATTTCAGCCAGCATACGCAAGCAAGCTTCGTTTGCACCACCATGGGCTGGTCCCCATAAAGACGCAACACCCGCAGCGATACATGCGTAAGGGTTAGCACCAGAAGAACCGGCAAGGCGTACTGTTGACGTTGATGCGTTTTGCTCGTGGTCAGCATGCAAAGTAAAGATGCGATCCATAGCGCGAGCTACCGCAGGGCTTATTTTGTAGTCTTCCGCAGGAACCGAGAACATCATGTTCAGGAAGTTTTCTGCATAACCTAAGTCGTTACGTGGGTAAACGAAAGGTTGACCAATGCTGAATTTATAAGCCATTGCTGCAATTGTTGGAATTTTTGCAATCAGACGGTAAGCACTACGTAAACGTTGGTTTTCATCGTGAATCTCCAGATCATCATGATAGAACGATGATAAAGCTCCCGTTACGGCACATAACATTGCCATAGGGTGAGCATCGCGACGGAAACCATTAAAGAAATTGTGAATTCCCTGATGCACCATAGTGTGTTTAGTAATGGTGTTTTTGAATTCATGGTATTGCTTTTCGGTAGGAGCTTCGCCGTGCAACAACATGTAGCAAACTTCTAAGTAATCTGCTTTAGTTGCTAACTCACCAATAGGGTAACCGCGGTGCAGTAAAACGCCGTTTTCACCATCTATATAGGTGATAGCCGACTCGCAAGAGCCTGTAGCCAGAAACCCTGGGTCAAAAGTAAAATAACCATGTTTTCCCAGAGTTCGGACGTCAACTACATCCTTTCCTGCCGTTGGTGATAGTACCGGCAATTCAATGGATTGGCCGTCAATCTGTAAAGTGGCTTTACGATCAGCCATAAGGAATTCTCCTCGCTATCTACTTTGAAAAAGTGCGCTAATTTAACTCGATCATGCCCGTAAATGTCAATTTTAATCGGGGAACATGAACCAATTATAGCGAAATATACGTAATAAACATGACGAAAAGATTACTCAGATTGAAGAATTATCTTGTTAGGTTAGACTTTAGTAGTAAAGCGTATTTTAGTCAGCGTTCAAATCTGAGTTTGTCGTTGTAATTAATAGCTTGGCTAGATATACTTTGCGCCGTATTGGTGGCATGTTTCTGTGTCGCGCAAACGAAAATTGCATTTCTTTTGTGCTTTATTAAAAGGCAATCTATCGTGAAAAAAGAAAGACCTGTTAATTTAGACTTATCAACTATCAAGCTTCCTGCCGCTGCCAAAGCATCCATACTGCATCGTATTTCCGGTGTTGCTATGCTGTTCTCTCTGGCTTTTCTAATTTGGGCTTTTGCCGTGTCACTTAGTGGCCCTGAAGGCTTTGCTCAAATCGAGAGTATCATGACCAGCTTTATCGCTAAATTTATTGGCTGGGGTATTTTGACAGCGCTAGGATTTCACTTAATCATTGGTCTGCGTCACTTAGTAATGGACATGGGCTACTGGGAAGAACTCGATTCCGGAAGAATCAGCGCAATTGTCTCAATTGCTCTTTCTGTGATCTTTTCCGTATTAGTAGGAGTTTGGCTATGGTAACAGCAGCAGCTACTTTTGGTCGTAGCGGTTCTCATGACTTTATTTTATTGAGAGCCAGCGCGATTGTAATGGTTCTATATTCACTGTTCATGGCTGGGTTCTTCCTTTCTACGCCAGATGTAACTTATCAAGTGTGGAGTGGGTTGTTTGCCAACATTTGGATGAAAGTGTTCACTATGCTGGCCTTATCTTCTGTGTTAATTCACGGCTGGATTGGCATTTGGCAAGTATCAACAGACTACGTGAAAGCGTCCGGTCTCAGAGCTTTTATCCAACTGGTTTTCAGCGTTGGTCTGATCGCTGTTTGGCTCACTGGCTTATTCGTACTGTGGGGTGTTTAAGTGACTGTTAAAACTTTAGAATATGATGCAGTGGTGATTGGTGCTGGCGGTGCCGGCATGCGAGCAGCACTGCAAATTTCCCAAGAGGGATTGAGCTGCGCGTTGATGTCCAAAGTGTTTCCAACACGCTCTCACACAGTTTCTGCTCAGGGTGGTATTACCGTAGCATTAGGTAATGCGCATGAAGATAACTGGGAATGGCACATGTTCGATACCGTTAAAGGTTCGGACTATATTGGTGACCAGGACGCTATCGAATACATGTGTAAAGCTGGCCCTGAAGCTATTTTAGAAATGGAAAACTTAGGTTTACCATTCTCGCGTTTTGAAAACGGCAAAGTTTATCAACGTCCATTTGGTGGTCAGTCGAAGAACTTTGGTGGCGAGCAGGCTGCTCGTACTGCCGCTGCAGCTGACCGTACCGGTCACGCTTTGCTGCATTTGCTTTATCAGCAAAACGTGAAGAAAAAAACCACCGTATTTTCAGAATGGTACGCGCTGGATATCGTTAAGAACCAAGACGGCGAAGTTTGTGGTGTAACCACCATGGATATCGAAAGCGGCGAAGTTTACTTTGTTAAAGCTAAAGCCGTTGTTCTTGCTACCGGCGGTGCTGGTCGTATTTATTCTTCAACGACCAATGCTCATATCAACACTGGCGACGGTATTGGTATGGCTCTACGTGCTGGCGTTCCTGTACAAGATATGGAAATGTGGCAGTTCCATCCAACCGGTATTGCCGGAGCGGGCTCACTCGTTACAGAAGGTTGTCGTGGAGAAGGCGGTTACCTGCTGAACAAAGACGGCGAACGCTTTATGGAGCGTTATGCGCCAAACGCGAAAGATTTGGCGTCACGCGACGTTGTCTCCCGCGCTATGATGACTGAAATCCGTGAAGGACGTGGTTGTGAAGGCCCATGGGGTACTCACCTTAAACTGAAACTGGATCACCTGGGTAAAGAAACCCTGGAAAGTCGTTTGCCGGGTGTTTGTGACTTATCACGTACATTCGCACACGTTGATCCGGTAAAAGAACCAATTCCGGTTATTCCTACCTGTCACTACATGATGGGCGGTATTCCAACGGATGTTAATGGACAAGTCCTGACTGTTGGTGACGATGGTCAGACATCTCACGTTAAAGGGCTGTTTGCTTGTGGTGAAATTGCTTGTGTATCTGTACACGGTGCTAACCGCTTAGGTGGTAACTCACTGCTTGATTTGGTGGTATTCGGTCGTTCAACCGGTATGCATCTGGGTGAAACGCTTGCGGCTAACGTAGAAGCCAGAGAAGCAAGCAGCGACGACATTGACGCTGCACTAGCGCGTTATAATCGTTGGGAAAATACTCAGAAAGGCGAAGATCCGGCACAAATTAAGAAAGACCTGCAACAGTGCATGCAACTTAATTTCTCGGTTTTCCGCGAAGGCGATTCAATGAAAGAAGGGCTTGCTGAGCTGCGCGAAATTCGCGAACGCCTGAAAAACGCCCGTCTTGATGACACCTCCAAAGAGTTTAATACTCAGCGCGTCGAGTGCCTTGAGCTAGATAACTTGATGGAAACGGCTTACTCAACTGCAGTTGCTGCCAGCTTCCGTACAGAAAGCCGCGGTGCTCACAGCCGTGCAGACTACCCGGATCGTGATGATGAGAAGTGGTTAGTACACACTGTTTATCGTCCTGAAAAGGAAGATATGGTGACGCGGGAAGTCAATATGGCGCCTAAACTGCGTGAAGCTTTCCCTCCGAAAGCTCGTACCTACTAAGTTGGAGGGTATATGAAAAAATACACATTTTCAGTTTATCGTTATAATCCTGATGTCGACAACGCGCCTCATATGAAAGAGTACACGTTGGAAGTAGAAGATAATCAGGATTTGATGGTGCTAGAAGCACTGATCAAATTGAAAGAACAAGATCCATCGCTGGCATTCCGCCGCTCGTGCCGTGAAGGTGTTTGTGGCTCCGATGGTATGAATATTAATGGTAAAAATGGTTTGGCTTGTATCACTCATTTGTCTTCTTTGAAATCAGACAAAATTGTGATTCGTCCGCTACCAGGCTTGCCTGTCATTCGTGATTTGATTGTTGATATGAGCCAGTTCTATCAACAGTACGAGAAAATCAAACCGTACCTTATCAACGATGACAAAACGCCACCAGCGCGTGAACGACTGCAGTCGCCGGAAGACCGTGCTAAGCTTGATGGTCTTTACGAATGTATTTTATGTGCATGTTGTTCATCTTCGTGCCCGTCGTTCTGGTGGAACCCAGATAAATTTGTTGGGCCAGCTGGTCTGCTGCACGCTTATCGTTTCTTAATTGATAGTCGTGACACAGCAACGGACGAGCGTCTGGACGAACTTGATGATGCCTTTAGTGTATTCCGTTGTCACGGAATCATGAACTGCGTTAACGTATGTCCAAAAGGGTTGAATCCAACAAAGGCTATTGGACACATCAAATCGATGCTTTTGAGTCGCGCTGTTTAACTCGTTAAATTGTCGCGCCAATTTGAACGGTTGATGTTGTGGATGGCCATCCCACAAAGGATGGCTATTTTTTTATAAAAACGGTTTATCTATTCAGGTGAAGGAAACGCAATGCAAGATGGTGTAATGCGTGAATGGTTAGAAACATCGCATCTAGCCGGTGGTAACGTTGCCTACATTGAACAAATGTTTGAGGCGTATCTGGATGATCCGACGGCAGTCAGTGATGAATGGCGTCAAATGTTCGATGCGTTGCCGAAGGATAATCACATTGTTGATACTAAACTCAGCGATGTCCGGGAGCAGTTTCGCCAGGCCGCTAAGAATAAGCTCAAGCAATCTCAAACAGGCAGCACGACTGCCGCAGATCAGAAGCAAGTTAAAGTTTTACAGCTCATTAATGCTTACCGATTCCGCGGCCATCAGCACGCCAACCTTGATCCTCTTGGTTTATGGAAACAGGAAACCGTTCCAGACCTTTCATTAAACTTCCACGATTTAAGCAAAGACGACTTAGAACGCGAGTTTAATGTCGGCTCTTTAGCTGTTGGCAAAGACACAATGAAGCTGAGTGATATTCACGAGGCGTTGGAAAATATTTATTGTGGCTCTATTGGTGCCGAGTACATGCACATTGTTTCAACCGAGGAAAAACGCTGGATTCAGCAACGGTTGGAGGGTGTTCTTGGAAAGCCCAAGTTTGAAAAAGAACAGCAGACTAAAATTTTAAAAGAGCTGATAGCCGCTGACGGACTGGAAAAGTATCTTGGGTCAAAATTCCCGGGAGCTAAGCGCTTTTCATTAGAAGGTGGCGACAGTCTGGTTCCGTTGTTGAAAGAACTCATTTCACGCTCTGGTGAGCAAGGTGCCAAGGAAGTCGTTATTGGTATGGCTCACCGAGGTCGTTTGAACGTTTTGGTCAACGTTCTGGGTAAAAAACCACAGGACTTATTTGACGAGTTTGCCGGCAAGCATGACAGCACAAAGGGCTCAGGTGATGTTAAATATCATATGGGCTTTTCTTCTGATTATGCGACCCCGGGCGGCGACGTCCACCTTGCATTGGCCTTTAACCCGTCGCACCTTGAAATTGTAAACCCGGTTGTTATGGGATCGGTTCGTGCGCGCATGGACCGCCTGAAAGACCCGGAAGGCAAAAAAGTGCTGCCTATTACCATTCACGGTGACGCTGCTGTTGCCGGTCAGGGTGTGGTACAAGAAACCTTTAATATGTCGCAGACACGTGCTTACCGTGTAGGCGGCTCTATCCGTATCGTGGTGAATAACCAGGTTGGTTTCACTACATCTAAACAGGAAGATGCGCGCTCTACTCAGTATTGTACTGACATTGCCAAGATGGTGCAGGCGCCAATTTTCCACGTTAATGCGGATGACCCTGAAGCCGTTGTTTTTGTCACTCAGTTAGCGCTTGATTACCGTAATGCATTTCAGCGCGACGTGGTTATTGATTTGGTTTGTTATCGTCGTCATGGACATAACGAAGCCGATGAGCCAAGTGCAACACAGCCGCTGATGTATGCAAAAGTTAAAAAACAACCCGTTGCCCGCGAGCTTTATGGCAAGCGTCTGATAGAGAAGTCGATAGTAGATGAAGACACAGCTAAGCAGTGGATGTCTGACTATCGTGATGCATTAGATAAAGGCGAAGTGGTGGTTGATGAACACCGTCCTATGCGTCAGCACTCTGTTGACTGGTCTCCCTATATTGGAAACGACTGGGATGTAGAGTACGACTACAAAGTTTCAGCAGACAAACTGAAAGACTTGGGTGAAAAAATCACTCAGTATCCGGAAGAAGACAAGCTGAATTCCCGTGTTGAAAAAGTTTATCAAGAACGTCTGAAAATGGCGAAAGGCGATAAACCAATGGACTGGGGTTTCGCTGAAACTTTGGCTTATGCCACCTTAGTTAACGACGGTACTCATATTCGTTTGACCGGTCAGGACAGCGGCCGTGGTACCTTCTTCCACCGCCACGCGGTATTGCATAACCAAAAAGATGGTTCTACCTATATGCCACTGAACAACTTAGGTTCAGAGCAGGGGCAAATTGAAATTTACGACTCGGTTTTATCAGAAGCCGCGGTTGTGGCCTTCGAATACGGTTACGCTACGGCTGAACCGCAGTCTTTGGTTATGTGGGAAGCTCAATTTGGTGACTTCGTTAACGGCGCTCAGGTGGTTATTGACCAGTTCTTAAGTTCTGGTGAACAGAAATGGGGACGTTTATGTGGTTTAACATTGTTATTGCCACACGGTTACGAAGGCCAGGGTCCAGAGCACAGTTCAGCCCGTCTTGAGCGTTTCCTGCAATTATCAGCTGATCACAACTGGTCAGTCTGTGTACCGACAACGCCTGCACAGGTTTTTCATATGATCCGTCGTCAGCACTTACGTCCGGTTCGCCGCCCGTTAGTTGTTATGACGCCTAAGTCATTGTTACGTCATCCGTTAGCGGTTTCAGAAATGGATGATTTAGCGGATCATGGATTCCAGAACGCGATTGGTGAAATCGATGATCTGAATCCGAAAAAAGTAAAACGCGTGGTATTTTGCTCAGGTAAAGTCTACTACGATTTACTGAAAGAACGCCGCGAGCGTGAACAAGAAGATGTTGCCATTATTCGTATCGAACAGCTGTATCCGTTCCCTGCGGAAGAAGTGGCAGAAATTATGAAAGATTATCAGCACGTTAAAGATTTTGTCTGGTGTCAGGAAGAGCCTCAGAACCAGGGTGCATGGTATAGCAGCCAGCATCACTTCTGGGCCGCAATTCCGAAAGGAGCTCAGTTGTCTTATCGTGGTCGTAGTGCGTCAGCCGCACCGGCGGTCGGATACATTTCAGAGCACAACAAGCAGCAGCAAAACCTTGTTGACGAAGCGCTAACCATTAAATAGGTGAAGATGAACCATGGCGATTGATATTAAAGTTCCTCAATTACCCGAGTCTGTTGCAGATGCAACAATTGCAACATGGCACGTAAAACCTGGCGATAAAGTGTCTCGCGACCAGAATCTGGTTGACATCGAAACCGACAAGGTAGTGCTGGAAGTGGTTGCGGAAGCAGACGGTGTTTTGGGCGAAATTACTGCCGAAGAAGGCACTACCGTAACAGCTGAAGAAGTTATCGGAAAAATTGAAGAAGGTGACGGTGCGTCGGCATCTGACGATAAATCAGACAATAAAGACTCAGACGACGACAAGAAGTCAGAGAAAAAAGAATCTGATTCTTCAGAAGACAAAGGCTCTGACAAAAAAGGTTCTGGCGAGAAAATGGAAGTTAAAGTTCCTCAACTGCCAGAATCAGTCTCTGATGCCACTGTTTCTACCTGGCACGTTAAAGCTGGCGATGCAGTAAAACGTGACCAGAACCTGGTTGATATTGAAACCGATAAAGTGGTTCTGGAAGTGGTTGCTCCGGCTGATGGCGTTTTAGCTGAAATTAAGCACGAAGAAGGCGCGACAGTCGGTGCTGATGACGTTATCGGTATTGTCGAAGCTGGTGGGTCTGCTGGCGGTAGTTCAAGCAAGTCCGATGACAGCAAATCTGAATCTTCTTCAGAAAGTAAAGACGATGACGGTGACAACGAAGTAGCGGGTCCTGCGGTTCGTCGTTTACTTGGTGAACACGGCCTTAAGCCAAGTGACGTTAAAGGCACTGGTAAGGGCGGTCGCGTCACTAAAGAAGACGTGGAAAAACACGTGAAAGCTCAGTCTTCTAAGTCTTCGGATAGCAGCAAACAGCAGTCTTCACAGCCAGCCGTTTCAGGTGACCGTGACCAGAAACGTGTACCAATGACACGTCTGCGTAAACGTATCGCTGAGCGTCTGTTGCAAGCTAAGAACGACACCGCGATGTTGACCACGTTTAACGAAATCAACATGAAGCCAATTATGGACTTGCGTAAGAAGTACAAAGACGTGTTTGAAGAAACTCACGGCACGCGTCTTGGTTTCATGGGCTTCTACGTCAAAGCTGTAACTGAAGCACTGAAACGTTTCCCAGACGTCAACGCATCCATTGATGGCGACGATATTGTTTACCACAATTTCTTCGATATCAGCATTGCGGTATCAACGCCTCGTGGTCTGGTAACTCCAGTTCTGCGCGACACTGACCGTTTAAGCATTGCGGATATGGAAAATGGTATTCGTGACCTGGCTATCAAAGGCCGTGACGGTAAGTTAACTATGGATGAAATGCAGGGTGGTAATTTCACCATTACTAACGGTGGTGTATTTGGTTCACTGCTTTCAACGCCAATTCTGAACCCACCACAAAGCGCTATTCTGGGTATGCACAAAATCCAGGAGCGGGCGATGGTGGTAGACGGTAAGATCGAAATCTTACCGATGATGTACCTGGCTCTTTCTTATGACCATCGAATTATTGATGGTAAACAATCGGTAGGTTTCCTGGTTACCGTGAAAGAGCTATTAGAAGATCCTCAACGTCTTATCCTGGATATCTAAAGACGCTGAGAACCAGCCGCAATGCAATTTAGCTTGCGGCTGTTAATTATGCGCCGAGCAGGTTAAAATTCGGCGCGGTATTCGGGTAGGCAGCACTTTAGCTGCTTAAGTTGTTTCAACGAATCGGAAGAGCATCATGAATTTGCATGAGTATCAGGGTAAACAACTCTTTAAAGAGTTTGGTTTGCCAGTATCTGAAGGTTATGCCTGCGACACTGCTGATGAAGCGGTAGAAGCGGCAAAACGTATTGGTGGCGACATTTGGGTTGTCAAATGTCAGGTTCACGCTGGTGGCCGCGGTAAAGCGGGTGGCGTGAAATTAGTGAAAAGTTTAGACGACGTTCGCGCATTCGCTGAGCAGTGGTTAGGTAAAAACTTAGTAACTTTCCAGACCGACGAGAAAGGTCAGCCGGTTGCTAAGATTTTAGTTGAAAGCTGCACTGACATTGCAGACGAGCTTTACTTAGGTGCAGTTGTTGACCGTGCTTCACGCAAAATCGTGTTCATGGCATCAACCGAAGGCGGCGTAGAAATTGAAACCGTTGCTGAAGAAACACCTGAGAAAATCTTGAAAGCTGAAATTGACCCTACGGTTGGTGCGCAGCCATACCAAGGTCGCGAGCTAGGCTTTAAACTGGGTCTGACTCCAGACCAGGTTAAGCAGTTCACTAAGGTCTTCATGGGCCTGGCGAAAATGTTCGAACAGTACGACTTAGCGCTGTTAGAAATTAACCCATTGGTTATTACTGACGAAGGCAACGTTCACTGTCTGGATGCGAAAGTTGGCATCGACAGCAACGCATTGTACCGTCAGCCTAAAATCCGTGAAATGCACGATCCGTCACAAGACGACGCACGTGAAGCAGAAGCGGCTAAATGGGAACTGAACTACGTAGCACTAGACGGCAACATTGGTTGCATGGTTAACGGTGCTGGTTTGGCGATGGGTACTATGGACATCGTTAAACTGAGTGGCGGCGAACCAGCTAACTTCCTTGACGTTGGTGGCGGCGCGACAAAAGAACGTGTTTCTGAAGCGTTCAAAATTATCCTGTCAGACAGCTCTGTTAAAGCCGTATTGGTTAACATCTTCGGTGGTATCGTACGTTGCGATATGATTGCTGAAGGTATTATCGGCGCTGTTGAAGAAGTGGGTGTTAAAGTACCGGTTATTGTTCGCCTTGAAGGTAACAACGCTGAACTGGGTACCCAGAAATTGAACGAAAGTGGCCTGAACATTATCGCTGCAGAGAGCTTATCTGATGCTGCCGATAAAGTGGTTGCTGCGGCAGGAGGTCAATAATGAGCATTTTGATCGATAAAAATACCAAAGTTATCTGCCAGGGCTTTACTGGCGGTCAGGGTACTTTCCACTCTGAACAAGCTATTGCTTACGGTACGCAAATGGTTGGCGGTGTTACACCTGGTAAAGGTGGTCAAGAGCACTTAGGTCTGCCTGTATTCAATACTGTAAGAGAAGCTGTAGAAGCAACTGGCGCAACTGCTTCAGTTATCTACGTACCAGCTCCTTTCTGTAAAGATTCAATCATCGAAGCAGCAGACGCTGGTATCGAACTGATTGTTTGTATTACTGAAGGTATCCCTACGCTGGATATGCTTTACGTTAAAGAATACCTGACGCACAAAGGCGTGCGCATGATCGGTCCAAACTGCCCGGGTGTTATCACTCCGGACGAGTGCAAAATCGGTATCATGCCTGGGCACATCCACAAGAAAGGTAAAGTGGGTATCGTGTCACGTTCAGGTACATTGACGTACGAAGCGGTTAAGCAGACTACTGACGCAGGTTTTGGTCAGTCTAGCTGTGTTGGTATCGGTGGTGACCCTATCCCGGGTTCTAACTTCATCGATATTCTGGAACTGTTCGAAAAAGATCCAGAAACCGAAGCTATCGTAATGATCGGTGAAATCGGCGGTACAGCGGAAGAAGAAGCGGCAGAGTACATAAAAAATAATGTCTCTAAGCCGGTTGTTTCTTACATTGCTGGTGTTACTGCGCCTCCGGGCAAACGTATGGGCCATGCTGGTGCCATCATTGCCGGCGGTAAAGGTACTGCTGACGAGAAATTCGCTGCACTTGAAGCAGCAGGCGTTAAAACTGTACGCAGCCTAGCCGACATCGGCAAAGCTGTTGCAGAGAAAACTGGCTGGTAATATCCCGCCAACGCTTAAACAAAACCCGGCCTTCGCGCCTAATGCCGATCAGTTAAGAAAAATTTTAGCGATCGGTTGACCGATCCGGCAGAGACTTCAAAATCCGTAGTTAGGTTTTCTAACTACGGATTTTTTATGTTTCTGAGTCAAGCACTGGACCAACTGCAGGAGTTTACGCCGGATGATTTTAGTAAACTACCGGATCTGCTGGAGCCTGAGTTAATCGAACAATGCCTTGAAGACGCGGGCGTTACAACGGTACGCAAACGCCGTTTGCCAATGGACTTTATGGTCTGGGCGGTCGTAGGAATGGCATTATTTCGGGAAATGCCGATGCGTCAGCTCGTTTCACACCTTGATTTAATGTTGCCCGGCAAAAGACCTTACGTTGCGCCGAGTGCCGTAGTTCAGGCTCGTCAGCGTTTGGGGGCTAATGTTATGAAGCGTATGTTTGAGCTCACTAATGAGCTGTGGTTCGATAAACTACCGCTTTCTCACTGGAATAATCTATCGGTTCTGGCTGTCGACGGCACCGTCTGGCGTACACCGGACACACCGGAGAATGATGCTTCCTATGGGCGAACGGCTAACCAGCGGGCTGAATCCGACTATCCTCAAATTCGGATGGTGAATCAAATGGAAGTAAGCAGCCATTTAGTCACCTCGACGGAGTTCGGCAGTATTGCAGAGGTTAGTGAAGTAGACCTGGCAGCCCGGCTGATTGAACAGACGCCGGACCACTCACTGACGCTGTTCGATAAAGGGTTTTATGCGCTGGGTTTACTGGATCAATGGCATCGTGCCGGTGAGGAGCGCCATTGGCTTATTCCCCTCAGAAAAGGCGCACAATACTCTGTCAAGAAGTCTTTTAGCGACACGGACAAATTGGTAGAAATTAGGCTCTCACCACAAGCTAAGAAGAAGTGGGATAATGCACCGGACACTGTTCAGGCGCGTTTAGTGTGTAAGAAAATAGCTAAAAAAGAGGTTGCGATATTAACCTCAATGACAGACACGATGCGTTATCCTGAAGCCGATATCGTTGACTTATATGCTCATCGCTGGGAAATCGAGCAGGCTTACCGTGAAATGAAACAATATATGCTGAAGAGTGAGCTGACCCTGCGCAGCAAACGGCCTGACCTGGTTGAGCAGGAGTTGTGGGGCATGCTGGTCGCTTATAACTTATTGCGGTATATGATGGCGCAAATGGCCTATAGCCTGAAGCATATTGAGCCGAATCAAATAAGTTTCAAACAAGCCTCTCATTATCTGGTGGGGCAGTTACATATACTGGTACACATCTCACCCGGAAAAATACCCAAAGTCATGGAGCAAATGATGGAAATGGCCAGCGCATTCGTGCTGCCCGAAAGACGAGAGCGATATTACCCTCGTTCAATAAAAAGGCGGCCGCAACGTTATCCGATGCGACCGCCTTCTAAACCGACAGCCAGTTAGCTTAACTGACAAGCATTAGGCCTTCGCGCCGGGTTTTTTGTGGCTGCTTTCTAAGGAAAAAGAGTTCGCTATCACGGAGACGCTACGAGCACATCCTTGTGGGCTTGACGAAGGCCATCCTTGGCCTTCGACACTCCGTGATAGCGAACTCTTCTTCCTTGCGCTGCCACAAAGCGATCTTCCTGGGTATTTGATGATCACCTAGTCGCATTGCTTGACCTGCAATTGACACTAAAACATGTGCATTGGAACGTTGTAGGGCCGAACTTCATTGGTGTGTACGAAATGTTAGATCCGCAAGTAGACGCAGTGCGAGAAATGACTGATACCATCGCAGAGCGAATTGCAATGTTAGGTGGAGTTCCAGTAGGTACGCCTAAAGCGATTTCAGAGCGTCGCAGATGGGAAGACTACTCTTTAGGTAAAGGGTTAGTGGCAGAGCATTTAGTTGCTCTGGACAAAGTTTACAATGGCGTCAACGGTGACCACCGAGAAGCTATGGAAATACTGGCTGAGCTCGATCCAGTATCTGAAGACATGTTAACCGGGCAACTGGGTGAGTTAGAGCAGTTTCAGTGGCTTGTCCGCGCCCATATTGAATCGTCCTCTGGCGAATTGAAAAATTAATTTTATTCAGTGATTAAAGCTTTGCAGCAAGCTATAAAGGGCGCACTCAAACACAAAAGCTAACCCTCAATGTTGCTGCGGTATGCCTTCATCATGTCCAAATTCATCGTCCTTGTTGATCTTTTTCTTGGGGGGCCGTCATAAGTTGTTTGTCGACGACTGAGTTTTTTAGCCAATCTTCGATAACAGAGTTGATGTGATTATCGTAAATCATCATTTCAATATGACCGCGGTTATCCAGTGTTTCTATTTGAATCCTGTCAATGTTTTCCAGGCGTTTGAGTTGGTCAGAATCACTGATTTTGTCTAGCGAGCCGATTACAATCAATGTCGGAGGCAGCGACTTCTCTGGTTGACGCAATAAAACACGTGGTGTGGATAGCCGACGCGAACTGGTTTGGTGGTTGATAAGTACTTCTTCGAAGGTGTCCTGTAGCCATTGGTCAGATACGAACGAAGTGATAAATGAGTGTGAGCTCTTAGCCATACGCAGTGCGGCCGGAGTGAAGTCGGTCATGGGGGCGACAGCGATAAATCGAGCGATATTGCCATACGATTCAATATACTGCGCAGCGATGGAAGCACCATAAGATTTGCCATATAAAATTATGGGTAGCTGATATTGCCGCTTTAGCTTTGTGACTAACCGATGCAGACGCCTAACATCTGCTTGGCCAAAGCTCACCGGTTGGTCCTGTGCAGTACCGTGCCCAAGTAAATCAACGATAGCTGTGTGGTAGCCTTGTAGCTGCAGCGCGATGCTATCAAAGAGAACCGACTGAGCATTGGTACTGTAGCTGTGCAGTAGAATTACGATACCTTTGGCGCGAATTGTTTTATTAACTGAAGGTTCGAGCTCCAGGTGATATTTTCTTACTGGATCTATACCTTCCGGTGCATCGGTATAGGTAAAGGTTAAGTCAAGTGTCGGCGGTACATAATCACTGGTCAGCGTTTCGGCATCACCAAAATAGAACGGTAAGTGTTGCTTGCTAGACAATGTGCGCTTCTGTAAATGATAAATTTTTAATAGTTCGCTTTCATTAACCCCCTCAATAACAAGGTTGTCGCCACCCGGGTAGAGTACCTGTTGTTCGACGAAGTGCGCACAGCCTACGGCAAAACTTAATAGCAGTCCTACGATGATGGCTTTAACTGAGGAGTCTAAATTCATGTGAGTTAAGTTCCCTTTAATAATTTAATTATTCAATATTACAAGCTTAATTACCCTGCAAAGTCATTACTTCATCAAAGCGCAACTCGCCAGATATGACTTTTGAGTTACGTTTTAAAGCATTGACGATAGCATCTCCCCAGCGTTCGTTGGTGCGTTTAGACAATGCGATTAGTATCTCATTAGGCGTGTTGGGGTTAGCTGCCAGAGTTAAGTCGGTGCCGATCTGGCCTTCTTTGTTGTATAAGGACACCAGCGTATCAACAGGCGTTGATGGATTACCCGCCACTCTGTTGTCCAGTTCGTAGCCATAGTCTATATCGGCTTTTGCAAGTTCGGTTAACCTGTGCGAAGAAGTTGTTGGATCAGCCGCAGCGATTAAAGCACTATTTAATTGCATGGCGGTATAAGTGGTGTTAGTCGCATAGCCGACAAATAAAAAAATCAATGCGGCGGTGATAACGGATTTAAACCGATGCCCTTGCGCGAGTGCTCGCATAAAATGAAAAATCGCAATCGATAAAAATAACCAGAGCACAACGTTAATGATGAGCGAGTAAACGGTGACAATGCCACCTTGTGCGTCAGGTACAATCTCGGTAACACGGGTTTGAGCTGTGTAAGTAGTGAAGGCAATGGCAAAGCTTATAAATATAGCAATTAAGCCAGCCTTCCATTGTTTGAGTTTCTTAAGAAGTATCATGTAAGTTCCTTTTAACAGTTAACATCCCCCGGAAGTTGGCGCTGACGCTGCTGTTATGGCAGGCATAATCACAGCAACCATAACCGCCGCTTCAATGGCCTGGACGGCTTCCTTGGCGGCTTTAGACACAAGTTCACCATTTTCCAGCTGCTTAATGCGTTGTTTGCGGTCTTTCAGCTCTTGCTTACTGAACACCTGTGGCAGTAGCTTGGCGCTATTGGCTAAGGCAACGGCAATAGCAATTTTCGGTTCAATATCTTCGCTATCACTGAGTACTGCATCACGCATGGCCTGACGCAATTCCTGCTCTGGCTTAGGATTAACCTCCGGGTAAACCTGGCGTTCGAATAACCACAATACTTTTTCTTTTTCATGCGCCACAATGTCATCATCAGCAAGAGCTTGTGCAACTTTATGTTTAAGATTTTTAATACCGCCTAGTTTTTGTACCCAGTCCTTGAGTTTACGCGGACGCTTCGCTTCAGCAATCATCGTTAAGGCTTCATCTAACAATGCATCGCCAGTAGGGCTGTCATCGAGCACTGCAACTTTGTTTTTATTATTTTCATCAGCCTTAATTCGGCCGAGCATTAAAAGTTCAGCAGCTATAGCTCCGGCGGTGGCATACTCCACGTACATGCCGTTCATGGTGCCCTTTTCCTCGCACAATGCGAGCAGCATAATGGCTTCGTAGAGTTTTAAATTATCTGGCATGACGTACCTGTCTTTTTAGGTTTCTCTATCATTTAGTATTGATGATATTAGATACACCCTCAACAACATTTTTTAGTTGGGATTGACCATTTGAATCTTGAAAACCGTGATCAAGTCCCGGCAGCATCTTTAGTGTTATATGTTTAGCGCCATCGGAAATAATTTTATTTATTTCTTGTCTCGTTTGCTCAGGGTCGACACTTGTATCTTCCAGTGACTGTATTATAAATACCGGAGCATCAATCGTCTTGAGAGGCTTGAGTAGGTCTCGTTCTAATGCATCTTTCCAAAATGCGTAACCGTGTCCACTGACGTTGACCTGAAAAGGCTCCTTACTTTGTTTAATTTGGTCCGCAAATTGTCTAAAACCTTGTAAGGCCTGATTACGTTGGCCTTCTGGCACCGTCTGTTTAATGCTGAATTCGATATCATGCTGAAAACTGGAAGAACCCGAGTTTAACGCTAGTACAGAATGCAAGCCCGAAACTCGTTCGGCTGCAGCTAGAGCTATAGAGCCCCCTTCGCTGCCACCAGCGACTATGACTTTGTCATAGGAGTTCTTAAAAGCGTCGATGAGTTGAACCCCGTCATTAATTCGCTGCGTCATTGTGTCGTGTTGAAGGTATTTGGTAGGGCAGTCATCTCGCTCTCCAGAGGCATAGGGTAGGCTATCATCAATGCCATACTTCTCAATCGTCAACAGAGCGGAATTAGGAGCTAGAGTTTGCCAAATAGTCGTAACTGACGTCATGTGACGAACGCTGTTACAGTCTGATCCCTGAAAAATCACCAGCAGGTTATCAGCAGCGGCGTTATCTAAGTAATATCGAATTTCTGTGCCATCATCACGCAGGTATTTTTCGCCGGCTATGGCTGGAGAGGTGCTTAAGACTACTAAAATTGAAATCAGGAAAGCGGTTTTCATTATTTTAAATTGTTATCGAGTAAGAATTCTTAGTGGAAAACATTTGAATAAAGTTCCATTTACCTTCCGCTTAAGAAAATTGATCGTCAAACAACCTTTATTTAACAATATTATCAATTATCTTCTATGCTTAATGTAAGTTCGACGTCTCACCGATAAATTAAGCAACGGCTAATTTTTATGACGAATAACCGCGACAAGCAAATTAGCGAAGCACGGTTCCATAAGCTCTTCGATGATACACAAGCTATGTCTATTCAAGGCTATCGCGTGGATGGCTCGGTCGTCTATTGGAATGCCGCTTCAGAAAGAATATACGGTTATTCCACCAGCGAAGCGCTTGGGCGCAGCCTTTTTGACTTAATTATCCCTCATGAGATGCGCGACGAAGTAAAGCAAGCCGTTGCCTGGATGTTTGACAACGAAGAGGGTATTCCACCAGCGCGATTGAACCTCAAACATAAAGACGGCTCCACGGTGCCTGTTTACTCAAGCCATACCGTCGTTTCACTGCCGAATGACGAGCCTATTATGTTCTGTATGGATGCGGATATGCGTTCATTAGAAATGGCTGAAGCAGAAGTTCAGCGCCTATCTTATTATGACTCACTAACTGGGTTACCCAACCGTCGTTTAATACTGGAGCGAATAACCAGTGCTATGCGCAACACCAGCAGTGACACCTCCGCTGCTGCGTTGCTTATCGTTGATATTGAGAAGTTTCACAGTATTAACGATAGTCTGGGCTACAGTGTTGGTGACAGGGTCCTGGTAAGTTGCGCTGAATCTTTGCAGCAATTTAGTTCTTCTCCAGATGACCTGGCTCGTCTTGGTAAGGATGAGTTTGCTCTTGTTTTACCTTGCTCGACATCCTCACTCGATGCTGTTGCAGCAGAGGCCGAACTAATGGCAACTCAAATTCTTCAAAAATTAAAAGCGCCATTAATTCTTGATGGACGGTCGCACCAACTCAATGCCTGCATTGGTATTACGTTGTTTCATTGCCCCGGAACATTATCCGGAGACGAATTGCTGCGCCAGGCGGATATCGCACTCAAAATGGCGAAACGCTCCAATACAACCGATATCAGTTTCTTCGACTCACAGATGGAGTCATCGGTTAAAAAGCGCTTAGAAATATCACAGGCGCTAAATCACGCTGTCGACAATGACGAACTGGCTCTGGCGCTGCAACCGCAAGTCGATCAGAATCAGAACATTACTGGCTTTGAAGCGCTTCTTCGTTGGCATCATCCTAAGTTTAAGACACTCTCGCCCAATGACTTTATTCCTATTGCCGAAGCGAATGACAGTATTATCGCGCTGGGTGACTGAGTCTTAGAAAAGAGCTGCCAACTACTGGTGAAATGGGACGCTGAAAAGAGCAGTGAAAGCTTTAACATATCTGTCAATGTTAGCCCGGTTCAGTTTCGTCGGGGGGACTTTGTTCAGCGCGTGAAAAATATCCTCAAAACCACCGGGGCAAACCCCAAGTGTTTATGCCTTGAACTGACAGAGAGTCTCATAGCCGACGATATTGATTTTATTGTTGAGCAAATGGCCAGTCTGCGTGAACTGGGCGTGTCGATTTCACTCGACGACTTTGGCACTGGCTATGCGTCTCTAGCCTATCTTACACGGCTGCCGCTTGATGAACTCAAAGTTGACCGAGCTTTTGTGCGTGACTTAGATGGACACAGTAAAGGGGCGTTATTAACCGAAACTATTATTAGCTTAGGTCGTAGCATGAACCTTACCGTCATTGCAGAGGGTGTGGAAACGGAGCAACAGTTCAAGCGTTTGCAGAATATGGGGTGCGAGCATTTCCAGGGGTACTTCTTTGGTAAGCCCTCTACAGGTGTTGAGCATTATTTACCAAGCAAGTCACTCTAATTTACACTGCTCAATCGTCTCGCCTATAAGCTCCTCAATAGCTTTGAGTGCTGCAACGTCCTCGTCTGTAACTAACGATATAGCATGACCCGTTTGGCCGGCGCGACCTGTGCGACCAATGCGGTGTATGTAGTCTTCCGCGACGTGGGGGAGGTCGTAGTTAATCACGTACGGCAGCTTTTCAATATCAATGCCGCGTGAGGCTATGTCAGTGGCGATAAGCATCTGCACTTTGGCACTTTTAAAGTCAGCCAACGCTTTAGTACGGGCGCCCTGACTTTTAGCGCTGTGAATAGCGGCGGCTGAGAAGCCGGCTTTATCCAACTGCTTAACTAACCGGTTAGCGCCTTGTTTGGTGCGTGAAAACACAAGTACTTGGGGTAGGTCGAGGCTTTTCAGTAGTTTTAATAACAGCCCCAGCTTTTGGCTTTTTTGTACCTCATACAAAGTTTGTTCAATAGGCTCGGCAGTTGCGTTGGGTAGTGCCACCGAAATTTCGACCGGGCTTTTCAGTAAGCCTTTAGCCAGCGCACGAATGTCGTCAGAAAAGGTTGCCGAGAACAGTAGCGTTTGGCGTTTAGCCGGCAGTAACTTAATAATGTTCTTAATGTCGTGAATAAAGCCCATGTCGAGCATGCGGTCGGCTTCATCCAGTACCAGCACTTCTAACTTAGGAAAGCGAACCGCGTTTTGTTTGTATAAGTCCAGCAGGCGGCCAGGTGTGGCCACCAGAATATCCACGCCTTTGCGAAGCTTCATCATTTGCGGATTAATTTTTACACCACCAAACGCCACCGCGTAATTCAATGGCAGACCCGCGCTTAAGTTCGCAACGTTTTCACCGACCTGAGCCGCCAACTCGCGAGTGGGCGTTAAAATAAGCACACGCGCTGTATTTGCCTTGGCACGCTCATTACTTTTCAGAAGTTCTAAAAGAGGTGCGGTAAAGGCCGTTGTCTTTCCCGTACCCGTTTGCGCCGCGGCCATGACATCCTTCCCCGCCAGCACCAATGGAATAGCTTCCGCCTGAATGGGGGTAGATTCGCTGTACCCCTGACGTGATAGGGCAGTAAGGGTTTCAGGGGAAAGTGCGAGATCAGAAAAGTTCATGTAATTGTGTGCAGTTTGGTGTTTAGGGTGTGTATTGTACGTTAGATCCGGGTTATTTGGTACGATTCCGCCGCTTATGACTGGCTGGTTGATTCAGTTGCCTGCGCACATTCTTCGGTGATGTTGCACGGTTTAGCATTGCTTTATGAAACTAACTCTTTTATCTTCAGTTATATAACAAAAAATTAAAGTATGATATTGCGCATTAGGTTGAACGAAAGTGAGCATGCTCGAATAGTTTTTCGGGAAAGTTTGAATTAATGGTGAAAATAGTAGTTATTATCAGTTGTTTAAGACGGTTAGGAGTGCTGTTTTTGGGCGTTACAAAATGCGTCTGCAACATATATAATTGTTAGCTGATTAGTGCAACCGTTCAAAAGGAATATAAATGCAAGATGCCACTTTAAAATCGATTACAGCCACAGTTCAAAATGGTGTTGCAAAAGCAGATGGGAAATTTTGGATTACTGAAACTGATATTCATTTTTCCCCATATAATAAAGGTTATGGGCTTGGGCCTCTTAAAATTGAAAGGAGCTCAATTTCAAAAGTAGAAAAATGCTCAGGTAAAGGTGCGGGTATTCTGCCTATAACATCTGATGCAATCAAAGTTTCATTACTTGATGGCAGTACATTCCAATTCATAGTGTCAAATCCTAACGAGTTAGTTGTACTCCTGAGCAAATAATCAGCTAACAAGGCGCTTAAAACGCAACCCGCGGGGCGGGTTGCTGGGACAAAAACACAATGCCGCTTCGCGATTATGGCATTGTATTTTTGCCCTTTAGCTAGTAGTTAAATGTCTATGATCGATCATGATAAATTTCGGGCTTTGGTCAAGCAGCTCTACGCCACGGTCAACGAATTGGAGGCCATGTTCCCCGGCAGGCACTTTACCCCGGATGGTCATATGGTTGGCAGTTTGGGTGAATGTCTTGTGGCCGATGCGTACGATCTTAAGCTGAAGGCAGCGTCCAATAAAGGCTATGACGCTCTTACTGAAACCGGCGTGGAGGTTGAAATCAAAGCTACGCAATCCAGCTCTGTTGCATTCCGCAGCCAGCCTCAGCACGCAATTATCATCAAAATTTTGCGTGACGGTACGTTTGAGGAAATTTATAACGGGCCTGGAATCCTTGTATGGGAGCAATTCAGAGGTAAACGGCTACCGAGTAATGGCCAGTTTCAAATCTCTCTCAACAAACTTCGGCAACTCAATCAAACTTTGGCTCCAGCAAGCCGTGTGCCTAGAGCCATGTAATAAAGGGAAAGGTCGTGCGAAAAGAAGACATTAATAACGAGTTGAAAGATATTGCATTTGATTTCTTCTACTGGTTTTCGCGGTTTGAGTTTGCCCTAAAAAGGAACAAATTCCTAAAACGGGATGGTGCAGGAGATATTGCTGAGCCAGGATGGGAGTAATTTATTGAACAGAACAAACGAACCTTTTAACACACGGATGAATCGAAAAAGCTGTTAGAGCTAACCCCCAAACTGCAGAAAATCGGGGTAAACTCAGACCTTGAATGGAGAAGTATGGGTTTAACTGCCAGGGGCGGTCAAAGTCTAAGCAACGCTTTTTAAAAGCTATTTGCTAGGGTGCTATAAGAATCGTGATGCAAACTTCAACAAATAGGTGATAAAAAATGCAATGGCTTGTTTTTACAGTTTTTTTAGTTTTGCTATTTTACCTTTCGTCTGGAGTTAGCGAAGCGGTTAATAGTGAATGGTTTCCTTTAGTTTGTTTAATTGGAGTAGCAGCGGCGATCCTTATAGCCTACGGTTCTATAAGGCAAAGGTTAATCAAGTTTTGGCCATTCTCAGTGGGGAATGAGTTTTCAGCTTTTTTGGGATTACTGCTTGCCGCTGGCCTAATTAGTGGAAACGCCAATTATAATACGTTGACTTCACTTGCTTCCTTAATGGTATCGAGCATGCTGATATCCACATTTTTAGCTTTGACTAAAGCAAATATATATCGCCGAAACCAGTTTTATATTTCCAAGTTAAATGACTGGAAAGTAGTGTTCTGGTCTGATGATGAGAAAAGTGAGGACTCTACTCGAATACCGGAAAAAACGGGGCTTACATTCACTGAACTAAAACGTATTGCTGGTGAGGAGAGAAACTTCGTTGCATCTAGTATTATGAGGGGAGGGAAAAGTTGCAATATCACTATTATTGTTGATGAAAATTTAAACTTAATTCGTATTCTAAAAGGTGGGAAAGTTTCCGAATTCACTTCAATTGGAAAGCTTATGTAAGATAACTCTTAAGAATGAATGAGTTTATAGGTTGAGCTTTCTCTATTTAGTGTTGTAAAGCTTCGCCTTTTCGTCGCATATCCCGAGCTTACAGCGCCCTCCAAAAACACATTACGCGTTTTAGCCCCCTGATTATCCCACCAACACTTTCAAGTCTCCTGTGCTGTTAACTATTCGCTGGTAGCGGGCATTATGGACTTGTCCTACGGTAGCAGTTACCAAAAGAACAGGGGGCTTTGGAACCTGTTTTTAGCGGACGATGAAATGGGCACTAGCTTAACAACTTTGGAATACCCACCTACTTGTACCTAGACTGAAAGGCGGCTTCCAATGCACGGCTGACTTTTACTACTCCACATTGTGCCAGTTGCGATTATTTCCATTCTATTTGTTGTTGTAGGAGTATCGTTTCGCACGAAATCGCTGAAGGCCTTTTCTCTTTGGCTGTCGAAGTGAATTTTACGTGCGGCTGCATCGGCAAAGTTTGTAATGGTTTCTTATCAAAAAGTGAAAGGCTTATGTGGCGCGAGTTAGGGCTGCCTATAAAGGGGGAACCAAGTATCTAAATGCTAAATTATCCTTGCAATATCGGGCTGCTTTTTCTACAGTTTTTGCGCGGTTGGAAACAACTAAGATTGGCGGGCTGCCTTATTGCGGTGCGCTGAGCGTTAGCTCTTTCCCCCGCCTCTTCCTTTTTTATCCCCCTAAATTTAAATATAATCCTTTAAATTATTGATATTTAAGGATTAACCATGTTTTTACTTTATGCAGATGAATCTGGAACTCCAGGCGGGGCTGATCAAGAGCATTTTATCCTGGCCGGTGTCACTGTGTTTGAACGAAAAGCACACTGGCTTTCTCTAGCACTGGATAAAATTGCAGCTCAATTCAAGCGTTAGCTACTAAGTTTAAGATGGAGTAACCCAGCCAAAACTGCCTCTCGTTTTATCCCAACTCTGGTTGTACCACCAACACTTTCACGTCTACAATGCTGTTAACTATTCGTTGGGAGCGGGCATTATGGACTTTTCCTACAGTGCGAAAACAAAGGACTATTTGGCGCGGCTTGACGCCTTTATGCGCGAGCATATTGAGCCGTATGAAAACCAGTATCAGAAAGAGAATTATCGGCTGAACAGCACGCCGCATTGGCGCGAGTGGCAGGTGCCGCCACGGGTGGCGGAACTAAAGCAGTTAGCGAAAGAGCAAGGGCTTTGGAACTTTTTTTTGCCGGACAACGAACTGGGTGCTGGCTTAACGACACTGGAATATGCACCACTGGCCGAGCGCATGGGTCGAAGCTTGTTAGCGCCCGAGGTATTCAACTGCAACGCGCCCGACACGGGTAACATGGAAGTGCTGTATCACTTTGGCGATGACCCGCAGCAAGAGCAGTGGTTAACGCCGCTTTTAAACGGCGATATCCGCTCGGTGTTTTGTATGACAGAGCCCGATGTCGCCTCCTCCGACGCCACCAATATGCAAACCACCATTAAAGCTGACGGCTCCGACTGGGTCATAAACGGTCGTAAGTGGTGGAGTACTGGTTTGGGTCATCCGGACGCTGAGATTGCCATTGTTATGGGTCTGACCGACGAGGACGCCGACAAACATCATCGCCATTCCATGGTATTGTTGCCGTTAAACACGCCGGGCGTGAATATTGAACGTATGTTACCTGCTCTGGGCGAGTACGATGCCCCTTATGGCCATGGCGAGGTGGTGTTCGATAACGTGCGCGTACCGAAAGAGAACATTATTGTTGGCCCTGGTGCCGGTTTTAAAATTGCGCAGGGGCGTTTAGGCCCGGGGCGCATTCACCATTGCATGCGCGCTATTGGCGCGGCTGAACGTGCGTTGGAGCTTTTCATTGAGCGTGGTGTATCGCGCATTGCCTTTGGCGAGCCATTAATGAAGCTTGGCGGCAACACCGAGCGTTTAGCTGACTTGCGCGTAGCCATTGATCAGGCAAGGTTACTGACACTGCACGCGGCGTGGCAAATCGACAACGTTGGTGCCATGAAAGCCATTAAAGAAATATCGGCCATTAAGCTGGTGGCACCCAATGTGCTGCAGCGGGTGGTGGATGAAACCATGCAGTTGTTCGGTGGTGCTTCTATGTGTCATGACACGCCACTGCCGGGCTTATTAACCGTTGCGCGTTCGCTGCGCATTGCCGATGGACCCGACGCGGTGCACCGCGCGACTATTGCAAAAACAGAGTTGAAACAAAGAGAAAAACAATTGAAAGGGCGCTCTAATGACTGATCCATCATCCGCCGTAGTCGATCAGGCGAGTGACGTACGCGAAGAAGAAACTTTGCCCGTAGAGGCATTAGATAATTGGCTGGCGGAGCACATTGGTGACGAGCTACCCGAAGACCGCGGTACTTTGCGCATTACCCAATATACCGGTGGCGTGTCGAACTGGACTTACCGTTTAGATTACAACGGCCTGGCACTGGTGCTGCGTCGACCACCAGACGGCACAAAAGCCAAGTCAGCCCATGATATGGGACGTGAGTTCCGTCTGCAAAAACGCCTGAGACCGGCGTTTCCTCATGTGCCCCGAATGCTGGCATATTGCCGTGACGAGTCGGTTATTGGTGCTGAGTTTTATGTGATGGAGCACGTGACCGGCATTATTCCGCGGAGGCGTTTTCCTAAAGGACTGGAGTTAAGTTCTGAGCAGGCGCGGCAGTTATGCACGAACGCGTTGGATAAACTGATAAAGCTGCACCAGGTGGATTTAGACAGCACCGGACTACGCAAAATAGCCAAAGGTAAAGGTTACACCGAACGTCAGGTAAATGGCTGGTGTGGCCGTTATGAAAAAGCAAAGACCTGGAATGTATTCGGCGCGGGTTCGGTTATGCGTTGGCTTAAAGAGAACCAGCCGCCAAGCGAGAAAATTTGTCTGGTTCACAACGACTTTCGCTTAGACAACCTGATACTTAACCCAGATGACCCAACCGACATTATCGGTATTCTGGACTGGGAGCTGGCGACCCTAGGCAATCCGTTAATGGATCTAGGCAATTCGCTGGCTTATTGGATTGAAGCAGGCGATGACAAAGTGGCGCGTGCGACCAAACGCCAGCCGAGCGACTACCCGGGCATGTTAACTCGCAAAGAAATTATTGATTATTACTGTGAGCGCACTGGCACTAAGGTAGAAGACTTTGCCTTTTACGAAGTGTTTGGTTTATTCCGCTTGGCGGTTATAGCTCAGCAAATTTATTATCGGTACCACCATAAGCAAACCACCAATAAAGCCTTTAAGAACTTCTGGTTTTTGGTGAACTACTTGCTGTGGCGTTGCCGTCGTCGTATTGCCAAAGCCTAAAAAATACGAGTAAAAAGACAATAACAATAAAGAGAGCTCAATAATGTCTCAACAACGGAAGACCATTTTAATTACCGGAGCCAGTTCTGGTCTGGGGCAAGGTATGGCTCGCGAGTTTGCCGCTCAGGGTAAAGACCTATGCCTGTGTGCACGTCGGCTAGACCGGCTGGAAGCCTTAAAAACCGAACTGGAAGAAAAGCATTCTGGCATAACGGTCAGCATTAAAACCTTGGATGTAAATGCCCACGAGGACGTGTTCCGAGTGTTTCAGGAGTTTAAGCAAGAGCAGGGGCAAGTTGACCGCTTTATTATTAATGCGGGCATGGGTAAAGGCGCAGCGCTTGGCACTGGCTACTTTGAAGCAAACAAAGCAACAGCTGAAACGAACTTCGTAGCCGCACTGGCACAATGTGAAGCGGCTATGGAAATTCTCCGCGAACAAAAGCAGGGGCACCTGGTGACTATTTCGTCCATGAGTGCTTTCCGCGGTATGCCGCGGGCTATGACGGTTTATGCAGCAACTAAAGCAGGTTTGGCCTCGCTAACCGAGGGCATTCGTGCAGACTTAATGAAAACCTACGGCAGCAACAGCCCAATAAAAGTCTCGACTATTTACCCGGGCTATATTCGTTCGGAAATTAACGAGAAGGTGAAAAACACACCTTTTATGGTGGACACCGAAACCGGCTGTCGCTTATTGGCAAAAGCCATTAATAAAGAGCCAGTGAAAGCGTATGTCCCTTACTGGCCCTGGGCATTAATGGCGTTTTTAATGAAACGACTGCCACTGAAATGGGTGTTAAAGCTGGCTTAGCTTTCGGTTATTCACCAGAGTCAGAGCACACGGCGTCGCCACGGGTAGACACCTGCACCGACAGAGATTGGCTGACGCCTTGTGCATCGTTAAACAGAAATACCGGCTCGACTAAAAACATGTCACCACGCTTGCCGTCGTGGTTTATTTCCAGTCGCTGATCAGCCAGTTCCAGTTTAATGCAGCCGTCGTGTTCTGTGGTCATAATGCGCTGCCATTTATCCGGTTGTGGTTCGTGCAGCCAAATTTCGTGGCCCTGCCAACTTTGTTTTTCACCCCGTTCGCACCAGTAACTATGAACCTCCAGCGCGCCGTCTTCACTGGTTTCCAGTTGACGTATGTCGCATTCATCTTCATGCGGTAACTCCGGCTCCATGGCGGTGTACTGGTACACAACAACGCTGACAAAAATAACAAGAAGTGTGACGGCCGAAGCGCCTAACCAGATAAGAATTTGCTTTAACATATGGCTCCAGAACCTGATACAGTATAAGTTCTTAGTATAAAGACAATAATTATAAGAACAATGATTTGGGGGAAGTATGTGGCAACGTGTTTTGGCATTACTGATTCTTATTGTGGGCTTGCTTCTGGCCGTTCTGGGTGTGGTCAGTGACAACGATACTCCTGTTAGGTTAACCGGCGCGGTTCTTATGTTAATTGGTATTATCTGGCTGTATAAGCAGCCGACTTTAAAGTCGCTTAACCGCACGGACAAACCCATTTTGAAATGGTATCAGTCTCCCATTCTCTGGATACCGATTATTGCGGTCATTCTTTTTGTGATTAGTCTGTTTATGTAAGCAGAGACTCAGTTAGGAATTAAATTAATGAATATAGCAAAACGAATTGTTATTTTGGCCGGCGCGGTGGGTCTGTTCTTTTATACCGCAGAGCAGGAAGAGCTGATTACGCTAATTGCGAACTTTAATCTGAGTTGGTACAAACTGGGTGTTCCTGTTGCCTGGGGCTTAGTTATTGGCGGGCTTTGCGCGCTGTTAAAATTTCGCTGGCTGCTGTCCTGGATGGCACCTGTTACCTTAGTTGCCAGCGCAATAACGACTATGGGCCTCACTGGTGCAGCAGCGGTATTTGTGAAACATCAACTGGTGGTGCTTTGCTTGCCGCCGTTACAACTCGCCGCCGTAGGTGTTGGTCTGTATTTATTTGCCGTGGGTCTGGTTAAGCTAATGGGAGACATTGAAGCCAGAAAATCGGAAAAAGGTGAGGAATGAGTCGTAAAAGTAGCCAGAGAATTACATTAAACAGCGATATTGGTGAAAGTTTCGGTGCCTGGAAAATGGGCGCCGATGACTTAATTATGCCGCACATCGACTGCGCTAATGTAGCTTGTGGTTTTCATGCGTCAGACCCGTTAACTATGCTGAAAACAGTCAAGTTAGCCAAACATCATGACGTGACAATAGGCGCGCATCCTGCGTACCCCGATCTCGTTGGTTTCGGCCGACGTCATATGGCATTAAAACCTGATGAAGTCACCGCTTTAATTCAATATCAGGTGGGGGCGTTACAGGGCATTTGTTCCGGCCAGAAAACCGAAGTGAAATATGTGAAGCCACACGGCGCACTTTATAACGACATGTTAAGCGACGGTCAGCAATTCGATGCTGTTTGTCAGGCCATTGCCGCTTTGCAGGACGACAGACATGAACCCTTGCCCTTGATGGTTATGGCAACTCCCGAAAATGACGCCTGGCGCCACCGCGCGCAGCAATTTGGTGTTGAATTATGGTTTGAAGGTTTTGCCGACCGCGCTTATGACGATAATGGTCAGTTGCGCTCGCGGAGCAACCCCGACGCTGTGCACGGTGATGTTGAAGCTATGTATGCTCAGGCAGAGGCTTTCGCGACAGGTCGCGCTATTGAGAGCGTGTCGGGCAAATCGCTACAAATTGAAATTGATTCTCTTTGTGTTCACGGGGATAACCCCAAAGCGATAGAAACCGTAGAGAAGCTGCGGAGTATTGTCCGGCAAGCTAACGAATAAACTCAGGAATGACTAAAGTTCAGTTATGAAAGAAGAGTCTGATTTTCCAAAATTCGTTTCAGCCGGCGCCGATGCCGTTATAGTCTATTTAGGCGAGGGCATTAGCGTGTCAGTTAACCAGCGTGTTCTGGCTGCGGTTAAGGCAGTAAAGGAGCAACTGTCTGATGTTGTGCTGGATTTAGTGCCGTCCTATAACTCCTTAATGGTTTACTACAACGTGCTGAGCATTGACGAGCCCGAAATACGTGAACGCTTGCGTAAAGCTTTAGCTGACCTCAGCTCTGATACTAACGAGCTGAGTGGCAAGCTGCATCGCATTCCGGTTCTTTATGATGAAAGTGTCGGGCCTGACCTTGCCCGCATTGCTGACATGAACAACTGCTCTGTGGATGATGTAATAAAAACACACACCGAGCAAACGTACCGCGTGCACGCCATGGGTTTTGCGCCGGGCTTTGCTTATTTAGGTGAAGTAAGTGAGAAGATCAGAACGCCTCGTTTAGATAACCCCAGAAAACGCATTACCGCAGGCAGTGTTGCCGTTGCTGAAAATCAGACCGCGGTTTATCCGTCAGCATCGCCCGGAGGCTGGAATATTATTGGCCGTACTTCCACCCAGCTATATGATCCGTCATCGGGGACTATCAGCCCGCTGAACGTAGGTGATGAAGTCGAGTTTTACGCGGTAAGTAAAGAGCAGTTTATTGAAGAAGGCGGCGACACGGAGGCCTTGTCATGATGCGTATTATTGAGCCGGGTATGCGCTCAGCCGTTCAGGATTTTGGGCGCTTTGGGTATTTGTCGAAAGGCCTGACCCGTGGTGGCCCTATGGATGAACACGCGTTTTTATGGGCTAATCGGTTGCTGAGTAACCATTTTAATGCCGCTCAAATAGAAATTACCCTGGGTGGCTTTGAGGTAGAATTTGACCGAGACTGCCAGTGTGCTGTGACCGGTGCTGACGTTCAATTGACGCTGGACGACGAGGTGTTAAATACCTGGCAAAACTTTAAAGTGCGCGCGGGTCAACGCCTGAAAATGGGGTACGCCAGTGCTGGTGTCAGAGCCTATTTAGCGGTGCAGGGTGGTTTTCAGGTGGAACCTAAGTGGGGCAGTTGTGCAACCGTTACTCGCGACTCAGTCGGCGGCCTGCACGGTGATGGCTCGTTTTTAAAAGCGGGTGACGAACTGAGTTTTAATGAGCAGAATTATCAGGTATCGCGGCGCGTGGGCTGGGCCTACAGATCCGACTATCAGAAAACTCCGGTTATTGGCTTAATACCGGGCTTTCAGTACGACGCCTTTCCCATGTCTGCAAGAGAAGCTTTCTGCTACGAAGATTACGAAGTGACTAAAGACAGCGACCGCATGGGCATTCGCTTGTCCGGTAAAGCGTTGGAATATAACGGTGAGGGTTTGGTGTCTGAAGGCGTGAATGTGGGGTCTGTACAGGTGCCTGCAAATGGCCAGCCTATTATTATGATGAACGATCGCCAGACCTTAGGCGGCTACCCGAAACTGGGCACCATTAACCCGTTCGATTTAGGTCGGCTGGCACAATGCCAGCCGGGGCAGACCGTTCGTTTTACCCGCATTGAGGGTAAAGTTGCACAGCAGCAATTGCGCCGTTTTTATCAGTTTTTTAATGTTCGCTTAGCTTGTCAGGCTGACGATAACCTGCGATCATAGCCGCTTCATATTATCCGGTGTTGATTTTGTAGCGGAGACAAAAGGTTCATGGCAGATACTGACTCTCGTCCCAGTAATTTTATTCGTCAAATCATTGATAAAGATTTGGCCAGTGGTAAGCACGCAACTGTACACACCCGTTTTCCTCCGGAGCCGAATGGTTACCTGCATATTGGCCATGCCAAATCGATAGTGCTGAACTTCGGTATTGCCGAAGACTACAACGGCACCTGTAACCTGCGTTTTGATGATACCAACCCACTGAAAGAAAAAGTGGACTATGTGAACTCCATTAAAAAAGACGTGGAATGGCTGGGGTATCACTGGGAAGGCGAGCCGCGTTATTCCTCTAATTACTTTGATCAGCTACACGGGTTTGCGGTTGAGCTGATTGAAAAAGGCCTGGCCTACGTTGATTTCAGTTCGCAGGATAAAATGCGCGAAATGCGCGGTACTCTGAAAGAGCCGGGCGTAAACAGCCCTTACCGTGATACTTCTGTGGAAGAGAACTTAAAGCACTTTGCTGACATGACAGCAGGTAAGCACGAAGAAGGCACCGCCGCATTACGGGCAAAAATTGATATGAGCTCGCCGTTTATGTGTATGCGCGATCCGGTAATTTACCGTGTGCGTTTTGTACACCATCACCAGACTGGTGATAAATGGTGCGTTTACCCAATGTACGACTTCACCCACTGCATTTCGGATGCGCTGGAAGGCATTACACATTCATTGTGTACGCTGGAGTTCCAGGATAACCGTCGTTTGTATGACTGGGTGCTGGATAACATCAGCATTGACTGCCATCCACAGCAAATTGAATTCTCGCGCCTGAATCTGCAATACACGGTAATGAGTAAACGCATTATTAATACGTTGGTAGATGAGAATAAAGTAAGCGGCTGGGATGACCCGCGTATTGCCAGCATTGCTGGTTTGCGTCGCCGTGGTTATACACCAGATTCAGTTCGTGAGTTCTGCCGCCGTATTGGTGTGACCAAAATGGATAACCAGGTAGAAATGAGCATGCTGGAAGCCTGCATTCGTGATGACCTGAACGTCAATGCACCACGCGCTATGGCGGTGATGGATCCGGTTAAAATTGTTATTGAAAACTACCCTGAAGGCGAACAGGAACTGCTGGATGCGCCAAACCACCCGAATGACCCGGAAATGGGCTCGCGTCAGGTGACTTTTAGTCGTGAAATCTGGATTGAACGGGAAGACTTCCGTGAGTCGGCTAATAAGAAGTTCAAGCGTCTGGTGCTGGATAAAGAAGTGCGTTTGCGTAATGCCTATGTTATTCGTGCAGACCGGATAGAAACCGACGATAACGGCGAGATCCAGACTATTTACTGTCATTACGACGCTGACACTCTGGGTAAAGACCCGGCAGACGGTCGTAAGGTGAAGGGCGTTATTCACTGGGTGTCTGCAGAAACTGCAAAAGCAGCAGAATTCCGTGTGTATGATCGCTTATTCCAGGTGCCTAACCCGGCAGCCGAGGAAGACTTGTTCTCAACCCTGAATCCGGAGTCTTTGGTTATTAAGAAAGGCTTTGTGGAAGCTAACTTAGCGAGTGCGAAACTGGGCGAGAACTTCCAGTTTGAACGTCTGGGCTACTATTGTCTGGATCAGGATGCTGAGACTGAAGGCCGTTTAATATTCAACCAGACCGTTGGTTTACGTGACAGCTGGGCGAAAATAGAACAGGAACAAACTACTGGATCTTAAACTGGTCCAGTAGCTTAGCGCCGTATAAACGTGAGGGGGGGTAAAAGCCCCCTGACTGCTTCTGGCTTAAGGTATGAATGGCTATCTCAACAGCTCCTTCGGCAGTTAGCGAATAGCCGTTTTTCACTTTAACCCGCATACTTTTCTTATTGCCTTTGGCATCGCTGATTTCACCCCAAACGTAAGTGGGGTTATTCTTCCGTTCTTTTTCTTCAGGGCCAGCAGGCTGTGATTCGAGCTTTTTCTTCAGTTTAGCCTGAACCCATTTCCACTTAAATACCCAACGGAACCAGTTCATCCGGCGCATTTTCTTCACTAAGCGTGGGCTGGCCGGTATGTACACTTCAATATTGGGTATTTCCGTGGTGTAGTAGGCGGTAGAGACATCGCCCCAGGGAATGGTCATGGCATATTTTTCGCCATTACCAAAATCTATCCAGCGAGAATGCCATGCGTGAGGGACATCGGTAATTTGTCCTTTAATACGAGCGGCGCCACCACGACCTAAACGTTCTATGCTGGTTCTGGCAGTGCCACGACTCATGCGTGAACCTGAATCAAAGCCTAAGGCCAAGTGTGTAGCTTCCGGCATCTGCGCATTGAGTCGCGCGGCAATACAATCGGTTGGAATAACATCGAACCCAACGCCCGGGCATAAAACAATACCGGCTTCACGCGCGGTTTTGTGCATAGAGTGAGCGTATTCAAATACGTCTATCTCGCCGGTAATGTCTAAATAGTGGGTTTTGGTATCAATACAGGCTTGAATAAGGGGAATTGCGGTCTGGCTGAATGGGCCTGCGCAATTAACGACTAAGTCTACGTCTTCTAACTGCTTTTGAACTTCATCAATACTGTCGAGCGAGAAGACCTTGTATTGAAAGTCTAAGTGACGTGCTACTGGCTCAAGGGCGTTTTCGTTACGGCCGGCTAAAATAGGTTGGTAACCGCGTTTTTTAGCCTGATGGGCAATAAGTTTGCCTGAATAACCGTATGCACCGTAAATGAGCCAGCGCAGTGCCATATTATTACTCTGCCTCAGCGGCAGCTTTGTATTCGCAGCCTTCGCCACGCTGACATTCACCGTAAAGGTACAAACTGTGGTTAGTCAGTTTAATTTTATTTGCTGCGGCTACTTTTTCCTGACGCTCTTCGATTACGTCATCTTCAAATTCAAAAACGTGGCCACAGGTTAAACACACCAGATGATCGTGGTGGTGCTTTGCACTCAACTCAAATACCGAACGCCCACCTTCAAAGTGGTGGCGAGTAATAATACCAGCGTCATCAAACTGGTTTAGTACCCGGTAAACGGTAGCCAGGCCAATTTCATCTTTTTGTTCCAGCAGAATTTTATAGACATCTTCGGCACTGATGTGTTGGTTATCTGGTTTTTTCAAAATCTCCAGAATCTTCATCCGTGGGGAAGTGACTTTTAGTCCTGCTTTTTTCAGCTGTTCGTCGTTACTCGCCATAATAATTAGTATCTCAGTTAAACATGTATAACAGCATACCCTGTATTAGCTGTCACTTGCCAGTTCTGCCAGACACATTTCTTCATAAACTTGCTGGCACCATTTGCTAACGCGTTCTTTGGTTAACTCTGGCTGACGGTCTTCATCTATGCCCAAACCGACAAAGTGTGTGTCGTCGGCCATACCTTTAGAGGCTTCAAAATTGTAGCTCTCGGTAGGCCAGTGTCCGACAATAATGCCACCACGAGCTTCCACAATGTCGCGAACCATGCCCATGGCATCAAGAAAGTATTCAGCGTAATCTTCCTGATCACCACAGCCAAAAATGGCAATGAGCTTGTCCGTAAAATCGATTTCTTCCAGTTCGGGGAAAAAGTCATCCCAATCGCACTGAGCTTCGCCGTAATACCACGTCGGAATACCGAACAATAGTAAGTCGTAATTGGCAATATCTTCTTTACTGGATTTGGCGATGTCTTTTACATCAACGAGCTTTTTACCAAGCTCTTTCTGAATCATCTGTGCGACGGCTTCGGTGTTACCGGTGTCGCTTCCAAAGAAAATTCCAACAGTTGCCATAAGTCAATTTTCACCTGATTATACGAATAAACAGTACTGAACGGGTTGCCATTCAGCGGCGTAAATTATCAATTGGGTTAAACTCCGGATTCCCAGAGCACCTGAATAATACCTTTAGCGATAAAGCCAAAACAGCCAAGAAAGAGCACCATCCAGACAATAACCTGGCCAAATTTGGGCACTGCAGAACGTTTTAACACGTCCCGAATGGCTAAGCCTATTAGTAAGAATAGTATGCCCAGCGTAAAATTGGTGGCCAGAACTTCAATTTGTTCGTAATACTCAGCTAACATACTGCTTAACCTCGCTGGTACTTAACCTAAGAATGCTTAATGCGGTCTTGACTGTTTTTTACGGCGCTTAGATTACCATAAAGCACGGCTGGTGGCGAGATTACTGCGCTATAAACTCAATGACCAGGCGGTTAAATATTCTTGGTTTCTCGGCATGTAGCCAGTGGCCTGCACCTTCAATAACTTTTACCGAGGCATTGCTAAATCGGGCTGCCACGTCTTGTTGATGCTTTTCTGTGAGGTAGTTTGAGCTACCTCCTTTTATAAAAAGCACCGGACCGTCGTATTGGCCTTTGCTGACAGCCGCTGAAATTTGCTGATAATTTTCTCTTAGCGCTTTTAGGTTAAGCCGCCATTGGTAACCGTCGTCAGTTTTTTTCAGGTTTTTCAGCAGAAACTGGCGTATACCTTTTTCTGAAATTGTCTCGGCTAACTGTTTGTCGGCGTCGCCGCGGCTTTTTACCTGGTCTATGTCCAGGTTAGAAAGAGCGTCTAATATGCTGTCGTGGGTACCGTCGTAAGCGGCGGGTGAAATATCGGCAAATATCGCCGCTTGAATTCGTTCAGGGGCTTTTATGCAAGTTTCCATTGCTATTTTGCCCCCCATAGAATGACCCACTAAATAAAACTGTTTCAGGTTCAGCGAGTCAGCCAGTTTGATAATGTCCTCTGCCATGTCCGGGTAAGTCATGCTGTCGCTGTGAAACGATTCACCATGATTACGGGCGTCGGGCAAAATGCAGTAGTAGTTTTCTGACAGTTCACGGGCAAGACTTTTTAAATTGTCTTTATCGCCAAACAGGCCGTGAATAATGATGATAGCCGGATTGCTATCCGTACCTAATGTTTCGTGATTCAACAATGAAGAGTCTGCCATCGAACTGCCTTTAGTGATAAACTTTGGTCTATATTTTCAAGGCTTTGTCGGGGTGTTGCAAGTGACAAAGCGCAACCTTTCAATTTTTAGAGGTAGAAAGTCAACAATGAAGCGGATTGACATTGACGATGACTTATACACGTACATTGCAAGCCACACCAGGCAAATAGGCGAGAGCGCATCGGATATTCTGCGTCGTTTGCTGGACGTGAATAGCAGTGAACCTGAAGCCGACAGCAAAAGCGAACCCACTGAGTCGGTTTTTAACCGTTTGAATGAGCAGGATGTGCGTATTCAGAAAAGCGTAGTAGCGCGCTTTCTGTATATTTTAAGCATGTTGTACCGCTGCCACCCGAGCGAATTTTCGCAAGTGCTGGATATTCGCGGTCGTGATCGTCAATATTTTGCCCGCTCAGAAGAAGCTTTACTGACATCGGGGAACAGCACGAACCCGAAGCAGATTCCGGACTCTCCATTTTGGGTAATTACCAATACCAATACGACTAAGAAAAAAGCCATGCTGACTCAGGTAGCAGAAAAACTGGGTTATCAATCGGCTGATGCAGAAAAAATTAGGGACTTTTTATAATGGCGGATCACGAGCGAGCAGGCCAGTTGGCGCAGGCCAGCGACTTGACCAATATAGCGCAATTGACCAGTGCGTATTATGTTTATGAGCCGGACCCACGCAAAGCGGCTGAAAAAGTCAGTTTTGGTACCTCGGGTCATCGAGGCAGTTCATTGAAGCGTTCCTTTAATGAAGCGCATATTCTGGCTATTGCTCAGGCTATTTGTGCTTATCGCGAGGAGCAGGGCATTACCGGACCTATTATGGTGGCTAAAGACACTCATGCGCTGTCTGAGTCTGCTTACATTAGTGCGTTAGATGTTTTTATTGGCAATGGCGTAGAGGTTCAGGTTCAGACTGAGCATGACTACACACCAACTCCGGTTTTAAGCCGCGCGATTATTGAGTGGAACCGTGAGAACACAGCTAAAGCCGATGGCGTGGTGATTACACCCTCGCATAACCCACCAGAAGATGGCGGTTTTAAATACAACCCGTCACATGGTGGTCCGGCAGACTCTGACGTGACCCGAACCATAGAGAAATACGCAAACGCGTTACTGTCTTCAGGACTTGTCGGCGTGAATACCTGTGAGAGTGAAGACGTATTACAGCACCCGAAACTAACCTTTGTTGATTGGCGCACGCAGTATATTAGCCAGCTTGATGACTGCATTGATATGTCGGCTATTCAGGATGCGAAACTGAGACTGGCGGTTGATGCCATGGGTGGCTCGGGCGCTAAGTACTGGACGCAAATTGCAGAGCATTACAACTTATCGATTGAGGTTCGTAATGCCGTGGTCGACCCGACATTCTCTTTTATGCCGTTGGATAAAGACGGAAAGATTAGAATGGATTGCTCGTCGCCTTTTGCCATGGCCAGCTTGCTCGAGCTGAAAGACAATTACGATTTGGCTTTTGGTAACGACCCGGACTATGACCGTCACGGCATAGTGACTCCGACACACGGTTTACTGAATCCGAATCATTATTTGTCTGTGGCAATAGATTACTTATGTAAGAACCGCGACTGGGATAGCAGTATTGCTATTGGAAAAACTCTAGTGTCCAGTGCCATGATTGACCGCGTGGTGGGCGCAAACGAGCGACCATTGATGGAAGTACCGGTGGGTTTTAAATGGTTTGCTAAAGGGTTGTTTGAACGTTCAATTGCGTTTGCCGGTGAAGAAAGTGCCGGTGCTACTTTACTTGACCGTAAAGGCAATACCTGGACGACCGATAAAGACGGCATTGTCATGGCACTGCTGGCGGCTGAAATACTGACGAAAACCGGTAAAAACCCCGGCCAGTATTACGATGACTTATGCCAGCAACATGGTACGGCTTATTATCGTCGCGTTGATACGGCTTCCAGTGTGCAAAAGAATGCGCGCTTTAAAGACATTCGTGCCTACAAAGTAAAGCTGCCTGAACTGGCGGGTGACAGTGTGTCTGATATTTCTACCAAAGCGGCAGGGAATGACGCCCAGTTTGGTGGGATAAAAGTGACTACTGATAACGGCTGGTTTGCTGCCAGACCTTCAGGCACAGAGCCTGTTTATAAAATTTACGCAGAAAGCTTTGTCAGCGAGCAACATCTGGATGACATTCTGGAGCAGGCCACCACCTGGGTGAATGACCTGCTGTCAGACTAAGCCTTTAACGAAGGACGGCGTTGGATTCCATTTCCTCGTCGTCTTCTTCTTCCGTTTCCGGGGCTTCCTCAGCCATTGACGTTAAAAGCTCATCAGAAGTTTGTGACGGTGCCAGTATGGCAAAGTTGCTGTGCAGCTGGTCTTCTGCTTTTGCCCGACGTGTAATGCGGTACAGAGAATAAAAGCCAACACAGGAGGTAAGCGCGGCTAAAAGTAAAAAGAAGTAATTAATGGCACCAAACTGCATTAACGCAGCTACCGCAGGCGCACCAATAATAGAGCCTGCTCCTCCAATTTTAATGATGGCACCGGTTGCTCCCACCATTTGATCTCGTTCCAGAAAATCGTTTGTGTGCGCCATGCCGAGTGAATATAAAGGCAAGATGAACGCACCGAGCAGACCAACGTTTAAATAAATGAAAATAGCGTTAGATGCACTAAGCTGTGAAAGGGTCGCCGCGGTAAGTGTCCCTCCGGCGGCACAAATAGCCATAACAAAACGACGGTCGATGCGGTCCGACAATAAGCCAAATGGTGCCTGCGAAATTAAGCCTCCGGCAATAAAGGCGGCCATGAAAAAGGTAATTTGCAGAACACTAAGGCCTATGTAGGACGCATACATTGGCCCTATACCGTAAAACATGGCGTAGCAGGCCTGCATTATAAACGCATTAATTACGCCCAGTGGAACGGTTTTCAGCAGCAGTGAAATGGGGACTTTTCTGTTTTCGTGCGTTGTAGGCTCAGCCGTAACGCTGACCAGAATTGGAATAAGCGCTAAGTTAATGAGCAGAGCAACAATAGCGAAAGCAACAAAGCCAGCCGGGTCGGCGACACCGAGAATCAGCTGCCCGACAATGAGTCCGCTGTATATAATGACCAGATAAACTGACAGCAGGGTACCGCGGCTACGGTTATCGGCCATGGTATTAAGCCAGCTTTCAACAATGACGAAAATACCAGAAATAGCGAAACCGGTTATAAAACGCATGACGAACCAGACCACCGGATCGACCCAGATGGCCTGCATCAGAATACTAAAGGCAGCCAGCGCGGCAAGGCCGCCGAATGAACGAATATAGCCTACCCTGCGAATATCTTTTGGTGCGCGGGTCGAGCCAAATAAATAGCCGATAAAATAAGCCGACATGATAAAGCCGGTGACTAAGGTACCAAAACCTTCAATGGTAGCGCGCAAACTTAACAGGGTGCTGGTCATGCCGACACAAACCCCAATTAAACTGATACTGCCGAGCAGAGAGCTGATACCGCGAAGTTGTTGTTTTAGCATGCCTTTGTCACCCTTCGTCCGTTTGTCGCAATACTACCGTTAGTGGCTTTATTTTCCTAGTGAAGATTCCCACAAGCTTATCCACAAGTTGTTACTTGCTGTTCGCTACCTGGCTGTTTAATATGCTCTCAAAGTCTTATTTGGATAATGACATGTCAAAGTCGCAGATTCATTACTTCGCTGCCAGTTTATTTTTTCTGTTTAGCCTTTTTAAGGTGACAGGTGCCGAAGCGCGGTTAATAGAAAATTTGTATTCGGCAGAAGTGGCAGTGGCCTCGCAGAGTTCATCTGACCGGCAACAGGCAATAGGACAAGCGTTTGACCGTGTTATAAAAAAATTAACGGGGCAAACCGAATTGGCCGGGCATGATGCGATACAGCGAGCAAAACGTGATGTGAATAATTATCTGGTTCAATACGGTTACAGTGAAAATGAAGGACAGCGAACTTTAACGGCGACATTTGACGGCCGCAAGTTACGCGCACTTCTGGCTGAGCAGCAGTTACCCTACTGGGGCAGCCGGAGACCACAACTGATGCTGTGGATAGCGAAGGAAAACAGCAACGGTCAGCGCGTAATCATTGATAGTAATAGTGAATCAGTATTTACCCAGCAACTGAGATTCTTTGCGCAGCAATACAGTATTCCAATTCAGCTGCCGCTGATGGATTTGACCGACAGTTTCACCATAAATGCGACCGATGTCTGGGGGCGCTTTTTAGACCCGGTGAGAACCACTACAGAGCGTTACGGCACAGACGGTTTATTGATCGGTCGTATCATTCGTCAGGACAACGAGGAAAAGCCCTGGAGTTTAAACTGGTTTGTTGAAGTGGGAGACGACCGTTTCTCCGGTGAAGTGACAGCGACCAGTCCAGACTGGCTAGCGGAGCCTCTGGTCGAGCAGCTAATGGCGCAGTTGGCTAAGCAGTACAGTGTTACTGCGGGTGATGAGAATGTTCGTAATACGTTGATGATTAAAGTTGAAAAATTAAGTAGCTTAAATCGTGTTTTAGAGTTGGAAGCGTTTTTAGATAGCATTGTCTCTGTTAGCGACGTTCGTTTACTTGAATACTCGCAAGCTATGAGTGAATTCGAGATTGTGGTTAACGGCCCGGTCGATCAAATATTGCAGGCTATCAACTTGGATGGACGCCTGGTTTCACAGGAACTCGGGCCGTTTGTTGCTGCGCGACAGACTGAAACACCGGTTTATCGTTGGAATGAGAGCCGCTGATGTCACCACAGCAATTACCGTTAGCCGTACAGTTGCCGGATGACGAGATATTTTCTACTTTTCTTGCGGGCGACAACTCAACCTTATTAAGTTGGTTAGAGAGTTTGCCTACAACTGAGCCACCGCTGAGGAGAAGCCAGCAATTGACCTGGTTGTCGGGAGCGAGTGGGGTAGGAAAAAGCCACTTAATGCACAGCGTTATAGCTTCGGCCGGGTCGCAATACCGCATTGCGTATTTACCTTTGCGTGAGTTGGCTAAAGCCGATGCATCGGCCGTTCTGCAAGGAATTGATCAGGCTGATCTTATTTGTCTGGATGATATTGATACGGTAACGCTGGAACAGAATTGGAGTTTTGAGTTGTTCTCGCTTATTAATCGCGTAACCGATAATGAGTCGACACGTTTGGTCATGACGGCTAAACAGTCTGCTGCTCAAACTAAAGTTCTGTTACCGGATTTACAGTCGCGTTTCCAATGGGCAACGGGCTTTCAGGTTCAGCCGCTGAACGACGAAGAAAAAATTAATGCGTTAATTTTGCGGGCACAATGGCGTGGACTGGAGTTGCCGAACGATGTTGCGGCTTTTATGACTCAACGACTGGGTCGTTCCATGCGGGATTTAATGAAAGCGTTAAACGAGCTTGATAAAGCCTCTATTACTTACCAACGCCGCTTAACAATTCCTTTTGTTAAGCAGGTTCTCGAAATTTAGTCGTAGTCTTTTAGTTTTTTCAGCCCTAACCCCTGAGCTCTTCCCTGATAGCGGGCATAACCTGTTGCGCCAATAAATGCGCCGGTTGTAAATATCAGTTCCAGTATTGACCACACACGCTCATCCGGGTGGGTGTAGACCACGGTTAAGCCATGCAGAAAGTAAAACATTAAAACAAAATTAGTCCATGCGTGGGTATAAGGTTTGCCTTTAACCAGACCATGCAGAGGGAATAACAACGGCAGCACCCAGAGGAACAAAGCAATATAAACTGGCAATGTACCCGGCGCGTCGGTTGGCATACCGTGCCACAGTGCAACTAAAATGAGCAGTGGCCAGTAACAAACTTGTGTTAACCAGCGATAAAAGCGTGGAGAAGTCGGCATTGATAATTCCTATGATGAGAGCTTAGAAGCGGTTTGCGTGACTCGTTTACCCAAAGCGATAGCGCATTGCTTTTCATGGTCAGTTAACTTATTGCTGTGCTCATGGTGGCTGGCACCATAAGGTGAACCGCCGGACTGAGTCTGATGCAGAGCCGGTTCAGAATAAGGAATGCCAACCAGCATCATACCATGATGCAGCAGCGGTAAAGCCAGAGTCAGCAGGGTCGATTCTTGTCCCCCATGAAGAGAACTGGAGGAAGTGAACACCGCACCGGGTTTGTCAGTTAACGTAGCCTGCAACCATTCGCGCGAGGTGCCTTCCCAGAATTTTTGCAGGCTTGAGGCCATATGCCCAAATCGAGTCGGACTGCCCAGAATAAGAGCATCGCAGGTTTCAAGGTCAGCGTTTTCAACTTCCAGATCGCGGTCACTGACGGCATCACTGCCGTGCCCGGTGCTGCGTAAAACAGCTTCGCCTCCAGCCGCCGTAACGCCTTCGGCTATCGCGTCAGCAAGCTGCTGAGTAGCCCCGTTACGGCTGTAATAAAGAATAACGACGCGGGTCATTATAAAATATCCAGTACAGCTTCAGGAGGGCGGCCAATGGCCGCTTTATTACCCCGAATAACAATAGGGCGCTCAATAAGCTTAGGGTTATTGACCATTGCGGTAATCAATTCATCTTCGTTATTGATACCGGCCAGACCAAGTTCTTTATATGCGTCTTCTTTTTTGCGCATTAGCTGATCGGCAGAAAGCCCTAACTTTTCCAGTATATCTTTTAATTCTGCAGCGTTAGGCGGAGTTTTAAGGTATTCAACAACTTCCGGCTCAACGTCATTCTGCTTGAGTAATTCAAGAGTTTGTCTTGATTTTGAGCAACGCGGGTTATGATAAATTGTTACTTGGCTCATAAGTATCGTACCTTGTAGTATCTGATTATTAGGTAAGTATAAGTTAATAGTAACGTAATTGAGGTAAGGAATGAAACTGAGAACGCTAGTGTGCGCGGCAGCTGCTGTGCTGATAACAGCTTGTTCGCAAGAGCCGGATGTGGTTACCGATGCCGACAATGAGTTTCGCTGGGGCGACCTTGGTGAAAAAACGGTGGTGGTAAACTACTTTGCTGAGTGGTGCGCTCCTTGTTTAAGAGAGTTACCCGAGTTAAACGAATTTAACCAGCACAAAGCAAAAGATGTTGAGTTAGTCGGTGTCAGTTTCGATCCAATGTCTAACGCTGAACTGGCTGAGCTGAAACAGCGTCATGGAATAGAGTTTCAGTTGGCGTTGATGGAGCCTGCGCCAAAGTTTCCGTTTCAGCGCCCGCAGATGTTACCGGCTACCTACGTAATAAAGCCGGACGGCAGCGTCAAAGGGCCTTTAATGGGAGAGCAGGACTTAGAATCGCTGGAAAATGCGGTTAACTCACATTAACGATTTTATTTGCTGCTCTAAGCTGCGCATTTGCTCAATACGTGCATTCAGACGTTTATGCGTCAGATCGCTATCGGTATGGTTATGTGCAGTGTGCAGCTGATCAATGGCGAGCCGGAAGTTTCCTCTTAACGCCAGTGATTCCGCTCGGGTTTCGTACATAGCCGCTCGCTTGCCACTACGCTCGTACACTTGAGTGAGAAGATCAAGCGCCAGCGGGTGGTCCGGTTGTTTTAGTAAAAAATCGCGCAGAAGCTTCTCAGCTAACTCGGTGTCTTCTGCTTGAAGGGCCGCGTTAGCAAAGTTAAGAGTAATAACAGGCTCGGTTGGCTGCTGAATGTACTTGCCTCGTAGCCAGCTTAAAACCGTCTCGTAATCTTTTTGTGCCAGTAGAATGTCGGTCTGGACATCAATATAGAATGGATCATTAGGATAGCGCTCTAGTAGTGGCTGCATAAGCTTATAAGCTACATCAATGTTGCCACCGTCTAACGCGCGTATGGCTAAACCATATTGCCCTGCTTGTTGGTTAATTGAATTGCTACTGGAGCGCATAGATTCAAAGTCACTATTCGTGGTGTTGCCAATATACCGAGCCTGAACTCTGGTTTTAGCCAGGGCAAAGTCGAGGCTGGGGGGGACGTCCACTCTTTGCATATTTTCAGCGCGAGCACGAGTGTCTGCTATGCGGGACTCAGGCAATGGGTGAGTCATGAGCATTTCCGGGGGCTTGCTTACATAGCGGTATTTTTCTGCCAACCGACCAAAAAAGTCGGGTGCGCCACGGGGATCAAAACCTGCGGCTAACAACGTAGAGAGACCGATGCGGTCGGCTTCCATTTCATACAACCTAGTGTAATTAATTTGTGACTGACCGGCCATACCCATTGTGGCGTAAAGGCCTGCAGCACCGGCTTCAGGGTTGGCCATGCCGACTAAAATAGAGCCAATGATACCAGCAATGGTCATAGGCATACTGCGCTGTTGTTCCTGCATTCGACGAACCATGTGACGTTGAGTAATGTGCGCGACCTCGTGTCCAAGTACCGCCGCGAGCTCTGACTCGGTTCTTGCTTCGTCAATTAAGCCCGTATGCACACCTACGTAGCCGCCCATGAAGGCGAAGGCGTTTATTTCCTTATTGTTAATCCAAAAAAAGTTGAAAGGATAGCGCACACCGCTGGTGTTTCTGACTAACCGCTGGCCAATGCTGTTTAAATAGCTGTCTAATACCGGATCGTGAACAATAGGGGCTTGTGAGCGTACCTGACGCATGTAAAAGTCGCCTACAACACGTTCACGTTCGATACTCATGAAAGCCGCGCCGGTAGTTCCAATTTCTGGTAAACGTTGGTTATCCTGCATAGCGTTGCTGACAGCACTAAAGCTGATTGCAAAGATCAATAAACAAGCGGTGAAAGTGTGTAATATTTTGGTGGACATCAACTACTCATAGGCCAAATGAAACGGATTTAATCTTCTCTTAAGAGCAAAATTCTTATCTTTAGTTCCTTTTTACTCTATGGGGTTATGGAAAGATTGCAAGGACTGATATTATCATCTCAACAAAGGTTAAGAGATAGTGGTTATGTGGGAATACATTCAACAGTGGTATCAACGGAAATTTTCTGACCCTAATGCAGTAACTTTATTTCTGTTACTGGTTGTTGTGGTATTAGTCATTGTGTTTTTCGGTAGCTTAATTGCGCCGTTGTTAATTGCTATATCTCTGGCCTATTTGCTAGACTGGCCGGTAATGCGATTGATGGGGCTTGGTTTATCCCGTTTAACCGCCACGATTATTACCTTTTCGTTATTCCTGGCATTAATGATTGTTACTTTGCTGACTCTGGTTCCCGTTATTTGGCAACAAAGTACGACTTTGATTCAGGAAATGCCTGATATGGTTACGAACCTGCAAATTTGGCTGCATAAACTACCTGAAATGTTCCCGACTATTGTCGATGACAGCCAAATTACTGAGTTTACTCAGGAAGTAAAAAGACGAGCAGTGAGTTTAGGAGAAAGCCTGTTAACGGTTTCCCTGACCTCTATTGTGAACGTCATGGCCATGCTGGTTTATCTCATTATCGTGCCGCTTTTAATCTTTTTTATGCTAAAAGACCGCGATATATTGATTGCTCATTTCAGCCGTCTGTTGCCTTCAAACCGTCAGTTAATTTCGCAGGTCGGGCAGGAGATGAACCTGCAAATTATGAACTACATTCGTGGCAAAGCAATTGAAGTGGTGGTGGTTGCGATAGTCACTTTTGTTACCTTTAGCTTATTTGGGCTGCGCTACTCGGCATTACTGTCCATTATGGTCGGTTTATCGGTTTTAATTCCCTACGTAGGCGCTGCGGTCGCAACCATTCCGGTGGTATTAGTGGCTTTATTTCAGTTTGGGCCAACGGCGGCATTTGTTTGGGTGACCGTAGCCTATCTGGTTATTCAGGCTCTGGATGGTAACTTACTGGTACCGCTATTGTTCTCAGAGGCAATAAGCTTAAACCCAGTCTACATTATTGGCGCGGTATTAATTTTTGGCGGCATATGGGGGTTCTGGGGCGTGTTTTTTGCTATTCCGCTGGCCAGTCTGGTCAAGGCGGTACTAACAGCATGGGACAGTGGCACCGGGGAAAAGGCAGAAGAGCAAACACCGCTTTAGTGCGGTGTCTGCTCTATAGAGCTTAAGCTTGCTTAAGGTGCTCCAGCACCACTTCGTGATGCTCTTTAGTTTTAAATTTATTGAAGACTTTTGAAATGCTTCCGTCCTGTTCTACTAAAAAGCTAATACGGTGAATACCATCGTATTCTTTACCCATAAACTTTTTCAGGCCCCATACGCCAAAGTCTTCAGCCACTTTATGGTCTTCGTCGCTTAACAAGGTGAAGTTTAACTCATCTCTATCAGTAAACTTAGCTAAGCGTTTAGGCGCATCAGGGCTTATACCAACAGAGACAACATTAAATTCCTCAAGCTGCTTACGGCTGTCGCGTAAGTTTTGTGCCTGCACAGTGCAGCCCGGTGTCATGGCTTTTGGATAAAAGTAAACCAGTACCCGGTTCTCTTTTAATAACTCCGATAAGGTCACTGAGTTCTCGTTCGCATCCGGTAAAGTAAAGTCAGGCGCTTTATCGCCCTGTTGTAGTGTCTGCATTGCATTCTCCTGGAACTTAGTTAACAGTGCCAACATCATAGCGGACAGATGCCGTCTTGGAAAATGCCATACCGGCAAAAGTTTACGGAACCTTCTTGGCAAGTTACGTTCCTATCACTTGTGTTTCGTCAGGGCTGGCATTACCATTGGAGCCCCAATTTAGGACTTGGAGAATGTATGCTTAAGGGCAGTATTGTCGCTTTAGTTACCCCTTTTACAAAATATGGCAATGTTGATTACAGTGAACTTGAGTTTCTGGTTAACAAACATTGCGAAGCGGGTACCGACGCTATTGTAGCGGTTGGCACGACAGGGGAGTCAACAACCTTAACGCATGAAGAACATATCGCTGTCGTTAATGCCATGGTCGAACTCAGTGCCGGGCGCATCGATATTATTGCTGGAAACGGTTCAAACTCGACCAGCGAAGCCGTGCAACTGACAGAAAAAATGACCCAGGCGGGTGTAAGTGGCTTTTTAAATGTTACGCCATATTACAATAAACCTTCTTTAGCAGGCTTAATTGCACATTATCAGGCCTGTGCCGATGCTACGGATAAACCCCAAATTCTATATAATGTTCCGGGGCGCACCAGTCTTGATATGACACCGGACATGGTCGAACAGCTGGCAAAAATTGATAACGTTATTGGTATAAAAGAAGCTACCGGTGACGTGAGTCGGGTTCAGGAACTTAAAGAGCGCTGCGGCGATGACTTTATCTTATTAAGCGGTGATGACCCTACTGCACGCGAATTTATGTTTGCGGGTGGTCATGGTGTTATCAGTGTTACCGCTAATATTGTTCCGGCAAAAATGAAAGAACTGGTAACGGCGGCACTTGCTGGTGATAAAGAAAGTGCGAATCAGATCGATGCTGAGCTGGCACCTTTGCATAATATGTTATTTGTTGAATCCAACCCCATTCCGGTAAAATGGTCGCTCGCTTTAATGGGTTGGGTCAGCGCAAATTATCGTCTGCCACTGACACCTCCGGAAGAGAGTAATCAACAATTGATTGAGTCAGTGTTACAGAAAGCAAACCTACTGAATATTCAGGAGTCGTAATGAAATTGTCTCGCCTTGCGTGGATGGGCGTAGCTGCCGTAGTTGTAACAGGTTGTTCGTCGGTAGAGAAAGAACGTGCCAGCGGCGGGTTTGAATACGTGAACATTCAACCTACTGCCTCACTGAATATTCCAGGTGGTCTGGAGAAGCCGGAAAAAGGAACTCAGTATCAAATTCCGGATACGAACATAGCACCAGCTCCTGTTGGTTATAAAGTCAATATAATGGCTCCGCAGCAGGTTCGTCCTATTGGACTGGGCAGCCGGGTGTTAGAAACTGAAACCGAAACCCGGGTGTACTTTGATATTGTCGATGGCATGGGAGACTCAGTAACCGAGTTTGTTCGTCAGGCGGCATTTGATGTACTGGAAAGACGCGACATTCAATGGGAAAAGGTGGGTGATAACCGTTGGCTTACCGAGCAAATGACGGTACAGCAAACCATTGAGGGCGACAGCGGCTTTTTCGGATTTGGCGGAGAGAGCGACAGTGATCTGGAAAGAACTTTCCGCTATGAACTAACTCAGGAAACCGAATCGCATCAGCGCAGCACCGCACTACGAGTCGATGTTAACGACTTTACTCAGGTGATTGGTGGTGAAGAGCAAGAGGTTGCTCCTTTGGTTGTTCGTAATTTGGAAGCTGATTTACTTAATGCGATTATTTCGGAAGTTAACCGGAAACAACAACTGGCTGTAGCTCGTGAAAAAGCGGCCGGTATTGAAACTAGCTTGTCAAAAGCCGCAGAAGGACATTCAGTTTTCATTGTTGAAGACAATTTTGAGCAAGCATGGCCATTAGTTAACTTGGCTCTTCAGAATATTGGTTTTGAGGTTGAAGATTTAAACCGCGAGACAGGAACCTATTTTGTTGAGTACAGCGAACCCGGCAGCGGCTTCCTGTTCATTGGTGGCGATGACTACGAAGACCTGGGCATAGCCGAAGGTGAGTACGAATTCCGATTACTGGAAGACGGTGAAAATACCTCGGTTACGGTTTACCAGGGTGAGGAAATTGTTTCCGACGAATGGATTAATCAAGTATTTGAAGCCTTTAAAAACGCTGTTAAACAGCAAAGCCAACTTTAACTTAAGCGCGAGTGGAAAGATTCATGGAAAAACGCAGTGAACTGTATCGGGGAAAAGCAAAGACGGTCTATCATACCGACGATCCTAACCGCCTGGTGCTGGAGTTTCGTAATGACACTTCGGCGTTCGACGGCGAGAAGGTCGAGCAGCTTGATGACAAAGGCATGGTGAATAATAAGTTTAACCATTTTATTATGTCTAAGCTGGAAGAAGCGGGCATTCCGACGCAGTTAGATGAGCGTTTGAGCGATACCGAGTCTTTGGTTAAAAAGCTGGATATGATACCGGTAGAATGTGTTGTCCGTAACGTGGCAGCAGGTTCTCTGGTGCGCCGTTTAGGCGTTGAAGAAGGTAAAGAGCTTAACCCTCCGACATTCGAGTTTTTCTTAAAGAACGATGCGCTGCACGACCCTATGGTTAACGAGTATCATATTCAGGCCTTTGGATGGGCAACAGCAGAGCAAATTGAGAAAATGAAAGAACTCACCTTTAAAGTGAACGACGTTTTAAAAGCTTTGTTTGCTGATGCTGGTCTGTTGTTAGTAGATTACAAGCTTGAGTTTGGTGTGTTTGACGGCGAAATTATGCTGGGTGACGAGTTTACTCCAGATGGCTGCCGCCTTTGGGACGCAGAGACTCGTGAGAAGCTCGATAAAGACCGTTTTCGCCAGGGCTTAGGCGGTGTTGTTGAAGCTTACCGCGAAGTGGCTAAGCGCCTTGGCGTAACGCTGGATTAATCTTTATTTTTGTTTTTAGGGTCCTGGTCGGAGTCATCTTCGGTTTTAGATGATTTCGTACCAGGCCATTTAAACTTAGCGGTATACTTCAGCACCATAAGGTTACTCACAACCACGCCTACTACCAATAATATTATTAGCCACACCAAATAGTCGTCCATCCGTCATCCTCCGTTATTGTATCAATGTACTGATTTTTTATTTGAGCCAGGTTATCCAGAATAATGGGTTTTCCCTCTATGGCTAATGAGTCTACGGTTTCGGCTAGCAGCTCAAGGTTCAATTGCTTATGGCATGGCTGTGAAACGGCGCGGAAGCTCAAGTGCCAGGGCTCCTGTGCAACACCGCCCTGATAGCGTGCATAAGGAAAGAAAAAACCACTTTCATGCGCATGCCGGGTTAGCCATTGCCACAGTTCATGACAGGGGCCTGATTGGTCAATATACTCGCCGGGCACTAATTGCAGTTTTAGTTCACTGTCCTGAAAAGGGCGGGGGTCGTAAATATCGAAATCACTTCCCCAGTGGTGACGGCTACTTCCCGGTAACGAAGACCAATGTAAAATTGCGTGCATTTTCTCAACGTCGCTTAAGTTTGATGCATCCAGTAGCTCACCCTCTTTGGAGCGAAGGGGCAGCTTTCCTCGCCATTTTCTATTCCAGATAGACAGTTGCCTGTCCAGTGAGCGGAAACCACTGGCTATGGCCAGTTCAATACCCTCAGCCGCTGCTGCTTTTTGCATGGCGAGATAAGCTTCTGCTGCATCAGGATGCAGTTTATGCCCATCTACTGCAGTTAAGTGTGTTTCGCAGGCACCTGTCAGTTCTGTGCTGCTTAACATAAAAGCTTCTCCAGACAGCGGTAATAAACATCACTGAGTTTATCCAAATCACTGATTTTAACGCATTCGTTCACTTTGTGAATGGTAGCATTTACGGGTCCCAGCTCAATGACCTGAGCACCGGTTGGTGCAATAAAGCGCCCGTCGGATGTGCCGCCCGCGGTAGAGAGGGTAGTTGAAAACCCACATTCGTGTTCAATGGCCGCCTGAACGGCTTCAACTAATGCGCCTGATTCAGTTAAAAAAGGCGGTCCGTTAAGCTTCCATTGCAGGTGGTATTTTAGCGAGTGCTTATCGAGAATGGCTTCAACTCGTTGCTTAATTTTCTCGGCTGTGAGTTCTGTCGAGAAGCGGAAGTTAAACTGGGTATCAATACGCCCGGGTATCACATTGCCGGCACCAGTTCCTGCCTGAATATTAGATACCTGAAACGTGGTTGGCGGAAAACTGGCGTTGCCTTGGTCCCATTCTTCGTTAATTAGCTCGCTGAGGGCTGGTGCAAGATCATGTACCGGGTTTTTTGCTAAATGTGGATAAGCAACGTGACCCTGTATACCCAGTACGGTCAAGTCTCCGGTTAAGCTGCCTCTGCGCCCGTTTTTAACGATGTCCCCCAGGGTATCAGTACTGGATGGCTCCCCGACAATACACCAGTCTATGTTTTCGTTACGCTCCTGCAGTGTTTCAATGACACGTTTGGTGCCATTAATAAAGGGGCCTTCTTCGTCACTGGTTATGAGAAAACCAATGTCGGCGTCCACATTCGGATAGTCTTTAATAAACCGCTCCGTCGCGGTTATCATCGCTGCCAGGCTGCCTTTCATATCAGCGGCTCCGCGACCGTATAAATACCCTTCGTGCGTTGTAGGTTCAAAGGGCGGAAACTGCCAATCGTTGATGTCACCGGGTGGCACAACGTCGGTATGGCCGGCAAAGCAAAACAATTTACGGCCTTGCCCGCGTCGCGCCCATAAGTTGGTGGTATCTTCAAATATCATAGACTCAAGGTTGAAACCCTGAGCCGCAAGCCGTTCACCTATGAGTTGCTGACAACCTTCGTCTTCCGGCGTAATGGACGGGCGGGAAATGAGCTCACGGGCAAACTTTAATGTCTCTGAACTCATAAGTAGCGTTCACTCCAGAGTTTCTCATTAAAACCGCAATGAACAGCCTGACCGGACTCAACTAACGGACGCTTAAACAATGTTGGTTGTTCGGCAACTAATTCAGCTATGGCATTAGCGTCGACAACAGATTTTTGTTCATCTGACAGGTTGCGCCAGCTGGTGCTGCGCTTGTTCAATAAAGATTCCGCCGGCAGTTTTTGTAACCAGCCGCTAACGGTTTCTTTTTGTAGTGGTTGCTGGCGAACATCAATAAATTCGTAGGCGACTTCGTTTTTATCTAACCATTTAAGTGATTTTTTAACGGTGTCGCAGTTTTTAATGCCATAAACGCGCAACATAGGTACAGCTCCTGTCGGTGTTAATAAGTAATAAGTGGACTGTCTTTCGCAGTAATAAGCCCCGGGGTTAGCCATTCGGGCGATTCGCTATCGTGCCCGGAATTCAATGAACAAAGCAAAACAGCAAGACGCTGCTGCGAGGGTTTAAGGCTGCGCAGTAATGACTGGTTAATCTTAACCAGAGGATCACCACACTTAACCTCTGTCTGTTCGCGACAAAGCACAGTTAAAGCGTCGTGGTTGCCGAACGCATCGCCGGAACCTATGACTAATTGTAAGGAATAGGTGTCGTTTAAGCGTAACGACAAGTAATCGCCACTACTGCTGATATGGCTCAGTGAGCCATCAGCCGGGGCGTATAGCGTACTACCGGTCATTTCTATGACAATGCCTTTGCCAAGCAGGCCATGCTGGCATACTGCGGCCGAAGGTTGTGCTGCTATGATGCGACCGGTAACCGGCGCATAAAGAGAAGGAAGCTGACTTGTTGTCACTGCTGACACCATGCGACTGACTGATTCAGTTAGTATAGTGGCAAAGCTAAAGCTCCGGTGCAACTGTATCCACATTAACTGTGGATATCTTTGTGAACTACACGGTTGTAACAGTGTAACTTTATGAAAAATAAAGATAATATTAAAAGTGCGAATATCGTACAATAGCTCAGTAATCGATTATAATTACAGCAGGTTTGTCTAAGAGGTCACCATGAGTCGTTCATTTTTTGCGGTTTTAAGAGATGGAAAGAGGTATGCCGATAAATGGCCTCATCATTCAGTTGTTGCCGCTATGGCAGAGTCGCGAATTATCCCTATAACTCGCAAAGCCATTAGCTGGACTCCGGGAATAGCGGTACTCAATGCTGCGCTGACCTGGCAGTTTATGCCGCAGGAGCAGTTAGCCCCGGGGCTGATGTTGTCACTTATTATGTTGAGCTTACCCTTGCAGGGTTTGTACTGGCTCGGCTGGCGTTCCAGACAACCTTTAAAGCCAATGTTACGGAACTGGTATAAAGAGCTGAGAGATAAGCTGAGAAAGCAGGGCGTTGAGTGTCAGCCACAGGGTGAGAAAGGCCCTGAATACATGGATTTGGCGATTATTTTGCGTAAAGCACTGGAAACATTGCCGCCGGAAGAGCACTAAGGCCAACCGACGGCAAAATGACTATCAGTCTTTAAATGTAGACCAGACGGGGGCATGATCTGAGGGTTTTTCTATGCCTCTGAGTTCATAGTCTATACCGCTGTCTTCGCATTGCTTGGCGAGAGCTTTAGTGGCAAGGATAAGGTCGATGCGTAAACCTCTGTTGTCATCAAAGCCACGTGAGCGATAATCAAACCAGCTGAACTGGTTATCCACATCCGGGTTTAGCTGACGATAAGTGTCAGTAAAACCCCAGTCCATTAATCTTTGTATCCATTCCCGTTCTTCCGGAAGGAAGCTGCATTTCCCGGTTTTAAGCCAGCGTTTGGCGTTGTTTTCGCCAATACCAATATCTAAATCGATACGGGAGATATTTACATCGCCCATAACAATCACTGGCTGTTCCGGCGAAAGATCGTTATCCAGATAGCTCATTAAGTCCTGATAAAACTTTTCTTTAGCTGGAAATTTCGTAGGGTGGTCACGGCTTTCGCCCTGCGGGAAGTAGCCATTTAGAATACGTACATGGCCACCATCGGCCAGTGGATAATCACCCATTATCATGCGGCGCTGTGCTTCATCATCGTCAGTAGGGAAGCCAAACTGCGGGTTTTCCAGTGGCTTTTTACTGAGCATGGCCACGCCGTAATGACCTTTCTGGCCGTGGTAAATAACGTGATAACCCATGGCTTCCACGTCTTTTAGCGGAAACTGGTCGTCGTGCACTTTGGTTTCCTGCAGACCGATAACATCGGGCTGATGTTTATCAATTACTGCCTGTAACTGATGCAGTCGCGCTCGTATACCATTGATATTGAATGAAATGATTTTCATGGAATGTCCTGTAAATAAGCTTCTTTATGAGCTTAGGATAACACAGCAAAGCGTAAACTTGGGATGCGAAAACGACAGAAAATTCGTATACTCGGACGATGCTTTTCAGAGGGGTACTAGCGTGCAGAATGTGTTGAATAATTTGGGCATGATGATCCGCCCACATTTCTATGAACTGGCTATGGCGATCATTGCCACACTATTGGTGATTTATGGCGCAGAAGTGAACCGCATGGTGCAAAGGCAAGTGGCGCACTGGCATTTTGTATTCAGGACTTTGGTCTTCATCGTGGTTTGTGCATTTGGTTACGGTTGGCTGACCGTCTGGTTTACGCCAGTTTTAGCCGGCTGGTTAAGCCTTATTCCTTTGCACCTGCTGGCAGTCAGTACCATTGGAATATTGTTTTTCTTAGGTTTTCTCGCAGAAAGAAAACGACAACTGTAAAACAGGGAAGTTGTATGACGGATTGGATTAACATAAAAGCAGGCTCGTCGGCTTATCAATATATTCAGGAGCAGGGACTGAAAGCCGATGATATCGGTTTGCTGCTAGGTGCTTCAGGCGGGCCGAAGTGGTTTGTGCTTCAGGGGCTTGATAAATGGATGTTCGGTGAATTCTTTAAAGACAAGAAAGCGCCGCTGAATACCCTGGGGACTTCCGCAGGTGCCTGGCGTTTCGCAGCATTGGGGCAGCAAGACCCGGTTGCCGCCAGTGATTTATTTTGTCGTTTATACAGAACCCAGACTTACAGCGCGAAACCCGACCGGAATGAAATTACCAGTGAAGCTAAAGCCTTGCTGGCCAAGTACGTTCCTGATCAGGCGGTAACAGAAATACTGGGACAGTCGGCGGTTCGACATCATTTTATTGTTGCACGTTGCAGGGGCTGGACAGCTGCTGAAACGAAAAAGCAGATGCTGGGATTGTTAAGTTCGGCTTTTGCTAACAGTATGAACCGTCGCTGGCTGGGCCGGTTTTATGAGCGCGTTATCTTTCATCATCCACAGTCCGACTTAAGCTTTGCAAAAGGCTGGAACGACTTACCGACACATCATGTTGAATTAACTCAAAATAACTTTCAGCAGGCGTTACTGGCGACTGGTTCAATTCCTTTAGTACTGGATGGCGTGGTTGATATTCCCGGAGCACCTAAAGGCATTTATCGTGATGGCGGTGTTACCGACTATCACTTTGACCTGGACTTCTCTGACGTGAATGGCTTGGTGCTTTACCCTCACTTTCATAAAGAAGCGATTCCGGGCTGGTTTGACAAGCGTTTGAGTTGGCGCAGAACTACCGGTAAGAAATGGCCAGGCGTGGTATTTATTACGCCGTCGGAAGACTTTATTCAATCACTGCCTTACGGGAAAATTCCTGATCGCACTGACTTCGCCAAGCTGGACGCTGCGACTCGTATTGATTACTGGGAAAAAGCGGTGGATGCAGGAAAACGTATGGCGGATCAGCTTCAGGATTGGGTTGCTACAGGAAAAATAAGAGAAAAAACAAAGCTGTGGTTACCTTAAACTACAAACCATGAACATCGAAACTGGCATCACAAATTTGTTCAAAGCGCTCGGCGGCAAGCTGACGGGCGCTGTTTAATTGCCTTGCCGTAAGCTGGTGTAGAAAACCATCAATGATTTTAGCCGCTTCGCTTTCACCGGCGCGATCCGCTAGCGTTAGCCAGCAACAAGCGTGAAATATACTTTCTGGTAAATCCTTGCCTTGCAAAAACATTTGTCCTAAATACAACATGGCCTTGCTGTGGCCAAATAACGCGGCGCGCCGAAAGTGCTTGGCGGCTTCAAACCCTTGCCCGGTTTTAAGTAAGTCTGCGGCTCGCACATAATGATGTTTTGCAAAACGTTGCCAGTATTCAGGCCCCCGGATAGTTGGCTTCTGTCGACCAGGTAAACGGGTTTGCGCCAACTCTATGAGTTGATCAACTTGTGTCAGTAGAGCTGTTTGCCATTCATTGACGTTTGCCTGGGTCATCCGGATGTCGTTGTTTTTATGTTATTGTTTTTGCCAGTGTACACCAAGTTGCTACTGCGGCAAACTGGTTGCAAGAAAGCCTTTAAAGTGAGTCCGAATAAATGCCAACACGTATTTCCAATGAAAACCTCGCAGCTCTGCTGAATGTGGGAAGTCATTTAAGTCTGTTTATTTGGGAGGATGCTCCGGGGTGGCCAGTACGTTTTGTTTCAGACAACATACAAGACCTTTTAGGCTATAAAAAAACGCGCTTAGAAAGCCATGAAATTCAGTACCGGGATCTCATTAATCAGGACGATTTGCCCCGTGTCATGGAGGAGGTCAATTCACTTCTTAGCAAGGAATCCGGCTCTTCATTGACTCATCAGGATTATCGGGTAAAGCATGCTAAAGGACACGATGTATGGGTATCTGATACAACGGTACTATTACGATACGAAGATGGTAAGAACCATCTTTATGGTTACTTGATTGATGTGACTGAACGTAAACAGTTGCAAATTGCGCTCGAGATGGAGCGTAACCGATTACAGCTTATTTTAGATGCGACCCGTTTAGGTACCTGGGAATGGAACCCGCAAACCGGCGTTACTATTTTTAACCAACGCTGGGCTAGTATGTTTGGCTGGGATGTCTGCGAGTTGGAAACGAATGTAGAAAGCTGGTCGAGTCGTTTGCACCCTGAAGATTACGACGACGTATGGCAGGCGATTAAGAATCACCTGGACGGAGTGACTCCTTTCTATGAAAGCCTTCATCGCATAAGGCATCGTGACGGTCATTGGGTTTATGTACTGGACAGAGGAAAGATTATAGAGCGGGACAACCAAGGCCGGGCCATTCGCTACACCGGAACGGTTACCGATGTCACAGAACAGAAAAAAGCCGAGTTGAATGCGTTAAAAGCCGCTCATGCAAAAAATGTGTTTCTGGCGAATATGTCACACGAAATTCGAACCCCTCTACACGGTATACTGGGTATCGCCTCTGTGTTGGAGTCAACAGACCTCAATCCATATCAGCAGCAATTACTGGGTACAATAAAGAACAGCGGCGACTATCTGCTGACAACGTTGAATGATGTGCTCGATTTAACCCAGGCCGAAGAAGGGCAGCTAAAAGTCAAAAGAGGTGTTCACTCGCCGGCAAAAGTGTTGGGCCATGTTATTCAGCTGTTTGAACAGCCTGTAAAAGATAAAGGTCTGGAATTTATTATCGATATTGATGCTGATATTCCGGAGCGAACATTAATGGATCGGGCTCGTATTGCCCAGGTGATCAGTAATTTAGTCAGTAACGCTTTAAAGTTTACCGAGCGAGGCTCTATAGCGATTAAAGCAAGTTGGGAAGTTGATAGCGAAAAACAAAGCGAAGGCGACCTTATCGTAAAAGTACAGGATACCGGAGTTGGTATTTATGATACTCAGCGTATTTGGCAACTTTTTGAGCAAGAGCAGGATGGGTTAAACCGTCCGGAAGGCGGCAGCGGACTGGGGCTTGCCATAGTACGTAACCTGGTGCAGTTATTAAGCGGCACGATTCAGGTGGACAGCGAGCCTGAACAGGGATCCTGCTTCACGCTTTGCATACCAATGAGCGTTCAGTCTGAAAGCGCACACCAACCAGAGCAAAATGTTTTGCCTAAGCTAACGAAAAAACAGGTGTTGGTCGTTGATGATAATAAAATCAACCAATTGATAATAAAAGAAATGCTGCTGTCTCTTAACCAATATGTTGATTTGGTAAGTGATGCCCATAATGCATTAAAAATGATGCAGGCCAGAGACTACGACGTACTCTTTATGGATCTTCATATGCCGCATATGGATGGTATGGAAGCAACCAGAGCGTTGCGGGATATGCACATTCACCAACCTTATGTGATTGCGCTTACCGCGGACGCTTACCCTGAGACACGCACTCAGGCGTTGCGTTCTGGTATGGACGATTACGTGACAAAACCCTTTGTCAAAGCCGATATAGCCAGAGTGCTTGAACGCTTTGATATGCTGTTATCCAGAAAGCCCACCGATTAGCACAGCCAGAGTGTCTGTTGTACCATAGGCTCAGTTTCAAGCTTAATATAAGGGATACAGAATGGATTTTAGCAGTAGCTCTCAGTATGTCGTGTCGCAAGAACTGGCGACAGCCGTTAACGCCGCCGTAACGCTAGAGAAACCTTTATTACTGAAAGGCGAGCCGGGCACGGGCAAAACTCGTCTTGCCGAGGAACTGGCAAATGCTTTAGATACCGAGTTACTGCAATGGTCAATTAAATCCACAACGAAAGCACAGCAGGGCTTGTATGAGTACGATGCTGTCTCTCGTTTACGTGATAGTCAGCTGGGCAGTGAAAAAGTACACGAGATTAGTAATTATATTCGCCCCGGTAAATTGTGGCAGGCGTTTACCGCGGAAAAGCGTCCCGTTCTGCTCATTGATGAAATCGATAAAGCGGATGTTGAGTTTCCGAATGACTTATTGCACGAGCTGGATCAAATGGCGTTTCACGTTTATGAAACCGGTGAGCAGATTAAAGCCGAGCAGCGTCCCATTGTGCTGATTACCTCGAACAATGAAAAAGCCTTGCCCGATGCGTTTTTACGCCGCTGCTTTTTTCACTACATTCAGTTTCCTGACAGCGACACATTAAAAGCCATTGTCGATGTACACTTCCCTGATTTACATCGTGATTTATTGGATACCGCGCTAGCGTTGTTTTTTGAGTTGAGAGATGTGCCCGGGCTGAAGAAAAAACCATCGACATCGGAGTTACTGGACTGGTTACGCTTGTTATTGGTCGAAGATATTGATGCCAATGAATTGCGTAAAAGCCGTGAACAGGGCGGTTTGCTGCCTTTATCAGGTGCTTTACTCAAGCACGAACAAGATGTGGAGCGCTTAGCTGAATACGCTCGCATTCAACGGCGCTAGTTTTCGCATTATGTTTATAGATTTTTTTCAAACCCTGCGACGGCATGGGCTAAAAACCAGTATTACCGAATGGCTGGATTTACTTAGTGCCATGAAAGCCAACTTAGCGTTTGCCGATGTCGAGCAATTTTATTATTTATCGCGGCTTATTCTGGTAAAAGATGAGTCCCAGTATGACAAGTTCGACCGTGCCTTCAGCGAATATGTGGATAAAGTTGCTAAAGTTGATGTGACTGAGAAAATTCCGCATGACTGGTTAGAGAATGCTTTGAAGCGCAACTTGAGCGATGAAGAAAAAAGCAAAGTTCAGCAGTTGGGCAGTCTGGATGAGCTCATGAAAACTTTTCAGGAGCGCTTAAAAGAACAGCAAAAGCGTCATCAGGGCGGCTCGAAGTGGATAGGCACAGGCGGAACTTCGCCTTTTGGAGCGTATGGTTATCACCCCGGTGGTATCCGCATTGGGCAGGACGGTAACCGTAATCGCAGTGCGGCGAAAGTATGGGACAAGCGGGAATTCTGTGACCTGGATGACAATGCCCGGCTTGAGCAGCGCGGTTTTCAGGTGGCGCTCAGAAAGCTACGTCAGTTCGCCCGCACCGGTGCCGCGACTGAACTTGATTTAAACAGCACCATTGAAGCCACTTCAAAAAAAGGTGGTCTACTTGATTTGAAGTGGCAGTCCGAGCGTCATAATGCGGTTAAAATTATTCTACTGTTAGACGTTGGCGGTTCAATGGACGACTATGTTTACCAGTGCGAGCAATTGTTCACCGCGTTAAAAAACGAGTTCAAGCATCTGGAGTTGTTTTACTTTCATAACTGCGTATATGAAGGCGTGTGGCGGGAGAATTCACGCCGGCGCGAGGAGCAAATTCCGACTAAACAGTTAATCCAGACTTACGGCGAGGACTATAAGCTGTTGTTTGTCGGCGATGCTACTATGGGGCCGTACGAGATAGCGTATCCGGGGGGCAGTGTAGAACACTGGAATGAAGAGCCCGGCGAAGCCTGGATGAACCGTTTAACCCGTCACTTTGAAAAAGTAGCCTGGCTTAACCCGCAGCCAGAAAAACATTGGCGTTATTACATGTCGGTTAGAATGATACATGACTTAGTGGATGGAAGAATGTACCCATTGACTCTCGAAGGGCTTGAAAGGGCGATGAGTGGATTGCGATGACACCTTTACTGCCCGCGTGCCCGGACAATCAGTTTCAATTGCTGGAAAATGCTCACCGGGCGCTGATTGAACGGGTGAGGTTAATACGTCAGGCCAGGCATCATATTGCGTTACAATACTATTTGTGGCGTCCCGACAGCAGTGGCCTTACCCTGCTTAAGGAATTACTGGATGCCGTCGAGCGTGGCGTGCGGGTCGACCTTCTGCTGGATGATTTGCACAGCAAACCTTTAGAACCTTTATTGCGAGATTTATCCTCCCGCGCTAATTTCAATATTAGGCTTTTTAATCCGTTTAAGCACAGACGCTGGCGCTGGCTAAACTGGTTAACCGACTTTAAGCGCATGAATCGGCGAATGCATAATAAATCGATGCTGGTCGATGCGGAAGTGGGGATTGTTGGTGGGCGAAATGTTGGTAACGAGTATTTTGGTACACATGCGGGACAACTGTTTTCCGATCTTGATGTAATAGCGAAAGGCAAAATCGTTAAGACGTTACTTGATGACTGGCGGCAATACTGGAACTGCACTTTATCGGTTGCGGTTAACGCAATAAGCTCGTCGGATAAACCGAGATTGTTTAACGATATTTGGAAAGGTTATCAAAAACAACCGGAACTTCGAGATTTACACCAGTTTGTTCTTTCTGACGAACACTTGACAGACACTCCCCAGAGCGACGCTGAAACCTGGTATCAGGCAACCGCAACGGTTGTCAGTGATGATCCTTTAAAGGCTCTGCCTGATAGTAAGCCGAGCCGGTTGGTGACGCAGCAGTTAACGCAAACTCTTGGCTTGGCAAAGCAATCTATTGTTTTGGTTTCTCCTTATTTTGTGCCGACGCCTACAGGTGTTAAAGAGCTGGAGAATTTGTCGGAGCAGGGAGTAAAAGTTCGCGTGCTGACTAATTCACTGGCAGTGACAGATGTCCCGGCCGTACATGCGGGCTACCAGCGACACCGACGAAGGCTGTTGTTGTCAGGTGTAAAACTGTTTGAGCTGAAACGAACCGAGGAAAAACCTTTACGCAAAGATGTGCGTCCTTATTTCAGACGCTCGGCGTCTAGCCTGCATGCTAAAACCGTGACAGTGGACAGTGAGAAAGTCTTTGTTGGATCATTTAATTTTGACCCGCGTTCTGCGCAAATTAACACAGAGTCGGGGCTTTTAATTGAGTCAGCGGAGATGGCAGAGAGAATTAACGCGATGTTTGAGCACGAACTACCGCTGCGATCGTATGAGGCTCGACTCAACCGTTTTTATAAACTGTATTGGCTGGATAAAAGTAAAATACCGGCGTTACGGCTCTATAAAGAGCCGGGAGCCGGTATTTGGCGACGGTTGGCGGTTTGGTTAACCGCCAGGTTGCCGGTTGATCATTTACTCTAGCTTATAGTTGTTGGGCAACCCAACGTTTCACTTTACGCTCAAGTACGGTAAGCGGAACAGCTCCGTCCTCTAGTACCACTCGGTGGAAGGCTTTTATATCAAAGTTCTCACCGAGCTTTCTCTCTGCGTCGCGACGCAATTCACTAATTTTTAGCTGCCCAATTTTGTAAGCCAGCGCTTGTCCCGGCAGTGCCATAAAACGTTCTGCCTCAGACACCGCTCTTGCTTCGGCTACCGGTGCGTTGTCGTACATGTAATCCAATACCTGCTGACGGCTCCAGCCTTTTGAATGAATACCGGTATCCACTACTAGCCGAATAGAGCGCCAGAGTTCGGCCGCAAGCTGACCAAAACGTTGGTATGGGTCATTATAAAGTCCCATGTCGTAGCCCAAAGATTCGGAATAAAGCCCCCAGCCCTCGGTATAGGCAGTTTCCCGGCCAAACTTACGAAACTTGGGTAAGTCTTCCAGTTCTTGTTGTATCGAAATCTGGAAGTGGTGTCCTGGAGCGGCTTCGTGCAGAAACAGCGCGGTTTTAGCCCAACTGGGACGAGACGATAAGTCGTAAGTGTTCAGGTAGAAAATGGCCGGACGTGAATTATCTGTAGGGGCTGCCTGATAAGACCCTGAGCTCGCCGATTGTTCGCGAAACTCTTCAACTTTACGAATTTCGTATTCGGCTTGAGGGAAGATATCAAACAATTTATCCACGGTATTATCAACGGAACCGCGTAAAGAACGGTAATCCTCCAGCATTTCATTTCTGCTTTCGTAAATGAATTGCTCGTCGTTGGTCATGAAATCGAAGAACGACTGTAAATCGCCTTCAAATTCCGTTTCTTCCATAATATCGCGCATTTCATCATGAATACGGGAAACTTCGTCTTTACCTATTTTATGGATGCGATCAGCACTGAGCTCTGTCGATGTATTGGCTTTTATTTGATAGTCATACCAGCCCTTGCCGCCGGGGAGTTGCCCCAGACCAAAGCTCTCGGTGCGAGTTTCCGGCAAGTACTCGTTACTCAGGTAATCGCTCAGCTTCTGGTAAGCGGGGATGACCGTATTGGTAATAATGTCGCGGTACTGTTTACGAATAGCCTCGGCATCGGTGTCTGCAATGTCGTCTGGTAACTCAGCAACAGGTCGCCAGAAAATACTCTCGGTGACATCCTCTGTAATTTGAGCCTCAATTTGAGGAATGGCTTTTTCAATTAACACCCGGGGTTGAACAATATCCTGTTCAACGCCTTTTTTCATGTTCTCAATGGCCTGATCAAACAGTCTTGGGATTTTCTCCATGCGACTGGCCCAGGCACGATAATCTTCGGCTGTATCAAAAGGTTGTGCTGAAGTACCTGATGCCAGCATCGCAAGTTGTCCGGCTATATTATAAAACTGGTTAATAGGTATCAGGTGGTCAGGGTATTGAGCTCCCTCAATGGCTAACTCGCGGTTACGTTTAAAGATTTCGTAGCTGATTCTTTCAGCGCGTGGTAATTGCTCTGCGTTTATCTTCTTAACTTGCTCTAGATAGCGAGTTTCTAACTGGAGAGAGCTAGTCCGGTGAATTTCAGAATAAAAATTAGGTAACTGGTCATTGTAGCGGTCATCACCAATGTAAGTAGCTAATAAAGGGTTTAGCTGCAGTTGTTCATCAAAGTAGTTGTTATAAATCTCTTTTAACTGCTCTGTTTGAGACGTTTGTTTGATTGTACTCTTTTGTGATTCAGCGTTTTGTCCTGCTTGCTGGGGTTGGCCACAACCGGCCATAAGCAGCGACAATGAAATAGCGAGAGTGGTTTTCTTTATCATGTTAAATACCTGCTGATTACAAGCGATTCAGTGGAACCTTCAGATAAACAGTGCCGTTATCTTCTGCCGGTGGAAGCTGTCCGGCGCGAATGTTTACCTGAATTGACGGGATAATGAGTCGGGGCATATTTAGCGTCGCGTCACGTTCTTCACGCCATTTCACAAACTGGTCTTCAGTGGCTTTGCCGCCGACATGAATGTTATTTTGCTTTTGATCCGCTACCGTCGTTTTACATTGATGCTGACGTTCTTCCGGCGGGTAGTCGTGGCAAATATACACTTCGGTGGTGTCTTCCAGTTCAAATAATTTCTGAATAGAACGATAGAGGGTATTAGCACTGCCACCCGGAAAATCACATCGGGCAGTGCCAACATCGGGGTTAAAAAGTGTGTCGCCGACAAACACTTTGTTTTCATTAATTACGTAGGCGATATCTGCGGGTGTGTGTCCCGGTGTATGTATCACCCGAATTGTCATTGACCCAAGGTGAAAGGTTTCACCGTCTTGCAGAAGTTTGTCAAAATGCTCGCCGTTAGGGAGAAACTCTTTATCCAGGTTATAAACCTGCTTAAACGTTTTCTGTACTTCTGTAATGTGTTCACCAATAGCAATAGGTGCCTGAAGATGTTCTTTTAAATAAGGCGCCGAGCTTAAGTGATCAGCATGAGCGTGAGTTTCTAATAACCAAGCAACATTAAGCTTATTGTTTTTTACAAACTTGATAATACGGTTAGCACCTTCGGTATAGGTTTTCCCGGAGGCATAGTCAAAGTCGAGTACCGGATCAATAACAATGGCGTCTTTACTTTCTGAATCGTAAACTACATAGCTGAAAGTTTCGCTGTCGTTATCTAAAAACGCCTTAACCTGAATTTTCTCTACTTCTTCAATCATGGTTTTGACTCCACACGGTTGCGGCCTTCACTCTTGGCCTGGTACAGAGCTTTATCTGCCGCAACTAGTAAACTTGAATGGTCAGCATAGTCGTAGCTGCTGGCTACGCCAATACTAACGGTAATCTTCATATCTTCAACCAAGTCATCAAAGAGGGTTGTAGCAATACGTTCGCGCATTCTCTCACTGGCTTCTCTGGCAATTTCCAGTTCAGAGTTGGTAATGAGAACCGCAAATTCTTCGCCACCCCAGCGGGCAACGTAGTCTATGTCGCGTATTTCATCATTTAAAATTTCGGCCAGACGAATAAGCACTTTATCACCGATAGTATGCAAATAGCGGTCATTAACCTCTTTAAAATAATCGACATCAATAATAGCCAGGCTTAAATAGGTTCCGTCGCGGCGACAACGATTAAGTTCATGCTGCAACCGCTCATCAAAGGCTCGGCGGTTCCCCAGGTTAGTTAAGGGATCTTGTCGAGCCATGGTTTCCAGGTCGGCGGTTTTCTCTTTGACCATTTGTTCGAGTTGCAAACGGGTTCTGTTGTATTGATTAAGGCGCGCTCGAACGATAACCAGAACCAGCAGGGCAGTGATTAAAGAGGCAATAATCCAGAACCAGGGTTGCATCCAAAAATGAGCGGACTGCCGAAATGAAAAATAGTCGGGCTGACTCCACTGGCCTCCGGGGTATCTTGCTCTTACCTGAAAAACATAGTCTTTGGCCGGCAAAGTCGTGTATTCAACTGAATTGAATGAGTTTTTATCCACCCAGTCTTCGTCAAAACCTTCTAAGCGTACCTGATAATCAATGTGTTCAGCCATAAGGTAACCGGGAGCAACAAACTCAAATACAATACGATCAGTATCTGCGCTCAACTCTTCGCCAAAAATGACCGGTTCATTGTCTGCTTTTACCGATTCAATATTGACTTCCGGAGGGAGGTTACCAATTTCGGTGATGGTATTTGGGTCGACGACCGAAATACCTTTGCTTGTCGCCAGCCAGATGCGTCCATCGGAACTTTCGAGAATTGAAGGGCCGCCCGTATTAATTTGAGCACTTTCAAGACCATCAACTTCGGTATAGCGCTGAAAGTCGAGTGTGTCTGCTTGCCCGTTTAAAACCTCTGTAAATGAGTCGTGTTCCACCATGATAGGCCCCCGGCTTGAACCAAGCCAAAGGTTCCCATCGCCGTCAAAAGCAACGGACATAAAATTATCGAAAGGAAGCCCTGTGTCACGATTAAAAATTTGCCAACTATTCTTATTGATATTGTGAACAATAAGTCCACGGTCGGTTGCAAGCCAGAGGTAGTCGCCCCGTTCCGTAATATGAAAAGCGAGTTGCGCATTATTAAGGTGAGTTAAGTCAATGGGGGTTATTTGATAATTAAAACCCTCTTCTTTGGCGACAATTTCTATTTGAGCGACACCGGCGCCGGAGCTGACCCAAAGTTTTTCGTTCTTATCCAAATACAGTGCCATGACAAAGTCATTAGACAGTACATCTTCTAAAGGGATATGCTGCGATACCCAAGTGCTTTGCGTATTTTGATACAAATGGGTGACGCCATTTGGTGTGGCTAGAAAAATTCCGAGTTGCTCATCGACTGCAATTTGCCGCACTTCATTTGATTGGAGCAAGCCATCACTAGTGAAATGTCTGGTAATGTTTTCCCCATCCCAGATATAAAGACCGTCGGTGTAACTGCCAATGTAGAGTTTTTGCTCATCGTCATAAGCCAGAGACAATACGGACAAATTGCTTAATAGGGTGTCTGCAGCCAGCGGAGAGATATCGAATTCATCAATAACAGATACTCCAACACTGGAGCCTACAATAATTGCGCCATCCTTATTTTCAGCTATTGCTCTGACGTAGTCTCCTGTAAGGCCATTTTTAGTCGTATAAGAGGCAAATAAGGAGTCTCTGAACTGCACTAGACCGCCGTGTGTTGCTACCCAAAAGCTGCCTTCTTTGTCTTGAATAATGTCGAGTACGTGGTTATTAGGTAAGCCCTGTTTAGTGCTAAGTCTTTCGATACCCGATTGATTTATTCTTAGCAGTCCATCCTGATAGGTTCCTAACCAAATTTGGTCGTCGGCAGTCTGGAAAATAGTGCTTATTCTGCTGTCAATTTCAGGTTTAAAAGGTTCAAACTCGGTATCATTAACCTGTTTATAAAGGCCTTTCTCTGTACCGACGAGTAAACGGTTATCGTTTAACTCGAATAAAGTGATGATAACGTCCTCTGGAATCGTTGTTATATCGATAAACTTCGATTTACCCGCCTTTTTAACCTGCAAACCTTTATTTGTTGCGGCCCATAGGTTTCCATCGGAATCAACAAAAGAGTCAAAAATGAACATAGAATCTAAACCATGTTCGGTGGTGAACTGAGCAATACGTTCATTATTTTTATAAACAAGTATGCCAAGCGTTGAGGTGGAGACCCAGAGATTACAGTTTCTATCAATGGCTAAATCGTTGACAAAAGGAGGAGCTGACTGAAGCGTTTGCCAGTGGCCATCATAAAAACGGGCAATACCGCCGCGGTTACCGGCAACATAAACGCTGCCATCGCAAGGGCTATAGGCTAAGGTGTACATACCTATATCGGGTAATCCGGTCTCGCGTAAATTATCATAGATGTCAAAACGACGGCCGTTAAAGCGGGTCGGCCCCTGCCAGGTAGCAAACCATAAATAGCCTTTATCATCTTGAATAATTTCGTTGATAGAGTTGTGAGGCAAACCATCGCGGGTTTCCCAGTGTCGAATCAAATAGTCGCTCAGTGGACGTATTTCATTTTCTGCACTATTTTCATCAACAAAAGCTGCCGCCACTGATACCTTCAGAGACAGAAACAGGGTAACCAGCAGTAAGGAAAAGTGATACTTCATAGGTCTTCAATTATTGAACAGCATTTTTGAATGGTATGTTGTCCCTGACTGGGTTGCAATAACTCAAAAGGACTACAATCTAAAAAATGAATTGATGAGTACATTAGTGTGATAAATCAAATGAAAGGAGCAACAAATGACCAAAGCCTATGCCGCACAATCGGAAACTTCTGAGTTAGCGCCTCACCCAATAGAACGTCGTGAGCTGCGTAGCGACGATGTTGCTATTGATATCACTTACTGTGGCGTATGCCATACCGATATTCATTATGCAGAAAACGACTGGGGTGGAACCATTTATCCGGTCGTGCCGGGGCACGAGATTATCGGAAAAGTCACGGCTGTCGGTGACAACGTGAAGGGGTTTAAAGTAGGAGACTCGGTTGGGGTTGGTTGCATGGTTGACTCTTGTCGCGAATGCTCTTCATGTGAGCAGGGGCTGGAGCAGTACTGTCTGAATGGAATGGTTCCAACATACAACGGTGAAGACTTGCACGATAAAAGTGTGACTTACGGCGGCTACTCAGAAAAGATAGTGGTCAGTGATCGTTTTGTGGTGCGGGTGCCGGAAAAACTCGATCCGGCAAAAGCGGCGCCGTTATTGTGTGCGGGCATTACCACTTACTCTCCGCTGCGTCACTTTGGTGTAAAAGAAGGGCATAAAGTGGGCGTTATTGGCATGGGTGGCCTGGGTCACATGGGCGTCAAGTTCGCCAAAGCCATGGGTGCCGAAGTCACTATCTTCACCCGTTCGGAAAGCAAAGTTGCTGAAGCAAAACGGCAGGGCGCAGACAATGTCATCATCTCAACCGACGATGAGCAAATGGAAGCGGCCGCTGAGACTTTTGATTTCTTGTTGGATACCGTACCGGTGCAACATGATTTAAACCCTTATATTAACTGTCTTAAAGTTGATGGCACTCATATTCTGGTCGGTTTACTGGAACCTGTAGACCCAGCGTTGCAAGCAGGAGCTCTGGTCATGAAACGCCGGGTGTTGGCAGGGTCTTTAATTGGCGGTATTCCTGAAACTCAGGAAATGCTGGATTTTTGTGCGGAGCACAACATTCACTGTGACGTGGAAATGCTTGATATCCAGAATATTAATGAAGCCTTTGTGCGGATGAAAAAAGGTGATGTTAAATACCGTTTCGTTATTGATATGGACACGTTAAAACAGTCTTAAATCGCAAATGAATTGACCACGCTTTATTGGGCGTGGTCTAATTCAGGCCGAGAAGAGGTGCGTACATCAGGGACTTTTGAGCTTAGGCCGCCAAAGCCAGAGTTAAGTCGAAAGAGAGGGGATGTCACGCCGAGGTAATATTGTCATTTTGGCGCAATGTTGCCGGTTGCAGGGTTTGAACACCCGCAACTGTCACCTTTCAGGTGGAGAGCTTCTGGTGTTTGCATCCCCTTTAGTGGCTAAATCCAGCTACTGTTATTTTTTCTGCAAAGCCTAAGTTCTCCGAACACTTTTGTTGTTTTGTTCGGGAGAAAACTGTGACTTTTACCGTTGCAAAGTTCGGAGGTACAAGCGTCGCTGATTACGCTTCAATGCTCCGTTGTGCTGAAATTATTCAAAGTAATTCATCTATCCGTCTGGTAGTTGTTAGTGCCTGTGCGGGTGTGACTAATCGATTAGTCGCGATAGCAGACCTGCAGGGAAGGCAGATAGAAAAGCTATTAAATGAGATCTACGAGATTCATTTCGCTATTCAGAAAAGGCTCAAAAATGCCAGCCAGGTGCAAAAATCATTAGAGCAACTGCACCATAAACTCGCGCTTCATTGCCAAAAAACTACAGAAGACCAAGCTTCATGGCGAGATGAGTTGCTGAGCTTCGGTGAACGATGCTCCAGTCTGCTATTTTCCTCATTACTTGTTGAGCAGGGACTGTGTTCCAGTACTCTTGATGCCCGGCAGCTACTTAAAACCAACAGTGATTTTGGTCGTGCTCAGCCAGATGAAGTGACTACAAAATCTCATTGTCTGGAGCAGAAACAAAAGCTTGAGTCCGGATGTGTGCGGGTAACTCAGGGATTTATTGGTTCTGATGAAAATAACCAGACAACGACTCTGGGCCGCGGTGGAAGTGACTACAGTGCGGCGCTTTTAGCGGCAGGCTTTAATGCAACGGATTTACAAATTTGGACCGATGTTGCGGGCATTTATACTACCGATCCCCGAATCTGCCCCAGTGCACGTGCTATAGCGGAAATGAGCTTTTCTGAAGCAGCGGAGCTGGCCACCTTTGGGGCAAAAATATTGCACCCATCAAGCCTGGCTCCGGCAATAAAAAACGACATTCGCGTATTTATCGGTAACAGTCAGGATGCGCTTTCTGGTGGGACCTATATTTCTGCCAGTCCGACAAGCCGGCCCGATGTTCGCGCTATTGCGCTGCGCCGTGACCAGACTTTAGTGACTGTTCATAGCCTGAATATGTTGCATGCAAGCGGCTTCCTCGCAAGGCTTTTTGAAATACTGGCTCGGTATAACGTGAGTGTTGATTTGGTTACCACCTCAGAAGTTAGCATTGCGTTAACTCTGGATGAAGGCGGCAGTGCAGCGAATGGGCAGGCTTTATTACCGGCAGCAGCCCTGGAAGAACTGGAGCAATTTTGTCGGGTTGAAGTGGAAACAGGTCTATCTCTTGTTGCTATTATTGGTAACGGCATTGGGCGAGATGCACACATTAGTCAGCTGACTTTTAACACCGTTAATGATTATGCAGTGAGGCTCATATGTCAGGGAGCCAGCGAACATAACTTATGCTTTCTTGTCGCAGACAATGAAGGCGAGAATGTAATCCGCACTTTGCACGACAGAATATTGCGTTAATAATGTGTAAATAATTGTCTATTTATTGTAAATATAAACTACAGTTAAAAAGATTCTGGCAACCAAATTCAGGTGATTATTATGAAACAACTGACATCGAAAACTCTGGCAATTACATCGGCTCTTTCCGTCGCTTCAGCAATGAGTATGGGGGCTGCTCAGGCAAATCCCTTTGAAGCCACCGAACTGTCGTCTGGCTACGAAATGTCTCAACCACAGGAAATGAAGTGTGGTGAAGGTAAATGTGGCGAAGAGAAGAAAGAAAAATCTGAAGAGATGAAAGATAAAAGAGATATGAAAGACAAAGCTAAGGAAGGCAAGTGTGGAGAAGGCAAATGCGGCGAAGGAAAGCGTGGTGACGAAATGAAACATGAAAAGTCTGAGAAAAAAGGTGAAAAGTCAGAAGAAGGTAAATGTGGCGCCTAATCGCTTAATGTTACTTTCGTTCTAAGGACGAAACTGACTATAATGCTCGCTTTCTATTTGAGCAGAATGAAGGCGAGCATTTTTAATGGATTTCTTACAATCGATCATCCTGGGCATTATCCAGGGAATAACCGAGTTTCTTCCAATATCCAGCTCTGCTCACTTAATTTTAATGCCTATACTTACCGGCTGGGACGATCAGGGTGTAGGCTTTGATCTTGCTGTTCATGTCGGTACTTTACTCGCCGTAATTCTGTATTTTCGCAAAGATGTCAGTGAACTCTTTATTGACGGACTTCGTTCTATTGCGGCACGCCAGCATGTTGGACAAAGCCGATTAGGTTGGGCTGTTGTTGTCGGAACTATACCTGCCTGCATTGCCGGAATACTGTTACTGGATTATATAGACACAGCACTAAGGGCTGTGGGCGTTATCATAACCACTACGGTTGTGTTTGCTGTACTTTTGGCTGCTGGAGATAGATTCGCCCGGGGCAGCAGAACTTTGCAGGATATTGGTTTCAAAGACGCTATTATTGTTGGTCTTGCTCAGGCTGTAGCGCTTATTCCGGGAACCTCTCGCTCTGGAGCAACCATAACCGCCGGGTTGTTTTTAGGTCTAAATCGGGAATCAGCTTCAAAGTTTTCATTTTTTATGGCCATTCCAATTACGGCGGCGGCGGCTTTGGTAAAGTTATTAACCATAGCTTCAGAGTCTATAGCCGTAGATTGGTTAGGTTTTTTAGTTGGCGGTATTGTATCTTTTTTAACCGCTATTACAGCTATTCATTTCTTCCTTAAGTGGCTTAATGCGTTCGGTATGTGGCCTTATGTTATCTATCGTTTAGTCTTAGCGGTTGTCTTGTACTTATTATTCTTCTGAGCAGTTACTTTATGTACGAAAAAATAAAAAAACAGTTATTTCAGCTTAAAAGTAACAAAGCTTTTGAAGCGTTGGTGGTTGCCGTTATCATTATTTCGGCATTAGAGATTGGCGCGAAAACCTATGAGTTACCTGCTTTTGCTAATAGCCTGACGTACGGTTTAGATCTCTTTATCACGCTGTTCTTCTTAATTGAGATTAGCATTCGCTTCATCGCGGAAGACAATAAGAAAGCGTTTTTCAAAGACGGTTGGAATGTGTTTGATACTCTGGTTGTAATCATGAGTCTCATACCTATAAATGATTCTGAACTGGCTCTGCTGGCGCGGTTGGTTCGGATATTTCGGGTACTGAGGATGATATCAATTATTCCGGAGCTGCGAACCTTAATAAACTCCTTGCTCAAAGCGCTTCCGCAGATGGGATATGTCGTCCTGTTGATGTTTATTATCTTCTATATTTATGCAGCGGTAGGCAGTTATTTATTTGCCGATATTAATCCGTTTCTATGGGACAACATTGCCACTTCAATGCTCACGCTGTTCAGGGTGATGACTTTTGAGGACTGGACTGACATTCAGTACGAAACCATGGAAGTGTATGGCTGGAGCTGGATTTACTATATGACATTTATTTTCCTGACGGCTTTTGCGTTCTTGAATATGGTTATTGGTATTGTGATTAACGTCATGGATAAAGAGAGCCGGAAAATTGAACTTACTGAGGACGGCTTGGGTGAGGGCTTCGTGGACAAAGAACCTACTATAAGCGATCTGCAACAGGAAATTCGCGAATTAAAACAACTGATAGTGGCTCAGCAAGATGTCGAAAGAAAGTAAAAGCCTATACAGCGCAAAACTTCTTATTAACGATATTCCTGTTACGGTTAAAAGTAAGCGCATAAAAAATATGTATTTAAGGGTGCGTGCGCCTTCAGGTGATGTTGAAGTATCTGCGCCCCGACAGTGTTCGCTAAATGAAATTGAACGCTGGCTGTTTGAACGTCACGATTGGCTGATAAAGCAACGTGAAAGAGTTGCTATGCAGCCAAGTCCACCAGAACTTCAGTTTGTATCAGGAGAGGAACACAAGCTTTGGGGTAAAAGTCACACACTGGATGTTGCAGTTAAAAAGCGCGGAGCCTCAGTGAAATGTGAGGGTGAGCAGTTACAACTGGTTTCTCTGCCACATTACAATGCTGATCAACGTAAAAAGATTATGGATCGCTGGTATCGTGAGCAAATTACACGGGAAGTTGAAGCTTTACTGGATATCTGGCAGCCGCGAATGGGAGCATATAGTAATAGCTTTGGCATCAGGGCAATGAAAACCCGTTGGGGTAGCTGCAACATACGCAGTAAAAAGATATGGCTAAATTTAGAACTGGTTAAAAAACCGGCCGAATGCCTGGAGTACGTGCTAGTTCACGAACTTACACACCTGTTTGAGCGTTATCACAACGTGCGCTTCTACGCCTTGATGGATGAATTTCTCCCGGACTGGCGTGAACGAAAGAAGCTGACCAACCAGTTTATCTAAGCTCTTCACCTATTTGATAGTTATGAACCATTGCAGGTGTCTTAGCCGTACTGTGAAGGGATAGATGAGCGTGGTGCAAAAGCTCTAATTGAAAAAATAGGAGATTAGCGGTGCAATATTTACATACGATGGTACGTGTACATGATTTGGAACAATCTTTAAATTTCTATTGTGATTTACTCGGCTTGAAGGAAGTCAGCCGCAAGGACGTGGAAAAAGGGCGTTTCACCCTGGTTTTTTTAGCAGCACCAGACGATATTGAAAGAGCGAAGAAAGATCAGGCTCCCATGCTGGAGCTTACCTATAACTGGGACCCACAAACTTACCGCGGCGGCCGTAATTTTGGCCATTTAGCCTTTCGGGTTGAGAATATTTACGAGCTTTGCCAAAAGCTGATGGATAACGGTGTCATTATCAACCGGCCACCGAGAGACGGTCATATGGCGTTTGTACGTTCACCGGACAATATCTCCATTGAGCTATTACAGAAGGGTGATAGCTTGCCGCCGGAAGAGCCGTGGACATCCATGGAAAACATTGGCGAATGGTAATTAAAGGGCAGATCCTCTATAATCTGCGCCACAAAACTATGTAAGTAAATGAAGCAATTTTTACTTTGGTCCAATAAATAGGAATGACTATGTCGACTGATAAAGCAAAGATTATTTATACTGAAACGGATGAGGCGCCACGTCTTGCAACCTATTCGTTTCTGCCTTTTATTGAAGCATTTACTAAAGCTGCAGGTGTTTCAGTTGAGACTCGTGATATTTCTTTGGCTGGTCGTATTATTTCGCAGTTTCCGGAGTACCTGACCGAAGAACAACGTCAGTCAGATGCTTTAGCTGAACTGGGCGAAATGGCGAAAACCGCAGAAGCCAATATTATTAAGCTGCCAAACATCAGCGCGTCTATTCCGCAGATGACGGCCTGCATCAAAGAACTGCAAAACCAGGGCTACAAACTGCCGGACTACCCGTTTGACCCACAAACCGATGAAGAAAAAGACGTTCGTTCACGTTACGACAAAGTGAAAGGCAGTGCGGTCAACCCGGTATTACGTGAAGGTAACTCTGACCGTCGAGCACCAAGCGCTGTAAAGAATTACGCTAAGAAGCACCCGCACCGTATGGGTGAGTGGTCTAAAGACTCCAAATCACACGTTGCTCACATGAATGAAGGTGACTTCTACGGTAGCGAAAAATCTGTGACATCTGCCAGCGAAGATACCTTCAAGATTGTTTTTGAAAGTAATGGTGAGCAAAAAGTACTGAAAGAATCTGTACCAGTATTGGCTGGTGAAGTAGTTGACGCGGCGACTATGAGCAAAAAGCAACTACAGGCGTTCTTTGAGAAAGAAACGGTAGCGGCAAAAGAGCAGGGCGTGCTGCTGTCATTGCACTTGAAAGCCACCATGATGAAAGTTTCTGATCCAATCATGTTTGGTCACGCGGTACGTGTTTTCTATAAAGATGTTTTAGAAAAACACGCCGATTTAATGAAAGAGATTGAGTTTGATCCAAGCAACGGTATTGGTGACCTTTACAGCAAGCTGGACAAACTGACAGCAGAGCAGCGCGATGCTATTGAAGTAGACATGAACGCGGTTTACGCGAAGCAGCCTGAACTGGCTATGGTCAACTCGCATAAAGGCATCACTAACCTGCACGTTCCTAGTGACATTATCATCGATGCATCTATGCCAGCGATGATCCGTGATTCTGGTAAAATGTGGGATACCAACGATAGCCAGCAAGACGCAAAAGCAATGATCCCGGATCGCAGCTATGCTGGCGTTTATCAGGAAACCATCGACTTCTGTCGTGAAAACGGTGCCTTTGATCCGGCAACTATGGGCACAGTGCCTAACGTTGGCTTAATGGCGCAAAAAGCAGAAGAGTATGGTTCGCACGATAAGACGTTTGAAATTCCTGCGAACGGAGTGGTGAAAGTTTTCAATAAAGCCGGTGATGTCGTTTTCGAACACAAAGTAGAAGAAGGTGATATCTGGCGCATGTGTCAGGTGAAAGACGCACCTATCCGCGACTGGGTTAAGCTAGCGGTTAATCGTTCACGCTTAAGCGGTATGCCGGCAGTATTTTGGTTAGACAGCAACCGTGCCCACGATGCTCAATTGATTAAGAAAGTGGAAGAGTACTTAAAAGAGCACGACACTGACGGTCTGGACATTCAGATTATGGCACCGGTTGAAGCGACTCGCCACACGTTACAGCGTGTGAAAGAAGGCAAAGACACCATTTCTGTTACCGGTAACGTATTGCGTGACTACCTGACTGACTTGTTCCCAATTCTGGAACTGGGCACCTCAGCGAAAATGCTGTCAATTGTTCCATTAATGAACGGCGGTGGTTTGTTTGAAACCGGTGCCGGCGGTTCAGCGCCTAAACACGTACAGCAGTTTGTTGAAGAGAACCACTTACGCTGGGACTCTTTAGGTGAATTTTTGGCGTTAGCGGCTTCTCTCGAGCACTTAAGCCGTACTTTTGATAACAAACGTGCTTTAGTGTTGGCCGACAGCTTAGATCTGGCAACAGCTAAGTTCCTGGAAGAAAACAAATCGCCATCGCGTAAAGTTGGCGAAATTGATAACCGTGGTTCACACTTCTACCTGGCTATGTACTGGGCAGAAGCACTGGCTAACCAGAACGAAGATGCCGAGCTGAAAGAACGTTTCAGTAAGTTGTTTGAAAAACTGTCTGGTAACGAGCAGGCGATTATCAATGAGCTGAACGAAATTCAGGGCGTTAAAGTGGACATTGGTGGTTACTATCAGCCAAACACAGATAAAGTATCTGCAGCAATGCGTCCATGTTCAGTACTAAATGAAACACTTGGCAGCTTATAATTTACATAGTGTAAGCTAAGCTCTAACTATAAGAAGCAGGCTGCGGCCTGCTTTTTTTATATCTGTATTTTTTGTCTGTACATTAGTACATTCTGAAACAAGGTTTTTATTAACAAAGGTCTGGAGTAACGATTTTGGCAACTGGCAACTACCTAATTAATTTATACGAACGCTGCTTAAAACTGCCTTTTGGGCGTAAGATTTTCTCTGCAATGTTTGCCCGAAAAGCTCCTTACTTTAAAACAATTAAGCCGCTTATTACCGAATTAAAACCGAACTTCTGCCAGCTGACGTTTAAGAAGCGAAAGGCGGTACAGAACCACATAGGCACCGTGCATGCCATTGCTGTGTGTAACGGTATGGAAATGGCGATGGGGGCATTAGCCGAGGCGTCGATTCCTAAACATCTGCGTTGGTTACCGAAAGGCATGAACGTGCAGTATCTGGCGAAAACTGAAAGCGATGTGACCATAGAAGCATCCAGCTCAGAGTCCACCTGGCAACCGGGCGACCAGCCTATATCCGTAGAAGCCAAGCGTAGCGACGGCACGGTTGTAGCCGCCGGGCACATTACTATTTATGTTTCAGAAAAGCCTAATCGATAAGATGAAAGGACTGTTGTCTGCCGTTTAAGTAGCTAACTCCGTCACCATCAAAAAATGCATCCTCTTCCAGCATGATGGTGACGGCTTTATCCTTGAATGTGGTTTTGTTATTTAGTTCTATAGAATAAGCCGTATTAGAAAATAACGGGTATTCTCCTCCACCTGGTATTGCGTGCTGTTTGTCCCACATACCAATGGTTGGCCCTGATCCATGGCCGTAATAACCAATAGGGTGAGTATAAATCATGGGCTCCAGACCTTCGCTTCTGGCTTCTTCTAATGCGGCGAGCAAAATGTCATTGCCTGAACGTGTCTCTTCAAACTGTTTGGTCAAAATATCCTGTAGCTGATTAGCATTGATTAGTGCTTGTTTTAGGGCTTCAGGAGCGTCTGACTCACCTTCTTTTAAAACATAGGCATGTTGCTGAGTATCGGTATTTAAGCGCAGGTAGGTAATGCCAAAGTCCACGTGCAATAAGTCGCCCGGTTGTATGACGATTCCGGTTGAACGCGGATGCCCGGGTTGAGGGTCATCGATACGCTGCACACTCACGGAAGGATGGAACCAAACGGGCAGGTTCTCTTGTGCAGCACGCTCACGGAACCACCATTGAAGGTCTTCTGTGGTGGTCTCACCAACCGAGATTACTTTGTTTGAAAACCCCTCGGCGATAATCTGGTGCGCAAGCTTAACGGCATTACGATAATAGGGCAGTTCTGCTTCTATTCGTTTTTCAAGCCAGGAGACGGCAAGCGGCTCTGCACTGACCATTTTATCTTTTAAATTGTCAGGTAAAGCGGCCATGAAAAGCTCTTTATCCGTTGCTGTAATCCCGTCGGCCTGAGCGAAGTCTTTCGATTGATTAATTGCAATAGAACCTGGGTTACGCTCGGTAATGACTTCCGTCAGGCGTTGCCATTGATTAGGTTGTTGCTCTGGGTTCCAGGCGCTTTTAAATACCTCACCAACGTTATAACGGGCTATTGCTAAGGTTTCCAGATTCTCACCATTGCCCGGCTTATGGATAACTAAGATGGTTCTTCGTCTTGCAGATAACCAGTCGCTGGGCAGAAAGGTTTTAAGAATTGGATCTTCGTTGTACTCGCGACTTATTAATACCCACATATCAATGTCATTTTGTTGCATTAACTCAGGGAGTAGTTGCTGTACTCGTTTCTGAAGAAGATCATCAATAACCTCTGCACGTTGTTTAAGAGGTAGGGGGGTTATATTTTCAGCAAACAGATTAGCGGAAAAGGCAGTACTGCAAGTTAGGCCGGCGAGGAGAATGATGTTTTTTAGCATAGTGCTACCGATATTAAAAAAGGGACCTGAAGGTCCCTTTCTAGCAGTTTTTTACAAAGAAGTGAATTATGGTTTGCCGACAGGCTCATTAGCATCAATGACAGCACCTGGGTGGTCATCATTGTCAGCATTATCGTCGTCAGGTGGGAGTTTTTCCCATTTACGGGTAAACAGAGCAAGTACAAATACAATAGCACCAACAGTGACACCAAATAAGAATATGGTCCAGAATAGCTCAGGCATCGCCGCAGGATTTTCAGGATCTAACCCGCCAGCAAGAATACCGGCTACGACGTTACCGACAGAGTAGGTGAGTACAAATATCCCCATCATCTGACCGGCCATGCGTTTGGGTGATAACTTACTGACAGCACTTAACGCGACTGGACTTAAGCACAGCTCACCGACGGTATGAATAAAGTAAACGGCAACCAGCCAATAAGGAGCTACCTTCAATCCACTGGCAGCCGCTTGAGAAGCAAAGAACATGACGATGAAACCGGTGGCCATAATGATGAGACCAATCGCACTTTTGAAGCCATACGACGGGTTAATCATGCGTTTGCTCAAATTAATCCATAGCGCTGCAAAAAATGGCGACATGATGACCAGAAAAATTGAGTTAAGCATTTGGAACCAAGTCGTGGGGATCTCAAAGCTTCCTACCATTCGGTCTGTTAAGTCACGAGCAAACAGGTTAAATGAAGAGCCCGCTTGTTCAAAACCTGCCCAGAACATGGTCGATGCGATACACACTAGAAATAGTGCTCCCAGTCGCTTCATTTCATTTTTGGTTAGTTTACCGAATAAGAAAATACTAGCGTAATATCCGAAGAAAATAACCGTAAATACAATAGCAACATTACTGGCGACAACGATGGGATCAATAATAATAATGCCATTTAATGCAAGTGCTGTAATGATTGCTAAGCCCGCTAACAGTACCCCGATAACGATCCAGCTGCGTTTCATTCCGGCAGCGCTTAGAGGTTTAGGAGGTTTTGCCCCCACACCTTTTAGCTTTGGTAAGGTTAATCGATACTGAATAAGGCCCAATGCCATACCAACTGCTGCAGCACCAAAGCCCCAGTGATAACCCGCTTCTACTTGCAAATAGCCTGTTACCAGATACCCAATGATGGAACCAAAATTAATACCCATGTAATACAGGGTATAGCCACCATCACGTCGATCGTCATTGGGACCGTAGAGCTGTCCAACCATTGCTGTGATGTTTGGTTTTAATAAGCCAGTGCCCAGAACGACTAAAATCATGCCGATAAAAAAGCTGGCTGTACTTGGTATTGCTAAAACAATGTGACCTAACATAATCACAATGCCGCCATACCATGTCGCTTTTTGCCCACCTAATAAACGGTCAGATATCCAGCCGCCGGGCAGGCCCATAAAGTAAACGGCACCAGTATATAAACCATAAATAGCTGTGGCAGAGGCTACCGTTAAAGCTAAACCACCTTCTTGTAAGCTTGCGGTCATAAAAAGAACCAGCAATGCGCGCATACCGTAGTAACTCATGCGCTCCCACATTTCGGTAAAAAACAGGGTTTGTAAGCCCCCTGGTTGTCCGAAAAAACTTGCGTCTTTGTCGACTATTTTTGTTGGATCCATTGTTATTATCCGTTTAGTTATTGAAACTTTGGTCCTGTTCGACTTTGGTATAAGTCAAAAAAAGTGGCGTTACTTTACTAGCGACCGCCGTGAAATAAAACCGAAAACGATGAAATACTCAATTTTTAGGATGTTTATCTCCCGGTATACCCTTGCGCAACTCCACTGGTTTCGGCTTTTTGCGGTTAGATCGTATTTTAAGATTGAGCATTTCAACTGCAAGAGAGAACGCCATAGCGAAATAGACATAGCCTTTAGGTACGTGAAATCCGAATCCTTCGCCAACTAAGGTCATGCCTATTAAAATTAAAAAGCTAAGAGCCAACATTTTAATGGTCGGGTGTTTGTCGACAAAATCGCTGACCGACTTTGCTGCCACCAACATGACACCTACCGAAATAATTACGGCAATGACCATAACACTTAACTGTTCAGCCAGGCCAACAGCTGTAATGACTGAATCCAGCGAAAAAACAACGTCCAGAATGGCTATCTGTATAAGAATGCCGATAAAAGAAGCGGCGACAGGGGATTTTTCTGTTTGCGAATCACCTTCCAGTGCATGGTGAATTTCTAACGTGCTTTTTCCAAGAAGAAATAAACCACCTAACAGCAAGATTAGATCGCGCCCTGAAATTTCCTCTGCAAAGATACTGAATAGCGGATCGGTAAGAGTCATTACCCATGTTAGGGAAAAGAGCAGGAGTAACCGCGTGCCCATAGCCAGACCTAAGCCTATGGTGCGGGCTTTGTCTCGTTGATGCTCAGGTAGGCGCCCAACTAAAATGGAAATAAAAATGATGTTATCAATACCCAGCACAATTTCTAACGCGGTTAAGGTTGCCAGCGCAATCCAGGCTTCTGGCATGGTAATCCATTCGAACATGTTGATCTCTGTAGTCCTGATAAAGTGATAGTTGCTATATTGAAAGGTATTAGTGATAAAAACAATCGATTTTAGATTGTCGACAATTTAATTTAGTTCGCCTTGCAAATATCGGTTTTTTCGTGGAAAATAGCTAAATCAATAATTACTGTCGACAATTAATGCAAATAGTCAGCCCTTTAGAACGTTCCGCCATTACTTCATCAGACCGCGTTTTGTTTGAAATACAGCGCGCTATTGTCGAAGGAGATATTGCGGCGGGTTGCAAAATTAGCGAACCGGAGCTTGCCCGGCGTTTCAATGTCAGCAGAGCGCCATTGCGTGAAGCTTTAGCCAGACTTGAGCGTTGCCATCTTATTGAACGAATTCCGAATGCGGGTGCCAGAGTGGTTACCCTGTCTCTGGAAGGATTAATTTCGTTATATCAAATACGGGAAGAGCTTGAAGGCCTGGCCTGTCGTTTAGCGGCAGAGCAAATGCCCGACAATGAAATTGACGAGTTAAGGCAGCTTTTAGATAAGCATCTGCAAACTCAGCGGGTTCGTGAAGGTGAGAGTTACTATCAGGAAGCCGGTGATTTAGATTTTCACTATCGCATTATACTAGGCAGTAAAAATCAGTATTTAATTAATATGCTTTGCGACGAACTCTACTATCTTGTCCGTATGTATCGAGTACAGATGGGTATGAATGGCCCGAGAGTTTCGCGCGCCTTCGATGAACATAAAGCCATTATTAATGCTATTGCTAATCGCGATGGTGAATTGGCCGATCTGCTAATGCGCCGGCATATTGGCGCGTCTCGTAAAAACATTGAATTACGGTTACAAACAGAAAAGGAAACATCATGACTCATATGACAAGCCCGGGTGCTAAGTTGCGCCAAGCTATTGCCGACGAAAATCCTTTACAGATTGTTGGCACCATTAACGCCTACACAGCAATGATGGCAGAAAAGGTTGGGCACAAAGCGCTATACCTGTCTGGCGCTGGGGTAGCGAATGCGTCTTTCGGTTTACCTGACTTAGGCATGACCTCGTTAAATGATGTTTGTGAAGACATTCGCCGTATTACTGCAGCAACCGATCTCCCTTTGTTAGTTGATGCTGACACAGGCTGGGGCGGCGCTTTTAATATTGCCCGTACCGTTCAGGAAATGACACGTGCCGGTGCTGCCGGAATGCACATTGAAGACCAGGTGGCTCAAAAGCGCTGTGGCCACCGCCCAAATAAAGAAATTGTGACGCAGGAAGAGATGGTTGACCGAGTGAAAGCAGCCGTAGATGCACGTATTGACGACCAGTTCCTTATTATGGCGCGTACTGATGCACTACAACAACAAGGTCTGGAGGCCGCTATTGAACGTGCACAGGCTTGTGTGGATGCCGGCGCTGATGCCATTTTTGCAGAAGCCGTTCATACGCTTGATCAATATAAAGCCTTCACCGAAGCCTTGAATGTACCGGTTCTGGCCAATATCACTGAATTTGGCGCTACGCCATTGTTTAATAAACAGGAGTTAGCTGATGTTGGGGTGGAAATTGTTCTTTACCCCTTAAGTGCATTCCGGGCAATGAACAAAGCCGCACTTAACGTCTACAATAGTATTTTAGAGAACGGCGATCAGAAAGCCGTCATTGATGACATGCAGACTCGCGCAGAGTTGTATGACTTTTTGAACTATCACGATTTTGAAGAAAAGTTAGACCAATTATTTAAAAAGTAGCCTGACATTTATGTCAGGTGAGATATCGTTCCTGACGTAAACGTCAGGCTACGAGCGATGGCAGATATCAAATACAAAAATTAAGAAGGGAACAACATTATGGCAGAGAAGAAACTAAGTGGCGCAGGTTTGCGCGGACAGTCAGCCGGCGAAACGGCACTATGTACTGTTGGTAAAAGCGGTTCAGGTTTAACCTACCGTGGCTATGACATTTCTGAACTGGCGGAAAAAGTCAGTTTTGAAGAAGTGGCTTACCTTTTAGCGAAAGGCGAGTTGCCGAATAAGCAACAGCTAACAGACTACAAAAAGCGCTTGAAGTCGCTGCGTACTTTACCTCAGGAAGTTAAAGACGTACTTGAGCGTATTCCAAAATCAGCGCATCCAATGGATGTTATGCGTACCGGTTGTTCTATGCTGGGTAACCTGGAAACGGAAGAAAGCTTTGATGAAGCGGATGATCACATCGAACGTTTGCTGGCGACTTTCCCGGGTATCGTACTGTACTGGTACCGCTATACTCACGACGGCGTGCGTATTGATACCGATTCTGAAGAAGAGTCTATTGGTGCACACTTCCTGCGCTTGTTACACGACAAAGCACCTTCAGAGCTGCACGCAGCAGTAATGAACACTTCGTTAATTCTTTATGCTGAGCATGAGTTTAACGCATCAACCTTTACGGCTCGTGTTTGTGCTTCAACCTTGTCAGATATTCACTCTTGTGTGACCGGTGCCATTGGTTCATTACGCGGGCCACTTCATGGTGGTGCAAACGAAGCGGCAATGGAGCTGATTGAGGGCATGAAAGACGCTGACGATGCCGAGCAGAAACTGAAAGGCATGCTGGAACGCAAAGAGAAAATCATGGGTTTTGGTCATGCCATTTACCGTGATTTTGATCCGCGTAACGACGTGATTAAAGCCTGGTCTAAGAAGCTGTCGGAAGAAGTGGGTGATAGCCGCTTGTACGACGTGTCTGTGCGTTGTGAAAAAGTCATGTGGGACGAGAAGAAATTGTTCCCGAATGCGGATTTCTTCCATGCATCGGCTTATCACTACATGGGTATTCCAACCAAATTGTTTACACCAATCTTTGTTATGTCGCGTGTGACCGGCTGGACCGCTCATGTGAAAGAGCAGCGTGCAAACAACCGTATTATCCGCCCAAGTGCCGATTATACAGGCCCCGAGCCGCGTAAAGTTCCGGCTTTAGAAGAGCGTTAATCTGTTCTTCGACTGATAAATAGTACAGGAGCAGTCATCTACTGCTCCTTTTTTCGTTTAACCATGACGATAAGTGGTAACTCATGACTTCATACCGTAAAAAACTCGCTGGTACTACGCTCGAGTACTTTGATACTCAAGCCGCTGTAGATGCGATTGAACCGGGTGCCTATGCGCGCCTGCCTTATACTTCCCGTGTATTAGCTGAAAACTTAGTCCGTCGCTGCCCGGCGGATATTCTGACGCAATCGTTAGAACAGTTGATTTACCGCAAAAAAGAACACGATTTCCCATGGTTCCCGGCACGCGTTGTCTGTCATGATATTTTAGGTCAGACAGCCTTAGTGGATTTAGCCGGATTGCGTGACGCCATTGCTGAAAAAGGCGGGGACCCCGCCAAAGTGAACCCTGTGGTACCAACCCAGTTGATTGTTGATCATTCACTGGCCGTTGAGCATGCAGGTTTTGATAAAGACGCTTTTGAAAAAAACCGGGCTATTGAAGACCGTCGTAACGATGACCGTTTTCACTTTATTAACTGGACCAAAACGGCTTTTAAAAACGTTGATGTCATTCCTCCCGGCAACGGCATTATGCACCAGATCAACCTGGAGAAAATGTCCCCGGTAGTTCAGGTACGTGACAATGTCGCTTTTGTCGATACCTGTGTAGGTACTGACAGCCATACGCCAATGGTTGATGCCTTAGGTGTTATCTCTGTCGGTGTTGGTGGCCTGGAAGCGGAAAGCGTTATGCTGGGGCGTGCATCTTATATGCGCTTGCCTGACATTATTGGCGTTGAGCTGAGCGGTAAACTGCAACCGGGTATTACCAGCACGGATTTAGTGTTGGAAATGACCGAGTTCTTGCGTAAAGAGCGTGTCGTTGGCGCCTACCTGGAGTTTTACGGCGAAGGTGCAGAAGCTTTAACCGTTGGCGACCGTGCAACCATTTCTAATATGACACCGGAATACGGCGCGACTGCGGCCATGTTCTATATTGATGATCAAACTATTGATTACCTGAAACTGACCGGTCGTGACGATGACCAGGTAGAATTGGTTGAGCATTTTGCCAAAGAAACCGGATTGTGGGCCGACAGCTTAAAGTCTGCCGAATATGGCCGAGTACTTAAGTTCGATTTATCGAAAGTTAAGCGTAACCTGGCCGGGCCTTCGAACCCGCATTCGCTGCTACCGGCATCGGAACTGTCGGAGCGTGGTGTTGCGAAGCACATTGAGAACCCGGAAGAGGGCAAAATGCCTGACGGAGCGGTGATTATTGCGGCTATTACCAGCTGTACTAATACCAGTAACCCACGCAATATGATTGCGGCTGGCCTTATTGCCCGTAACGCGAACAAGTTGGGGTTAACCCGTAAGCCATGGGTGAAATCATCGCTGGCACCGGGATCTAAGACGGTCAAAATGTATCTGGAAGAAGCTGAATTGTTGCCTGAGTTGGAAGATTTAGGCTTTGGCGTGGTGGCGTTTGCCTGTACCACCTGTAACGGCATGAGTGGTTCTTTAGATCCGAAGATACAGCAGGAAATCATTGACCGCGACTTGTTCTCCACAGCGGTACTATCCGGTAACCGTAACTTTGATGGCCGCATTCACCCATATGCTAAGCAGGCGTTTTTGGCGTCTCCACCATTGGTCGTAGCCTACGCCATAGCGGGTACCATTCGTTTTGATATTGAGAAAGACGTATTGGGCATTGACCCTGACGGTAATCCGGTAACGCTGAAAGACATTTGGCCAAGCGACGAAGAAATTGATGCCATTGTGAAACAGAGCGTTAAGCCTGAGCAATTCCGTAAGGTGTATGACCCGATGTTTGACCTGTCGGTGGATTACGGCGAGAAAAACAATCCGCTATATGACTGGCGCCCGCAAACCACTTATATTCGTCGTCCGCCATATTGGGAAGGCGCATTAGCTGCAGAACGTACCATGAAGGGCATGCGCCCGTTAGCCGTGCTGGGTGATAACATCACCACCGACCATTTGTCACCGTCAAACGCCATTATGGCTGACAGTGCGGCGGGTGAGTATCTGGCGAAAATGGGTGTGCCGGAAGAGGATTTTAACTCTTACGCAACGCATCGTGGCGACCATTTAACAGCGCAGCGCGCGACCTTTGCTAACCCGAAACTGTTTAATGAAATGGTGAAAGGCGAAGACGGTAAAGTCATTCAGGGCTCGCTGGCACGCATTGAGCCGGAAGGTAAAACCGTGCGCATGTGGGAAGCCATTGAACACTATATGGAAAACAAACAGCCGCTGATTATTGTCGCTGGTGCAGACTACGGTCAGGGCTCGTCACGCGACTGGGCGGCAAAAGGTGTGCGCTTAGCGGGTGTTGAAGTCATTGTTGCCGAAGGTTTTGAGCGTATTCACCGTACCAACTTAATTGGTATGGGCGTATTACCGCTGCAGTTTGAAGAGGGCACTACACGTAAAACGCTGAATATTGACGGCACTGAAACCTTTGATGTGAAAGGTACACCTGAGGCCGGGTCTAAGCTAACGCTGGTGATTCATCGTGCCAATGGTGACAGTGAAGAAGTGCCGGTACAGTGCCGCTTAGACACCAAAGAAGAAGTGTCAATTTATGAAGCCGGCGGTGTGCTGCAACGTTTTGCTCAGGACTTTTTAGAAGCAGAAGCAAGCTAAGGAGTTCTAATAATGAAGCAGAAACCACAAATTAAAATTCCCGCCACCTATATGCGTGGCGGGACCTCGAAAGGCGTATTTTTCCGTTTGCAGGACTTACCCGAACCGGCACAACAGCCGGGTGCTGTGCGTGATGCCATGCTGATGCGTGTAATCGGTAGCCCGGATCCTTATGCCAAGCATACCGACGGTATGGGAGGTGCGACCTCGAGTACCAGCAAAACGGTTATCGTCTCTAAAAGTGAGCAACCAGGCCATGACGTAGACTACCTGTTCGGTCAGGTGTCTATTGATAAGCCTTTTGTCGACTGGAGCGGAAACTGCGGGAATTTATCTTCGGCAGTAGGACCATTTGCTATTGCTAACGGTCTTGTCGATGCTGAGCGTTTACCTGAAAACGGTGTGTGCGAAGTGCGCATCTGGCAAGCCAATATTGGCAAAACCATTGTCAATAAAGTGCCTATGGTTAATGGCGAAGTGCAGGAAACCGGTGACTTTATTCTGGACGGTGTCACCTTCCCGGCGGCTGAAGTTCCGGTGGAGTTTATGGACCCGTCTGCCGACGGCGAATCCATGTTTCCGACCGGTAACTTAATCGATGATTTAGAGGTTCCTGGCATTGGTACATTAAAAGCTACGATGATTAATGCGGGCATCCCGACCATTTTCCTCAATGCGGAGGAAATTGGATACGACGGTACTGAGTTGCAGGAAGTCATTAACGGCAGTCCTGAAGCACTGGAGCGCTTTGAAACCATCCGTGCCTATGGTGCGGTGAAGATGGGCTTGATTGACGACATTAGCGAGGCGGCTAACCGGCAACACACGCCTAAAGTGGCTTTTGTGGCAACGCCAAAAGACTACACCGCATCCAGTGGCAAGGTCATTAAGGCCAACGACATTGACTTGCTGGTAAGGGCGATGTCGATGGGAAAATTGCATCACGCCATGATGGGCACTGCTGCTGTTGCTATCGGCACTGCTGCAGCTATTCCAGGTACAACCGTTAATTTAGCCGCGGGCGGTAAAGACCGTACTATGGTGAATTTCGGCCATCCTTCAGGTACCTTGCAAGTAGGCGCTGAATGTAAACAGGTGAATGGTCAATGGACAGCCATTAAAGCCATTATGAGTCGCAGTGCCCGAGTGTTAATGGAAGGGCAGGTGTGTATTCCGGGGGACGTTCTTTAAGTGGAAAAAGCCACGCAAGTCAAGTTACTCAAAATTGCCATGATCACCGGCATTACCCTAATTTTGTTAGGGCATGTTGTGCTGGCTGTGACTATTGGCAACGATGATATTGATTTTCGTGGCTATATTTTGGGGGCAGCGATGAATGCTGTTGGCGTTATTCTGTCGCTGCCCACCAAAATTTATCTCACTCTGGTGCTAATGGAAAAGGAAGAAAAAAGTAATAAAAATACGCACTGGAGCGATATTAATTAGTTTTACTCGGCAAACCTTAGTCCGCGTATCCCCATGGAGTAGCTGGTGTTTCAACCGGCTCCGTTAAGTCAAAGTCCACCCGAAACTCGCGACCTTCTCTAACCAAACGATACGTAAAGGTATTGTCGTGAATGTACATTTGCCAGGTGTTTGTATTTGATTGCGGGACGCCAAGTTCAATAAATAACTCTTTAGAATAGGCATCTACAGGAAAGGATTGTGCAGTTGCATAGCCCTTGTCAGTGGTATGTCCGCCATACATAGTTAACGGATCATAGTTGCCGTCAGGTTTACGGTGATCGTGTTTTAGGCTAATACCGGAACCTGTTTGGGTTAATATCCAGGTGCGCGAGTGGTTGTCTCCGACATGAAAAGGGATTTCGATTCGTTGTTCACCACACTTACGAACGTGCATCACTAAGTCACCTTCGAACCCTTCTGACGTTGGCGTATCGACTGTTACCTCGCCTACATAAGAATTACCACAAAGCTTGTTTATAGCAGCAAAAAACTCAGCCTGAGCCTGAGTTGAAACCCTGGGAGCTGGTTTAATCACTTGATCCTGAGCGATCGAGGTATGAGATAATGCTGTTCCTAAAAGTAAAGTAAGCATGGAAAGCCGGATTTTCATTATTGTTACCTTTTTGCTTTTTATAAAACCAATTTCTGATGTGGTTTTTTTGAGACTAAGAGAGCAAGGGTGATATTAATTAGCGTCAGAGTCCAGACTTTTTACTTAACTTCACACGCGTTGAATTAAACAAGAAATTACCCGCAGACTCTTTTCTGAGCGGCCTGAGAACAGAAAGCCCGACAATAAAAAAGTCAGGCCTTATAGTCATTGAGGTAACAATTAAGCGGTTTTAAACTCCATCGCTAAATCTTGTAATTCTCTGGCCGATTTAGCCTGTTCCTCGGTTACGCTCTTAATCTCCTGCGAGCCTGTCAGAATAAGAAGCGACGCTTCATTAACTGACTCCATATTGTTGGCAATATCTTTTGCTACAGCAACTTGCTCTTCAGATGCGGTCGCTATTTGAGTCGACATTTCGGAGATACTATTTATGTCCTCAGATATGACTGCAAAAGCCTGTTCTAGCTCTCTGGCTTGCTCCTCTGTTGCTGTGGCTATAGATTTACTTTCATTCACATCTTTATAGGCGGCATCTGATAGCTGCTGAAAACCGGTCAGCATTTCAGAAATTTCATTGGTTGAATTATGAGTCTGGCTTGCTAATTTTCGCACCTCGTCAGCCACAACTGAAAAACCACGACCATGTTCGCCTGCGCGAGCGGCTTCGATTGCAGCATTTAGCGCAAGTAAATTAGTCTGGTCGGCGACATTTTGAATAACGTCAATAACGCGATTAATGTTAACGCTGCGTTCCTGCAATTGACTAATTACTTCGCCTACATTTCCTATCGCAGAAGCTAAGGCTCTGACACTGTTGATACTTTCGCGAACAGCGGCTTCACCTTTGTTTTTGCTGTTGATGGAACTATCGGCAGCATCGACAACGCGTTGAATATTCTCGCTAATTTCTGATGCGGTAGCGCTCATTTCTTCAGTGGCAGTAGCGACCTGTTCGGTTTGTTTTTGCTGACGGGTTATTTGCTCCGAGTTTTGCGAAGCAGTAGAGCTTGTTTCTTCGGTTGCCGTGGCAAGCTGAACACTCATTTGATCAATTTTATTCAAAGAAGCGTTAAACTTCTCCAGCAACTGGTTAAAAGCCGAACCAATATTCCCCAGTTCATCCGTTGTTTTACTTGAAACTTTCCGGCGTAAATCTTTGTTTTTCATTACAAAGTCTATGCCTTCGAGGAGCTCTCTTACCTGGCTGTATATTCCTTTCAGAATAAAGAACGTGAGTACTACAATCGCCAGGATAAAAGCAGAAATCAGAATAACTAACAGCCACAACTGGCTTAACGTTTCGCTTGCTGTTGCTATAGAGGATTCACTAACGACTTCGAGCACCGCCTGATTCGCTTTATTGATTCTGGTGATATATTGAGTACTGAGTTGGAACCATTCCATACCACTCAGTTGAGAAAAAACATCGCTTTCCAGAAGCTGCTCGCGTGTGGCTTTTACTTTAGCCAGCTGAGACGAATTTATCAGTTCTTCTATCAGCGGTTTTAACGACTTATTCGCGGCATAGAAGGCGTTATCCAATAGCGCATGCTGTTGTCCGGACAAACTTTGCAGTTTAGCCAGTTCTTTCGTATTGGCTTGTCCGGAGGCTAAATAAGCAGCGACAGACGCTCGTTCTTTTCCTGCCGCTTCGGCTGTATTTGCTATTAAAGAATAGGTGCTGAGTTCCCGCGTAATTTGCGAATTTGAGGACTCAGCAATGACATCGTCGACAACACTAAGTAATGAGCTTATGGCTTGAGTATAAAGGTTCACCATTTGCTGGCGATCCATTTGGCGGCTGTCTATTTTACCGCGCCACTCATCCAGTTTATTGTTTTGTACAGCTTCAATTTTCTGCTGAATTTTCTTTGAAAAAGTTATTTCAGCTGCAATATTTTGTGTTTTAGTTAAGAACTGGTTAATAAATTGATCCAGCTCATCGCGCTGCCGCTGTAAATTGTCTACATTATTCTGACTGAAGCCAGAGGCCATAGTCAGTGCTGAAAGACCACGTTCACGTTGTAAGGCCCCAACCACGGGAGCACTGGCAACGGTTAAATCAGTTAATAATTCAATATGGTGTGCTTCTGAGTAACGCTGATATGTCGAAACTAAGTTCGTTACCGCAAGAAACATCATCATAAATAAGGGGGGAAGCACCAACAACAGTAGTTTGTTGCGCATTGATAAATTGCCCAGCCAGTTCATATTTGCCCTCGATTCGCCTAAGCCGAAATTGAATATTATATTTCGGCTTAGGCGCGACAATCGCTCACCTTTAAGGCGTACCTCCCAACGAGTAGATCAAGGCAGCCAAATCTCACCAAGTGGGGTATCTGGCTCAAAGTGATAGGCTATCTGAGCCTGCAGAAGTTCCGCACATGCCAGTGCGTCAGTTAACGCATTATGCGGCGGATAAAAAGGTAGGTTATAGCGGGTACGACTGTCCGCAAGGCGAATTGATTCCGGTTTTTTTCCAAGTAGTTTTTGCCAGAAGGATAACGGTTTACGGTGGAATCGAGCTTCAATTTCCATTGTATCAATAAGCGGAAACTGGATGTTTTCGTGCAGGCGTTCTTTAATTCCCCGTTGCAGGAAAGGGCGTTCAATGCCGTGGTAATGAACAACCCAGACTTTTCCGGCGACAAGCTCCAGTAGCTCATCAATAATACTTTCTAAATCGGGGGCGTGTTCAATTTCGCTATGAGTAATACCATGTATAACGACGGATTCATCCGTAAGACTGCGTCGTGGTTTAACAACCCAGCTTTTTGCCTCTGAAAATAAAATCCGCTCTGTGGTCATAGGTATTGCGGCGATGCTGACTATGCCATGCTGTTCAGGATCTAAGCCCGTGGTTTCAAAGTCGACGGCAACCATGGGCGTTTTATTAATGGGCGTATCCGGCGAACTGATGCCCTGACTGTAATACCGTTTAAGCGCCTGAGAGTGGCTCAGCTGTTCTAAGGTTTCAAATTGTTTGGGCCAGTCAATGTTCTTAGATTTTCTGGGCTTTTGTTTTTGTTTGTTTTCCGGGGCAAGATAAAGCATTGCCTAGCCTCCCGAGTAACGGTAACGCAAATATTTTTGTGCGTTACTTAGAATTTGAAAGGCGTCTTTTAAGTTTTTACGCTCAAAATGAGATAAGTCTTCCGGAGCAACGTTATTGTCAGGCACTTCACCCGCCGAAATGGCTAACGCCTGATGTCGAATTCTCACCATAGAAATTAATTCCAGAGCATCACGTAAATCTGGTCCGCGACCTTGTGGCAAAATTTGTGAATCAATAATGTCTTCAAGACGAGTAAAGGAATTGCGCTGTGATGAAGCAATGGCCAGAGCATGAACACGGATCAAATCTGCAACAGGGCCGGTGCCGCGACGTTTGGTATTGATGCTGTCACGGTGTTTGCCATCTTTTTCCATGACAAAGTCTTTAAAAAAGCCCAGAGGGGGCGTGCGGTTTAGCGCATTACGTGCCATAGAGCCTAAAAACCGTTTATTTCCTTTGGCTTTTTTTCGTATCAGTGAATTGAGCTCATCGGCGAATTTTTGTTGCCCCCAGACGCCGTCCAAATCAAAAAATATGGAGGAGTGCAGCAGCTTTTCCGGTGACGGGTTTTCAATCCAGTCGGTAAAGTAGTTTTTCCACACTTTTAACGGTTGTCGCCAGGCATCGGTGGTGGCCATAATGCCGCCCGTACAATAGGTATAGCCGCAGGCATTTAAGCCGTCGGCCACAAAGCCCGCTAACTCTTTAAAGTAGGCATCGTGCTGTTTGGGATCAAAATCGTCGTGTAAAACCATAGCGTTGTCCTGATCCGTGACAATACTTTGCTCGTCACGTGCCATTGAACCCAAAGCCAGGAAACAGTAGGGCACCGGTGGCGGTCCGAATTTCTCCTCGCCAAGCTCTAAAAGCCGCTGTTTGAACGAACGACCAATGGTAGCCATTGCCGAACCTATCATCCGCGAGTTCGCATCTTCGTTAACCATGCGCACAAAACTGGCGCGGACACTTTCTGCAAGTTCGGTTAGCTCTTCAATAGAGTTTTGCTTAAAAATACCACTGACAATAAACAGAGTACTTTTTGACTCATGCTGTGCCACATCCGATAAAGCTATGACACCTACAACCTGACCTTTTTTCAGCACCGGCAAATGGTGAAGGTTGGTTCGCATCATTATCAACAAAGCTTCGAACACGCGGTTATTATGCTGAACAAATGTCAGGTTCTCGGTCATTATAGAAGACACAGGATGGGTGCTGGAGCGGTTTACCGCCAGAACACGTTTGCGCAGATCTTTGTCCGTTATAATGCCCACCGGAAGATGCTGTGTTTCATCGATAATAAGTAGTGATGATACCTTTTCATCTGTCATTTTAGCGGCTGCATCATGAATGCTGGCATTCAAATCAATAGAAACCGGCTCACGCGTAATGATTGTATCGACGGTTGCAGAAAGCGATTCATTACGATTTTCCTGCTCTTTTACTGCTTGATTTATGCGCCTGTGCCCTTCAACTTCAACTGCGTCGGCAAAGCTGTCATATTCATCGAACAAGCGATTAAATAAACTGCCGGGAATAAAGTAGATAAGCGTATCTTCTAGTGCTTTGACGGGGTAGCGAACACGACCTTTACGCAGTAAACCCGCTTCACCAAAAAAACCACCTTCGCTTAAACGATTAAACAGGTCGCCGTTACGGTTGTAGGTTTCTACTGAACCGTTCCTAATGACGTATAAATCAGAAATTGACTCATTATATTCAAGTACTTGAGAGCCGGCTTTGAAATAGCTGATTTCAGTGTTTTTGGCAAGCTCAACAAGTTCGTCTTCAGGTAACTCATTGAAAGGAGGGAAACGACGTAAAAAATTCAGAATTTCCAGATGTTCGGCTTCCATAATTGTACCTGTTATAGCAAAAGCGGCGCTTCAGCGCCGCTTTTAAATGGGTAAGGAGCTTTCGCTAATAGCTACTTAGCAGGTTTACCAACTCTTGGCTCGGAACGCAATCCCTGAACGACTGCAAAACAGGAAGCCAATAAAACAATGGTAAACGGTAAGCCTAAGGATAAGGACATTGCCTGCAGGGCAACGAGACCACCGCCAAGTATCAGCGCAATTGCGACTAACCCTTCAAACGTACACCAGAATATACGCTGAGGTACCGGTGCTTCAACTTTACCGCCTGCGCTTATGGTATCGATAACCAGCGAGCCTGAATCAGACGAGGTAATGAAAAATACCATAACCAGAATAATACCCACAAACGATGTTACTTCTGTCCAGGGCAAGCCTCCCAGCATAATAAACAGTTTGAGTGAAAGCTTTTCACTGGCTATTTGCTCAGCTCCCGCAACGAATTGCTCTATTGCCGCGGTACCGAATACTGTCATCCAAAATACGCAGGCCAGAGAGGGTATCAGTAATACAGAGATTAAGAACTCACGCACTGTACGGCCTCTTGAAACGCGGGCAATAAACATACCTACAAAAGGTGACCATGCAATCCACCATGCCCAGTAAAACGATGTCCAGCCTTGAGAGTAACCCAGGTCTTCTCGTCCAACCGGATTTGACAGGGCTGGGAGGTTAACAATGTAATTGTAAAGGTTTTCCGCGAAACCGGTGAAAATAGCTACCGTCGGGCCGACAATAATGACAAACAGCATCAGAATAGCCGCCAGTGACATATTCACTTGCGATAGTCGCTGTACACCTTTTTCCAGGCCTGCAAGAACTGAAATTAATGCGATAGCGGTTATCCCCATAACCAGCAGCACATCGGTGGTATCACCTTCAGCCCAGCCGAATAAAAAGTTTAGTCCTGCTGCCGCCTGAGAAGCACCCAGTCCAAGTGATGTTGCAAGACCGAATAAGGTTGCCAGTATTGCGATAATATCAATGATATGTCCTGGCCAGCCCCATACGCGCTCGCCCAGAATTGGGTAAAAAATAGAGCGTATTGTTAATGGTAAGCCTTTGTTGAAAGAAAATAAGGCTAAACCTAAAGCAAGAACGGCATAAATAGCCCATGGGTGCAGAGCCCAGTGAAAAATGGTTGCAGCCATGCCTAATTTTATTGCTGCAGCCTGGTCACCGCCAGCACCGCCAAGAGGTGCTGAGTCGGTACGAATACCATCCGCGTTAAACTCAGTTCCACCAAATGCAGCACTAAAATGAGTAATCGGCTCAGAGACACCGTAAAACATGAGTCCAATACCCATGCCTGCGGCAAACAGCATTGAAAACCAGCCCAGGTAAGAAAAGTCGGGGGTTGCTTCAGTGCCGCCTAAACGCACGTTCCCTAATGGTGAAACAATTAAGAATAGACACAGAAGCACAAAAATATTAGCTGCACCAATAAAGAACCAGTCCAAATTAGCGGTTAACCAATTTTTTGTACTTGTGAATACCGGCTCCGCCTGATTCTGGAACATTAAAGTAATCACCACAAAGGCGACGATCGCAAGTCCGGAGATAGCGAATACGCGGTTATGGAAATCCAGACCAAAAGGTCCTACTTTCATAACAACGTTATCTTGTCCTACTTGGTAATCCGTATCGATTGGATTGACTTCACCGTCAGGAATCATTGGGTCGTCGGCTTTGCGCTCGCGCTCGAGGTCTTTGTCACCGCGGAGCACTTCCTCTTCTTTTTTATTCATTTGCTCTCCCCTGTATAAAAATAGGTACTCTTACGCTTTAAATTTAAGCGTTTATTCTAAATTTACTAATAGAGTATAGAGAGCTACGGAGGTTTCTTAAAGTTAGATCGGTTTTTTGCAGTAAAAATAATGAATTAGAAAAATTAAAAATATTGGAGTGGTGTGCTGGCGTGTCTCTATAGAAGTTGGCACGCCAGCGTTTAAGCATTTAGACTGAGAGTTAGAAGCTGTACCGGACTGTTGCGGCGACAGTATCGACGTCCTGATCGATTTCATCTAAATCGTAGAGTTTATAACCAACACCAAGAGAGAGGTTACTGGTTAAGTGAAAGAAAGCTGAAGCGTCATAACGAATACCATTTTCGTCATCAATGTCCAGATAGTCAGCTTTCACCGACAGCTCAAAAAAGTCGGTGATCATTGAACGAATGCCAACGCCGGCTCCGTATCCTGATTCATCGAAAGATTCTGAGCCAAGGGCGTCTACTGAACCAACAAGTTCAAGCTTTTCGTATGTAACTGTGGCGAAGACGTCGGTCGACTCTGTGATACCGTGATTAAAGCCGATACCTGCATTAAGTGAATCTAAATCAACATCACCGAGATCCGATTCATCACCAACGGAGTCGAAATTGGCCAATACAAAAATTGAGTCACTTAATGAAAGCGAGCCGGCTACGGCGTAACCATCCATTGTAATGTCTTCGTCGATAGGCGTTTCAATATCGGTTTCTATGTAGGAGGCCTGAATTTTATCCCAGTTAGGAGAGTCGGCAAACGCGCTAGTTGAAGTTCCAATCAATGCAATTGCAATTAATGTTTTCTTCATAATGCTTCCTTAGTTGAGAGTAGTTATTCAAAAAAGTAACCAAGCGGTTATCTCTCTTTAAAGCTAGCTACACCTCGGTCAGTCAGCAAGGCCCTTTACGAAACCTTTAATCTAAGCGGTTAATTAAAGAGATCAGAGCGGCTTCCGCAACCTTTTTAATGTTATTGCGTTCTTCGTTGTCACTTACTTCATAGGTCACCGCGTGAGCGGCAAATTCATCAGCGATAAACTGCTTAAAAACACCACTTTCAGGATGAGCTCCGGGCTGATAATCAAGTTCTACTGAACCGACAAGTTCTTCAATTTCCTCAATCCAGTTGTAGACTCTTTGAGGGTTTCTCAAAGGCACGCCACTGCGGGGTTCGTAGTCTTCAGGCATGGTGTAAAACACATTTTTTCTGGTAGAATGGAAGTCAATTGCAAATTCAATTTTGCCGCCGTCTTTAACCAGCTTTTTGAGATAATTAGCCATGGCCTGAGTTTCCGGCAGGGTCAGATTTTTCCAGTCTCTGTTCATATCGATGCCTGCCGCGGTTAAGCGCCAGTTACCATGATAGACCCCATCCGGATTCATATTGGGTACCAATAGAATGTTGTACTTTTGTCGAAATTTAACGACGTAAGGCTCGTCGCTAAACAGCAACTCACCAAAATGCAGTAGTGCTAACGCGCCGGTAACTTCGGGAGGGTGTTGACGGCCAATTAAAATTATCCATTTATCGCTGGACTCAACTCTATGCTCCAGAGCTGCCAGGTTACGCCCTTCACTGGAGACACCAAGAGAAATAACTTCGGTCTGTTGCGGCTCTTTAATAAGACTACTGAGCCACTCAATATAATGAACGTTATCAATAATCTCCTGTCCGGCAATATACTCTTTGGTTTGGCCTGAAAGGGTTAATTCAAATTGAAGCGTGCCGTCGCCCTCAGAAAATGGAATTGCGTGCCAAATATCATCGCCTTCACTACGTTTGGGTTTATATCGAGAAACCCCTTCACTGGCGACCAAAGTAATATCGATTGTTTGGCTTGTTTCAGTTTTATTTTTTACCGCAAAAGCATACCAGGGACTTGGGTTAATTTTTTCCCGTTCAGGCTCCAGAAAAAGCTTGTATTGATTATCACCTGTTTTCTCACAATGGTTCAGGCGTCCCACAGCAAAATTGATAGTGAACTCGATCTGCTCAAAAGAGCAGTCCTCCGGTTTTTTATCCGTCTCTCCGGGCTGCTGAAGTGCTAACTGGCTTAATAACGCAACATTAGCTAGTGTGAGCATTTATACTCCTAAAATGCCCACGACAAAGTTGCGTATGTATAACGTCCACGATTTGAATGAACATCGGAAAAGTAACCGAAGCTTTCATCTGCAATGGGCGGGTTTTTATCAGCCAGATTGCGGGCACCGATTCGCAGACTTAAGCCATCGAGTGACTCCTGATTAAAATAGTAGTCGAGATAGATATCGGTTGTGATCCAGCTATCAATTGGCATCATGTCTCCATCCGACGTTGTAACGCTAGTTTCGTAAAAGTCATCAACATAGTTGACTCGTATACCCGCGCCCCAGTTCCCGAGATCCCAGTCTAGACGAGCAAACGAACGCCATTTAGGGTTGCCGTCCATTTGCCGTAAATCACCTGCGCCAACCACCGGAATGTCAATAGGAACGGCAGGGTTACCATTTTCCTGAGCTTCCAGAACAATGGCACTTATAGGGTCCGGGGTTTGCATAAATTTACGCAAGTGAGCTGCATTTAAGGAAAAGTTGAACAACCCAAATGCCTCACTGTTAACTTCATAATTAATACTGATATCGGTGCCGGAAATTTCCCGAACTTCAAGGTTGTCGTACTGATTATTTACGTAAACAACTTCCAGGTCATCGTTACGTATAACGGCTGGATTTGAGCTGCCTTGTGAACGCAGCAGTGAATCATAAAGTAAGTGGGTTTGGCTGTTTAAAATTCCGACAACGTTTTCTTGTTCAATTGTCCAGCGATCGACAGTAATAAGAAAGTTATCGAAAGGGGTAATGGCAAAACCGACATTATAAATTTCGTCGTCTTCTGGTGTGAGTTTGCTATTGCCGCCTCTAATCTCGGTTATGCTGTAGCGGTCATCAATAACAGGATCGGTTCTGGAATTGGTTCGGGAAACACTTTCCTCAACCACCTGAGGTAAGTTAGGTGCGCGGAAACCACCGGAGTACGATGCTCTTAATTGCAACCAGTCCATCGGCAACCAGCTAAGGGCGACTTTAGGTTTGGTTACGCTGCCGACATCGTTAAATCTTTCGTAACGAAGCGCCAGTTGCATATCTATGGTTTCGTGCAGGGGTACCAGGAGTTCAGTATAAGCTGAGAAGACGTTACGACTGCCTTCTGAGTCTGGTGTAAAGCTGCTTCCCAGAACATCGGAGTTGGTCATGAGCTCGCCAGTGACTTGATCGTAGAAAGGGCTAGAGCCATCCAGCAAGTAGTGACGATCATCGGCATAGGCTTCGTAGCGATACTCAACGCCTGCAGCAATACCAATGTCACCTGCGTACCAGGATGTAAGCACAGGGTTTGATAGTTTGAAGTCCCATTGCGCTAGTTCGCTGGTACTGTCGCGGGTTATGTCTTCGGTCAGCCCGGCTATAACCTCAGCTGAGTTATAGACTGACGTGCCGTTATTTAGGTTATCCGGGTTACCGCCAATAAATGGATTATAAGCTTCTTCTATATTGGTTGAGTTAATTGCCTCTTGCAGCGCACTCACGTGGATGCGGTTATAACCCGTATCCAGTGTGTCGGCTCTGGAATAGAGCAGGGCGGATTCCCATTCCCACTGTTCTGAGTAACCTTTTATGCCTCCCAGTAGACGGTAACTGGAGTCTTCAACTTCTATTCTTCTTGGGTCGACATCCATTGGCCGTATGTTGCGTAATGTTACGGTTTCGCCAAATGGGTTGTAAGCGGCATCTTCGCTAATAGTGAAGCGCTGCGCGGTAAGATTGGCATTTTGTTCGCGACGACGCTTGGATAGCGCCTCGTAGTACAAGGCCTCGCCAAAAAGCTCTAAGTTAGGCGCAAGAGAATGTGTGTAATAAGCAAATAGGTTTACCCGGTCTATTGCCGAGGTCATGCTCTGATCCTGAGCTGAGTCGTAACGCATATCTCTGGGAATCGAGCCTTCGGCAGCACAGACTCCATCAGACAAAGTTTGAAAGCAATCACCCATAGATTCCGGGCGAATATGGAAACGGCCAATATTTTCACCATCGTATATTGCCCAGGGGCTGGATAACGAACGGTTGTCTAATTGGGTATCACCGACAAAAGCCTCTGGTATTCTGTCGTTAAAACGACGGTCTTCGCTGGCTGAATATGAGCGCTCATTGGCGCCGATTTCATCACGGGTGTAATAAGCGAAAGACAGACTTAAATGGCTTTTATTGTCGTTAAAAAATACGCCGGTTGAACCGCTGGCAAGGTACTGTTGCATTGAAGTTCCTTCAGCGTTGCCGGCGCTCAGGTTTAACTGAGTTTGAGTGACTTCTTTTTTCAGCACATAATTAACGACACCAGCTACGGCATCGGTTCCATAAAGTGCCGAGGCACCATCACGAAGTACTTCAAGTCGTCTTAAGCCGGTTACCGGAAGCGTGTTTGAGTTTACCGTGGTAACAGGAACAAAGTTCTCGGTCTGGGTTCCCGGGTGCAAAACCAGGCGACGACCGTTGAGCAGAGTTAAGGTATTACCTGTGCCTATGCCTCGCAAGTTAATGGAAGCGACATCGCCACGTGCATCATTAACGCCACCAATAGATCGCTCGTTGTTAAAACTGATATCGCCCACTTGAGGAATAGAGCGAAGCAGCTCATCCCCAGTAACAGCGCCTGTATTAATGATGTCATCTGAATCGAGGATAGTCACCGGGAGTCGTCCGGCAGCTTGCGCCCCCCGAATATTACTGCCTACCACAGTAATTTTCTCTATAGCTTCCTCGTCATCTTTATTGCGCTCTTGCTGCATAGCCAGAGCCTGCGGTTGGAGAGCAAACGAACTTAAAGCGGCAAGAGTACAGAGTGATAAGTAGCTTTTTCTGTGTTTATTCATAATAAAACCTACACTGTTTTAACAATTAACTTAGTTGTAGGTATATACCCAGATCGTTATTTTTACCTCAATTTTTAAACATTCTTAACATATTTATGACTCAAATTTTTGGGTCAAGACTGACAATCCGATTATGGCAATCTATTTTTCGAGCCTATCTGAGCCCCCTAAAACACTGCGTTTGTTTTATATTACTGACGCACTTATTGTGTCTAACGAAAAGGGTAATTAATCATGTTTAAGAAAACAGTACCTTTACTTTCCGCTGTAGCGATTGCGATATCGTTTTCAGCCGGAACGGGTGTTGCAAATGCTCAGGAAAACGCATCTTATGAGGTGAATTCTCCAGAGCCTAAGTCGAACGATTTCTGGTGGCCAAATAAGCTCAATTTAGAGCCATTGCGTCAACATAGTCCTGAATCAGACCCTTACGGCGATGATTTTGATTATGCCGAAGCCTTCAGTCAGCTTGACCTTGAGCAGGTTAAAAAAGACATTGAAGAGCTGATGACCTCTGATCAGGACTGGTGGCCAGCCGACTACGGTCATTATGGTCCATTCTTTATTCGTATGGCCTGGCATGGTGCCGGAACCTACAGGGTTCAGGATGGCCGCGGCGGTGCGGCAGGCGCTCAGCAACGTTTTGAACCTTTGAACAGCTGGCCGGATAACGTCAGTCTGGATAAAGCGCGCCGTCTGTTATGGCCAGTCAAACAGAAATACGGAAGAGATATTTCATGGGCTGACTTGATGGTGCTAACCGGTAACGTTGCGCTTGAGTCTATGGGTTTCGAAACTTTTGGTTTTGCCGGCGGACGTGAAGATGCCTGGGAACCTGATATTGTTTACTGGGGCCCCGAAAAAGAATGGTTAAAGGGTGATGAGCGTTATTCAGGCGATCGCGAACTTGAAAACCCTCTGGCCGCTGTTCAGATGGGTCTGATTTATGTTAACCCCGAAGGCCCTAACGGCAAGCCTGATCCTTTACTGGCTGCGAAGGACATCCGTGACACCTTTGGCCGCATGGCAATGAACGACGAAGAAACCGTTGCTCTGATTGCCGGTGGACATACCTTTGGTAAGGCACATGGTGCGCACAAGCCAGAAGAATGTTTAGGCGCGGAACCCGCGGCTGCAGGTGTTGAAGAGCAAGGTCTGGGCTGGAAAAATAAATGTGGTAAAGGTAACGCCGAAGATACCATTACCAGTGGTTTAGAGGGGGCGTGGTCAGTGAACCCGACAGCCTGGACAACTCAGTATCTGGATAACCTGTTTGGTTTTGAGTGGGAACAGACTAAGAGTCCAGCCGGTGCTATTCAGTGGATCCCTGTTGATGGTCAGGCGTCTAATTTAGTTCCTGATGCTCACGTTGAAGGCAAGCGTCACGCACCTATTATGTTTACGACGGATCTTTCGCTAAAAGAAGACCCTGAGTATCGCAAAATTGCTAAACGCTTCCATGAAGACCCTAAAGAGTTTGAACTGGCGTTCGCAAAAGCCTGGTTCAAATTGACGCACCGCGATATGGGGCCTAAACAGAGTTATCTTGGTGATATGGCTCCGCAGGAAGATCTTCTGTGGCAGGATCCAATTCCTGCAGTCGATTTTGAACTGATTAACGAGAATGACGTTGAGCAGCTTAAGGTTGCAATTCTGGACTCAGGCCTTAGCGTGCCTCAGTTAGTTCGTACGGCCTGGGCTTCGGCATCAAGCTTCCGCGGTACTGACATGCGTGGCGGTGCTAACGGCGCTCGTATTGCATTAGAGCCTCAGATGAACTGGGAAGCGAACAACCCGGCTGAGCTTAAGAAAGTGCTGGATACGCTGAAAGGCGTTCAGGAAGACTTTAATGATGAGCTGTCCGGCGACAAGTACGTGTCTTTGGCTGATGTTATCGTTTTAGGCGGCGCTGCGGCTATTGAAAAAGCGGGGAAAGATGCCGGTTACGATGTGACGGTACCTTTTGAGCCGGGTCGTACTGATGCCTCTCAGGAAATGACGGACGTTAACTCGTTCTCGTTCCTTGAGCCTAAAGCTGACGCATTCCGCAACTACTATGCTGAAGGCAACCGTGTTTCACCAGCTCAGCATATGGTAGATAAAGCTGACCAGCTAACCTTAACGGTACCGGAAATGACGGTATTAGTGGGTGGCTTACGTTCGCTGGACGCTAATTATAACGACAGTGATCATGGTGTTTTCACAGACCAGCCGGGCACGTTGAATAATGACTTTTTCGTTAACCTGCTAAGCATGGATAACGAATGGAAAAAGTCATCGGACAACGAAGCGATATACGAAGGCTTTGATCGTAAAACTGGAGAACAGAAATATACTGCTACGACGGTTGATCTGATTTTCGGTTCAAACTCTGAATTGCGTGCTGTTGCAGAAGTGTATGCAATGAGTGATGCAGACGAGAAGTTTGTTAACGACTTTGTTCAGGCATGGACGAAAGTCATGCAGTTAGATCGCTTTGATCTGAAATAATAGTTAAGCGTGTGAGCGGTGGTATTCTCTTCAGAACGAAGAGAGTATCACCGCTTTTTACATTGTCATTTAAGAGAGCAGGCTGAGACACCGCGAATTAAAGTACTTTTGCCCGAAACTTCTTACCTTTTATTTTATTATTATTGATAAGCCCTAAAGCGTGCTTAGCCAAACGGGAGTTTACCGCAACAAAACCAAAGGTACTTTCCAGCTTTATTTTTCCAATGTCGTCAGCACTTAAAACGTTATCCTTCGTTAGGGCGCCAACAATGTCACCCGGTCTCAACTTGTCCTTTTTCCCGCCACTGACTTGTATGGTCGACATATTGGCTTTCAACGGTCTATTGTTAGACAGCGCTGGCGCAGGTTTTACCTGAATGGGTTCGGCAAAAGTATCCTCAAGCAAGCGCATTTTATAATCATCTTTTTCCGCAATTAAGGTTATTGCGACGCCTTCTTTGCCCGCGCGTCCAGTACGACCTATGCGGTGGGTATGAGTGTCTAAATCATGAGCCATATTAACGCTAATCACTAAATCAAGTTCGGCGATATCCAGCCCACGGGAAGCGACATCGGTTGCAATGAGTACGCGAGCACTGCCATTACTAAATTGTATAATCGCCTGATCGCGATCTTTTTGTTCAAGCTCACCATGCAGAGCCAATACGCTGAATTTATTGGCCCGAAGTGTGTTAAAAATGTCTTTTACTTCGTTCTTGGTGTTGCAGAAAACCAGACAGTTTTCGGGTTGATGATCGCCCAGTAAATTCATTACCAGCTGTGCGCTGTCTTCATTATTCATGGCATAAAAGAGCTGCTCAATTTGCGGCTTTGCCTGCTCTTGAATGGCCTCAATATTTCTAGCCTTAGTTGTCACCTGTTCTGCTAAGGCAGCGATATTTTTAGGGTAGGTGGCACTGAATAATAGTGTCTGTCGTGTTTTTGGAATGTGTTTAACGATGGCGTTCAGGCTGTCCTGAAATCCCATTTCTAACATTCGGTCGGCTTCATCAAGAACCAGAGTCGTCAACATAGACAAATCAACATTGCGCTGCTCAAGATGATCAAGTACCCGCCCGGGTGTGCCAACTAAAACATGAGCGCCATGCTCAAGCGAGTTGGTCTGAATACGTGATGGCTCGCCACCGCACAGGGTCAGTATTTTGATATTAAGCATTGACTTAGCCAGCTTACGAACCTCGTCAGCAACCTGATGGGCGAGTTCACGAGTAGGGCACAATACCAACGCCTGTGGCGAAAAGCTTTTTGCCTCCAGCTTTGCCAGCAAAGTCAGCGCAAAAGCGGTGGTTTTTCCTGAACCGGTATCAGCGCGAACAACGGCGTCGGTGTTATTTAAAATGACCGGCAAGCTTAAGGACTGCACCGGTGTCATTTGTTGGTAACCAATTTCATCAAGCCGTGTCAGTAACGCTGGCGGCAGGTTCAGTTGATTAAAGTGAAGGAGTTCAGGTGAAGTCTCAGAAGTGTTATCCGAGATATTTTCAGGCGTATTTATAGGCATTAAAGGGGCCACTTTCTGTGTCAGGTTTCTGTGGTTATTGTAACAGGGTTCCGGACAAATACACTGAGGTAATCTGAGCAAAAGCTTCACTGTTTGCTCGAATAAACACCCAGCGCAGTGACCGTAGCCAGTATTATCAGCATTCCTAGTACCTGCGTGTAAGCCAGCACCTCACCTAAAATAATCACGCCGAATAGCGCTGCCGTAACGGGTTCTATTGTCGCCACTATAGATGCCAGCGCGGGCAATGTTCTTCTCAGCCCAATAATATAAAGAATAAATGATGCGCCACCGCCCAGTACTCCGAGAATAGCAAAGAGCGGCCAGTCTGCTGAGTTCACGACTCTGCCGGCTTCCTCTATATCAATTAATGTCCCCAGAGCCAGTGTCAGGGTAGAAAATGCGATTGCAAGAACCGCCTGCGGACTACCTTGCCTGGCGGCGTATTTAAAGCCAAAAATAAAAAGCGCCAGTGACATACCTGAAAGAAGTCCGGCTATGACGCCTATAGGAGTAATACCACTGCTGTCGATTTGATACACACGGGTGAGCAATACGACACCAGCCATGACTAACAATATTGCAGCACATTTGCTTAACGTGGGGCGTTCAATTTTAATAGCGAAAGAAATTAGGTAAACAAATATGGGGGCGCAATACATGAGTGTCGCTGCAACGGCAACGCTGCTCTCAGAAATACTGAAGAAATAAAAAGCGAAATTTCCGGAGACCCCAAACCCGGCGATGATAGACCACAACCATAACTTACCGTTAGTGAACCCACTATTGCGAGGTCTTAAAACCAACCACATCAGCACAAATATAAGCCCGACAGCACCCCGGCAAAAAGATACTAAAACGGCATTCCAATCGTCGTTGATTAGAATGCCGGCTATTCCGCCGGACAGTCCCCAGAACAGCGCCGCTGACGCCACCAGTATGATGCCTGAATTCGTCATTGCTTCGGTCAACTTCTGTTGGAGTGCTGAATGAACCTAAAGTATTGAATTTAGAAGACAGGAAGGAGATTTTCAAATGGTGCTTAGCTACTAAACTGCCAGTTTGACAGTCATTGCTCTGAAAGCGCGAGCAGTGACTGTCTATTGAAAATAATGCTAATGATTAAAATGACAGCGCAAAGCCGATACTGAAAGCTTCGTTTTTAATGCTTTGGTTCATGTGGTTTTCTGCTTCTAGCGCCGACACTTCAGCCGAAACCGTAAAAATTTCCCATAAGGTGTGATAAACGGCAGCGCTGACTTTTGTTTGTTGTTTGACTTGCTCTAAGCTGTCTACGCCAGCTAAGTCCACTTTTGACGTGCCATAATTCAGGCCAACTTTGGTTGCACCAAATTGATGGGTTAGCTGTGTAAACCAGCCTGAACTGTCGCGTGGACTGCCGTTGATGTCAGCAGCATCAATTAATAAGCCATAATAGCCCAGGCCTGACGCATCAAAAGCTGAGAGTGATAACCGAGTGTCATCAAGCTGAATGGCGGCAGTGATATCGATTCCTTTTGCATTGTAATCATCAAGTGAGGTACTGACCTTTTGATTATAGAAAGTTGTTGAAATAAACCCGTAATCGTAGTTATAGCGAAGCCGTCCATGAAGTCCAGGGCGTTCAGAACCTGAATCGCCAACATAACCATTACCGCCGAAACTGACAGAATCTAAAGGTTGAAAAATGCCGATATCAGCGTGGAAGTTTTCTCCTAGTTCACGACTGTATGTAATTTGAGAAAGTCGGTCGGCAAAAATATAGCCATAGCCCGCGGCACCCAACGAGGTATTTAATGGGCTGCGAATTGAGGCCGGCGCACCGACACCGCTCAATGCCATATCCTCTAAAACGACATCAATGCCAAATACTCCATAGCCGCGTCCGACTTTTAACGTTCCGACATCGTCATTTCCTACTGTAAAATACGCTCGGTAAGCCCGATTGTCTCCGTTGCCGTTAAAGGCACTGTTATCAGTAGATCCTGGCTCAATTGCTAAAAATGCTTTTATATCGAAATCATGTGTCTGAGTTGTTGCTGAGAATTGAAAGCTGGAGGGGCTGTATCCATTTGATACTGACGTAGCATCTTCACCAATACATAGCAGCGCGTTTCCTGCGACGGTATTATCAGAGTCGTCACAGCTTGCGTATACCGCATGTGCATTGATGTAGCCGTTAAAGTTGAAATCCCAGTCCGGAGTTGTCTGCGCTGCTGAGCTTCCACTGATTAACATTCCTGCAATACTTAGCGACCGGTAAATAGTGTATTTGTTATTCATTTTTATAATCCCTGGTTTTTTATTATTTGACTAATGTCAGCGGTTTGAGTAGCAATGCTTGTGCCAAACGGTGGGCTTCGAGTAACTCTATGTTTTTTATGATTTTTTAATGTATTTACATTTAACTATTTGATGAAATATCTCATCAAATATTGGTGTATTGATGATTTAATTCATCAAGATATTTTAATTTCAGCAGGTGAAGTCACGTAAAGTAATTTAAAAACAAAGGGTTATATAATTTTGTTGTGAGTGGTACGGGTTTTGCTACAGTTTATTGACATAACTTGAAGGTATAGATGAAGGAAATCTATGACAGCTAATAGCGTACAGGTTTTTAAAACGGCGGGACGATTGCTTACCGGCTCAGGAGCAAGTAACCAGCTATTTTCCGAGATGTGCAGGCTTAACTTGAGGCATCCCTTAATTGTGACGGATAAAGGCGTACTTGATGCCGGGCTAATCCAACCTATTGTTGCCGAACTTAAAAGTCAGGGCATTACGGGTATTGTTATTTACTCTGAGATATCAGCGGAGCCAGAAACCCATGTCGTTGAATCGTGCCGTGACGTTTTCATTAATGAAAGCTGTGATGGGATTATTGGAATTGGTGGCGGCAGTGCAATGGATACCGCAAAAGCCGTTGCGGTATATCAAAGTGAGAAGAGAGCTTTGAACGAACTGTTTGGCGAGAACAATTGTGCGCGGCGAACCGTGCCTTTAATTTGTTTACCGACCACCGCAGGAACAGGCTCCGAAGTCACTAATATATCCATCCTGTCAGACGTAGAGGCACAACTGAAAAAGGGGATTGTCAGCGATGAACTGCTGCCGGATGTGGCGATTGTTGCACCGGAATTGACGCAGAGTTGCCCGCCATCTGTAACGGCAGCAAGTGGCATTGATGCATTGGTGCACGCCGTAGAAAGTTATATTTCTAATTTTGCTTCAGATATCACCCGGGCGTTATCAGTAGGCGCCATAAAAATGATCGTCAACGCCTTGCCCGATGCTTATCGACGTCCTGACGATCTCGACGCAAGAGAGCGTATGGCTACCGGTAGCTTAATGGCTGGGTTGGCATTCGGAAATGCAGGAGTTGGTGCAGTACATGCCTTGGCTTATCCCCTGGGCGGGCGTTATCACTTGTCGCATGGGGTTAGTAATGCACTGATGTTCACTCACGTCATGCGCTGGAATCTATCATCCTGCCCAAATGATTTTCTCAATATCGCGCTGGCGATGGGGGCCGAGGCAACGATTAGCGAAGCCGACGCAGGAGACTTCGTTATTGAGAAACTTGAATCCCTCTGCCGGGCTGTCGAAATTCCGGGCGGATTAAGAGAGTTTGGTATTGAACGCAGTGATCTGCGTTCAATAGCTGAAGCGGCGAGTGGTGTGACTCGTTTATTGAGAAATAATCCTCGTGAACTTAGCGTCGATGATATCGAAGCAATTTATCAGGCCGCTTACTAAAAGGACTCATTATGTCGTTATGGAAACAACGAAAAGACGGGGCTGAAGCACCTTTCTGGCCTATGGGACCATTCAAGGTCAGATTGCCATTTCTGCACTATCGCTTTGAGTGGCCAGACTATCTGCAGGGATTATTAATGTGCGCCGTCGATTTGGCGGCAATATCGTTAATGACCGAATTACTGGGAATGCCATTTGAAGCGGCATTAGCGGTTGTTTTGATTAATGGCGCGTTTTATTTGTTGCACCATTTATTGGGCGACCCTGTTGTTCCAGGATGGATAACGCCCGCTATTCCTTTATTGATGATGTACGTATCGACCTTTCCGGAGGGGGAAGCGAGAGTGCATGCTTTGATAGCGTTTCAGATGATGCTGGGACTTTTTGCTATTGGGCTGGGAGCATCCGGTGTTGCAAAACGGGTAGTACAGCTTATTCCCAGTGCTATAAAAGCTGGGATCATCATGGGCTCCGGATTAGCTGCGGTAGCGGTAGTATTTGAGGAGGGAGGCCGTTTCGAATCCTATCCGTTTACTATCTCAATTGCGGTTGGCATTGCTTTTTATCTTATTTTTTCACGTCATTTTGCGACGGTTCAGAATAAACACTGGGTTCTTCGTGCACTGGGTAAGCTCGGCATTTTTCCCATTATCGCTTTGGCTATTGTGATTGCACCACTGGCTTCAGAAGCTCCATGGCCAGATATCGAATGGGGCATAACATCACCTGACTTCGCAACCTTATTCGCGCATTACACCGTTTTTGGTGTCGGGCTACCGCCTCTCAGTATGTTTTTAACTGCCATACCAACGGTGCTGGCAGCTTATATTGTGCTGTTCGGCGATGTGTTACAGAGCAAAGCTATTCTGGCGGAAGCAGATGAGATGCGTCAGGACGAAAAAATTGATTACAACGCCGATCGCGCGCATCTCATTTTTGGTGCCCGCAACTTTGGTATGAGTATTATTGGCCCTGATGTTGCGATGTGCGGACCGTTATGGGCGGCAATGCATGTGGTAATTGTTGAGCGCTTTAAAAAAGGGCGGAAAGCTATGGACTCCATTTTTGGAGGCGCGGGTTCTTTTCGCTGGGGAACCAATACCGGCCTTTTACTTCTGCCGGTGGTTAGCTTAGTTCAACCGATTCTGGGAATTGCTTTAGCTCTGACTTTGCTTATACAAGGCTACGTCAGCGTTCGTATTGGCATTCAGGAAGCAAAAACGGAACGCGACCTGGGCATAGCTGGAATTATCGGGGCAATTCTTGTAGTTAAAGGAGCAACCTGGGCTTTCGCTGCAGGGCTGCTGTTATGTTTTTTGCTATATGGCTGGCGTTTGCGCGCACCTAAAAAGGAGCAGAGCGATGTTCGGTAGCGATAGGTTACAGCGTGTATTAGATGCGATGAGCGACGGTGTTTATATCACCGATGGTAACGGCATTACGATAACGGTTAATACGGCTTATGAGCGTATTACCGGTATTCCGAAGGAAAAGCTTCGGGGGTTACATATGTCCGAAGTTGTGAAGCGTGGCTATATTTCGCGCTCGGTATCTTTGGAGGTTTTGAAAGAAAGAAGACCTGTTACTTTGACGCAGGACGTAAGTAAAGAGCACCAAATTTTAGTTTCTGGTACACCAATGTTCGACTCCGACGGGCGTATTGAATACATCGTTACCACGGTTCGGGATGTCACTGAGCTGCTAAAAGCTAAAAGAGCGCAGGAAAAGCTGGAACAGTTACTGAGCTTACGAGAGCAATATGGGGCTTCTGTTTCAACCGATGGCCATAAAGAGCCTTTTGTCATTAGTCGGCAAATGAGAGCTTGCTATGATCTCGCAAAACGAGTCGCAAGCTCCTCTGCAAAAGTGTTGCTACAGGGAGAAACAGGTACCGGGAAAACACTGCTTGCACGGACTATTCATAGTTACAGCAATGTCGCTAACGGGCCTTTTATTGAATTAAATTGTGCCGCGATGCCAGAATCTCTGCTTGAGTCTGAGTTATTTGGTTATGCTTCCGGGGCGTTCACCGGAGCCTCAGAGAAAGGCAAGACAGGGTTACTTGAGGCGGCTAATAATGGCACTTTGTTTCTTGATGAAATTGGTGATTTGCCACTAACTCTTCAAGCCAAGTTACTTAAAGTTATTGATGAGAAGCGGTTTTTACCGGTCGGCGCGACATCGTTTAAGCAAACGAACTTTCGGTTAATTTCTGCAACACATCATGACTTAAAGAAACTTGTTGCCGAAAGTCATTTTCGGGAAGACTTGTTATACCGATTAAGTGTGGTACCGATTGAACTGCCTCCCCTGCGAGAAAGGATGGAAGAAATCCCCGTACTGCTTGAACATTATCTCAACCATTTCAATGAAAACTATGAGCTGGACTGTCGTTGGCATGCGGATGTGATTGCTCGTCTTAAACAATATGAATGGCCGGGCAATATTCGCGAGCTGATTAACCTGACAGAACGATTAATGGTGACTTCTGAACAGTCGCTGATCACAACGGCTCAGTTACCTATAGAAATAGCAACTGACAGGCCGTTAGGGCGTGAAGGTTGCTCGCTAAAAGAGCAGGTAGAGATGCTTGAGAAGAAAGTAATTGAAGAGGCGTTATTGATACACGGTACGACGCGGGCGGCAGCCAGCGCTCTGGGAGTTGATCAGTCGACTTTAGTTAAAAAACAAAAACGCTGGCGCATAGAACAAAAAAGGGACTTACCGAACGATGAATAATGAACAAGTTTTACAGCCCGATAATGTGGAGTTAATAAAAAACAGCCGGGTTGGCACGTCAACAAAAAGCTCAATAGCTGTTGATGATCCTGCAACTGGACATGTGATAGGTCACGTACCCGATTTAACACCGAGGCAAATTTTACGTGCTATAGAGTCTGCGGAAACCGCTTTTTACAAGTGGAGAGACGTTCCTCTCAGAGAGCGATGCGAGAAGCTGTTCCGCTGGTATCAACTCATGCATGAAAAGGAAGAGGAGCTTGCTGGCATTTTGACCAGTGAGCAGGGTAAACCATTATCTGAGTCGCGAGGCGAGATACGTTACGCAGCAAGTTACATTCAATGGTATGCGCAGCCAAGCCTGCAAGACCAGGGGAGCGTTCTGCCGTACTCGTCAATCGATGAATCGATGATAGTTATTACTGAGCCGGTAGGTGTTTGTGCTGCGATAACACCCTGGAATTTTCCTGCGGCGATGATCACGCGAAAAGTTGCGCCGGCACTGGCGGCTGGTTGCACAATGTTGGTGAAACCAGCTCTTGAAACCCCACTGACAGCAATTGCAATTGCTGAGTTAGCGATACAGGCGGGGATTCCCGAAGGTGTTTTAAGCATTGTAACCGGCGACGGGGAGGCTATTGGCAAAATATTCAGTGAAAGTGCCGTGGTCAGAAAGTTAAGTTTTACCGGCTCAACTCGAGTCGGGCGTTTACTTATGGCTTCATCAGCTTCAACGATTAAGCGACTCTCACTTGAACTCGGCGGAAATGCGCCTTTTATTGTTTGTGAAACCGCAGATGTCGAGCGTGCAGTGCAAGGAGCTATCCAATCAAAATTTCGCAATGCGGGGCAGACCTGCGTATGTGCCAATGCCTTTTACATTCATACCAAAGTTTATGATGAGTTTACTGAGAAGTTCATCGCCTGCGTGAATCAACTCATGTTGGGTAACGGCAAAAATGAGTCCGTCGATATTGGTCCATTGATTAATGAAAATGCACTCGAAAAAGTGGAGCAGATAGTCGCAGATGCAGTAAAAAAAGGTGCCGTAATCGCCTGCGGCGGAGAGCGGTGGGTAAACTCAGAGCGTTGGTATTACCCGACTGTGTTACTCAATGCTGATAGCTCTATGCGTTGTGTGAATGAAGAAATTTTCGGGCCTGTTGCACCTATTGTTCGATACAACGATGAGACAGCTTTATTAGAAGAACTCAGACAGCAACAAACCGGATTAGCTGCTTATTTTTACAGCCAGAACTTAGGACAGGTTAACCGTCTTTCGAGAGCTCTTGAAGTTGGAATGATTGGTGTTAATAGCGGCGTTATATCTGACGCGGCAGTGCCTTTTGGCGGCGTTAAATCGTCGGGGATAGGCCGTGAGGGCGGGCGTCATGGAATTGAAGAATATTTGGAAACTAAGTACATCAAACTTAGTTATTAATATAAGCGTTAGAACAACAAAAAAGGAAGAACAATGAAAACTATAAAATCAGTACTATCAATGGCTTTAGCTACCGCACTTATGAGTGCCTCGGGAGTTTCGTTGGCTCAGACCAGCGATATTGAAAACCTTCAAAAAGATATGCCCAAAAACTGGGGGAAATGGGGCGATGACGATCAACTTGGAGCCCTTAACTACCTTGATGAAAAACAGGCCTTACGTGGTATAAAAGCCGTTCGTTCAGGTGAAACTTTTACGTTGCAACTGCCGATTACTCATGGAGTGGGACCTGTGTTCCCGGGACGCGTTCCGGCTATGCACTTCATGACGCAGGACGAGAGTATGTACAGCGTAAATAAGCTGGATGAGCTGGCCGGTGGCGTTAAGTACTCAGACGATGCAGTTTTTATGTACTTACAGGGCACGACGCACATGGATGCACTAGGTCACGCCTGGTATGGCGATAAAGTATACGGCGGGGTATCAGCCGATAGCACAGTGCATGGACATGATCATGTTGATGTCGGTGTATTAGCTGAACACGGTATTGTTGGCCGCGGAGTACTGCTGGATGTCGGGCATTTGAAAGGTGGTGACGTAGGACGGCTGGCACCGGGCTCATGCATTACGTTACAAGACTTGAAAGATACGGCAGAAGCGCAGGATGTAACCGTTGAAAAACGCGATATTTTGTTAATAAGAACAGGATCTGTAGGGCGTTTCTATCAGGAGGAACCAGATGCTGAGTGGAGCGCAACAACAGAGCCCGGCCTGTGTTATAGCAAAGACCTGATCAAATGGATTGATAATATGGAGATACCCGTGATTGCGGCTGATAACCTGGCAGTTGAACTTGTACCGCAAAAGATTGAAGGTAAAGATTATGTGATCCCGCTGCATGGGGCGCTTATTCGGGACTTAGGTGTGGTGTTGAGTGAGCTTTACTGGCTGGACGATTTAGCTGCAGATAGCCTTGAAGACGGTCAATATACCTTTATGTTTACTGCCGCGCCTTTAAAAATGGAGCGAGGCTCGGGTTCTCCAATTAATCCTATCGTTATTAAGTAGCTTTTCACTCGAGAGTATGCAGGTATATCTACCCGCATACTCTCTTTGCTTTTTGTCGTAAAAAATGTCGATAATCATATGATTATCAACTAAAAAACAACAAAAAATATAAGTTTATTTCGTTATTATTACATACATTGCTTCGCTGAATGAAGCAGTGCTGCCTGGCAGCTCGGAAGTAGTAAGTGCGGGACACGCACGACATAACGGAGTATTAAAGAATGAAAAAAGCAGTATTAGCTACACTTATCGGCGCCGCGTTATTTAGTGGTGCAACTTTAGCCGCAGACCAAGGTTCTGACTTTGATCGCGTAGAAGCACGCTACATTGACGCTAGTGATTTTGATGGCGATGCTTTCGGTCTTAATGGTCGTGTAATGCTTGACGAGTCTATTTACTTGACGGGCGATTACATCCACACTAGTGACCACGGTCTTTCATCTGACCAAGCTCTAGTTGGTGTTGGTTATAAGCATGACTTTACTGAGCAGCTTGCGGGTTTTGTCGATGCTAACCTAGCTTATGCGGATGCTTCTGGTATTGATGATGATTATGGTTATGCAGTGCAAGCTGGTGCTGTTTATCGTTTAAACGAAGCGGTTGAATTTGGCGGTTTAGTTCGTCACCTCGACATCTATGAAGATGATTACCAACAATTTGAATTGTCTGCTCGTTGGTACATTAACAGCTCATTCAGCTTAAGTGCAGCTTATGTAGATGGTTTTGACAGCGATACAGATGATAGCTATTTCATTGGCGCTGCTTGGCACTTCTAAGCAATCCAGTTAAACCTGCTGCCTGTCGTTTTAGACGGGCGGCAAAATTTACCCTAAAAACTTCCCTTACCTTCTTAAAGCCCGCGCTAGTTAAACTTCGATACAAACAATGTTTCATTTCAATTAAGAAATTCACAGACAGAACCTGTCCAGGCTTTAGTCGTTGTGTTTCCATTAAAGTCAAAGTAAATGAATAAAACTTGGGGGTATTTTAATTAACAGAGTAAAAGTATTTTTCTATGGGTTAAGCCGGGCGCTTAGAATGGTGCGTCCGAGTAGACTCGAACTACCGACCTCTGCCATGTCAAGGCAGCGCTCTAACCAACTGAGCTACGGACGCACTTTATGGGGAATGTCGTTAACGACGGGCGGTATATTAGTGATTTGCGCTCACAGGTGCAAGTGATTTTTTACTAAATGCATTTGTTTGTCGAAATTCTATTCAGCTTTGAATAACTGCGCTTACCTTCTTAAGAAGGCTTTTGCTAGAATGTTCACTACACTCAGTTTTTACTGACGAAAAAGAGGTGGTTAAATGTTTACTTTTTTACGAGTAATACGTGCCGTTGCAGGGCTTCTTTTTTTGGCGACCATCGCCGGCATTATTGCACAGCTCGCTTTTAATATATTACATGTCGATATTTTGATGCGCTCTTCCGTCATTGTTGTTATGGCGGGGGCTCTACATGCCGCGTTCTGGCTTTGGGTCTTTATTGGCTTACGGTACGTTATCAATGAAATTCATCAAAAAGAGCAGGGTACGCCACACCCTGGCCTAACTAAACACTGGCATCTTTAAGCGAACCGCTAATCCAGCCCTGGTGTAAAGTCACAGGCACTATAGAATTTTTGCCATGGGCGTACAAAATGCACTGATGCATCGGTTAGCTTTTTACTGAGTGTACCGAGTTCTGCAATGTAAGCTTTTAGCTCCGGTTGAGGGGCTATACCTGCGAGGTTCTCCAGAGTCATGAGTAAGCGCTGATGCTGTTCAATCAATTCTGCTATGTCACTTTGCATTTCTTTGAGGTAAATGGCGTTAAAAGCTTCTTTTAGTGCTAATGCGTCATCTGGCACTTTTCCATTTTGACAATAAACTGACTTAGGAACTTCAGGCAGCAGCTCGGTCATTTTCTCCAGTTTATAAGAGTAATCTAGCATAGTACGGAACAAGTCAGGAAGGTAGTCACTGCGCTCTAAACGACCGAGCATCTCTATTAGCTCATCGGGGGCATCTGCTTCTTTTGTGTAGCTCCAACGCTCTAAAATGCGGGTAAATCGCTCCAGCGCATTCACAGCGTAGTTGTACTCCGTCACATGTATTTTAGGTAACGAATTATTACCAACAGACAGAGCTTTTCTCAGCCCGTCGTCACGAGCGAAAGCATTTGCCAGGCTGTTCTGCAGTTGAGATTCCTTATGCACTAATGCTTCTTTCAATTTATCTTTAACATTGGTTGATTCAGGATGCTCAATGCATTTCTTCAGTGCCTGAATCATATTCAGGTCAGCATGATAGCGGCTAAACCCATCTTTTAGCTTTCCCAGTGAACTGTTGTTTTCAGCAATTAGCTGGCCTAACTGACAGTGATTAAGCCGAAGACTTTCCAGTAAGCCCATGCTTCTCCGCTCAATATTTCGGGTTAGTGGGCGCTTGCCCGGATACTGGAGCTGAGGTTTGGGGGCTTCTATTGAGTTATTGGGGAGTTTTAGTGTACTTTGGACACGGCTATGCAGTGCATCTGCGTATTCCGTTAGACCCTGGTCATCTGAGCAGGCCGATAACCCTAAAGCGACTAACGCATAGCCAAAAGAGCGGAAAATCAGTACACTTCGCTTCATTGTATTATTCCTTGCAATAAGGTTCTTATCGATGTTTACCGGTATAGTTCAAACCCAAGCTACGATATTTTCAGTCTCCGACCAAGGATCTTTTCGACATCTGGTTGTTAAAACTGAACCCCAATTTCTGCAAAACCTGGCTATTGGTGCAAGTATTGCCATAAATGGTTGTTGTTTAACTGTGGTTGAATTTAGCGATACTGAGGTGCACTTTGACGTTATTGATGAAACCCTGCGACTAACAAATTTAGGGCTGTTAGGAGAGGGAGACAAGGTTAATTTGGAGCGGTCACTAAAAGTGGGCGATGAAATTGGCGGGCATGCAGTTTCAGGTCATATTCACTGCCAGGGCAAAGTGAATAAAATTGACACCTCTGAGAATAACGTTGCTATGTGGATAGAACTACCAGAGCAATATACCCCGTACTTGTTTGCCAAAGGGTTTATTGCGGTTAACGGCGCCAGTTTGACGGTAGGTCAGGTTGAAGCTAATTGCTTTAGTCTGCATTTAATTCCGGAAACTTTGCGCCTGACCAATTTGGAATCAACGCAGGTGGGTGACAGTCTGAATATTGAACTTGATCAGCAAACCATCACTATTGTTGAAACAGTTGAGCGTGTGCTGGCTAAACGTCAGTAAAACTGCTCATCGTTACCATCTACTTTCACCCGTGCCTGCTGGTTAACTTCATCAACTTGTAACTGAACATGAATGAGGTCACCGCAGGCAGCACATTCTTCCTGATAATCCTGATTTCCCTCTGAGGCATCAATATCTAAAAAGGTATTGTGCCCACAGTGCGGGCATTTCACCGGCACACTTTGTAAGTTTTCTTCGTTCATAATTCACTCGTCACTATAAAGTCCTGCTTGTAACTATAGAAATAAAATACTGATTCCGCCCAATGCGATTAAAGCTCCGGTTATGGAACGCGAGGTAATTCGTTGTTTTTTCAGTAAAGAAATCGGTATCAAAAAGAGTGGTGCGGTGGAGAGTAAAGTCTGGGTAAGGCCCGGGTTGATATTGGCGATAGAAATTTGTTGTAACCAAATAGCCAGGAACGTACCGAACACAATGGCGCCGAGTAGCGGCAAAGGGTTAATAGAGCGAACTTGTTTTATGATTGCGTTGTACGCGCCTCGTTTCGAAAGTCCGACAATTATGGCGAGTAAAAAGGAGCCGGCGGCAAGACGCACAAATGCCGCATCAATAGCGTTTACGCTGGATTGCTTTAGCACCGCAAAAGCCATGACTAAACCGGTAGCCTGACAGAGTGCGGCGCCGCAGCCGAAGAATATACCTGATAATGAAAGCGCAGGCTGTTTGTCTGGGGCTTTTTCAGTAACGACCCACAGAACACCGCTTAAGGTTATGACCGCACCGGTAATTTCAATGGTGGATAAACCGTCACTTAAAAACGCCCAGGCCATGAATGCAGCTATTGGTGGTGCCAGATATTCCAGCAACATAGCGTGCCAGGGGCCTAAACGGCGCAGTGCAGCAAAATGACAACTGTCGCCAATGGTAATACCTATAATGCCGCTTAGGGCGAGTAACCACAGGCTAGAGCTTAGCTCTAATGAGTTACCCAGCAACAAACTCATTATCAAAAGCAGGGGAGTGGCAACAACGCCTTTAACTAAGTTCATTTGTAAGGGCGAGAAGTGGCTACCGGCACGGTGGTACAACACGGTGGCGACAGCCCAGAAGGCAGCTGCTAATAAAGCGGCAAGTTGCCCGGTTAATTCTCCAGTAATGTCTGATGTCAAAACAGGCTCGGCGGTTGCTCAAATGTAAGCGGTCGATTATAGTAGCCTCTAGCGTTCGATGGTACCGAACGCAAAAATTTCGTAGGTTTTTTCTATAAAGCAGATAAAACCAAAATAGAGCACGTGGCACTTGGTAGGTGTCACCACTGGTTGGAAAGGAAGTTTCATGCCTGTAATTACTCTCCCTGACGGAAGTCAACGTGAATTCGATAAACCTGTAAGCATTATGGAAGTTGCCGCCGATATCGGTGCTGGCCTTGCGAAAGCAACAGTTGCCGGCCGTATTGACGGTGAGCTGGTTGATGCCTGTGAACTCATTGAACATGATGCCCGTATTGAAATTGTGACACCAAAAGATGACGACGGCGTACACATTATTCGCCACTCTTGTGCTCATTTAATGGGGCATGCTGTTAAACAGATGTGGCCAGACGCAAAAATGGCAATAGGTCCCGTCATTGATAACGGTTTTTACTACGATATTGATGTTGATCACACCTTCACTCAGGAAGACCTTGAGAAAATTGAAAAGCGGATGAAAGAACTGGCTAAAACGGAATATGCCGTTGTAAAGAAAAAAGCCAGCTGGAAAGAAGCCCGTGAAACTTTCGTAGAACGCCATGAACCCTACAAAATAGAGATTCTGGACGAAGACATCCCGACCGATGCAACGCCAGGGCTCTATCACCACGAAGAATACATCGACATGTGCCGTGGTCCGCATGTACCCAACATGAAGTTTTGCCAGCATTTTAAAATTATGAAAATGGCCGGTGCATACTGGCGTGGTGATTCTGACAACAAAATGCTGCAGCGTATATACGGTACGGCCTGGGCAGATAAAAAACAGCTAAAAGCCTATTTGCAGCGTCTAGAAGAAGCAGAAAAACGCGATCACCGTAAAATTGCTAAAGCTCAGGATTTATTTCATTGGCAGGAAGAAGCGCCGGGTATGGTGTTCTGGCACCACAACGGTTGGACCATTTTCCGTGAGTTAGAAACTTACATTCGCGAAAAAATGCGCGAATACGAATATCAGGAAGTTAAAGGTCCTATGATGATGGACCGGGTGCTGTGGGAGAAATCAGGTCACTGGGAGAAATTCTCAGAACTTATGTTTACCACCTCATCGGAAAACCGCGAGTATGCCGTTAAGCCTATGAACTGCCCGGGGCACGTTCAAATTTTCAATCAGGGCTTAAAGTCGTACCGCGACTTACCATTACGTATGGCTGAATTTGGTAGCTGTCACCGTAATGAACCATCTGGTGCTTTGCACGGTCTGATGCGTGTTCGAGGTTTTACACAAGATGATGCACACATTTTCTGTACCGAACAACAGGTTCAGGAAGAAGTCGCTGGTTGTATCAAAATGGTGTACGAAACCTACAAAACCTTTGGTTTTGAGAACATCGATGTGAAGCTGTCTACCCGCCCGGAAAAGCGCTTAGGCGACGATGCTACATGGGATCGCTCGGAGACAGCATTAGCTCAGGCTTTGAAAAATAATGACATCGATTTTTCGTATTTGCCGGGTGAAGGTGCCTTTTATGGTCCGAAAATAGAATTTACTTTGTTCGATTGTCTGGGCAGAGCGTGGCAATGTGGTACAATACAGCTCGATTTTGCGTTGCCAGGGCGTTTAGGTGCCACATACGTAGGCGAAGATAACGAGCGACACACGCCAGTTATGATTCACCGCGCTATTTTGGGATCACTTGAACGTTTCATGGGTATTCTCATTGAAGAGTACGCAGGGCACTTCCCATTGTGGTTGTCGCCAACGCAAGTTGTATTAATGAATATCACGGATAATCAAAGCGATTATGTACGAAAAGTTGTCAAAACCCTGAACGAAAAGGGAATTCGTGCATCAGCCGACTTGAGAAATGAGAAGATAGGCTTTAAAATCCGTGAACACACATTAAAACGTGTTCCATATTTACTGGTTGTCGGCGATAAAGAAGTCGAAGCTGGTGAGGTTGCGGTACGTACACGTGGTGGTGAAGACTTGGGCAAATTCCCGTTAGAAGACTTCATTACTCGTGTAGAGGACGAAGTCCGTACTCGCAAAATTGATTAATTGTTTGGAGGAATAAACCATTAAAGGCGGAAAAAGAACTCAGAAAGCTGCAGATAAAAACCGTATCAACGAACAAATTACAGGCGTTGATGAAGTTCGCTTAATCGGAACCGATGGTGAACAAGCTGGTGTCGTCAGTATTAACGAGGCTCTTGATGCAGCAGCGGAAGCTGGTGTTGATTTGGTGGAGATGAGCCCTAACGCAGAACCACCAGTCTGCCGCTTGATGGATTACGGCAAGTTCCTCTTTGAAAAGAGTAAAGAACAGAAAGAGCAGAAGAAAAAACAGAAACAGATTCAGGTCAAGGAAGTTAAGTTCCGACCTGGTACTGATGAGGGCGACTACCAGGTAAAACTGCGCAACCTGCGTCGTTTCCTCGAGGGAGGTGACAAAACTAAAGTCACTATCCGTTTCCGTGGCCGGGAAATGGCACACCAAGAGTTGGGCATTGAATTGCTGAATCGCGTTAAAAACGATTTAGAAGAAATCTCAATTGTTGAGTCGTTCCCAAGACGTGCCGAAGGGCGCCAGATGATTATGGTCTTGGCACCCAACAAGAAGTGATCGTGGTTTACAAGTAGTCTGATTGTCAGGCTCACCCTTTCACACTTTTATCAACAATGCGGAGTTTAATTTCATGCCAAAAATGAAATCGAACAAGGGCGCTTCCAAGCGCTTTAAAAAGACTGCTTCTGGTGGTTTTAAGTGCAAGCAATCTCACTTGCGTCACATTCTGACTAAGAAGAGCCCTAAGCGTAAGCGTCAGCTTCGCGCTAAGAGCATGGTCCATGAGGCCGACGTTAAATTAGTCGTTCGCATGTTACCGTACGCATAAGGAGAGATAGCAAATGGCACGAGTAAAACGTGGTGTAATCGCGAGAGCGCGTCACAAAAAAGTCCTGAAGCAGGCGAAAGGTTATTATGGTGCCCGTAGTCGCGTTTATCGCGTAGCGGTCCAGGCAGTAACTAAAGCAGGTCAATATGCATACCGTGACCGTCGCAACAAAAAACGTCAATTCCGTCAATTGTGGATTGTTCGTATCAATGCTGCGGCTCGTCAAAACGGTCTGTCTTACAGCCGCTTTATCAATGGTCTGAAAAAAGCATCTATTGAAATCGATCGTAAAATCTTAGCCGATATCGCTGTTCATGATCAAAACGGTTTTGCCGCTTTGGTTGAGAAAGCAAAAGGCGCACTGTAATTATTCAAAACCTTTATGGGTTCGAATAAACAGATTTAGAAGGGAGCCAATTGGCTCCCTTTTTCATTGAAAATTCGCTATCATAGCGCCTTTATTATTTATCTTGTGTTGTTGAGGGATACGATGCAGCTAGAGCAAATTGTTGAGCAGGCTGAATCGGCCATTGCGGCCGCAGATTCACCGACTGCGTTAGACGAAGTCCGCGTCGAGTATATGGGCAAGAAAGGGCAGCTCACTGAGCTTTTAAAAGGCTTAGGTAAGTTAGATCCGTCTGAGCGCCGGGAAGCCGGACAAAAAATTAATGAAGCCAAGCAACAAGTTCAGACCAGTATCAATGCTCGTAAAGAGCTATTGAAAGCGGCTGAATTAGCGCAAAAGCTGGAAGCGGAACGCATAGACGTTACTTTACCCGGACGGCATTCAGCGGTAGGCGGTGTGCATCCGGTTACTCAGACGATTCGCCGCATTGAGCAGTTTTTTGGTGATTTAGGCTTTAGCGTAAAAGAAGGCCCGGAAGTAGAAGACGGTTTTCATAACTTTGATGCGTTGAATATTCCGGCGAATCATCCGGCACGAGCCGACCACGATACGTTTTATTTTACCCCCTCAACAATGCTGCGTACGCAAACTTCTGGTGTACAAATTCGTACTATGGAAAATGAAAAACCGCCACTGCGGATCATTTCTCCAGGAAGGGTTTACCGGAATGACTACGACCAGACCCACACACCGATGTTTCATCAGGTTGAAGGGTTAATGGTTGATACCGACGTCAGCTTTACCCAATTAAAAGGAATTTTAGAAGACTTCCTGAATCACTTTTTCGAAGAGTCGCTGACGGTGCGTTTCAGACCTTCGTACTTCCCATTTACCGAACCTTCGGCAGAAGTTGATGTCATGGGTAAAGATGGTAAATGGCTAGAAGTTTTAGGTTGCGGCATGGTGCACCCAAACGTGTTGAAGGCGGTAGGCATTGATTCGGAAAAGTACACCGGCTTTGCGTTTGGTATGGGCGTTGAACGTCTTACCATGTTGCGCTACGGCGTGAATGACTTACGTGCGTTCTTCGAGAACGATCTGCGTTTCCTCAAACAATTTAACTAACGGGCAGTAAGCAATGAAATTCAGTGAACAATGGTTAAGGGAATGGGTTAACCCCGACATCAGCAGTCATGAATTGAGTGAACAGCTCAGCATGGCAGGTCTTGAAGTAGATGCTGTTGAGCCGGTTGCCGATGAATTCCATACTGTCGTCGTTGGTGAAGTGATTGAGTGTGGTCCTCATCCGGACGCAGATAAACTGCAAGTGACCAAAGTTAATGTTGGCGAAGACGAGCCGGTGGATATTGTTTGTGGCGCCTCTAACTGCCGCTTAGGCATTAAGGTTGCGGTTGCTAAAGTTGGTGCGGTATTGCCTGGTGATTTCAAAATTAAGAAAGCGAAGCTTCGCGGTCAGCCGTCAAACGGTATGCTGTGCTCGTTTAAAGAGCTGGGCCTTATTGATGAGCATGATGGCATTATTGAGCTTCCGGCTGATGCTCCGGTTGGAGAAGATTACCGTAAATACCTGCAACTTGACGACAACAGTATTGATATCGACTTAACGCCTAACCGTGGTGACTGTCTGAGTATTCGTGGTATTGCACGTGAAGTAGGGGTATTGAACCGTCTGGATGTCACAGTACCAGAAAGTAATGAAGTAACCGCTAGTATTGAAGATACGCTGAGCATTAGTTTGTCTGCGGCTGAGCAATGTCCGCGTTATTTAGGCCGTGTTATTAAAGGTGTCGATTTAACTCGTCCAACGCCGGTATGGATGACAGAAAAGTTAAGACGCAGCGGTATTCGTAGCATTGACCCGGTAGTTGATGTCACTAACTACGTGCTGCTTGAACTGGGTCACCCCATGCATGCTTTTGATCTCGACTCGCTGGAAGGGAACATTGATGTTCGCTTAGCTAAGCCGAAAGAGCAGTTGACCTTATTAGATGAGCAATTAGTTGAACTAGACGAAGACACCCTGGTTATTGCTGACGAGAAAAAAGCACTAGCCATGGCGGGGGTTTACGGTGGTAAAAACAGCGGTGTAACAGAAAGCAGTAAAAACATTTTTCTGGAAAGCGCGTTCTTTGCACCGGATGCCATCTTAGGCAAAGCGCGTCGTTACGGGTTACATACCGATGCGTCTCATCGTTATGAGCGCGGCGTAGACCCTCAGTTGCAGCGTACTGCAATGGAAAGAGCAACAGAATTATTGTTGGCGATTTGCGGTGGTGAAGCAGGGCCGGTAACCGAAGCCGTAGCAGAAGCATTTTTACCTAAGCGTGACGGCATTACCTTAAGAGCCTGCCGATTGGCGAAAGTACTGGGTGTCAGCATTGCTAATGACAATGTCACTGAAATTCTAGAGCGTTTAGGCTTTGATGTTTCATTTGACGGTGAACAGTGGCAGGTGGGCATTCCTTCATACCGTTTTGACTTAAGCATTGAAGAAGACTTAATTGAAGAAGTTGCCCGTGTTTACGGTTACAACTCAATTCAGGCTGCACCGCCGGCAGCGCAACTGCGTATGACCGAGCGCAAAGAAAGCCAGCTTAGTACCCATCAGTTGGTGGATGCTATGGTCAGTCGTGGCTATCAGGAAGCGATAACCTACAGCTTTGTCGATCCAAAGCATCAGGCACTGATGTTTGATGAAACCGCAGCGCTGACCTTGCCACACCCAATTTCGGTTGATATGTCTTCTATGCGTGTAAGCTTATGGCCGGGATTAGTCGGCGCGGTTGCTCATAATCAGAAGCGTCAGCAGTCTGTGCTGGCTTTCGTAGAAACGGGTTTGCGTTTTATTCCAGACGAGTCAGCTGAAAACGGTGTTCGTCAGGAAGCGGTTATCAGCGGTATACGTTCTGGTAAAGCGCATTCAGAGCATTGGTCGGAAGGTGACCGTCCGGTTGATTTTTACGATGTAAAAGGTGATGTTGAAGCTTTGTTGGCTCAAACAGGCAATGCTGCGGCCTTCCGTTTTGTTGCATCGCAAAATCCGGCACTGCACCCGGGGCAATCAGCGGCAATTTACCGCGGCTCTGAAAAAGTCGGTGATATCGGCGCTTTGCATCCCAAGTTTGATAAGGCTTTAGGGCTTAACCAGCGCACCTTTGTGTTTGAACTGGCGTTATCAGTCGTGACTGAGCGACCTTTACCGCAAGCTAAGCCGGTATCTCGTTATCCATCTATTCGTCGCGACCTTGCTGTTGTGGTTGATAAGGACCTTGCGGCAGGTGAGCTGATAGCTGCGATGGAAAATGTTGGCGTAAAACAGTTAGTTGACCTAAACTTGTTTGACGTTTACATCGGTGATGGTGTGGCAGAAGGTAAACAAAGCTTGGCTCTATCCGTTACTTTGCAAGACAGCGACAAAACTTTGGAAGAAGCGGAAGTCACTGAGCTTATGACTAAATTTATTGAGACATTAAAGAGTGAGTTTAATGCAACATTGAGGGATTAAACTATGGCGCTGACCAAAGCAGAACTGGCAGAAGTGCTGTTCGACAAATACGGTGTTAGTAAACAAGATGCCAAAGTGTTAGTTGAAGATTTTTTTGAAGAAATCAGAGTTGCTTTGGAAAGAGGCGAGCAGGTGAAGTTGTCAGGTTTTGGCAATTTTGAACTGCGAACTAAAAATCAGCGCCCTGGGCGTAACCCGAAAACGGGCGAGGAAATTCCTATTTCAGCGCGTCGGGTTGTCACCTTCAAACCTGGTCAGAAATTTAAAAGTCGAGTCGAAAACGCAGAACCCGAGGATTAACCTCGGGTTCTTTTTTATTTGAGTCTGTACTTAGTCGCCGGGAATTAACGAAAGAAGAGCTGGCTAAAGGGATTCAGTAACCGGCTGATACCAGACGTAAAGTGTAAAGGTGCATCCAGCGTAGCCAGAGTTAAACAGTCTTCATCCTGAGTTTCCGGAGTATGGGTACGGCTGGGGTCTAACAAAATAAAATCACCGTCCCGGTACTCGCTCTGCTCGTCATTAAAAACACCATCAATAACCAGAGTCGCCTCTTTTCCTTTATGCGTATGTTCAGGGAGTTTTGCTCCTGGTGCCATGTAAATTAAGTTCGTCTGATTTCCATTGTCCAGAGTTAATGGTGCGCGCCAGAGTTTACCGACCAGTTTCGACCACTCACCAATGCGATGACTGTTATGAGCCAAAGTACGAGGCAGTGTAAAGCGACGACCTTCCAGAGAGAGCATCTCATTCGGTTGGTGTGCTTGTTTGTTACATGCAGAAGACGCGAAAATGGCTTCCAGCATTTGGTCACACTGAGACTTGCTCATTGTTGTACTGGCAACACTAACCAAGGTATCCAGGTTTTCTTCACACAACTTCTGCTCAATCTCACACACGGTTTGACGACAGGCTTTACACATATCAATGTGTGTGCCGACAACTAACGTCATCGCCGCGCTAAGATCGCCAGAGGCGTACTGATATAAAAGGCCTTCGCCTGGGTGTGATTTAATCATCATCGACTATCAACTCTTTCAATTTTTTTAATGCTAGACGAGTTCGGGACTTAATTGTCCCTAAAGGTACTCCCAGAGCGTCAGAGACTTCCTGCTGAGATTTACCTTCAATATAAATCTTCTCAATAACAACCCGTTGTGCATCGGGCAATTGAGCGTAATAAAAAGAAATTTCCTGCATCAGAACATCGTGATCCAATGCGTAACCGTCATCGAGGCTATCGTTCTGCTCGGAGAGAATCGGCCAGAGTTCATCAGCACTGATATCATCTTTGCGTTTTTTGTTCTTACGAAGCAAATCGAAGCGGATGTTACGAGCTATGGTAAATATCCAAGTAGAAGGAGAGCCACGGTCAGGCTTGAACAAGTGAGCTTTATGCCAGACGTTAGTCATGGTTTCCTGGACGAGATCCATAGCCGTTTGTTCATTACCAAATTGTCTTGTAGCGTAAGATTGTAGTTTTGGTGCAAATAACCTAAAGAGTTCACTAAAGGCAGCGCGATTTCTATTTTCTGCAATCTTTGCCAGCAGTTCCGCGGCTTTCTCGGCAGCGTCTGTCTGGGTGGTAGCCATAGACCCCCGTTGCGATGTTCTTTCTGACACCATTTGCATAATTAGACCTGCTTCTTTTCACACAATGTTCTAACTATTACGGGGTGTTGAGAAAATGGATCACCCAGATGGCAGAATGTTTACTCAATTAACGAATTAAGTCTAACAGATATTCTTTTGCTTTTAGACAACTTTCGCATCTTATCAGCTCTTGTTTTGTATAGACGTCCAGAGGCAGTATTTCAAGCCACCTTGAACAAACCCAGTCAAGTTTCTCGTAGCCGAGATCAGGTAACAACTCGGAAAGTTCCGGGTAGGTCTCGAAAGCTTCCTGTAATCGAGTCTTGAGTTTATCGGCTGCGTTATCCAGAGAAAGTTCAGGCCAGTTTTCGAGGTACTCTATTTTCCCAAACCTTAATTTATCGCTTTCAGACCAATGCTCGTCAATACGAACCCGACTTTTCCCTTCAACGGTTATACCGAGTAGGCCATCATCTCTTGGTTCAAAATCAATAATCTTTACTGTGGTGGCGTAAGGAAGAAGGTAATCGCTTGATGTCGTTGCATGTTCGTTGTTAAACATGGCCACCACAAACTCACTGTTATTTTGCAGACACTCTTTTACCAGCCTGGTGTAGCGCGGCTCGAACACCTTCAATTTCATGCGTCCGCCCGGCATTATATGCGAGGTAAGCGGGAATAGCTGTAACTGCTGATACTGCTGCATATAACCTCATTTGGCTAGTAGTTTGAACAATTAAGAAACATTACGTTGAGGTGGGTCTGGTTGGATCTTTTTTATCGAATAAATGCCAAACTATTTTTATCGATATACCGTACATTATCATCAGTGAAATTCAACAGGGGTTAAAATGGTAAAGTTAAAAGTGGGTATTAGTTCCTGTTTAATGGGCGACGAGGTCCGGTTTGACGGGGGACACAAGAAGTCCGCATTCTGTGTTGATGAATTAAGTCGACACATTGAACTGGTACGGTTTTGCCCGGAAGTTGGTATTGGAATGCCGGTGCCAAGACCGACTATTCGCCTTGAGCAACATGACGATGTACAGGCGGTAGTGCCCAAAACCGGTGAAAATGTTACGTCACAGCTAGCTGCCTTTGCCGATAAGGTTCAGGTTAAAGTAGAGCAGTTAAGCGGTTACATTCTATGCGCAAAATCTCCCAGCTGCGGTATAGAGCGGGTCAAGTTATATGATCCGGAAACCGGGCATGAACAAAAAGCTGGAATGGGAATTTTTGCCGCGCGGCTTAAAGAAAAGAATCCCGCTTTGCCTTTAGAAGAAGATGGCCGGCTCAATGACCCGCATTTACGTGAAAACTTTGTGATGCGGGTTTACGTGTTTAGTCAATGGAAAGAAATGACGCAGAAACTGTCCAAACATCAGCTTTTGCAGTTTCACCAACGCTGCAAGCTACTTTTGTTAGCCCATAATCAGCAACGTTACCGCGAGTTGGGGAAACGTCTGGGGGAACAGGAAAGCATCGACAGTGCCTTTGCGGAGCAATATATCATTGATGTGATGGACGCTTTATCAAAACCGGCGTCGCGTAAGAACCACACCAATGTGCTTCAACATATCCAGGGTTATTTTAAAGCGGATCTCGCCCATGAAAGACGAGAAGAGCTGAGTGATATCATTCTCCAGTATCACGATGGCATTCTCCCTCTGATGTCCCCTCTAACGTTAATACGACATTATTTGCGCGAGTTTCCGAAAGAATATTTAGAAGGGCAATGGTATCTGACGCCATATCCCGATGATTTAAAATTACGTTATGGGCTGTAGTGATGCGAGAAGCAATTTGGTTTCGTAGTGATTTAAGAATTTTAGACAACCCGGCCGTGTTTTCTGCATGCCACGGCGATGAGCCACCCTTGGCTATATTTTTTGTGTGCCACGAAACCTGGAAAAGCCATGACTGGGCACCGATAAAAGTTGACTTTATTTGGCGAAACTTAGAATGCCTGCAGCAGGATTTAGCCGAAAAGGGCATTGAACTGCAAGTGCAGTTAGTACCCAAATTCAGTCAGGTTCCAGGGGCTTTACGATCCTTTTGTCGGGAAAATAAAATTGCCCGGGTACATATTAATGCGGAATATGCGCTGGATGAAAAGCGTAGAGACGCGGCTACCAATGCGGTACTAAGCAATGATGATATTGAACTGGTTTCGCATCATGGTAACTTGTTGGTGTCGCCCGGAGAGGTCAGAACACAACAAGGTGACTACTACAAAAAGTTCACGCCTTTTAACCGGCGGTGGCGACAAGTATTAAGCGAAAAAACTTACAGCGAACCGCTGCAAATTAAATCTTATTCTCGAGTTACCGCAAAAGGCCTGCCTGAATGCCCGTTGGGGAGAAAAGATTCGTCTGACTGGAGTGCCGGCGAGCAACAAGTTTTGGGGAAACTGGGTCAATTCGTTGGCCACAGCGTTGATGATTATCAACAAGCCCGAGACTTGCCGGCTGAAAACGGAACCTCACAACTTTCCGCTTATTTGGCGCAGGGCGTTATCGGACCGCAGACGGCTGTCCGGGCATTACACAAGTTTTCGCCGGAGTTTCCGTTTGGGCTTGCTTCCGGGGCTGATACCTGGCTTACGGAACTGGCGTGGAGAGAGTTCTATCAGCATTTAATGTACTTTGTGCCGCGTTTATCAAAAGGTGAGAGCTTTCAGTCTGAAACTGACAGCATTCAGTGGTTAGAGGACGATGACGCTTTCCAACGCTGGTGTGATGGCCGAACCGGGTATCCAATTGTTGACGCCGGAATGCGTCAATTGACATCAACCGGATGGATGCACAACCGCTTAAGAATGATTACAGCTAATTTTCTGGTAAAAGATCTATTAGTGGATTGGCGAAAAGGTGAAGCCTTTTTCATGCAGCATTTAATTGACGGGAGCTTTCCGGCAAACAATGGCGGCTGGCAATGGAGTGCTTCGGTCGGAACTGACGCCGTTCCATATTTTCGTGTTTTTAATCCGGTTAAGCAAAGTGAGAAATTTGATCCTGACGGGCAGTACATTCGTAAATGGGTAGAGGAACTTAAGGAAGTACCAACAAAGTATATTCACTGGCCTCATAGTTGGCTTCAGCAACAAAGCAGTAATAACTATTGCGACCCCATGGTCGAGCACAAGTTTGCTCGTGAACGATTCCTAACAACGTTTAAGCAGGTGAAAAATGGATAACAGTGAATTAGTCGAAAAACTCAAAGAGTTCTACGATGAGCTGAAAACCGAAAACCTTGATGATCTGGATGAGTTATACCATGACGAAATTTCGTTTACTGATCCAATACAACATGTCGTCGGGCTGGACGACTTTCGCAAGTATCTAAAACACACAATGGAAAACGTTGAGTATTGTCACTTTGCCTTTGACGATGAATGCGTTGGGGAAGAGCAGGCGTTCCTTACATGGCAGATGCGTTACGCACACCCCAAGCTCGCCAATGGCATGGAAATTATTCTGCCGGGAGTTTCGTATTTAACCTTTGAAGACGGCAAAATCAGAGAACAAAGAGATTATTACGATCTCGGCGCAATGCTTTATGAACACGTACCGCTAGTCGGCTATGTCATTGATAAAATTAAAAATAGGCTAACAGACGAATGAAAGTCTTAATTACTGGAGCTTCATCAGGTATTGGGCGCCAGCTGGCTCTGGATTATGCAGCTGACGGCAATGACGTTGTTGTGTGCGGAAGAAATAACGACGCGTTGTCAGAGGTACAAAAACAATACCCTGAAAAAATAACCTGCAGCGCCTTTGATATTACCAACAAAGAATCGGCGAAAAGTGCTTTAGCACAAATTAACGGTATTGATGTCGCCATACTGTGCGCGGGCGTGTGTGAATACCTCGACGTTAAAGCGTTCGATGCCGACATGTTCGAGCGTGTGTTTAAAGTGAATGTATTCGGCACAATGAATTGCGTGGAAGCCTTGCTTCCTCAGTTCAATGACTCAGCGCGTCTGGTCATTGTTGACAGTCTGGCGAGACTTCTCCCGTTTACCCGGGCTCAGGCTTATGGCGGTTCGAAAGCGGCAATGCACTATATTGCCCGGGGACTGGAAGTTGATTTGAAATCTCAGGGAATCAAAGTTCAAACCGTATCACCCGGGTTTGTGAAAACACCAATGACTGATGCCAATGATTTTGAAATGCCAATGCGCGTTGACGTTGAATTTGCGTCGAAGGCAATAATAAAAGGTATTAATAAAAACAAACGGGACATCGCATTTCCGTGGCTATTTAGTAGCCTTCTGAAGTTAATGTCTATTTTGCCGGAAGGCTTACAAGTGAAACTATCAGAACAAATGGCAAGGAAGCAGTCGTCATGAAGATAGCCGTTATTGGAAGTGGTATTGCGGGTCTTACCAGTGCTTATTATTTAAGTCGTGAACATCAAGTCAGTGTATTTGAGAAAAATGACTATATTGGCGGGCATACATGCACCAGCGATGTAAAAATTAATGGCAGTATGTATGCTGTGGATACAGGCTTTATCGTTTTTAATGACAAGACGTATCCACGCTTTAAACGCTTGTTGACAGAGCTGAAAGTGGCCTGGCGCGACACTGAAATGAGTTTCAGTGTACGTGACCCTAAGTCGGGACTGGAGTTTAACGGACATAACTTAAATACACTGTTTGCACAGCGGAAAAATTTGTTTAGCTTGTCTTTTTACCGTTTGTTACGGGGGATTCTGAAATTTAACGCTGCCGCTAAAAGCGCGTTAGAAGAGGATGTCAGCGAAGCGGACAATGTCACGTTGGCAGAATTTCTTACTCGGCACGATATTCCGGAATCGGTCTCGCAGTACTACTTATTACCAATGGTTTCGGCTATATGGTCTGCAAGCCTGGCCGATGCGAAGGACTTTCCTCTGGGCTTTTTCTTACGTTTCTTTGATAACCATGGGTTATTGAATGTTAGCGACCGTCCTCAGTGGCACACGCTGGTTGGTGGTTCTCACGCGTACATTCCTATGCTGACCGAACCGTTTAAAGAAAGGCTTGAGCTAAACAGTGAAATTGTTGCGGTTAAGCGCCAACAGGAACAGGTTGTTCTTGTTTTTAGTAATGGCGAGGAACGGTATTTTGATGAAGTGGTTTTCGCCTGTCACAGTGACCAGGCGCTTGCTTTACTTGACGATGCCAGCCCCGACGAAAAACGTATTCTTGGTGAGATAAAATATTGCCCGAATGAGGTTGTTCTGCATACAGACGAGAATTTGTTACCCAGAAACCGACGTGCCTGGGCAAGTTGGAATTACCTATTAAGAGAAGATGATGCAGCAGAAGAACAACCCAGTTCAGTAACCTATAATATGAATATCCTGCAAGGGTTGCAGTGTGATAAAACCGTATGCGTTACATTGAATAATACAGCTGCCATTGACTCTGATGAGATTATTAAAACCTTTACCTATGAACACCCGCAATATTCTGTTCAGTCTTTAAAAGCCAGAGCAGAACGAAATGCGATTTGCGGAAAGAACAGCACCCATTTTGTTGGTGCTTATTGGTATAACGGTTTTCATGAAGACGGCGTAAGAAGTGCTATTGATGTTGCTAACCGTTTGAATACTGAAGCGATTGATAACTCATGAAGAGCGCCATATATTGGGGCGATGTTTTTCATGTAAGACATCGCCCCAAACATCATGCCTTTAATTACCGTTTTCAACAATGGTGTATTGATTTATCTGAACTCGATCAAGTCAGTTCTATAAGCCGTTGGTTATCCTGTAACAGTTTTGCTCCCCTTTGGTTTCGTCGAAAGGACTACCTAAAAGATGAAGAGGGCAATTTACACCAGGCGGCACTAAAGAAAATGTCCTCCCTTGCCGGAAAAGATTTAACCGGTCAGGTTCTATTTGTCGGTAACTTACGTACCTTTGGAATTTTTTTTAGCCCCATTAATTTGTATTTTCTTCGGCAGGACAATGACGAATATACGCACATGTTAGCTGAAGTCAGTAATACGCCCTGGCTGCAACGTCATTATTACTTGGTCGATTTGTCAGAAGAGTGTCCTGAAACCGTAAAGCAATTCCACGTTTCTCCATTTAATCCTATGGATATGACCTACCACTGGCAGATAGAGCCACCCACCGAGAGTTTAAAAGTCACTCTAAGCGCCCACCAGCAAGAGAAAGATTTTGTTGCCGGTATGAAATTAAATAGACAACCGCTAAACCGTACTGAAGTTTACCGCGTATTAAGAACAACACCTGTTATGGCTCTAAAAATTATTGGGGGCATTTATTGGCAGGCGTTAAAGCTTTTTATCAAGCGGGTTCCATTTTACGGAAACCCTGGTAACTAAAATAATTAGAAGGCAGTTTGTATGTCCAGTGGTGAAACAACTATGGTAGCGCCTATTCAGTATGGTGTGTTGGATAAGCTTTTCCGAACTATCGCTTTTAAACTACTAGCTCATTTGCAGTATGGGCAGTTGACGATAAAAGAGAAAGGCACGTTCATTGAAACTTTCGGGCATTCCGATAAAGACCTGAACGCTGAAATTGACGTGAAGGATTCATCTTTTTACCGTCGCCTGGTTACTGGTGGCAGTATTGGTGCAGCCGAGTTGTATATTGATAAGCATTGGGATACCCCCGATTTAACCTCGGTTATTCGTATTTTTGCCCGTAACTTACCGGCCTTAGATAAACTAGAAACGCGACTGGCCTGGTTAACTTTTCCCTTTAATAAATACCAGCATTGGAGTAATCGTAACCACAAAGGACAGGCAAAAAAGAATATCTCCGCTCACTACGATCTGGGCAACGAGCTTTATACCCGTTTTCTTGATAGCGCCATGCAATATTCCAGTGGTTTATTTAAAGAGCCTGCCGACTCACTGGAGCAAGCACAGTGCAATAAAATGCAGCGCTTATGCGATTCGCTTGATTTAAAGGCGCAAGACCACTTGTTGGAAATAGGCACGGGCTGGGGTGGCCTGGCCATTTATGCGGCCAAAAACTATGGTTGCAGGGTAACCACGACGACCATTTCTGATGAGCAGTTTCAGTACGCTAAGCAGCAAGTTGAAGCGGCGGGCTTGTCCGACAGAATTGAACTGTTGAAACGTGACTACCGTGACTTAGAAGGGCAGTACGACAAGTTGGTCTCGGTTGAAATGATAGAAGCGGTAGGAAAGGAATACTTACCGACTTTTTTCAAAACCTGCAACAAACTGTTGAAAGAAGACGGAAGAATGTCGTTACAGGCTATCACTATTGCCGACCAGCGAGCGAAATCCTATGCTCGCTCTGTAGATTTTATTCAAAAGCATATCTTCCCCGGTGGTTTTCTTCCGTCTTTAAGCCAAATGACGCAACTGTTTACGCGTTACACCGACTTGGTGGTACGTGACGTGCACGACTTCGGTCTGAGTTACGCAAAAACCCTGAGACAGTGGGAAGAGCGTTTTAACGCCCATGAAAGCGAGCTCGAAAAGCTTGGCTACGATGAACGCTTTTCCAGACTTTGGAACTACTATTTCAGCTATTGTGAAGGTGGCTTTCTGGAACAACGGGTATCGGTTGTTCAGGTTACCGCCAGCAAATCGCAGGCCTACTAATGACTTCTATTCAGCATAAAATTGTCAGTTTTGTTCTGTTCAATGCGCTTTGGTTAAGTGCCGTTTCCGGCCGTGAGAACTATATTGTGCTTAGTGGCGTTTTATTAGCCTTGCAATTTTTCTATAGCATTGCCGTAGCCAGGGTCAGCTGGACCTTAATTTTGCGGCTGTTTGCGGTTGGATTATTGCTGGAAGCAATTGTGATTAGCCTGGGCGTTATCGATTTTGCCGGAGGATACTTTCCTTTGTGGTTGGTTATGCTGTGGCTGGGTTTTTCATCTATGGCACCGGTTGCACTGGACTGGATTGCACCTAAACCTGCAATAGCTGTTCTGCTCGGTGCTGTTTCAGGTCCTCTAAGCTATGTTGCAGGAATAAAGCTTAATGCAGCAACCGTTAACTCAATGCCCGTTGTTATTGCCTGTTATGCCGCTGTATGGGGACTAATGATGGCGTATTTTGTTTTTTCCATGTCACCTAAGAAAGAACAGGGAGTGTAGAGTATGAGATTCATTTTATGCGGAATTATTGCGCTTTTCAGCCTTAATTCCTATGCCGCTGAATGCACCGCTTCCGTACCCGATGACTTTTCTAAAGTTGGGCAAACTCGGCTCAGCGTGTATTTCTGGGACGTTTATGATGCCACTTTATATAGCCCGTCAGGTAAGTATAAGCAGGACGAACGACAAGCTTTGTTACTGGCGTACCTGCGTGATATTAAGGCGAAAGATCTTATCGAGACAACGGAAGAAGAATGGCAGAAGCTGGAACTGAATAGCGATAAACATGAGCAATGGTTAGAAAAACTGGACTCCATCTGGCCTGACATTAAAGAGGGCGACTGCCTGCTCTTAGTTGAGAAGAAAGACGGGACAGCAGAATTTTACCAGGGCGATAAGTTGCTGGGCGAAATTGAAGATAAAGACTTTACTGAGCAGTTTTTAGCTATTTGGTTGTCGGAAAATAGCCGTTTTGAATCTGAGCGCAATGAACTCATTGGGGAGAAATAAAATGAAGGCTTTAAAGGTTTTAGGTTTTACTGTTTTACTCAGTTTGCTTGCGGCGTGCTCAACCGGCATTGATGCCTATAAATCAGCAGAGCCAAAGTTAAAGCTTGAAGAGTTCTTTAACGGTGAATTGGTTGCGTATGGTATGGTTCAGGACTACAGCGGTGAAGTGATTCAGCGTTTCGAGGTAACCATGACAGGTACCTGGGAAGGTAACGAAGGCGTTCTCGATGAACATTTTACTTATGCTGATGGTCGTGAGCAGCAACGAGTCTGGCACATAACGAAAACCGGTCCGAATAGCTATGAAGGGCGTGCAGACGATGTTGAAGGCGTTGCTAAAGGTACAACAGCAGGCAATGTTCTTAACTGGGAGTACCAACTGGAAGTTGTGGTAGACGGCGAGCCTCTGGTATTGACGCTGGATGACTGGCTGTATCTTATTGATGAGAACAATATGATCAATCGTACCGACATGTCTAAATGGGGCTTCCCTGTTGGTGAGATAACGCTTTATATTGGTAAGAAATAAATATCAAGAATCTCTGTCGGTGACCGATAATAGGAGTATAATCCTGGTATTGATATAGCCTTATAAGGTTTAGGGAAACGGCAGTGGCAATTAATTATCCGACATTTTCTTATAACAACCCCCGAATACAAGGGCAGACGATTTTTATTAAGCGTGGACCGCATCAGGGGAAGTTAGGAATTATAGCAAAAACACTGGATAACGACCGCTTCCTGGTGTCTCAGGCTGACTTTGGTTCTGAAAAAGTCATTTTTAAACGTAGCGACTTTCTGGTGCACCGTTACCGTAAAATTAGAGTTCCAATAGATCGCGTTGCCGGCAAAAATCCGGACGTTCTATAACGAAAAAAGCGACCATTAAGGTCGCTTTTTTTACTTATAGCGGTGGCTTACGCACTGCCTCGGGGTAAACGACAATCGCTGTCTTTACCTTCTAGCTTTTGCTTCCACAGTTCTTTTGCGGTTAAGCCGCCAGAGCTGGATTTTTTCGCTGAAGATTGCTTAGCCGAAGATTTCTTCGCAGCAGGTTTTTTAGCTGCTGGCTTCTTAGTCTCAGCTTTTTTAGCCGCAGGCTTTTTCGCTTCTGCTTTTTTGGGTTCAGTCTTCTTCGGCTCCGACTTTTTAGGCGCAGACTTTTTCTCTTTACCAAGCGCTTTTGCGTCGTCAGCTAATTGACTCAGGCGTACATTTTTGCCTCCATCAACGCTATACCAGCCGTTACTGCTTTCAATTTTAGGCTTTTTACCGTGAGCTTTTTGATAAGCTTCCGTGTATTCAGCGATTACCTTATCTTTGTCCAGGTTGCTCATTCAAGTGTTCCTTTATTCAAGGTTTGGTTTAAAAGTATTGTATAAAAATGCTTCGCTATTCGTTTATACCGTTTTTTCGGATTATTGTCTAATTTCGGGTAAACTGAAGCCATTCAACGAAGCAATTTGGTTTTTAGATATGCCGATAAATAGAAATGAATTACAGAATTATCTTAATAAACTATTAAACAGTGAGCAGATTAAAGACTATTGTCCTAATGGACTGCAAGTAGAGGGCAAATCTGAAATTCAGAAAGTGGTCAGCGGGGTAACAGCATGCCAGGCTCTGGTTGACAGAGCTGTTGATGAGAAAGCCGATGCGATTCTGGTTCATCATGGCTATTTCTGGAAGGGCGAGCCGGCGGAAATTGTTGGTATGAAAAAGCGGCGCTTACAGCAGCTGTTGAAGCATGATATCAATTTATTTGCCTATCACTTACCGCTGGATGTTCACCCTGAGCTTGGCAATAACGCGCAGTTAGCTCAGTTAATGGGCTGGGAGTTTGACGGCCCGGTGGATGCTTATGATCCGGCTTGCCCACTGGTCACCGGTCATTTAGCTAAAGCCGTTTCCTGCGATGAGTTTGCTAATGAACTGGAGCAGCGCTTAGAACGCTCGCTGGTTTGTCGTGTCGACAGTTTAAATAAAATTAAAAAAGTTGCCTGGTGCACTGGTGGTGGTCAGGGTTTTATTGACCGGGCGGCTCAGCTTGGTGTCGACGCCTTTATTACCGGTGAAGTCTCAGAGCCGACCATACATAGTGCCAGGGAGCAGGGTATCGCATTTTTCGCGGCAGGGCATCACGCCACCGAGCGTTACGGCGCAAAAGCACTGGGCGAGCACTTAGCCCGCCAGTTTGAACTGGATGTTAAATTTATTGACATTGATAGTCCCGCCTGATGAAAAGAAGCCTTTAATGAATAAAAAGAAACAAGAACGCGGCGACTTTAGCGGTATCAGCCAAAAGTTCTCTAAATCCATTTATGACACCACTAAGGGGCAACTCAGGGTTGAGGTGCTCAAGCGTGATTTAGCGCCGCTGTTAGCCACTGAGCCATGTTTAGTGCTTGATGTAGGAGCCGGGCTTGGTCAGGTAAACCAGTGGTTTCAGGAAAAAGGCTTTACGGTGGTGCATTCTGACCTTTCAACCGAAATGATTGAAGAAGCTGAGCGCCGTCACAAAGCGGCAGGACTGGGGCATAAGTGCAAGTACGTTGCGGCAAGTTTAACGGAGCTTGTTAATCAGCAACCGCTAAGTCAATACGATATTATTCTCTGCCACGCCGTGCTGGAATGGCTGCCGGATACTGAGCTCGCCATTCATCAACTGGCTTCATTATTAAAGCCTGGCGGCAAACTGTCACTTATGTTTTATAACTACCACGCCAAGCTTTTTGCTAACGCTATTTACGGCAACTTTGATTATATTGAGCGCGGCCTGAAGGTAAAAAAGACTGTTCGTTTGAGTCCTGAGAATCCAGCCGTACCGGAGCAGGTTGGCTGCTGGTTAGAGCAAGAAGGGTTAAACGTTCAGCAAAAGACCGGTGTTCGCTGTTTTCATGACTATTTACGCGACCTGACTCATCAGCAACGGTTCGATGAGCTACTGGCACTGGAGATGAAATACAACCAAATGTCCCCTTATCGTGAGCTGGGACGTTATCAACACTGGCTTATAGAAAAACCGAATTGTCAGGAGGAATGACTATGTCGAAGCAATGTGCATTTATTGGATTAGGCGTTATGGGTTACCCAATGGCCGGTCACTTACAAAAAGCGGGCCATAAGGTAACGGTTTATAACCGCACTCAGGCTACAGCCGAAAAATGGGCAAAGGAATACTCCGGACACTGCCAGCCCACCCCGGCTGAAGCGGTTAAAGAAGCTGACTTTGTTATGGTTTGTGTTGGTAACGATGACGATGTACGCAGTGTATTTTATGGTGACGACGGCATATTGGCGAATTTAAAACCCGGAGCTGTTGTTGTTGACCACACTACGGCTTCTGCTGAATTGGCACGAGAGCTGGAACAAGCTGTAAATGAAAAGCAGGGCAGCTTTTTAGATGCGCCGGTTTCAGGCGGCCAGGCCGGAGCGGAAAACGGTGTTTTAACCGCGATGATCGGTGGTGAGCAGCAAACTTTTGAAGCTGCAGACGAGCTTTTCCAATGCTATGCCAAAACTCGTCAACTGATGGGACCTGTCGGTAGTGGACAATTAGCGAAAATGGTCAATCAGATTTGTATTGCCGGCGTTTTGCAAGGCTTGTCTGAAGGGCTTCAACTGGCACGTAAAGTCGGCTTAGATCCTGATAAGCTTATTGCGGCTATTAGTCAGGGCGCTGCAGGCTCCTGGCAGATGGAAAATCGCTATAAAACCATGTGGAATAACCACTACGAGCATGGCTTTGCTGTAGACTGGATGCGTAAAGACTTAAAAATAGCCTTGGCTGAGGCCGACCGTCAGGGCTTGTCGCTGCCGGCGACTGCATTAGTTGACCAATTCTATGCTGACGTTCAGAAAATGGGTGGCAGTCGCTGGGATACATCGAGTCTTCTGGCTCGTCTGGAGAAGTAGCCTGATGCTATTGCATCAGGTGAGGTGATCCGTAACAACCGAGATGCTGCTGCCTTCTTACGTAATAACGTCAAGCTACATAGAACTCACCAGGCTGCGGACATTAAAAAAGGAGACTCGAATGAGTCTCCTTTTTCCGTTTTAGCGGTATTAACTTATCTGAAGCCTTTACGACGTAATGCGTTAGTACTGAAGTCTTCACGGTTTGGAGAAATATCCCATTCCATGTAAGTACTTTCTTCATTACCCAGACCCAGAGAAATATAACGTCCAGAGTCTAAGTCATATAACGCTTCTGCAGCCATCCACGGAACGTCCTGATTATAGAACTGAGTATTCAGAGCTTCACCAACACGCCATAGTTCGCCACGTCCGTCGTAGTGATCAACCAGTGACGCTGTCCAGGTATCTTCATCAAGGTACATTGTACGCTTAGAGTAGATATGGCGTTCACTGTCTTTAAGACTACCTTCAACCACCCAAACACGGTGTTTTTCATAACGGATCAAGTCCTGATTCATATGACCAGCTTTAATGATTTCGTCATAACTCAGTTCAGGATCCATGATCTTGAAGTTGTTGTAAGGAATATAAACTTCTTTTTTACCTTTTAATTCCCAGTTGTACTTATCTGGTGCACCGTTGTACATATCGAGGTTGTCAGAAGTACGTAAGCCATCTGCTGCAGTGCCTGGTCCGTCATAAGCAACGTTAGGTGCACGACGAACGCGACGCTGACCGGCATTATAAATCCATGCGCGACGGCCTTCTTTTACCTGGTTAATGGTTTCATGAACCAGCAAAACCGTACCGGTTAAGCGAGAAGGAGCTTCAACTTCCTGCATAAAATAAAACAGAACGTTGTCGTCAGCTTCCTGGCGACCGGTTTCTAAGTACTCAGGGAATACCAGGGTTTCTTTAAGTTCTACCGTGGTGTAGTTACCGTTAGACAGAACCGGGAACTGCGCTACGTTACGAGTAACTGCGCCGCCACGGTAACGAGTAATATGGTTCCATACAGCCTCTAACCCATTTTCCGGAATAGGGAACGGAATGGTGGTATCAAAGTTTTCGACGCCGTTACCACCGGCAACCATTTCTGCATTTTCTGCGTTGGATTTAATTTTAGGCCAAAGTTCATCCGGATAAGTTGCCGAACGACGGGTTGGATACACAATCATTTTATAGTCTGAGTATTTATCGAACATAGCGATTTGGCCTTCGCTCAGATGTTCTTTGTGCTCATCCAGGTTATCGTGAGTGATGGTAAACAAAGGTTTATCATCAGCATACGGGTCATTACCGCGAACAACTTCAACCGCGTGATCGGAGTAACCACCATCCCAGGCTGGGATAGAGCCGTCGGCGTTTGCCGCTTTTTCAGCACCAATAGGGGTTAGGTCCTGACCAAGCCGTGCGGCTTCTTCTGGTGATACTTTCGCCGCAACGCTCGCGGAAATCACCGATATGGCAAAAACGCCAGCTTTTAGCATCAGTTTATTCATTATAATTTTCCTTGTTGTTCTACTTTCCAACATCACTTTGCCAGAGGACTGACCTCTCAAGCAATACTTTAACGAAAAAAAGCACGAATTTAACGAAAAAAGGTTTTCAAATTATCTTGAGCTTATACAATCCTATGACATTTTTAGTACCCGGGAGGTTCCATGCGCTTGTCTTTAACCCCATTAGGGGTGTTGTTGGGGGCTATTTTTAGCACCGCAGTGCTCGCACAGGATAGCGACACAACAACGATTACTGATTACGACGTGATCAGTGCACCAGCATTGTCATCAGACAGAATTAAAAGCGAAGTACTTATTGAAGTGACGACTGTTGGAACGCGACTTATAGCCGTCGGTGCGCATGGAAATATTATCTGGAAAGAGGGTGATGACTGGCAACAGGCAGAAGTAGATACAAGCGTACTGTTAACCAGTATCGCTTTTGCTGACGAGCAAAATGGATGGGCGACCGGGCATCATGGCGTCATTATTAAATCAGAAGACGGCGGTAAAAGCTGGAAGCGCCAGTTAGACGGTTTTGAACTAATGACGTTAGAAGAAGGCTATTTTGAAAATCGAATTGAGAAACTCAACGAACAACTCGAATCAACCGACGATGAAGACGTTATCGGTGAACTGGAGTGGCAGCTTGAAGAAGCTCAGTTTCAGGTTAGTAATATAGAGGCAGCCAGAGAAGAAGGCCCCAGCAAGCCCTTTTTAGATCTTTATGTTAAAGACAGTCAGACCGTGCTGGCGATAGGTGCTTATGGTACCTTCCTTAAAACTGAAGATGGCGGCGAAAGCTGGCAGGTTATATCGGGTCGTTTGGAAAACCCGGGCGGTTATCATTTGAATACCATTTTTGGTCGGGGTGACGACTTATACATTGTCGGGGAAGCCGGATTAGCCTTTGCGAGTTACGATGGTGGTGAGAATTGGGAGACCCTTGATTCTCCTTATCGCGGTTCGCTGTTTGGCGGACACCTTGATGCCGAGGGCCGTGTTTGGGTTTACGGCTTACGCGGCAATGCCTTTGTCTCAGACGATAAAGGACAAAACTTTACAACCGTTGATACAGGCACCAGAGTTAATCTGTCAGCGGGAACCAACACTAACAAGGGTACTCAGCTAATTGTCGGGCATTCCGGAACCATTCTTGAGATTGATGACCAGCTAGAAGTAAAGAACCGGACACATCCGAGCGGTTCAGTTATGACCGATATTATTGAAGTGGCCGAAGGCGAGTGGATTATGACGGGGCGCAGTGGTTTATTGCACTGGCCGGCCAAAATCACTGAAGAAGAAGCATTAGCAACGCAACAAGGAGCGCAGTAAATGGATAATCCGAGTGCGAATAAACCAGCGGGACTGCTGGAGAAGTTATTATTCACGGTACGGGCTCCCTGGCTAATTGTCTTTTTGTTACTGACCTTGTTTTTGGGTTATCACGCGTCACAGGTTCGCCCCGATGCCAGCCTGACCAAAATGATCCCGACCAACCATCCATTTATTCAAAACTATTTTGAGTATCAGGACGACTTAGCCAGTTTGGGGAACGTTGTCCGAGTGGCGGTTGAAAATAAAGACGGCGATATTTTTGAAGCCGATTTTCAACAGGAACTGCAAAAAATAACCGACGAGATCTTTTTTATTCCGGGCGTTAACCGCTCCGGGCTTCGCAGCTTATGGACCCCCAATGTCCGCTGGATGGAAGTAACCGAAGAAGGTTTTGTCGGTGGCCCGGTTATTCCCGATGGCTACGACGGCAGTGAAAACTCCTTAGATCAACTAAGAACCAATGTTTTGCGTTCAGGTGAAGTAGGGAACCTGGTTGCCAATAACTTTAAGTCAACCATCGTCTATATTCCGCTGGATGAAGTTAATCCGGAAACCGGTGAAAAGCTCGATTATCAGCAGTTTTCGGAAAAGCTGGAAACCCTGGTTCGTGACAAATATCAAAGTGATGATATTGAAATTCACATTACTGGTTTTGCGAAACTGATAGGCGACCTTATTGAAGGCGCCGAGCAGGTTGGTTTGTTCTTCCTGTTGGCTATTGCTATTACGCTGGTCATGCTTTATCTCTACAGCCGCTGTTGGCGCAGCACCTTTATGGTACTTAGCTGCTCAATTATCGCGGTGGTCTGGCAACTGGGTATTATTGAACTTATAGGCAGCGGTATTAACCCGTATTCAATGCTCGTACCATTTTTGGTCTTTGCCATAGGGGTTTCGCACGGCGTACAAATTATTAATGCCATTGGCTCTAACCGGGTTGCCGGGCTTGATAAAGTTGCTGCGGCTCGCACAGCGTTCCGTGGCCTGTATATTGCCGGGTTAACCGCTCTGGCCAGCGACGCCATTGGCTTTACGACCTTGATGGTTATTGATATTGAGGTAATCAAAGAACTGGCAATAGCCGCCAGTATTGGTGTTGCCGTGGTAGTGCTGACCAACCTAGGTTTATTACCTATTTTAATGTCGTACCTGGGAACGTCAGACAATGGTGTTGCTTACCAGAAGAAAATAAAGGACGAGCGTCATCCACTATTTGATTTCTTCGCTAAGTTTACTCAGCCTAAATGGGCGTATTCGGCGCTAGTTATTGCTCTTGTTATGCTGGCCTGGGGCTTAGTCAATAGTCAGAATATGGCAATTGGTGACCTTGATAAAGGCGCGCCGGAGCTTCGCCCGGACAGTCGCTACAATCAGGACAATGCCTTTATTGTTGAAAACTACAGTTCCAGTACCGATATTTTTGTGGTGATGGCGGCTTCCGCGCCTGAGCAATGTATTGCCTACGATAACCTTGAGATTATGGAACGTTTTAGCTGGCATATGGAAAATACCAGCGGTGTTCAAGACGTTAAGTCTGTCGTCTACGTTTCTAAAATGGGCATGTTCGGCATAAACGAGGGTAACCTTAAGTGGTTTAGCTTAAACCGTAATAAATACGTTACCAACGCCTCTTTAAGCCGTATTCCGGATGGCTTGATCAACAACGATTGTTCAATGGCGCCGGTCATTATTTACCTGGACGACCATAAAGCGGAAACATTAAAGAATGTCGTTGGTTCGGTTAACGAGTTTAACCAGAACTATCAGCAGGAAGGTTTAGAGCTGTTGATGGCGGCAGGCAACTCCGGCATTGAAGCGGCAACCAACTCAGTTATAGAAGCAGCCCAGAACAAGATGCTGCTGTGGGTGTATGGTGTCGTTATCGTGCTGTGCTTTATTACCTTCCGTAGCGTTCGCACAGTAGCCTGTATTGTACTACCACTGGCCTTTACTACTGTTATGAGTCAGGGACTTATGGCGGTGTTAGGCATAGGCATTAAAGTGGCTACCTTGCCGGTTATTGCCTTAGGGGTTGGTATTGGTGTCGATTACGGCATTTATATTTACAGTAAAGTGAAAGAGGGCTTGCAGCAGGGCATGTCGTTGCAGGAAACCTACAAGTACTCGCTGGATAACACCGGCAAGGCCGTCGGCTTTACTGGCTTAACGCTGGCTATAGGCGTCGCTACCTGGATATTCTCACCCATTAAATTCCAGGCCGATATGGGTATATTGCTGACCTTTATGTTCCTGTGGAATATGTTGGGTGCACTTATCTTAATTCCGGCACTGGCAAGGTTATTCAGAGTAGGGAATAAAAAAGCTTAGCTCTTACCTTATAACTTGAGTTAGTGAATTAAGGCGTCGGCTTTTATTAAGTCGGCGCCTTTTTCAGCTATAGCGATAGTAGGAGCGTTGGTGTTACCACTGATAACGGTAGGCATAATGGATGCATCTATTACTCTGAGTTTCTCAACACCTATTACTTTTAATTCAGGATCTACAACAGCCCCGGTATCGTTTTTAGGCCCCATCTTGCAAGTCCCCGCAGGATGATAAATAAGCCCAGTTTTGGATTTTATCTGCTCCAGAAGTTCGGCGTCGCTTAAGCAGGGATTGGGAAACATGATCCCACCATTATGTTTTGCCAGAGCCGGTTGCTTCAGTATTTCTAACGCTTTTCTTATACCGTTGAGTAAGGCCTTCTGGTCACTCTTTTCGCTTAAAAAGCCATAAGTAATTTGCGGTTTAGCCATTGGGTCTTCTGGGTTTAGGTGCACTGCACCACGTGATTCTGGGCGTAACAAGCAGACATGACAGGTGAATCCGTGTTTTAAAGTAGGGTTCCAGTCGTAGCCGCTGTCATTAAACATGACCGGCAACAAATGAGCCTGAATGTCCGGTTCTTTAACTTCATTCGATGAGCGGTAAAAAGCTCCGACTTCAGCAAGTGAGTGTGCCAGCTGGCCTTTGCTAGAGAGTATATATTGAATAAAAGGTACTGAGAGCTTGATTAACCCCAGAGGACTCAGTGTCAGGCCGTCTCTCATTTTGTTTTTACATTGTATGCTAACGTCCACGTGCTCCTGCAAGTTCTTACCGACAGCCGGGTTGTCATAAACGCTTTCTATTCCAAATTTTGCAAGCTCTGATGCAGAGCCAACACCGGAGCGCATGAGAATTTGGGGGGAGTTAAAGGCCCCCGCACAAAGGATAACCTCTTTCCTTGCGCTGGCTATGTATCGGCGACCATTCTGCTGATAACAGACTCCGGTCGCTTTTATCCCTGAAAAAGCCACTCGCTCGGTCAGGCATCCGGATATTACCGTCAAGTTGTTTCGTTTCAGTGCTGGCTTCAGGTAGGCATGGTAAGCACTGCAACGCTTCCCATCTTTCATTGTGAACTGGTATGAATTGTGTCCTTCCAGGTGTACGCCGTTAAAGTCGGGGTTAGGCGGCAAACCAAATTCGCTGCAGGCTTCTAAGAAACATTTTGATACCGGGTAAAAGGGGGATACATCGGATACGGTTAAGGGGCCGCTGTTTCCATGGTAGTTTGAGGCACCGCGACTATTATTTTCACTTTTTATAAAATAAGGCAATAAATCATTGTAACTCCAGCCGACGTTACCTTTAGCTGCCCAGGAGTTGTAGTCACTGGAGAGCCCCCGAGTATAAATCATGGCGTTAATGCCGCTGCTGCCACCCAGCATTTTCCCTCGCGGTGTATAACAACCTTTGGGGTTAGTCAGTTGCGGCTCTTTATGGCTTCGGTAAAGCCAGTTAAATTTGCGGCTATGCATAAAGCGGGCAAAGCCTGAGGGCATGTCAGAAAATAGTCCACCATGTGATGCTCCGGCTTCTAGTAACAACACCCGAAACTTGCCGCATTCTGTGAGTCTGTTCGCAAGGGTGCAACCGGCAGAGCCGGCTCCGACTATAATGTAATCGAACGACGCGTTAGCGTCAGAGAGATGCGGCGTAGTCATACAGTGATTTCAGCAACCGCAGCTTATGCGCATCTTCCTGATGCTGATTTGCTAAATCCTCCAGCTTCAATGCGAAGCCCTCGGCGGACAATAAGCCTTCTGGCGGCTCAATTAAACGTTGCTGACAAAACAGGCGCCACTTATTTAGTTCTTTATCGCTAAGAGTTGACGGGTAGTTTCGCGCCCGGTAACGAAACAGCAGTGCAGGCATACGCTTGTCCTGAAAATCCAGTTCCAGACCGGCCAGTTGGTGTGGCTCTGACGAACGGATAATCTCCATATGCTTTTTATCCTGAGGAGAGAAAAAGCCGTCGTATATCTGGTGATCAACGTCGGTTCTGGGGGCAAATTCTTTGGTCTGCTCAAACACCTGCATGAGTTTGTCGCGAAAGTCGCTGTTTTCCTGTAACCATTTAGCGTTTGTCTCCAGGGCGGCTGTATCTAACGCGGCACTATCAGCAGCTTCAGCAGAAATAGTTTTAATAGGCGCTAAGAAAGGACAGCGACCGAGGTGAATATTTTGTATGCCGCTCTTTTGTAAGCCTTGCTCTTCCAGTTCCCTACGACTCGTGTAGGTTAGCTCCGTTAATTCTTCTACCGATTTATCGGCAAAATCCATGGGCGGAACGCGCAGGTCCCAGGCAACAACGTTGCTATTTTGCTTAGGGTGAAAACCCAGCGGCAATATAGCCGACAAATAGCGGTTAGCCGTACCGTAAAAACCACTGACATGTGCCAGAGGCTCCGGTGCCTGCCAGTTAAACAGGTTCAGTAGCTTTTGTTTACGGCGAATACTGTAAGCCCACTGCCACAATTTCGGCTGTTTTTCGCTAATGAGCTTTGCCAGACCAATGGTCGCATAAACGTCCGACATAGCATCGTGCGCCTGACCATGCTCAATGTTATTGGCAACACTCAAATGCTCCAGTTTTAGACTGGGTTGTCCGTCAGAGTTCTCCGGCCAGTTAATACCGTCAGGGCGCAGCGCAAAACAGGCTCGCACGACATCAATTAAGTCCCAGCGTGAATTGCCGTTTTGCCAGCTGTATTCGTAAGGGTCATAAAAGTTGCGATAGAACAGCAAACGGGTGACTTCGTCATCAAAACGAATGTTGTTGTAGCCAATAATGGTGGTATTGGGCTTTTGAAACTCATTTGCTATGGCTTTGCTGAATTCCGCTTCACCGACACCTTGTTTCGCAGCAAGCTGCGGCGTAATACCAGTAATTAAAGTGGCTTCCGGATTCGGCAGAAAGTCTGGTGTGGGCTGAGCGTATAGCGTTAACGGCCGACCGATAACATTAAAATCAGTGTCTGTGCGTAAGCCGGCAAACTGTGCAGGGCGATCCACTAAAGGGTTAGCGCCCCATGTCTCATAATCGTGCCAGTAAAAGGTTTCTTGTTCGTTTTGTGCCATAAGCCTAATTGCTCAGCGGAAAAGGAAAACTATAGCACGAGCCCGCAGATAAATTCAGCCACTCACTCTCTTTCAATCTTGTTCACTTGCACATCGTAAGCTTTGTCCAGCTTTTGCTCCAGTGTGCGGTCATCTTCGTGGCGAAAAGCAAGTTCAGCGTGCGGCAGAATGCGATCGGCTAAACGCTGTGCAACGGCGTCTCTGAACTTTTGTTCGTTATCTAATGCTTCATTATCGACTTCCAGCGTAATTTGCTGTCTGTCGCCTAAGTGTGTGTACTCAACGCGATAAGTCGGCATCTGAATATCTCCTCGTTGTCAGTTCGTTGCTTTCCTGCGACTATGTTATGACTAACAATCTAGCCTATAACAATAAAATCGAGGTCAGAATGAAAAAGTTTTACTTATCTGCAGTACTTGCCACCGCTGCGTTTGGATCGCTATTACCAGCCGTACAGGCGGATGATCATGATGTTGAATACGCAATGGCCATTCATGGTGGAGCGGGTACTATTACTCGCGCGAATTTAACTGCCGAACAAGAGCAAGCCTACAAAGATAAACTGACGGAAGCTTTAGAGGCTGGGCGTAAGATATTGAAAGAAGGCGGTGACAGCACCACAGCAGTTATTGCGGCTATTCAGGTAATGGAAGCGTCGCCGCTGTTTAACTCTGGCAAAGGTGCGGTTTATACCTGGGATGGAGAACATGAGCTGGATGCTTCGTTAATGGAAGGTCTGAACGGCAATGCCGGGGCCGTTGCTGGCGTGAAAACGGTAAAAAGCCCAATAGAACTGGCTCGCGAGGTAATGGAAGAGTCGGTACACGTCATGCTAAGTGGTGAAGGCGCAGAGCTGTTTTCCCGTCAACAAGGCCTGGAGCAGGTAGAGAACAGCTACTTTAATACAGAGCACCGTTATCAGCAGCTACAGAAAGCCAAAGAAACCATTAAGAAAAGTGAACAGCCAGAGCAACAAGCCTGGGAGTATCTGGATTTAGACTACAAATACGGTACCGTCGGTGCTGTGGCCGTTGATAAAAACGGTTTATTAAGTGCAGGTACGTCAACCGGCGGCATGACAGCCAAACGTTATGGTAGAATAGGCGATTCCCCCATTATTGGCGCCGGTACCTGGGCGGATAACGACAGCTGTGCGGTGTCTGCGACTGGACACGGTGAATATTTTATTCGCTTCCACGTGGCGGCTGATATCTGCTCACGGGTTAAGTATAAAGGGCTTTCGGTAAGTGAAGCCGGCGATGAAGTCATTCACGGTGTGCTGGAACAAGCGGGTGGTACCGGAGGCGTTATTATTATTGACGCAGAAGGCAATATTGCTATGCCATTTAATACCGAAGGTATGTATCGTGGCTATATTAAGGGCGAAGGTGATGCCCATATTGCTATTTATAACGAGGATGAATAAGTTCGGAGTCTATGAGTCGTCAAAAATCGCACGATAAATCACAAAGTCAGCCTTTTGTTGATAAATTTCAGACACAATTAGAGCAATGTACAACACAACAGGCCGCGCTTTTGCGCGGTCGTTTGCGTGGTCTGAGTAAAATTAAAAACGAGCAACGACAGCAGCAGGTGCTCGAGCGCATAGCCGCAGATATCGAGACTGCTGAGTTGGCGTATCTGGAGCGTCAGCAGCAAAAGTTTCATATCAGTTACCCCGAAGAGTTGCCGGTTGCCCAGCAGCGTGGTGACATTAAAACAGCCATTGAGCAGAATCAGGTGGTGGTCATTGCCGGCGAGACCGGTTCGGGTAAAACCACGCAGTTACCGAAAATGTTGCTGGAACTGGGGTATGGTCGCAAAGGTACCATCGGTCATACTCAGCCACGACGCCTGGCAGCTCGTAGCGTTGCTGCCCGTATTGGGGATGAGCTGCAGGATCACGCGAAAAAGCAGGTGGGTTATAAAATCCGCTTTCAGGATGAGACCGCACCGACTACGGCAATAAAACTAATGACCGACGGTATGCTGTTATCCGAACTGCAGCAAGACCCTCTGCTACTGCAATACGACGCCATTATTATTGATGAAGCGCATGAGCGCAGTCTGAACATCGACTTCTTGCTGGGTGTTCTGCATACGCTGCTGCCCAAACGCCGTGATCTTAAAGTTGTTATTACCTCAGCGACTATTGAAACCGAACGTTTCTCCAAACACTTTCACGATGCCCCTGTATTGACGGTAACCGGGCGAACCTATCCGGTTGAAGTCCGGTATCGTCCGCCTAAAGAAGATGGCAAAGCTGCTGATGAAGACGTATTGCAGGGTGTTTGTGAGGCGGTGGAAGAGCTGCAACGTGAAAGTGAAGGCGATATTCTTATTTTTGCCAGCGGTGAGCGCGAAATCCGCGATTACGCTGACGCTATTGGTGACTTGCAACTGCGCAATACCGAAGTGTTACCCTTGTATGCGCGTTTGTCGTCGCACGAGCAGAACCGTGTATTTCAGTCGCACAGTCAGCGCCGGGTGGTTATTGCCACCAACGTAGCAGAAACCTCATTAACCGTGCCGGGCATACGCTTTGTAATTGACCCGGGCACAGTGCGCATGAGCCGTTACAGTTACCGCACTAAAGTGCAGCGCTTACCTATTGAGCCAATTTCACAGGCCAGCGCCAACCAGCGTAAGGGGCGTTGTGGCCGTATTGGTCCGGGTATTTGTATTCGCTTATACAGTGAAGAGGACTTTTTGCAGCGTCCGGAATATACCGACCCGGAAATTCTCCGTACCAATTTGGCGGCGGTGATACTGCAAATGTCGTCGTTGCGTCTGGGTGATATTCGTCAGTTTCCTTTCGTACAAAAGCCCGACGAACGCTTTGTTAAAGACGGTTTGAACTTATTGGAAGAGCTGCATGCCATTAAACCCGGGCGTAAAAATGAACAACCGAAATTAACAGATACAGGACGACAGCTGTCACGGCTGCCTCTGGATCCGCGACTGGCCAGAATGGTCATAGCTGGACAGCAATATGGTTGTGTCCGTGAAATGCTGATAATTACCGCGGCTCTGAGTATTCAGGACCCGCGTGAACGGCCACACGATGCGCAGCAAAAAGCCGATGAATGGCACCAGCGTTTTCGTGACAAGAGCTCTGACTTTATGGCGTTTCTCAATTTATGGAACTACGTCAAAGAGCAGCAGAAGGCCTTGTCAGGGAATCAGTTCCGTAAGCAAATGGGTCGTGAGTTTATTCATTTTATGCGCTTGCGTGAGTGGCAGGATATTTACACGCAGAGCCGACAAACGGTTCGGGAAATGGGGTTATCCATTAATGAAGAACCTGCCACTTTCGAGCAAGTACACAGGGCTTTAATTACTGGCTTATTGTCTCAGGTGGGCTTTAAAGAAGACCGACACGAATATCAGGGAACACGGCAAACGCGTTTTCATATTTTCCCGGGCTCAGGTTTGTTTGGTAAACCGCCCAAGTGGGTTGTTACTGCTGAACTGGCGGAAACTTCAAAATTGTATGCGCGTATTAATGCCGATATTGACCCGCTGTGGATAGAAGAAGCCGCGCCACACTTAGTGAAAAAACAATACCTTGAGCCTCATTTTGAGAAGAAGCAAGGCAGTGTTATTGCCGATGAGCAGGTCACGTTACTGGGACTTATTCTGGTACCCAGAAGACGTGTCCAGTTTGGTCCGGTTTCACCGGTTAAAGCCCGGGAGATATTCATTCGCGAAGGGCTGGTTAATTCACAGCTAACGCGCAAGCTGCCTTTTATTCAACACAACTTAAAGTTGATAGAAGATGTTCAGGTGCTGGAGGCGAAGTCACGGCGGCGCGATATTCTGGTGGATGAAGAGGTGCTGTTCGAGGCTTATGACCGCGCCATACCCGAAGGCATCTATAACGAAAAGTTGCTGGCAGGCTGGTGGCATAAGGCGGCCAAAAAAGAGCCTAAACTGCTGTTTTTTGAGCGTGACGACCTTATCGCCGGTGAGACCGAACACATTACCGAAAATGAGTACCCGGAGTTTTGGCGACAAGATAACTTGCGATTGCCGTTAAGTTACCATTTTGAGCCTAACGCTGAAGACGACGGTGTCAGTGTGAATATTCAGCTGGGTATTCTGAATCAGGTGAAGCCCGAAGGTTTCGACTGGCATATTCCTGCATTACGCGAGGAGCGTATTGCTCACTTAATTAAGTCGCTGCCAAAAACCTTACGCCGTAATTTTGTACCGGCGCCTAACTTCGCTGGCGCGATTATAGCCGATATTGAGCCGTTGCAAGGGCGCTTAACCGACGCTATGGCGACTAAGTTACGGCGTATGACCGGCGTAACCGTTCCGGAAGAAAGCTGGGATGAGTCTTCGCTGCCTGATCATTTACGTATGAACTTTAAGATTCTTGACGGCAAGAAACTGGTGAATCAGGGGCGCGATCTGCAAAGCCTTCAACAGCAATTGTCGGGTAAAGTGCAGCAGCGGCTGGAGAAAACCGCCGGTGACGATATTAGTCGTGAGCGCGTCGATAGCTGGGACTTCGATGATTTACCTGAAATCATCACCGAACGTCAGCAAGGTTTTGAGCTGAAGGCGTATCCGGGCTTAATTAATAAAGGCAAAGGACAGGTTGCGCTGCAGTTATTCGATAACCCGGAGCAGGCTAAGAAGCATCATAAAGCCGGTGTACGGGAATTGTTATTGCAGCAAATACCGTCACCTATTAAGCATTTACAGAAGTCACTGTCGAATAAAGCCAAGTTGACTATGTACTTTAACCCCTGGGGTAAAGTGGATGCGTTAATAGCCGACTGTATAGCAGCGGCGGTAGACGGCCTCATTCAGGAACAGATTGAGCAGGGCAATGAGCTCCGTGAACAAAAGGGCTTTGAGCAATTAAAAGATATTGTTCGTGCTAATTTGAATGATCGTGTTGAACAAATAGCACTGGAAGTTGAACAGTGCCTGCTATTGTCACAACAGGTTAGAAAGTCTCTTAAAGGTAAAATTCCACTGGATCAAATCCAGTCCCGGGGCGATATTCAGGACCAACTGGATAACTTAGTGTTCGCCGGATTTGTCTCTGCTTTTGGTGGGGAGCGTTTGAGTGACATTGTGCGTTATTTAAAAGCTATTCAACGTCGGCTAGAAAAACTGCCGGTTGACCCGAATAAAGACAGGTTAATGACACTGACTCTGACAAATCTGGAAGAGCAGTATAAAGCAGCGGTGAAAGCGTATGAAAATAAAGGCTCGGTGGTTCCGGATGACGTTGCTGAAATTCGCTGGATGATTGAGGAGCTGCGAGTGTCATTCTTCGCGCAGACGCTGGGAACGAAGTATCCGGTGTCAGAAAAGCGGGTTAAACAAGCAATAGAGGCGGCTAAATAGCCGCCTCTACGATAGGGTTACATTACTTACACAAAGTTATGCAGTGTAAAGCCCTAAGTTTTCTTTTGCGTAGGCTTCAAATTCTGTGAAGCCGCCAACGTGTTGTTCGTCGACAAAAATTTGAGGAACCGTTTGTACCGGCTTGCCTACCGTTTTTTCCAGGTCAGCTTTGCTGATGCCTTCAGCGTGAATGTCGACATAGCGATAATCAAAATCTTCCATATCGGCTTTTAATTTATCCGCAACTTCTACGGCACGAACACAAAAAGGACAACCCGGACGTCCAAAAATGACTGTAAACATGAAATACCTCTCTCACAAAAATTTATGGTGCCATTATCCAGATTTTATTGCTGGTTAACAATTGTTCTGCACGATGGGCACAATCGATTTAATGAATAATACTTAGTGGTCAATGTCCAGATCTGACTCCGGGACACAACAGCAGGGCAGAATGTCGCCTTTTCTGACATAAGCCAGAGGTTCTGTTGTATAACGGACTTTACCGGACTTTAGGGTGCTACGGCAGGCACCACAAAAACCACTGCGGCAGTGGTAGTGCATTTCTAACTGATGCTTTTCTAAGGCCTCGAGTAAGGTGCCTTCAGTCGCGTCAACGGCAAGTTCGGGCCCACCGTTGACAGTGACTTTAAAGGTGTTAGCCATAGCTTAGAGATCAAAGTCCCCAAGGTCGGAAGCATTAACTTCGCTGTCTATCTGACCAACAAGGTAAGAGGTAATTTCTGATTCCTGCGGCGCTACCTGAACGTTGTCTGAAACCAGGTATTTGTTCATCCACGGTAGTGGATTAGAACGCTGGTTCTCAAACGGTGCGTCAAAGCCAATGGCCTGCATACGTAAGTTCGCAATATATTCGACGTACTGACAGAGCATGCTCTCGTTCAGGCCAATCATTGAGCCGTCTTTAAACAAGTAGTGCGCCCACTGTTTTTCCTGCTTCACTGCAGTCATGAAAATTTCATAGGCATCGTCACGCAGTTCTTCGGCAATTTCTTTCATTTCCGGGTCGTCTTCGCCGTATTGCCACAAATTAAGAATGTGCTGTGTCGATGTCAGGTGAACGTTTTCGTCGCGGGCAATCAGCTTAATAATTTTTGCGTTGCCTTCCATTAACTCACGTTCTGCAAAAGCGAACGTGCAGGCGAAACTGACATAGAAACGAATAGCTTCCAGCGCGTTAACCGAGTTAATGCATAAGAATAGTTTCTTCTTAATTTCCCGCTGCGTTACGGTATGGGTTTTGCCTTCAACAACGACATCGCCTTCACCGTGCGTCTGCAATAACTGAGTATAGAAAATAAGATCATCGTAGTACTTGGAGATGTCATTCGCGCGAATTTTAATTTGCTCGTTAATGACGATATCTTCAAAGACTTCGCTGGGATCACTAAACAGATTACGCAGAATATGTGTGTACGAGCGCGAATGTATGGTTTCAAAGAATGACCAGGTTTCAATCCAGGTTTCCAGTTCCGGAAGAGAAACAATAGGCAGTAACGCGATATTCGGCGAACGCCCCTGAATTGAATCTAACAGTGTTTGATACTTCAGGTTAGAAATAAACACATGCTTTTCACTGGCTGTTAGCTTGTTAAAGTCGATGCGGTCGCGGCTGACATCGATTTCTTCAGGTCGCCAGAAAAAGCTGATTTGTTTTTCAATCAGCTTTTCAAAAATGCTGTGTTTTTGCTGGTCGTAGCGAGCAACGTTAACGGAGTTGCCTAAAAACATAGGCTCCGTTAACGGGTTATTCTGCTCTTGATTAAAGGTTGAGTACGACATTCGCTAAAATCCTTCTTATTAAATTTTGCAGGCGCCGCCGGCACAGTCATCATCTTCTTCAATGATCACTTCTGTCGGCTGAGCTTGAGACGCAGCAGCACCTTTACGTGCAGCAATGTCGGATTGATTATCCGCAGCACCGTCACGGGTGTTATGATAGTAAAGCGTCTTAACACCAAGCTTATAGGCCGTTAATAAGTCCTGCAGAAGCTGCTTCATTGGTACTTTTCCGGCTTGGAATTTACTTGGGTCGTAATTGGTGTTCGCAGAAATTGTCTGGTCGACAAACTTTTGCATAATACCAACCAGCTCAAGGTATCCCTTGTTGTTCGGGATTTGCCATAACAGCTCGTACTTGTCTTTTAAGTTTTCGTAATCAGGAACTACCTGTTTGGTGACACCGTCTTTTGACGACTTAATGCTGACAAAACCACGAGGCGGTTCAATACCGTTAGTCGCGTTAGAAATCTGCGACGATGTCTCAGAAGGCATTAACGCTGATAACGTGGAGTTACGCATGCCGTGTTGTTTGATGTCGGCACGAAGCTTGTCCCAGTCCAGATGCAGAGGTTCATCGCAAACCTTATCCAGGTCTTTCTTGTAGGTATCGGTTGGCATAATGCCCTGAGAGTAGGTGGTCTCATTAAATTTAGGGCACGCACCTCTTTCTTTAGCCAGATTCATTGACGCTTGCATCAGATAATACTGTATTGCCTCAAAGGTCTGATGAACCAGACCATTTGCAGAGCCGTCTGAATATTTAACGCCGTGCTTAGCTAAGTAGTAAGCAAAGTTAATCACACCAATGCCCAGAGTACGACGGTTCATTGTTGCATTATAAGCGGCCGGAACAGGGTATTCCTGATAGTCCAGCAGGCTATCCAGTGCGCGAACGGCTAAGTCGGCTAAGTTTTCAAACTCGCCCAGGTTTTCAATTTTGCCTAAGTTAAAGGCCGACAGCGTACAAAGGGCAATTTCACCTTCTTCGTCGTTCACATGACTTAGAGGCTTAGTTGGTAACGCAATTTCAAGACACAGGTTGCTCTGACGAATAGGAGCAACTTTAGAATCGAACGGGCTGTGCGTGTTGCAGTGGTCAACGTTTTGTACGTAGATACGGCCAGTACTGGCGCGTTCCTGCATAAACAAACCAAACAACTCAATGGCTTTAATACGTTTTTTGCGGATGCTTTCATCCTGCTCGTACTGAAGGTACAAACGCTCAAATTCGTCCTGATCTTCAAAGAATGCGTCGTAAAGGCCTGGCACATCCGACGGGCTGAACAAGGTAATGTAATCGTCTTTAATCAGACGCTGGTACATGGTGCGGTTAAACTGCACACCGTAATCCAGATGGCGAACCCGGTTTTCTTCAACACCGCGGTTGTTTTTCAGTACCAATAAGCTTTCAACTTCCAGATGCCAAAGCGGGTAGAACAGGGTAGCGGCGCCACCACGAACACCACCTTGCGAACAGCTTTTTACCGCTGTCTGGAAATATTTATAGAACGGAATACAACCTGTGTGGAAGGCTTCACCGTTACGGATCGGGCTGCCCAGAGCGCGAATACGCCCTGCGTTAATGCCAATACCGGCACGCTGCGATACGTATTTTACGATGGCGCTTGAAGTGGCATTAATAGAATCGAGACTATCGCCAGCTTCAATCAGAACGCAGGAGCTGAACTGACGCGTAGGCGTGCGCACACCCGACATAATAGGTGTTGGTAGCGAGATTTTGAATTCAGAAGCGGCGTCGTAGAAACGTTTAACGTAGTCCATACGAGTGCTTTTCGGGTAGTTGGCAAACAAACAAGCCGCTACCAGAATGTATAAGAACTGAGCGCTTTCATAGATGTCGCCGGTAACCCGGTTTTGAACCAGATATTTGTTCTCTAGCTGTTTAACGGCCGCGTACGAGAAGTTCATGTCACGCCAGTGATCCAGAATTTCGTCCATCTGGTCAAATTCTGCTTCAGTATAGTCTTCCAGCAGGTGCTCATCGTAGCGATGCTCTGCAACCATCTTTTTGACCTGGTCGTAAAGACGCGGTGGCTCAAACTTACCGTAGGCCCTTTTGCGCAAGTGGAAAATAGCCAGACGCGCAGCCATATATTGATAGTCGGGCGCTTCTTCTGAAATTAAATCAGCTGCAGCTTTGATGATGGTCTCGTGGATATCTTCGGTTTTAATACCGTCGTAAAACTGAATGTGAGACTTAATTTCGACCTGAGAAGCTGAAACATTGTTAAGACCTTCAGCGGCCCACATGATAACCCGGTGAATTTTATCGAGGTTTAGCGGTTCGCGTTCGCCGCTGCGTTTAGTGACATAAAGTTGCTCGTTCATTTTGCGCCGACTCTTAGCTTTTTGTTATATGTTTGTAGCCACAAGATATTGTGCTTATTAGTTGTACAGGGCGATATTTACACAATATCTAGTGTCTTGGGAATGAAGAGTATGCTAGGTCTAACTGCCACTTCGATCAAGTAAATTTACGGGCAAAAACAGGAATAATTTTGATTTAGAAATCTTGATTTTTTGTCAGCCTTTGTTTGGCGTGAGTTTGCGCTGGTAATCTTGCTATATATTTTTTTGATCTTTTAAAAGATGTTTATAGATCAAGAATTATCAATAGCTAGTAACTTCAGTAACTCCAGTGGTGAGGCGATATGATAGTCGGCTTGCCAGCGTTGCGGCTGATCCTCATTGCTAATATAACCATATTCAGCAAGCACAGTAACCATGCCGGCATTGCGACCAGCTTCGATATCCCGCTCCGCATCTCCGACATAAAGACAGTCGGCAGGTTCTATTCCCAGCTTTTCAGCCGCATAGAATAAAGGTTCCGGCGAAGGCTTTGCTACGCTTAAGGTATCACCGCTTACGACCACACGAATAGCTTCAAACTCCGGGAAGTGAGGCAATAATTGTTGGGTTAGGCGCTCTGGCTTATTGGTGACTATAGCAACTTGAATAGATTCACGCTGCAGCACGGCAAGTAGCTCCAAAACCCCAGGGTAGGGTTGCGTATGAGTGGCTATATTTTGTTTATAAGCACTGAGAAAAGCGTGCCTGAGTTCGGCTTCCATGTCGCTGTACTCATTGGCAAAAGCTAGCTGCAGCATACCTCTGGAGCCATGCGACGCGACTGGCGTAAACACCTCAGCCGTAATAGCAGGGCGTTCGTATTGTTCGCATACAGCGTTCAGTGCAGCACCCAGATCTGGGGCTGTATCAAGCAGCGTGCCGTCTAAATCGAACAATACCGCCTTTACCGGAGAATTCCTGTCTGATGAGGCCATTTATGACTCCGGCTTCTTTAAAGCGATAATGTAATTCACATCAACATCTTTTTCTGAAAGAACAAATCCTTTCAGTGGATTAAAGATAAGACCATTAATGGCGATATCTTCTAACGCGGCGGCATCTGTCATACGCAGTAGCTCTGATGGTTTGATAAAACGTTGATGCTGATGAGTTCCTTTGGGAACCCAGCCTAAAACATGCTCAGCGGCAACAATACCTAATAGCCAAGACTTTACATTCCGGTTTAGCGTGGAAAAAAAGATCTTCCCGCCAGGTTTTAGTGCTTTAGCACAGGCTTTTACAATAGCTTTAGGGTCAGGTACATGCTCCAGCATCTCCAGACAAGTCACCACATCAAAGCTTGCTGGCTGCTGATCCGCCAGAGTTTCAATAGCAATGCATTGGTAGTCGATTTGACGCCCGCTTTCTAATGCGTGCAAACGTGCCACTTTTAATGACTGTTCGGCTAAATCAACCCCTGTAACCTGAGCACCACGTTCAGCCATAGCTTCGCTGAGTAATCCACCGCCGCAGCCGACATCCAATACCTTTTTACCGAATAGGCCGTCAGTATGGTTTTCAATAAACCCTAGTCGAACGGGGTTTATTTTATGTAAGGGTTTGAATTCTCCATCAGGGTCCCACCAGCGCGAGGCGAGGGCTGAAAATTTTGCGATCTCTTCCGGATCGACGTTTTTTTGTTCACTTTTAGAGCGACTGGTGGTCATAGATTATGCGTCTTTAAGAGATGGATAACGCGGCTAGTCTACCTCAGGCAAAGAATAAGAAAAAGAGGGTGCGAGACGCGTTTGGGATGGGTACAATGATTGGATCAAAATAACAATGAATATGCGGATCTATATTTTTAGGGAATAAACTATGAGCGATCTAGCCAGAGAAGTGTCACCGGTAAATATCGAAGACGAACTAAAAAGCTCGTACCTCGATTATGCCATGAGCGTCATTGTTGGGCGTGCTTTACCAGATGTTCGTGATGGCCTGAAGCCAGTACACAGACGTGTCTTGTTCGCAATGAGTGAATTGCGCAACGACTTTAATAAACCTTATAAAAAGTCAGCTCGTGTCGTTGGTGACGTCATTGGTAAATATCACCCACATGGTGATAGTGCTGTTTACGACACTATTGTACGTATGGCACAGAATTTCTCCTTGCGTTATATGCTGGTCGATGGCCAGGGTAACTTTGGTTCGGTTGACGGCGACTCTGCCGCCGCGATGCGTTATACCGAAATTCGCATGGCGAAAATTGCGCATCAGTTACTTGCCGATTTAGATAAAGAAACGGTTGATTTTGTAGACAACTATGATGGTACCGAGCGTATTCCTGACGTTCTGCCTACCCGTGTACCTAACCTGTTAGTTAATGGTTCTTCTGGTATTGCCGTTGGTATGGCAACGAACATCCCTCCTCATAATCTGACCGAAGTTGTCGATGGTGCACTCGCCATGATTGATAACCCGGACATTGATGTTGAAGGGCTAATGGAATACATCCCGGGGCCGGACTTCCCGACAGCGGCAACAATTTCTGGCCGTAGCGGTATTGTCGAAGCTTATAAAACCGGTCGTGGTCGTATTCATTTGCGCGCTCAGGCGGAAATTGAAGTTGACGAGAAAACGGGTAAAGAAACCATCATTGTTACGGAAATTCCGTATCAGGTGAATAAAGCTCGCTTAATTGAAAAAATTGCTGAGTTGGTTAAAGAAAAACGCGTTGAAGGTATAAGTGCCTTGCGCGATGAGTCTGATAAAGACGGTATGCGTATCGTTATTGAGATCCGTCGTGGCGATGTTGGCGAAGTTGTTCTTAACCATTTGTATGCTAATACCCAGTTACAGGTTGTGTTTGGTATCAACATGGTTGCCCTGGATAAAGGCCAGCCGCGTTTGTTTAACCTGCGCGATATGCTGGATTGTTTTGTCCGTCATCGTCGTGAAGTGGTTACGCGCCGATCAGTCTACGAGTTACGTAAAGCGCGTGAACGTGCTCATATTTTGGAAGGTCTGGCGATATCGCTGGCTAATATTGACGAAATTATTGAGCTTATCCGTCGTTCACCAACGCCTGCTGAAGCTAAAGCTGGTCTAATTGCCCGCGCATGGCAGCTCGGTGATGTTGCTGCAATGCTGGAAACTGCTGGCGTTGATGCTGCACGTCCTGATCATCTGCCAGAAGAATACGGCATTCGCGATGGCAACTATCACCTGACCGAAGAACAAGCTCAGGCTATTCTTGATTTACGCCTGCACAAATTGACCGGTTTAGAACACGAAAAAATTCTGGATGAATATAAAGGTCTGCTAGAACAGATTGCTGAACTGCTGCATATTCTGAACAGTTCAGAGCGCCTGATGGAAGTGATTCGTGAAGAACTGGTAGAAATACGTAACAACTTCGGCGATGAGCGTAAAACGGATATTACTGCTGCTGCACATGACATCAGCATGGAAGATTTAATCAACGAAGAAGACGTGGTTCTGACTCTTTCTCACGAAGGCTATGTGAAGTATCAGCCATTGACCGAATACGAAGCACAACGTCGTGGTGGAAAAGGTAAAGCCGCTACTAAGATGAAAGACGAAGACTTTATAGAAAGACTGTGGGTAGCTAACACGCATGACACCATTTTGTGCTTCTCAACCCGTGGCCGTATTTACTGGATGAAAGTTTACCAGTTGCCGCTGGCTAGCCGTGCGTCTCGTGGTAAACCAATAGTGAACTTGTTGCCGCTTGAAGCTGATGAGCGTATTACCGCTATTTTGCCAACACGGGACTATCCGGAAGATAAGTTCGTTGTTATGGCAACACGCAAAGGAACCATCAAGAAAACGCCATTACCAGAGTACTCACGTCCTCGTAACGGCGGCATCATTGCACTGAACCTGGTTGATGACGACGAACTGATTGGTGTTGATATCACTGACGGTAACGGCGAAATTATGCTGTTCTCTGACGCCGGTAAAGTGGTGCGCTTCGCTGAAGAGCAAGTGCGCTCAATGGGTCGTACCGCAACAGGTGTTCGTGGTATTCGCTTAGAAGAAGGGCAACGTGTTGTATCACTGATTGTTCCTCGCGAATACGAAGAGGAAGAAGCGAATGTATTAACCGTGACTGAAAACGGTTACGGCAAACGTACGCCGCTAAGTGAATACCCAGCTAAGAGCCGCGCTACCAAAGGTGTGGTCTCTATTAAGGTCAGTGAGCGTAATGGTTCAGTTGTAGGCGCCATGGAAGTTATTGATGGCAATGAAATCATGCTTATCAGTAATAAAGGCACTCTGGTAAGAACTCGCGTCAACGAGGTTTCTACTGTTGGTCGTAACACTCAGGGCGTGCGCTTAATTCGCACCGCTGATGATGAAAAAGTGGTTGGCTTACAGCGTATTGACGAAATTGATGAAGATGAAGTGTTAATTGACGGCGAGGTTGTTGCTGAAGAAGGTGAAACCGCAGCTGAAGACAATACTGAAAATCAAGAAGGTTCCGACGAGTCATGAGTCAGTTGTTTAACTTTTCTGCTGGACCGGCAATGTTGCCGGTCGACGTTTTGAAACAAGCTCAGGAAGAGTTACTGAACTGGAATGGGCAGGGCGTATCGGTGATGGAAATTTCTCACCGCGACCCTGTTTATGTCCACATGGCACGTGAAGCCGAGCAAGACCTGCGCGACCTGTTAAACGTACCTGATGACTATGAAGTACTCTTTTTGCAAGGCGGTGGCCGCGGCCAGTTTTCTGCGGTTCCGCAAAATATAGCGTCACCGGATGCCACTGTAGATTATCTGGATACAGGAATTTGGTCTGGTTTTGCTATCAGGGAAGCCGAAAAGTTTGTTTCTAAAGTGAATGTTGCCGGGCAAGTTCAGGAAGGCGCTAAAGGCAAAGAAATTCAGTCTCCAGAAAACTGGAAGTTGTCTGAGAATGCCGCCTATTTTCATTATTGTCCTAATGAAACCGTCGATGGTATTGCGCTGCATGAGATTCCTGACGTAAAAGCGCCAATTGTTGCTGATATGTCATCGAATATTCTTTCTGAACCACTGGATGTCTCAAAGTTTGGCGTCATATACGCTGGAGCTCAAAAGAATATTGGCCCTTCCGGTTTTGCCATTGCGATTGTTAAAAAGTCTCTATTAGGTCATCCGCAGAAGCAGGTGTCATCTATTATGGATTACCAGCTTCAGGCTAAAGACGGGTCTATGTACAACACGCCCAACACTTTTGCCTGGTACCTGGCCGGGTTGGTATTCAAGTGGCTAAAAGCTCAGGGCGGATTAACCGCTATGGGCGAACGCAACCGGCATAAAGCACAGCTTTTATATGATTTTGTCGATAAGTCCGATTTTTACAGAAATGATATTAATCCGGCTTACCGTTCAATTATGAACATTCCTTTCCAATTGGCCTACGACAAGCTTGATGCAGAATTTTTGCAAGGCGCTAAAAACCAAGGTTTATTGGGACTAAAAGGGCATCGCTTTGTTGGTGGCATGAGAGCCAGTATTTATAACGCAATGCCGGTGGAAGGCGTAGAAGCATTGCTAAATTATATGGCTGATTTCGAGCGCAAGCTTGGCTAAATAAATAGAATAAAAAAGGTAGTGAATCGCTATGGCAGAATTTAATGCATTAGAACTGGTTAATCCCGGAGTAAAGCAATTACGTCCGTATCAGGCAGGTAAGCCTACGTCTGAATTACAGCGTGAGTTAGGTCTGCAGCACGTGGTTAAGCTGGCTTCAAATGAGAACCCTCTGGGTTTGAGTGAAAAAGTAAAAACCGCGCTGGAAGCTGAGTTAACGGATTTAGTGCGTTACCCCGATGCTAACGGTTACTACCTTAAAAGTCGTCTGGCAGAACTCAACGAGGTTGGTACGCAACAAATTACTCTGGGTAACGGCTCTAACGATGTTTTAGAGATTTTAGCTCGTACCTTTGTGTCAGATAAAGACGAAGTTATTTTCTCTCAGCATGCGTTTGTGGTGTATCCGCTGGTTACTCAGGCTATTGGCGCAAAACCCGTTGCCGTTCCTGCGGTAGATTATGGCCATGATCTTGATGGTATGGCTAAAGCCGTTACCGATAAAACCAAGATGATTTTTATTGCTAACCCCAATAATCCAACGGGCACATTTTTATCAACCTCAGCACTGAAAAGCTTTCTGGACAAAATACCGCAGCATATTATTGTGGTTCTGGATGAAGCCTATTACGAGTATGTGCCGGAAGACCAGCGTGCGCCATCGGTAGAGTGGATAAAAGAATATCCTAATCTTGTGGTTAGCCGGACGTTTTCTAAAGCTTATGGCTTAGCGGGTTTGCGCGCAGGTTATGCGGTAAGCCATGAGAGCGTTGCCGATGTGCTTAACCGCATTCGCCAGCCATTCAACATGAATTCGTTATCGCTGAAAGCTGCTGAAGTCGTATTAGATGATCACGCTTATTTGCAAAAAGCCGTTGAACTAAACGCTCAGGGTATGCAGCTATTAACTGAGTTTTGTGAAGAGTCCGGACTTAACTACATTCCATCTTACGGTAACTTTTTAACCATAGAAGTTGGGCCCGGTGCTGAGAAGCTTTATGACGAACTTCTGCATGAGGGCGTTATTGTACGTCCTGTTGGCGGCTATGAGTTGCCTAATCATTTACGTGTCAGCATTGGCCTGCCTGAAGAAAACCAGGCCTTTATTAAGGCAATGAAAAAGCTGCGTGGTTAATTCTATTCATTTAGAGCCGCGACAGCATTGTCGCGGTACTGTCACCTTACCCGGTTCAAAAAGCATTGCTAACCGGGCATTGCTTATGGCTGCTTTATGCCAGACTCCCGTCATCTTACATAATTTACTGGTTAGCGACGACACCAGCCGCATGCGTGAAGCTCTTAATGCACTGGGAGTGAGCTTTGAAGATGACAAACTCATTACCCGGGTAAATGGTTTAGGAGGGGGGTGGAATAAACCGGCTTCTGAGCTCTATCTGGGAAACGCCGGCACGGCAATGCGGCCGCTCATAGCTGTGTTAGCGGCAACATTAAAAAACGAACACCAAGCGGTAGTGTTAAAAGGTGATGCCCGAATGCATGAGCGACCTGTAAAGCACTTAATTGATGCTATACAGCCTCGTGGGGCAGGAGTTAATTATCTGGGGGAGACTGGGTTCCCTCCGTTAGAAATGACTTCTGGTTTAAAGCCGGGTGACTTTGAAATTGATGGTTCGGTATCCAGCCAGTTTATCTCGGCCTTACTGATGGCACTGCCGTTACTGCCCGGTGATTCAACCCTGACATTAAAAGGGAATGTGGTTTCACGACCTTACATTGAACTGACACTGCAAATGCTGTCCGACTTTGGCATTTCGATAAAAGAAGACTCTCCTCAGTGCTACGCTATTCCTGGCGGGCAATGCTACCAGTCGCCCGGAGAATACTGGGTCGAAGGCGATGCCAGTGCTGCGTCTTATTGGATGGCTGCCGCGCTGTTAGGTAAAGGTCCGGTTGAGATTATCGGTGTTGGTAAAAACTCGATTCAGGGCGACAAACGCTTCGCCGAAGTCATTGAAGCCATGGGCGCGTCAGTGAGCTACCGTAAAAACAGCATGACCGTATCCGGCACAGGAAGTGTACAGGGCATTGACCAGGACTTTAATGATATTCCCGATGCGGCAATGACAGTCGCGCCACTGGCTTTATTCGCAAATAAGCCGACGACAATTCGTAATGTCGCAAACTGGCGGGTTAAAGAAACCGACCGCCTTCATGCTATGGCAACTGAGCTGCGAAAGCTCGGTGCCACAGTCGATGAGGGCGAGGACTTTCTCCGCATTGAACCGCTGAAACACTGGCGACATATTGCAATTGATACTTATGACGATCACCGCATGGCAATGTGCTTTTCGTTAGTAGCATTTTCCTCCGCTGGAGTGACAATCAATGATCCCGGTTGTTGTGCAAAGACCTATCCCGACTATTTTTCCGAGTTTTCACGGCTCTGTCACAGTTAACTCTTAGACTCGCTGACTTTGATTAATGCAATTTTTTTACAAATGCGTATAATTGCGCGGCTAAATGCTGCGTAATGCAGAGCAATTAGAGGATTTTATGACAACTCATATTCCAGTCATTACGATTGACGGGCCGAGTGGGGCAGGAAAAGGAACTATCAGTCGATTATTGGCTGAAAAGCTAGGATGGCACTTGCTGGACAGTGGCGCAATTTATCGCGTACTGGCATTAGCGGCTTTGCACCATGATTTTACGCCGGAAGATGAAGAAAGCCTGGTGGCTTTGGCGGCGCACCTGGATGTGAAGTTTGAAGCAGAAGAGGAACGCTCATTGACACATATTATTCTTGAAGGCGAGGATGTGACCATGACCATCCGTACCGAGCAAGTGGGTAATATGGCGTCAAAAATAGCGGCTTTACCACGAGTCAGAGAAGCTCTACTGCGCCGCCAGCGTGGGTTTAAAGAGCTTCCGGGTCTGGTGGCCGACGGCCGTGATATGGGAACTGTTGTTTTCACTGATGCCGATGCCAAAATCTTTTTAACGGCTTCTGCCGAAGAGCGCGCAAGACGACGCTTTGGGCAATTGAAGGAAAAAGGTTTTGATGCTAATATTGATCAATTAGTGAACGAAATTAAAGAAAGAGATGATCGTGATACGAATCGCTCGGTGGCACCTCTTAAGCCAGCTGAGGATGCGTTGTATCTGGATTCCACTGATACGTCCATAGAGGACGTGTTGGAACAAGTATTGACGTTTGCGCACAGCAAACTCTCAAAGACTAGCTAGGGTCAGGTGACCTTAATTAGGCGTCTGTTGTAAGGAAGCGAACAGACTATTTTAATAACCCCGCTGTATACGGAAGTTCAGTGGACGTCTTATTTATAAGCGAAGTTAATTACTATGTCAGAAAATTTTGCAGAATTATTTGAAGAAAGCCTAAAGGAAGTTGAAACACGCCCGGGCTCCATTGTTAAAGGTACTATCGTTGCTATCGAAAAAGATTTGATCCTGGTTGATGCCGGCCTTAAATCAGAAAGCGCGATTCCAGCAGAACAATTCCGTAATGCAGAAGGTGAATTAGAAGTCAGCGTCGGCGACGTAGTTGACGTAGCCCTTGATGCAGTTGAAGACGGCTTTGGCGAAACCATTCTGTCTCGCGAAAAAGCGAAGCGTTATGAAGCATGGCTGCAACTGGAAAAAGCACACGAAGACAATGCAACCGTTATCGGTATTATCTCTGGTAAGGTTAAGGGTGGCTTTACAGTAGACTTAGGCGGCGTTCGCGCGTTCTTGCCTGGTTCACTGGTTGATGTACGTCCAGTACGTGAAACAACGCACCTGGAAAACAAAGATTTAGAATTCAAAGTTATCAAGCTTGATCAAAAACGTAACAACGTTGTTGTTTCTCGCCGTGCTGTTATCGAGAAAGAAAACAGTGCAGAGCGTGAAGAGCTGCTTGAAAACTTGCAAGAAGGCCAGGAAGTTCAGGGTATCGTTAAGAACCTGACTGACTACGGCGCGTTCGTTGACTTAGGCGGCGTAGATGGCTTATTGCACATTACCGATATGGCTTGGAAACGCGTTAAGCACCCAAGTGAAATCGTAAACGTTGGCGATGAAATCACTGTTAAAGTATTGAAGTTTGACCGTGAACGCACTCGTGTATCTCTTGGCCTTAAGCAGTTAGGCGAAGATCCATGGGCTGATATCGCAAACCGTTACCCAGAAGGGCATCGTTTAACTGGTCGTGTTACGAACTTGACTGATTACGGTTGCTTCGTCGAAATCGAAGAGGGTGTTGAAGGTCTTGTTCACGTATCAGAAATGGACTGGACTAATAAAAACGTTCATCCTTCTAAAGTGGTTAACCTGGACGACACTGTTGAAGTTATGGTTCTGGAAATTGACGAAGAACGTCGTCGCATTTCACTAGGCCTTAAACAGTGTAAACCTAACCCATGGGAAGAGTTTGCGAAAAACCACAATAAAGGCGAGCAGGTTACTGGTAAGATCAAGTCAATCACTGACTTTGGTATCTTCATCGGTCTTGACGGCGGTATTGATGGTTTGGTTCACTTGTCAGATATTAGCTGGAACGCTACTGGCGAAGAAGCCGTTCGTGATTACAAAAAAGGTGAAGAAGTTACCGCTGTAGTCATGCAAGTTGATGCTGAACGTGAGCGTATTTCACTGGGTATCAAGCAGCTTGAAGAAGACCCATTCAATAACTACCTGGCGGCCAATAAAAAAGGTGCTATTGTTACAGGTACAGTTACTGAAGTAGACGCTAAAGGCGCTAAAGTTGAATTAGCTGAAAGCGTTGAAGGTTATGTTCGTGCCGCTGACATTTCACGCGACCGCGTTGAAGATGCAAGTACTGAACTGAGCGTTGGTGATTCTATTGAAGCTCGCTTCATGGGCGTTGACCGTAAAAACCGTACTCTGAGCTTGTCTATCCGTGCGAAAGACGAAGTTGAAGAGAAAGAAGCGGTTGAAAGCGTTAATAAGCAACAGGACAGTGGTTCTGGTCTTAACAGCGCAATGGCAGAAGCCTTTAAAGCTGCAAAAACTGACGACGAATAATTTACTGCACTGTTGCAGTTAATTTGAAGGAGGTAATGATGACTAAATCAGAGCTGATTGAAAGGTTAACTTTGAAGCACGAGTTACCTCCTAAGCAGGTTGAAGCTTCGGTAAAAGAAATACTCGAACAGATGGTGCAATCCTTATCGCAAGGTAAGCGCGTTGAAATTCGGGGCTTTGGAAGCTTCTCTTTGCATTATCGGGCTCCTCGTGTTGGCCGTAATCCTAAAACAGGTGATCCTGTTGAATTGGATGGAAAATATGTACCGCATTTTAAAGCGGGCAAAGAGCTTCGCGAGAGGGTCGATACATTAAGTTAGTTTTTACGCTCGATTGATAAAAACGGCATGCTATACTGGCATGCCGTTTTTTTATAACTAACAGGTAAGCAATTATGCTTAAAAAGCTGCTTATTCTCATTCCTGTATTAATCATATTTCTTTTAGCAATGGCTTTTGGTGCGCAGAACCCGCAAACCGTGGTTGTTAATCTACTGGTGCTGCAAACAGAGATGGCTGTTGCGTCGCTGCTTGCTATCTTTTTTGGTAGCGGTTTTCTGGTTGGTATTTTATTACTTTGCTTATCGAGTTTATCCTGGCGCTATCGGTATAATCGTTTAGTTAAGCGTTTAAATAAACTGGACAAGGAGAGTTAACGGCTCATGTTGGAGCTTCTCTTCCTGCTTCTACCAATTGCTGCTGCCTATGGCTGGTTCATGGGGCGTAATAGTGTTCGCACCGAAGAGCGAAAAGAGCAGAAGCGTTTCTCCAAACAGTATGCGACTGGTATAAATCTGTTGCTTTCAGATCAACCCGACAAGGCAGTTGATCTATTTGTTGAGCTGTTGGATGTCGACAGCGAAACCATTGAAACTCACTGGACCTTAGGCAAGTTATTTCGTCGCAGAGGCGAAGTTGACCGCGCAATAAAAATTCATAAAAACCTGACGTCACTTCCCAACCTGTCTGAGCACGACCGCTTAACGGCTATGTACGAGTTGGGTAAAGACTACCTTTCTGCCGGAATCTATGACCGCGCTGAACAAATGTTTGCAGGCTTACAGAGTTACAAGTTATTCCGGGAAAAAAGCCAAAAGCACCTTCTTGAGCTTTATGAGTCCACGCACGAATGGGATAAAGCCATTAAAATAGCTTTGCGTCTGGCGAAGCAAAGCAGCCACGCGCGAGTCGTTCTCGCTCAGCTATATTGCGAACTTGCCGAATTAGACGACAATGTTCCCAGTAAAATAAAGCATTACAGCAAAGCGCTTAAACACGATAGTAATTGCGTTAGAGCGGTTCTCTCCCTGGGAAAAATCCATATGAAAGAAGGGGAGTATGGGGAGTCTATTAATTACTTAACCCGGGTGTTCGAGCAGGACAAATCATTCGTTTGCGAAACCATTCCTTTGCTAGAGGAAGCTTACGAGAAAACATCGGATACTCATACTTTTATCGAGTTTCTACACAGTTGCGTTGAGCACAATGCGGGGATAACAGCCGCTATTACATTGTCAGAAAAAATCTGTGAATCACAAAGTATTGAAGACGCAGAACACTTTATGACCCATGTTTTAGAGCAGCACCCGACTATGCGCGGATTCCATCATTTAATGGGGTTACATATTCGAGCCGCTGATGTGGGCAATGCACGTGACAGCCTTCGGAGGCTGCGTAAGATGGTTCACGAGCACATAGTGCAGCGGCCCAATTATAAGTGCCGTCACTGTGGTTTCTCTGGACACACTTTATATTGGCGTTGCCCTTCATGTAAGAGCTGGGCAACAACAAAACCTATTTTTGGATTAGATGGTGAATAACAACATGGCGTTACCGAAAATTTATGTTGCATTAGATTGCCAGACACAGGAAGCCGCTGACAATTTAGTGAGTCAATTACCAGCTGGAAAAGTTGGTCTTAAAGTGGGTAAGGAATTGTTTACTGCTATTGGACCTGACTGGGTGAAAAAGCAGGTTGAGCAAGGTTTTTCAGTATTTTTAGATTTAAAGTTTCATGATATTCCAAACACAGTGGCTAAGGCGGTAACCTCAGCAGCTAAAATCGGTGTTGATATAGTGAACGTGCACGCCAGCGGCGGTACCGAAATGATGAGCGCAGCAAGGGATGCATTAAAGCAATTTGATAAACCACCTTTGTTAATTGCTGTGACGGTACTTACTAGCATGAGTGATTCAGACCTAAACGAAATCGGAATTCAGGCAACTGCGGAACAGCAAGTACTTAAACTGGCAAAACTAGCGCAGCAGGCTGGCTTGAACGGCGTGGTTTGCTCTGCTCAGGAAGCTCGTATGCTGAAACATGATTTGGGTACGTCATTTAAGCTTGTAACGCCGGGTATCCGACCCGCCAACAGCGCCACTGGTGACCAAAAGCGGGTTATGACACCAGAAGCCGCAATAGAGGCTGGAGTCGATTACATGGTTATTGGGCGACCCATTACGCAGGCAGCTGACCCAACCGCCAGCGTTGCGGAGATATTAACCTCTATAGGAGAATAACTCACTTACGCCTTCGCAATGTCGTAATCTTCTAATAACGCTAAAAACTTCGGCTATAGTGTCTTTACTGCAGTGACGCAGTGATTTTTCAATAGGGAATGACACTATGAAGCTAAAATTAATTTCCATACTTGTTGCCTCATCGCTGTTTTTAGCAGCAGGGGCGCAAGCTACTCCGTTATCCTCCTTACCAAACCTATCGCCATTAGCACAGGCTGAAGAGGTTAAAACCGTCAATATCAATACCGGGTCAGCACAAGAGATATCGGCGGTCCTGGTTGGAGTCGGTGAGAAACGGGCTGAGCAGATCATCGAGTTAAGAGAGCAACTGGGTGGCTTTACCGAAGTAGAGCAATTACTTGATGTAAAAGGTATTGGTGCTAAAACCTTAGAGAAAAACCGAGCCTTTATTACTATTAAGCCGTAACGGCAAGTAAACTCCAGAGATAAAAAAGGCCGGTAGTTTGTTGCTACCGGCCTTCCTATTTCCTTACTAAACTTTCGTTTAGCTCAATTTAGTCACATTTTGCCATTTCGGCATAAGAAGTCGAACGCGCCTGAGAAATACTGGCGATACGACTGTCTTTAACAAACTGAGGACGATTATCTGATGAAGCTACAGGCAGAGCCTTAAATGCTTCTTTGCGTTCTTCAGCTGTTGCCTTTGTCATTGCAGAAAATGATGAACCACTTAATGAACGGTTAGGTATAACCGCTTCGGTTTTCATTTGCTTGCGTTTTTGCCCCGCAGCCCGTTGATGACGAGGAGAGCGGCGAGAGCGATCTCTGCTTTTCTTCTCTTCAGCCTTAGGCTCTGGCTTTTCTTCAACAGTGTCTTCTGTCTCAGTTGGCTTTGGAGGCTCTTCAGGCGTTTCAGAGCTATTACTTTGCTCTTCTGTAGCTGACACTGCTTCACTGGCTTGCTCAACTGATGCTTCTACTTTGTCATCAGATGCCACTTCAGGATCAGCTTCAGGTTTAGTTGTGTCCGGCGTTTGTACTGTTTCGTCTGTACTGGTTTCAGTTTGTTGAGTTACTTGAGTGTCCGCTTGAGGCGATTTCTCTTCGGTACTCTCATCAACACTCTTCTCTACGCTCTTCTCTTCGCTCTGTTCTGCCGGAGTCGCAGATTGAGTCTGATTTTGTACCAACTCAGCAGCTGCCTGCATACGCGGATCCAGCACCTTATCAGAAATTGCTTTATTCTCGCTCTTGTCAGAACCAGATTGCTTTGCAGTTTTCTCTTTAGCCTGGGTTGGCTTCTGAGTATCTGCACCATCAGTCGACGCATCAACAGCCTTTTGAGCTGGCTGCGTTGGTTCTTTAGCTTCTACTGAATCGCCAGTCGATGAAACGCGAACGGATTTTTCAATCGGCTTACGTTGACGACGAGGTTTATCCTGAACAGCTTTAGCCTCTTTTGGCTTTTCTGCTTCAGCCGGGCTATCAACTTGCTCGTTCTTAACCGCTTCTGGTTTTGGCTGCTGCTGATTTTTATTGCTGCGGCCACGACGTCTGCGATCGTTACGGTTGCGACTATTACGGTTACCTGCGTCATCGCGAGATTCCGTTGATTTATCTTCTGTAGCTGCAGAGGTGTTTTCTTTACTGGCTTCCTTGTCCTTACCCGCTGACTGGTTGCGGCCTCGCTGCTGGCGGTTTCCTGAGCGGCGATTACGGCCACGACGTTGCTGATTCCGCTGGTTCTGAGCATTGCGTTCTTTTTCTTTCTCAGCTTCAGCCTGTTTCTGTGCTTCATCTGAACCAAATAAGCCAGAGAACCAAGTCGCTAAACGACTCAACAAGGATGGTTGAGCTGCTTTTTTCTCTTCAACTTTAGGAGCCGGTGCTGGCGTAGGAGCTGCACTCGGTGCCTGAAGGCCTTTTAATGCAGGCTCTTCAAATTTAGCTTTATCCTGAGTCAAAGTAATAGAAACCGTAGATTCAGTTTGCTCCGGTTTTTGCACCAACTCAAAACTGGCCGATTCCGGAACTTCGTCATCACGAATACGTAACACTTCAAAGTGAGGTGTTTCCATATGGTGATTCGGGATAATAACGATTTTCACGTTATGACGCTTTTCAATATGATTTACGGATTGACGCTTTTCATTGAGCAAATAAGTTGCGACATCGACCGGAACCTGAGCATGCACCTGAATGGTGTTGTCTTTAATGGCTTCTTCTTCAATCAAGCGCAAGATCGACAGAGCTAAAGAATCGCTCGAACGTATGGTTCCCTGACCATTACAACGAGGGCAAACATTGTTTGCTGATTCGCCCAGCGAAGGACGTAAACGCTGACGAGACATTTCCATCAAGCCAAAGCGCGAAATGCGGGCTACCTGAATACGCGCTCTGTCCTGAGATAAGCTATCGCGTAAACGATTTTCAACATCACGTTGATGGCGGGCAGGGGTCATATCAATAAAGTCGATAACCACTAAGCCGCCAACGTCGCGTAAACGCAACTGACGTGCTATTTCTTCGGCTGCTTCAAGGTTGGTCTGCAATGCCGTTTCTTCGATATCGCCACCTTTAGTTGCACGTGACGAGTTAATATCGATGGATGTCAGTGCTTCGGTTGGGTCGATAACAATTGAACCACCTGACGGAAGGCGGACTTCGCGCTGGAATGCAGATTCAATTTGGCTTTCAATCTGGTAGTGACTGAAAAGCGGAACATCGCCTTCGTATTGTTTTACGCGTTGTAAAAAATCCGGACGAATAAGCTGTATATGACTACGGACTTGCTCGTAAACTTTCGGGCTATCGATGAGAACTTCACCGATGTCTCGGCGCAGGTAATCGCGTAAGGCACGGAAAATAACGTTGCTTTCCTGATGAATAAGGAAAGGAGCAGGGCGCTCGTCTGCAGCTTTGCTAATGGCTTCCCAATGGTTAAGCAGAACATTCAAGTCCCACTCGAGCTCTTCTTTTGACTTGCCTACACCGGCGGTACGGACGATCAGTCCCATTTCTTTCGGAACATTGAGGTCAGATAGCGCTTCTTTTAGTGCTGAACGTTCATCGCCCTCAATACGGCGAGATATACCACCGGCTCGGGGGTTGTTCGGCATGAGCACCAAATAGCTGCCAGCCAGGGAAACAAAGGTAGTTAAGGCGGCGCCTTTTTGGCCTCGCTCTTCTTTGTCTATTTGAACAATAACTTCCTGGCCTTCTTTAACCACATCTTTGATGTTGGGGCGACCCTGGAAGGTATAACCTTGCGGAAAATAGGTTTTAGCTATTTCTTTAAGAGGGAGGAAGCCGTGACGTTCTGCGCCATAATCGACAAAGGCAGCTTCGAGACTTGGCTCTATGCGTGTGATTTTGCCTTTATATATGTTTGCTTTTTTCTGTTCGTGACCAGGGCTTTCAATATCTAAATCGTAAAGGCGCTGGCCGTCAACCAGCGCAACACGCAACTCTTCTAATTGCGTGGCATTAATTAGCATTCTTTTCATTACTGTGACTCAATTCTTTGGGCCACAATATGACACGCCCCAATGGCGATCGTGCAATTATCGAATTCGTCTGTCGCTGCAGGCCCTTTGGGACCTGCGTTACCCGTCATCTACAACGTGTAACTAAAATGAGTTTGACTGTGCCGATAACACCAACTGTTCGGTGTCATATTGTCGCTAAATTTTACGTCTGCAATCGATTATGAAACAAAGCGTATTCAATGTGCTGTGTTCTTCTCCGTGCCATCAACATCTCGGCTAGTCACTTCATTAGACTTTAAAACCGTACGCTGATGTGGATAATGCGTCGCTCTGTTATTTCGATTGCGCGAAATATATTCTTCGTCTGCCATCTTCGATGGACTTTGACACCTAATTATTCCATGAAAACCACTGAAAATACAAGCAACAATTTCGCTGTTGAATCTTGTAGATGATGGTAAAATAGCGGCATGAAAACAATTCAACAAGAAGTACGCTGGCATACTGTCTCTGCAGAAGAGTCAGGGCAGCGAATAGATAACTTTCTCATTGCGCAATTACGCGGTGTACCTAAGTCTTTGGTGTACCGAATTGTTCGTAAAGGTGAAGTGCGGGCGAATAAAAAGCGGATAAAACCGGACTATAAGTTAAAGGAAGGTGACCTCATTCGCATTCCTCCGGTAAAAGTGAACGAAAGGCCTGACCTTCCGTCTGCTAATTTAGAGCAGGTTGCAGCTCTGGAGCACGCGATCCTCTATGAAGATGACGCTTTGATGTTAATTAATAAACCATCAGGAGTCGCCGTACATGGCGGCTCCGGGTTGCAGTTCGGTCTTATTGAAGGCTTAAGAGCGCTGCGGCCAAAAGAGAAAAGCTTAGAGCTGGTTCACCGAATAGATCGCGACACCAGTGGCTTGTTGCTGGTTGCTAAAAAACGTTCAGTGCTGAGAAGTTTGCATGAACAGTTGCGTAACAAAGAAATGAATAAGCAATATCTGGCGTTGGTTCGTGGTCAATGGCAAAAACGGGTTCGCAGTGTTGAGGCGCCGTTAAAAAAGAACACCTTAAAATCCGGCGAGAGAATTGTACGCGTTGATGCAGAAGGCAAAGCCTCTTTGACTCGTTTCAGAATTCAGCAAAGATATAAGGAAGGGACATTAGTTGAAGCGTCGCCAGTTACCGGCCGCACCCATCAAATTCGTGTTCACGCGTTACACGCCGGTCATCCTATAGCGAAAGATCCTAAGTACGGTGATACAGATTTCGATAACACTATGTCTAGGCTTGGGTTAAACCGACTGTTTTTGCACGCCTGGCAGCTGCGTTTTCTGCATCCTGTTACGGGAAAAGAAGTGGCGTTTGAAGCCCCTCTGGATGACAACTTACAGCAAACTTTAAAGCAGCTGACGGCGCAATAATAAGGACAGCTTATAATGATGTACGATAAGCGACTTGTGGTGTTTGACTGGGACGGCACTTTAATGGACTCCATTGGCCGAATTGTGTCATCTATGCAAAATACAGCGCAGCATACGGGGTTACCCGTTCCGACCGAGGTTTCAGTCAGAGATATTATTGGTTTAAGCCTTGAACCCGCAATAGAGAAACTGTTCGGCGTGCTTAACGCGACACAAATGAATAGTTTTTTGACTCAGTATCGTGATGAATATGTCGACTTGAATACAACGCCGTCGCCATTATTTCACGATGCAAAAACGGTGCTTTCTCAGTTATCCAGTGCCGGTTATCGTTTGGCCGTTGCGACGGGCAAGGCTCGGCGCGGATTACAACGAGTCTGGGCGGAAAGTGAAACCGAACATTACTTTGATACTTCGCGGTGCGCCAGCGAAACTAGAGGTAAGCCTGACCCCCAGATGCTTTATGAAATTATGAATGAACTTAAAACTCATCCTGAACACACCGTAATGGTTGGAGACTCTGTTCACGATATGAAAATGGCGGTTGCCGCTGGTGTACAGGCAATTGGTGTAAGTTTTGGCGTGCATGACGCTGAACGTTTGCGCGAAGCCGGTGCTACAATAGTGATCGATTCGCTTTCAGAGCTCAGCAATAAACTTGTCAGGGAGACATTATGACGTTGCCATTAATTCTGGGATCAGGTTCTAAGTACCGTCGCGAAATTTTAGATAGACTGCATTTGAACTACGATGTTGTGAAGCCGGACATAGATGAGAGTGCTATTAGCTCAGAAAGCCCACAACAGTTAGTGGGGCGTTTAGCAGAAGCAAAAGCCCGGGCAGTTGAGAAGAGAATGACTTACGATAACGCTATTATTATTGGTTCCGACCAGGTTGCTGTTTGTGATGGCAATATTTTAGGTAAACCCGGCAACCGTGAAAATGCGGTGCGACAATTGTCCAGCTTTATTGGCAAAACGGTAACCTTTTATACTGGGCTGGCTGTTTTTAATACAGAGGCTCAACAATGCGAAGTAAGAGTAGAGCCGTTTGAAGTTGAGTTTCGTCAATTGACTGCCGAAGAAATAGAACGTTACGTTGAACTTGAAAACCCCTTTGATTGTGCCGGCAGCTTCAAAAGCGAAGGGCTGGGGATCAGTTTGTTTAGTGGTTTAAAAGGCAACGACCCCAATACACTCATCGGGTTACCAGCTATCGCTTTACTGGATATGTTGAGAACTCACGGAATTAACCCTCTAAATAAGGATTAACGACAGATTTCCCTTGTCAGTAAAGCGGAACTTCGTTAACATTCGCGCGCTATGCAAAAAGTTCGTATTCCCGTAACAGTAGACCCAGTCAAAAGTGCCAACAAGAAAGTGGCATATGATGGGGTTGTGCCTGGAAAAACATTAACAAGACTTCAGGAAAGTTTGGTAGAACCTTGCCCCGATCCTGAGGCCAGTGTTGAGTTTGGAATTGATGAGCAGGGCATTAGTTATTTTACAGGGAAAGCAAAAGTTGCTGTAAAAGTACTTTGTGAACGCTGTAATACGCCCCTGGATGTTGATATTCTCGCGCAATTTGCGTATGCTCCTGTCACTAAGCGACAGGTGGCAGATGACTTTCCCGATAGCTATGAAGCTATTGAGGTAAACGACTTTGGAGAAGTTAACCTGCATGGGCTTGTTGAAGACGAATTAATTCTGGCTATGCCAATAGTTCCTAAGCACGACGCTAAGGCATGTCAGGTGGATCGTGATGCGATGACGTGGGGCGAAATTGACGAATCAGCTGCTGAAGAGTCTGAGAACCCGTTTGCCGTATTGCAAGAATTGAAGCGTAAATAATCAGGAGATAGCGTAAATGGCTGTTCAAAAAAGTAAGAAAAGTCGTTCAAGACGCGACATGCGTCGTTCACACGATGCAATAGACGGCCCAACACTGTCGGTTGACTCAACTACGGGTGAGACGCATCGTCGTCACCACGTAACAGCCGACGGTTATTACAAGGGTCGTAAGGTCGTTAACAAGTAAGACAGGCCATGCCTGAACTGAACATAGCGATTGATGCAATGGGGGGCGATAACGGCCCCTCTATTGTTATAGAAGCCCTGGAAAAAGCGGTTCATCGGTATCCCGATGTTAAATTCACCGTTGTCGGGCATGAGCAACAACTCACCCCGTTACTCGATAAATTCAATTTAAGCTCGCATCCTTCCATAAATCTTGTTCATGCAGAACAAGTTATCGAAATGGATGATAAACCGGGCCAATCTCTGCGTAGTAAACCTGAGTCCTCCATGCGCGTTGCGCTGCAAAGCCTAACCGACGGTAATTGTCAGGCAATGGTAAGCGGTGGCAATACTGGCGCGTTGATGACTAATGCTTACTTTACACTTAAAACGCTTCCTGGCGTGTTGCGCCCGGCGTTGATGACGGCTTTGCCGAATCAAACCGGCGGAAAATCTTATTTGCTTGATTTAGGTGCTAATGCCAGCTGTGATTCAGAAACCTTGTTTCAGTTTGGTGTTATGGGTGCTGTGGCCGCTGAATATTTATCGGGTGTACCAGCTCCTAAAATTAGCCTGTTAAATATGGGTGAAGAAGACATCAAAGGTAATGATGTTGTGCGCAATGCAGCGGCCAGACTCGCTCAATGTGAGCAGCTAAACTACATTGGTTTTATTGAAGGTAATCATTTATTTAGTGGCAGAGCTGATGTTGTGGTTTGTGATGGTTTTGTCGGTAATGTTGCACTTAAAAGCTGCGAAGGTCTGGCAACATTCATTATCGATCAAATGCGGGACACACTAAATTCGCACTGGCTTTATCGTTTTTTCTTTCGTTTTTTACAAAAACGGACGCACAAGTCCTGGGATAGGCTGAAGCCCGACCACTACAATGGTGCGAGTCTGATAGGATTGCGCCATGTCGTGATAAAAAGTCACGGTAGCGCTAGCGCCGGCGCTTTTTATAGTGCAATTCAACAAGCCGTCGCAGAAGCGCATGAACAGCTTCCTGAGCGAATTAAACATCGTGTCGAAGCAGTCTTATCAGAACAGCTGTAATCAGTTAAGTAGCGCTATGACTTATGCAAAAATTGTTGGTACCGGGCACTATCTGCCCGAGCAACGGCTTACTAATGAAGAACTCTCCCAGCGGGTTGACACGTCTGACGAATGGATAACAGAAAGAACCGGTATTAAAGAACGGCGCATTGCGGCACCTAATGAAACCGCAGCGACTGTAGGTTATGAAGCGGCAAAAGAAGCACTGGCTGCCGCCGGTTTAAGCCCCCGCGATATCGATATGATTGTGGTGGCGACCACATCGGCCGAGCACGCTTTTCCTAGTGCGGCCTGTGAAATTCAACGAATGCTGGGCATTACGTCGGTTCCGGCTTTCGACGTTGGAGCAGCATGCTCTGGCTTTATTTATGCGCTTTCTGTCGCTGACCAATTTATTAAAAGCGGGCAACATCAACGTGTTCTGGTTATTGGTACTGATGTATTGGCGCGTTTATGTGATCCTAATGATCGCAATACCGTGGTGCTTTTTGGTGATGGTGGCGGAGCCGTTGTCCTGGAACAAAGTGACACTCCCGGAATTATCTCCACTCATCTATTTAGTGCAGGCGAATACAGTCACTTATTAGGAGCCAAACAAGCCTCCAGAGCGTCAGACCGCGGCACAGAGAACGCCTGGATGTACATGAAAGGTAACGAAGTTTTTAAAGTTGCGGTTTCAAAACTCAGTAGTTTAGTGACCGAAACTTTAGCGGAGAATCAATTACAGGCGCATGATTTAGACTGGTTGATTCCGCATCAGGCAAATTTACGTATTATTAATGCAACAGCGAAAAAATTACAGATACCGATGGAGCGCGTGGTAATTACTCTGGACGCAACAGGGAATACTTCTGCGGCATCGGTACCAATTGCACTTGATTGGGCGGTTAAGGACGGACGTATTAAGCGTGGTCAGAAACTCTTGCTAGAGGCTTTTGGCGGCGGTTTTGCATGGGGTTCGGCGCTCGTTCAATATTAAGAGGATGATTATGACTAAAACGGCATTGTTATTTCCGGGGCAAGGCTCTCAAAGCGTTGGCATGTTAAGTGAATTGTCGAATGATTTTGCATTAGTGAAAGAAACATTCGCAGAGGCCAGCAGTGTTTTGGGTTATGACCTTTGGCAGTTGGTACAACAGGGACCTGAGCAGCAGTTGAATGAAACGCAACGGACACAGCCTGCGTTATTAACTGCCAGCGTTGCACTATACCGTGTAGCTAAAGAGAAAGGGTTGGCCGACGTTACCGTTATGGCCGGGCATAGTCTGGGTGAGTATTCAGCGCTAGTATGTGCCGGAGCATTAGAATTTACTGACGCGGTTAAACTTGTAGCCCTGCGCGGCGAGTTTATGCAGCAAGCCGTAGCCGAAGGTGAAGGCGCTATGGCCGCGGTTATTGGCCTGGAAGATGCCGAAATTGAAAAAATTTGTTTAGAGCAGGCAGGAGAACAAATAGTAACTCCGGTTAATTATAATTCGCCGGGGCAGGTGGTTATAGCAGGACATGCAGACGCCGTAGCTCGCGCTGCAGAAGCTTTAAAGGAAGCCGGGGCTAAACGGGTTTTGCCATTACCTGTTAGCGTGCCGTCACACTGTGCTTTGATGCAGCCAGCAGCCAGTCAATTGGCCGACGCGTTAAAGTCGATAAAGTTGAAACAGCCACACACCCCGGTCATTAATAATGTGGACGTTGCAATAGCCGATAGCGAAGATGCCATTAAAGATGCCTTGGTGCGTCAGCTCTATCGCCCTGTCCGCTGGACTGAAACGATTGAACAGATTGCGAAATTGGATGTCGAAACAGCCTATGAAGTTGGTCCGGGAAAAGTACTGACTGGATTAAACAAGCGTATTACTAAGGCTTTTGGTTGTAGTGCGTTGAATACGCTAGACTCTTTGAACTCACTTTAATAAAAAGGTTATTTACGTGCAAAACTTTGAAAATAAAGTCGCATTAGTTACAGGCGCAAGCCGGGGAATAGGAAAAGCAATAGCTGAACTGCTTGCTAGTCAGGGAGCGAAAGTCATTGGTACAGCGACCTCTGATAAAGGTGCAGCTGCAATCTCCGAATATCTTGGTTCAAAAGGCAAGGGCCTGGCGTTGGATGTAACCGATTCTGATAGTCTGCAGCAGGTTATTAAAGAGATTGAATCAGAGTACGGTTCTATTGATATTCTGGTGAATAACGCCGGCATTACCCGCGATAACCTGATGATGCGAATGAAAGACGACGAATGGGATGCTGTCTTAAACACGAACTTGTCAGCCGTATTTAAAGTTTGTAAGGCGGTTGTACGCGGCATGATGAAGCGGCGTAATGGCCGTATTATTAATATCAGTTCAGTTGTTGGCACAACAGGAAACCCGGGGCAGGTTAACTATTGTGCGGCGAAAGCCGGACTGGTTGGTTTCAGTAAGGCAATGGCTAAAGAAGTTGCAGCGCGCGGCATTACCGTGAACTGTGTTGCGCCTGGCTTTATTGATACAGATATGACAAAAGCTCTGAATGATGAGCAAAAACAGGCTATTTTTGATAATATTCCGGCAGCACGTTTAGGCGAGCCAAAGGAAATTGCTGCTGCGGTAGCATTTTTAGCATCAGAAGGTGCAGCTTATATCACTGGTGAAACCATTCACGTTAATGGTGGTATGGCGATGGTTTAAGGGGTTAGCGGTACGACCTCTTAACTTTATGCTATTTTTTACTTTATTAATGAGGCTGGTTTCACTACACTACAGCCAATTTTCACTCTCGCGATGACTATTGAGGGATTTTATAATCATGAGTACTATTGAAGAACGCGTTAAAAAAATCATTGTTGAACAATTAGGTGTTAAAGAAGAAGAAGTTAAGCCTGAAGCGTCATTTGAAAATGACCTGGGTGCTGATTCTTTAGACACAGTTGAACTGGTAATGGCTTTGGAAGAAGAATTTGAAACTGAAATTCCAGACGAAGAAGCTGAAAAAATTAAAACAGTTCAATCAGCTATCGATTACGTAAATAATCATTCTAACGACTAATTTGTCGTAGAACGTGATATAAAAGGCGGAGCCATTGGTTCCGCCTTTTTTGTTATGACAATAAGAAAAATACTACTTAATAATACGCCTTTCCATTGTTCTGAAATAGACAGAGGGCTGCAGTTCGGTGACGGGCACTTTACAACCATACGAGTTGTTCAAGGTGTGCCTTTGCATATAGAGCGACATTTGAACCGACTGTCTGAAGCTAATACCCGTTTATTTATAAACCATCCAAACTTTAACTTTTTGCATCAGCGTATCCTTAACGCTTGTGATGGCATTGAAAACGGTGTGTGTAAGGTTATTGTCACTAGAGGTTATGGTGGCCGAGGGTATGGCTTTTCAGACGGCGCAGTGGCGAATGAATATATTCAGGTAAGTGATGCTCCGGGTAACCTTAAATCGGTTAGTCTTGGTGTTGCTGAATTGAACTTAGCCAGACAACCTAAGCTGGCCGGTTTAAAAACATTAAATAGGCTGGAGCAGGTTCTGTTGACTCAGGAGCGCAGCGTTTCTGAATATGACGATTTACTGGTCTGCGACTCGGAAGGTAATGTTGTCGAAGCCATACAGGGAAATGTTTTTTGGTACAAACAAGGGCAATGGTACACCCCCGATCTGAGTTTTTCCGGTGTACAAGGAATTATTCGCCAGTTGATTATTGATGAAGACATGCTTGCGCCTTTGCGTATCGGTCATTTTTCATTGAATGAGTTAGCTGACGTTGAGCAGATTATCCTCAGCAACAGTGTCAGAGGCGCTGTTACGGTCACTCAGTTTAATGGTAAAGTATTGGATAAGAGCAAATTGCCGGCGGTATTAGAGCAGCTTATATTATGAAAAAACGTCTTATTTTAGCGCTGCTTGTTGCAGCTTTTGTGGTTTCGGCCGTGGCTGTCTTTGTATCCGGGCGCTGGTATTTATCGCAGCCAATACAAAGTGACGCTAGTACGCCTCTATTGTTAGATTTTAGAGGAGGAGCAACTGCCCGTAGCGTAACCATTCAAGTAACAGAGCACTTTGAGAAGGGGAACTCTGCATTAATTTATCGCCTGAGTCAGGTTTTTGACGATGTCGACCATTTGCAAGCTGGCCTTTATGAAATTAACGGACGACAAAGCTGGTTTGATGTCTGGAGTATGTTGAGTCAAGGGCGGGAAAAAACCTTTACTGTGACTCTGGTTGAAGGATTGACTCTCGAGCAGTGGAGAGCTCAACTAAAACAGCTACCTTACCTAAAAGATGAGTCTTCTGAATTGGATCCGGCGGAACTCAGGCAAAAGCTGGGCGTTACAGAAACCTCTATTGAAGGTGTTTTATTACCTGAAACCTACAGTTACAGAGCTTACACAACGGATATTGCTATTCTGAAGCAAGCGTACCAATCTATGCAGCAGGTGCTGGAAAATGCCTGGCAAGAGCGTTCAGACAGATGCCCTGTAAACTCACCTTACGAATTGCTGATACTGGCTTCTATTATTGAGAAAGAAACCGGTTTGGCCGATGAACGTCCGCTGGTTGCAAGCGTATTTGCCAATCGTTTAGCTGTCGGCATGCGGTTGCAGTCTGATCCGACGACAATCTATGGTATTGAAAATTTTGACGGCAATCTGACTCGTACTCATTTGCGCGAGAAAACAGAATACAATACTTATCGAATTAACGGATTACCGCCAACACCAATTGCGATGCCCGGCAAAGCCTCAATTAAAGCAGCAGCAAATCCGGCACGTTCTCCGTACTATTATTTTGTTGCGGATAAATCAGGTGGCCATGTTTTCTCGGAAACACTGGAAGAACATCAACAGGCTGTACGCCGATATCAACTGAATCAAGAGTGATTATGTCAGGAAAGTTTATTGTTATTGAAGGACTAGAAGGAGCCGGTAAAAGTTCGGCTATCGCAAGTGTTGTCACGCATCTTCAGGCGAAAGGAATCCAGGTTGAAACAGTTCGTGAACCAGGCGGTACACCGTTAGCGGAATCGCTGCGGGATCTGGTAAAAAAGAAGTGGGAAGAAAAAGTCAGCCCCACGACAGAGCTTTTACTTATGTATGCCAGCCGGGTTCAGCTGGTGGATAATATTATAAAACCCGCGTTATCCAAAAACCGTTGGGTTATTGGTGATCGCCATGATTTATCTTCCAGAGCCTACCAGGGGGGAGGGCGCGAACTCGGTGATGAATTGTTGCAAAAGATCCGGAAAATCACTTTAGGGAATTTCACCCCAGATTTAACACTACTACTTGATGTTGAAGAAAAGAAAGGTCTTGAGCGAGCGCGTGAGCGAGGGGAGCTGGATCGTATTGAAGAAGAAGATTTAGCCTTTTTTCAACGAACCCGGCAACGCTATTTAAATATTGCAGCTAAAGATCCGAGCATTATTGTCATTGATGCGAATCAGTCTATGCTGGACGTGCATCAGTCAATATTGAGAGCAATTGAGGAGTATCTGTTTTAATGGCTTTTCCCTGGCTGCGAGAACCCTGGTTAAGATTAGTAGCGAGTGCTGAAGCCGGACGTCTGGCTCATGCGTACTACTTACAGCATAATGTTGAGGGCGGTTCGACTGAGTTTATTCAGCGCCTGAATCAATTTCTGTTGTGTAAGCAACCAGGCAAAAGTGCCTGCGGGAAATGTAAATCCTGTTTACTTTACCTATCGGGTAATCATCCGGATACTTGGACTATTGATGGTGCACAAGTTAATCGAATAGGTGTTGATACGGTACGCGAATTGCAACAAAACGTAACGCAGACAGCGAACCAGAACGGATTAAAAGTCGCTGTCATACTCGAAGCGGAAAAAATGACAGAACAGGCTGGCAACGCACTGCTGAAAGTTCTGGAAGAACCTCCGGCCGATACACATTGGCTGGTTTCAACTAAAGATGCCGAGCGCTTACTGCCCACCTTAAGAAGCCGTATGCAGTGGTTGAGCATTGCCTATCCGACAACCGCACAAAGCGACGAGCAGGTGACTTTTGCAAAGCAGCTGCTGGCCGGACTACGGGGACAGCAGGAATTACCCCTGTTAAAAGATAAAGATGGCGCATTAAGCTGGCTGGATGTTTCCGAGAACTTATTAATGGATTGGTTGTTGATTAGCCAACGAGCTGCGGCTACGCGTTTGCGTTATCAGCAATTGGCGGACGAATTACAACACATCAGCAACTATGAGTGGGTCAATGTCGCGCAGCTGAGTGAATGGGTATCCGAATGCCGACAGCTACGTCAGCGATATCAGGGCTCAACGGGGATCAATTTGCCGTTATTATTAAGTTTTGCCTGGAGTCGCTGGTCAAATACTCTTTCAGCGTAGCGACTCCGTAAAACGGAGTTGTAATGCTGACGCTAAAATTAAGCCCACAATCCGCAACAGAGCTTGCTGCTCATGTTGTTCCTGAATTTCAGTCCCTTACTTTGCTGATCAACAGCGAAACAACCGATATTGCGGTAGATGACAGAGCCAGATTAGAGTTCCAATGCCCGGACGTAGGAGGTAAACCTCTATTTTTAGAGGTGAGCGTGGTTTTTCGTTTTGAGGCTGGAGAACTAAAGAACTGGTTGGCTGTCGCTGTTCTGCCTTCACAGCAAGCCTTGATTCATCATCTTCGTTACCTTTGCCGCCATCATACAAACGAATATGGTAAACTCTTCCACCAACTGGTTAACGACTTTTGTCACTCAAATCAACGCTAAGTGGAGCTATCTATGTTCGTCGACTCACACTGTCATTTGGATAAAATCAACCCTGAAAAAGCGGGTGCCGATTTAAAAGAAATTGTTGCAGCGGCACGTGCGAATAAGGTTGAACACATGCTGTGTGTATGCGTTACCCTCGAAGACTTTCCAGCCATGCAGTTTGCTGTGGCCGAATTCGATGATGTTTCAATTTCTTGTGGTGTGCATCCTCTGTATGTGAAAGACAGTAAGACTCCAATAGCTGAGTTAGGTGCTAAATTGCGTGAGCTAACAGCACTGAATAGCGTTGTTGCGGTAGGAGAGACCGGGCTCGATTACTTTTACCATCCTGAATCAAAAGTACTACAGCAGGAGAATTTCGAGCAACATATTGAAATAGCCAACGACGTTAACAAACCACTGATTATTCATACGCGCGATGCTCAGCAGGACACCTTGTCATTATTAAGAAATGGCCATGCTGAAAAGCCTGGTGGTGTCTTGCATTGTTTTACCGAGTCTCTTGAGATGGCAAAAAAAGCCATTGATGATCTCGATTTCTTTATTTCTATTTCCGGTATTGCTTCGTTCCGGAACGCTCAGGAACTGCGTGACACAATCAAAGCATTGCCACTGGAAAAACTTTTAATTGAGACCGACAGTCCCTGGTTAGCGCCGGTTCCTCATCGTGGTAAAGAGAACCAGCCAGCCTATGTTGTCGACGTTGCAAAATGCGTGGCTGACGTAAAAGGCATTACGTTAGAAGAGGTGGCTAAGACCACGACAGCTAACTATTATAAACTGTTCGCTAACTCTTAATTAGCTGTGTATAACCTGTGTTCTTTTTGGTTAAAATTATTCAAAAACAGTAAGATAAAAAATTTCTTAAAAAAATTAGACATCCCTTTGATATTGTCTAAACTGAAGTTTACCGAATGAATTTTATGCGACCTAATGCAGTGTTTTTGTCATGAGTTAGCGCACGGCTCAACCTTTGAGCCATTCCCCTATACCCGGAACAATCTGGATTGGTTCCGGGTTTTTTTTATCCTTTTCCTCCTGTTTCTTAACAGTTCATGGCGATCAAAAAGGCACTTTTCAGGGTACATATAGACAAACGAGTAGCACGTTCTGATAATAAAGTTAACTAAGGAGTCAGTGATGAGTACAACCGTTGAAAGTAATGAACGTCCCGACTACGACGAAGTCATTCAAACCATTGCAGACTATGTTATCGATTACAAAGTAGACAGTGAGGAAGCGTGGAATACGGCTCGTAACTGCCTGATGGATACCCTGGGGTGTGGCTTACTAGCGCTGCGTTTTCCTGAATGCAGTAAACATTTAGGCCCCCTGGTTGAAGGAACCACGGTTCCAAGCGGCGCCCGGGTACCGGGAACTCAATTTCGTATGGACCCTGCTAAAGCAGCCTGGGATATAGGTTGTATTATTCGTTGGCTAGACTTTAATGACACCTGGCTGGCAGCCGAGTGGGGACACCCCTCCGATAATTTGGGCGGCATACTGGCAACCGCTGACTATATTTCGCAAAAGCGCGTATCAAAAGGCGAGAAGCCTTTAACCATGAAAACCGTTTTAGAAGCGATGATTAAAGCTCATGAAATTCAGGGTAATTTAGCCATAGAAAACAGTTTTAACCGGGTTGGTCTGGACCATGTTGTGTTGGTGAAGGTGGCCTCGACAGCTGTGGTTACCTGGTTAATGGACGGCTCCAGAGAGCAGATTATGGCCGCTGTCTCGCAAGCCTGGGTTGATGGTCAGTCGTTGAGAACCTATCGGCACGCACCTAATGCCGGTTCGCGTAAATCCTGGGCTGCCGGCGATGCCACATCAAGAGCTGTACGTTTGGCCGACATAACCATGCGCGGTGAAATGGGAATTCCCGGGGCATTAACGGCTCCGCAGTGGGGCTTTTACGATGTGCTGTTTAATAAGACCAATAAAGACCAGCAGTTGAAACCGAAAGAGGATTGGAAATTTAAGTTTCAGCGTGACTACGGCAGTTACGTAATGGAAAATATTTTATTTAAATTGTCTTTCCCGGCGGAGTTTCATGCTCAGACTGCCTGTGAAGCTGCGGTGACATTGCACTCAGAAGTTAAAGGCAGAATTGATGATATTGAGAAAGTTGAGATAACGACTCATGAGTCGGCTATTAGAATCATTTCAAAACAGGGGAAGCTGGCTAATCCGGCGGACAGAGATCATTGTTTGCAATACATGACTGCGGTACCGCTAATTTTCGGCGAGTTAACAGCTGATCACTACGAGAATAGTTTTCATGAAAATAACCCGGTTATTGATAGCATACGTGAAAAAATTGAAGTGCTTGAAGATAAGCAATTTAGCCAGGATTATCACGACCCGGAAAAGCGTTCTATAGCCAATGCGTTACAGGTATTCTTCAAAGATGGAACTCATACTGAAAAAGTTGTGGTGGAATATCCGATAGGCCACAGACGGCGTCGGGAAGAGGGCTTTCCTGTGCTAGAAAGCAAGTTTAAAGCGAATTTAGCTACTCGTTTCCCTGAGCCCCGGGTTAAATCGATTTTTGACCAATGCAGTCAGCAGCAATCTTTTGAAAATATTGCGGTTAACGAATTTATGGATATGTTTGTTATCTAATTGGCTTATAGAAAAAAGGCTCTTCAACTTATTGAAGAGCCTTTGCAACGGTTATTAACCGCGCCAGATAACTAGCAGAATCAGTATCGGACAAATGAACTTTACGTACCACGGCCATACCTTCCAGAATAAGCTTTTATCAATGTCTGGTGAGCCTTGTTTTAACGCTTTTAATAAATAATTTTGACGTAATACCCAGGTCAGCATAACACCGAACACTAAAGCCATTATTGGTTGCATATAAACCGTGCTAAAGGTAATAACGGCGCCAAAAAGTAACTCAAAATTATAGATTATCGTCGTGGAAATAGCGGTTACGATAAGCGCAATGATCCAGACGCCACTACTACGGTCGCAGTTTGCTTCTTCGCGTAATGCATTGACCGGTGCTTCCAGCATAGAAATAGATGAGGTAATAGCGGCAATAACCATTAGCAGGAAAAAGCCAAAAGACATAAATAGTCCAGCGTAACCTAGTGCATCAAACATCGCAGGTAATACGGTGAAAACTAAAGTATCCGCCGAAAGCAGAGTACCATCGTCTGCATAAATGGTGATGCCATTAGATTGTGCTACGAACATCGCTGGTAGAATGAGCAGGCCAGCTAAAAACGCAACGCTGGTATCAATGCCTGCTACCCAGGCTGCTGTTTTGGGTATGTTCTCGGAGTTTGAAAGGTACGCACCGTACGTCATCATGACACAAACACCGAGCGACAAAGAGAAGAATGCCTGCCCCATAGCCCGAATAATCAGGTTCGGATCGGTAATTGTTGAGAAGTCGGGAAGCAGATACATTTTCAGGCCCTGTATCGCACCGTCCTGCGTTAAAATGTAAGCGGACATGCCAATCAACAATATGAACAATAATGGCATTAATCGTCTGGACCAGCGTTCTATGCCGTTGTTTACACCAGAACGTACAACGTAAACGGTTAACAGCATAAAAAATATCATGGTAGTTATATTTCGGGAAACCGAAAACTCTGTAAACCATAGAGCAGTTTCAGGCTGACCGATTAAAACCATCAGTGGTGCCAGCATATAAGAAACAAGCCACCCCGATACAATGGCGTAAAAACTCAATATTAAGCTTAAGACAATAAGGCCGATGACCCCGGCGATAGCACCTGAGCCTCTTAAAAAGGGTTTACTGGATAAGTTACGTAATGCTTCTATTGGGTTCTGACGTCGTATACGGCCAATGGTTATTTCGGCTACCAGCATAGGGTATGCCAGTAAAACAATCATAATCAGATAGACCAATAGAAAAGCACCGCCGCCATTACTGGCGGCCTGGGTAGGGAAGCCCCAAATATTACCAACACCAACCGCTGAGCCAGCGGCAGCTAATATAAACCCTAATCGTGTTGCGAACGCAGGTGATGAATTTGCCATAATTTTTCTTATTATTATTTAAGCTGCGTCAAATTATGGCGGAGTTAATTCGCCACGTAAATTCTTCTGTAACAATTTCTGCATTTTACTCAGGCTCAAATCTTGTGACAGCAGATAATGCAATTTAGTCAGTGCCGCCTCAATGGTCATATTTGCCCCGGACACGATACCTATTTCAGCCAGAGCATTGCCGGTCGCATAGCCGTCCATATTGACCCGGCCGCGAAAGCATTGAGTACAGTTTAGAATGGTAATCCCCTGGTTAATTCCTTCTTTCAGGCTAGTCAGCAGTGCATCGTCTTGTGGCGCATTGCCGACACCGTAGCTTTGTAGAATCATGGCTTTTACCGGTTGTTGCAGCTGGTTTTTTATAATTTCAGCGGATATTCCCGGATAAAGCATGACCACACCGATTGGCTGAGGGGTCATTTCAATGACTTTTAATGGCTGGTTTGAGGGCTCTGAGAGCTCTCCTGCGTTTAACTGAATCTGGATTCCTGCTTCAAGTAAGGAAGGGTAGTTAGGGGAGGCAAAAGCATTAAATCCGTTAGCGTCTGCTTTGGTCGAGCGATTCCCCCGGTAAAGCGTATTATTAAAGAACAAACCAACTTCAGGAATAGGGTAGTTCGCAGCCACATAAAGCGAATTGAGCAAGTTGGTCTGTCCATCAGATCGCAGGGCGGCTAAAGGTATCTGTGAACCAGTTACAATAACGGGTTTACTCAAATTTTGTAGCATAAAGGACAAAGCCGACGCCGTATAAGCCATGGTATCGGTACCGTGCAAAATGACGAAACCATCGTAATCGTCGTAGTTCCTTTCTATATCACGAGCAATGGTCACCCAGTCAGACGGCGCCATATTTGATGAGTCCATTAATGGTGAATATTCATTAATGGTAAATTCGGGCATTTCTTCCCGGAAAAACTCCGGCATGTTTTCAACGCACCGGCTCAGGTGTCCCGCAACCGGAACATAACCCTGAGCTGATTTTTTCATACCTATGGTGCCGCCAGTGTATGCGACATAAATCTTTTTACGAGGCAAAGTTCACTCCTGTGCTCTGCGAAATAACCGCGATAATTCTATCGCGGTTGAAGGCAGAGTGCACAGTAAGAGTAAACATTTTTAGGATCATTAAAGTTTTGTAAAACCGCAGTTTCAGATTTCACTTTATTAAGTGTACCCATTAACCAGTGTTGAGCCTCACCACCAACAGATGGAACAGGGAGATACTCTGAAGAGCTGTTAAACATGTTGGCAAAAAATTGCTCTTTCGATGACAACTCTTGTTGAACAATTTTTACATCGTAATCATCAATGGCTGCCAGCTCAGCGGCCGCCGCTACTGAGTCGTCAAAGTCTCCAAGTTGGTCAACTAATCCACGCTCCATTGCTTGTTTACCCGTCCAGATGCGGCCCTGAGCAACTTCATGCACATCGTCGCGGGACATGTTGCGAGCTTTGCTGACAATAGTCAAAAAGTCTTCATAGGTGGCTTCAACCGAGCTTTGCACCAATTTCTTTTGGTACTCAGTCATTTCTTCCAGTGGATTTAAACCTTGTATCTCAGTCGTACTGACAGTATCGCTATGAACGCCAATAGCAGCCAGACTGTCTTCTAAAGTCATTAACAGGCCAAAGACACCAATTGAACCGGTAATGGTAGTTGGTGCGGCCACAATTTTATCGGCATCTGCTGCTATCCAATAACCACCAGATGCTGCCACGGTGCTCATTGATGCCACAACCGGAATACCGGCTTCTTTTGCCTGGAGGATTTCCTGACGGATAATTTCAGAGGCAAAGGCACTTCCGCCGGGGCTGTCTATGCGCAGCACAATCGCTTTCGTCTGCTTGTTATTGCGTGCTTCACGAATCAGTTTTGCGGTGCTGTCACCACCAATCATACCGGCTTTTTGCGAACCGTTAACGATTTGCCCACGAGCAACAACAACCGCGATCTGGCTACGATCTGTCGGTTGCAGGCTTTCCGGGACTTCCATTTCAGTCGCCAGATAGTTGTCGTAGGTAATATGACGGAAGGTATCTTCTTCTTTGTCGTATCCGGCTAAATTGATGAGCTCGTTACGAACTTCGGTACGTGTACGCAGCGCATCAACCATGTTTGTTTCTAGCGCCATTTTGGCCATATCGCCATTGGCACTGTTAAAGGCCGACATGTAATCATCAACTTTACCACTGGTAACCAACGGATTAATGTTACGGGCCGCTGTCACATCGGTGCGGAAGCTATCCCACAAAGCTGAATAAAGAAACTCATTGGCTTCACGTGCTTCATCAGACATGTCGTTACGAATAAAAGGTTCAACAGCCGCTTTAAATTTACCGACCTTAAAGACTTGAGGCTGAACTTTAAGCTTGTCGAGTAAGTCCTTAAAGTAAAGTTGAGTGTAATCAAGCCCTTCAAATACAACTCCGCCCATTGGGTTTAGGTAAAGCTGATCTGCATGCGCTGCAAGATAATACTGATGCTGATCATAGTAATCAGCATTACTGATAATGGGTTTACCAGAGGTACGGAAATCGTCAAGAGCCTCGGCAACTGCCTGTAACTTATTGAGTCCGCTTGGGTACAAGTTTTGTAAGTTTAAATACAGTGCGCCTATACGTTCGTCTGTTTTGGCTTTCTCAATTGAGTCGACCACATCAGATAACAGAACTTCGGGGATATCATCACTGCTTCCCATAGCTTCATTCAGGAATTGACTAAAAGGATCAACCCAAGTCTTCTCTTCAACCAGCATGCCATTAGGGTTAAGAACCAGAATGCCATTCTCCGGTACTTCGATAGGATCCTCTCCGCTAAATAGACTAACGAGAAAAACCGCGAGGATTAAAAAGAATACAAGGTTCAAAATGACCTTGCGCGTACCGTTGATTATTTTCCACAAATAACTGAAGATTGAGCGCATATTTAAATTCTCATTAGCTAATAAAAACAGGCCTTAGCATATCGAATGTGCGAGTAACAGACCAGTCAGAGAATGTAACTAACCATTACACATTGAATAAGGTGAAGTATGAATGCCGAAGAGTTATTAACCAGCCGTTCCTCCATGCCGCGTTTGAGTGAACCCGGTCCTACTATAGAGCAACTGGAGTTAATTAAGGCCGCAGCTGTTCGTGCGCCTGATCATATGGGACTAACGCCATATCAGTTTATTCAGTTTCAGGGAAAAGAGAGGCAGGTTCTGGCGGATATCTACCAGCAGGCTGCGCGTCTTAGCGACTTTTCAGAAACGGTCATAGAGCAGGCTGGGCAGCTGCCATTTCGGGCCCCAACGATAATTGTTTCTTGTCTGCGTTTTCAGGAGCACCCGAAAGTCCCCCGTGATGAGCAACTGTGTACGGTTGCCTGTGCCACTCACGGCATGCAGCAAGCGGCCTTTGCACAAGGTATAGGTGCTATTTGGCGTACCGGATGGATGGCCGAGGACGACTTTATCAAGGAGCAGTTGGGATTGTCTGTGGACGACGCCATTGTCGGCTTTCTGTACGTAGGGACACCTGCAGTCCCTACGCCAATAAAGCCTCAGAAAGATTCATCACCGTTTTTTATGAACGGTAATGACTTAGTGCTGGATTAAAATTCGGCACTTTTCGGAGCCCGTGGGAAAGGTATAACGTCACGAATATTTTGTACGCCGGTGACATAAGCCACTAAGCGCTCAAAACCCAGGCCAAAACCGGCGTGAGGAACGGTACCGTAACGACGCAAATCGCGGTAGAAGCCGTATTCTTCTTTTGGCAGGTTCATTTCGTCAATTCGCTGGTCAAGAATGTCTAAACGTTCTTCACGGGCGGAACCACCGATAATTTCCCCAATACCCGGCGCTAAAACGTCCATAGCGGCAACGGTTTTGCCATCTTCGTTCTGGCGCATGTAAAAGGCTTTAATATCGCGCGGATAGTTTTTCAGAATAATTGGTGCGCCGACATGTTCTTCAGCTAAATAACGCTCGTGCTCTGATTGTAAATCCACACCCCATTCAACCGCGTATTCGAATTTTCTATCGCAGTTCTTCAGTATCTCAATGGCGTCGGTGTAATCCATGTGCACAAAGTCATTATTTACAATGGCTTCTAAACGGCTGATAGCGTCAGAGTTAATGCGTTCGGCAAAGAACGCCATGTCGTCCGGGCGCTCTTCCAGAACGGCTTTAAACACATACTTAAGCATGGCTTCGGCTAAGCCGGCAACATCATCTAAAGTTGCAAACGCCAGCTCGGGTTCTACCATCCAGAATTCAGACAAGTGACGGCTGGTGTTCGAGTTTTCAGCACGGAAGGTTGGGCCGAATGTATAAACTTTAGATAAAGAGCAAGCGTAAGACTCTACGTTCAGCTGACCCGACACCGTTAAAAACGCTTCTTTACCGAAAAAGTCTTCAGAGTAGTCGACTTCGCCTTTATCTGTTTTCGGGATATTCAGCATGTCCAGTGTTGAAACACGGAACATCTCACCGGCACCTTCACAATCGGAAGTCGTGATGATTGGTGTACTCACCCACAAATAACCTTCCTCATGGAAGAAGCGATGAATAGCCTGAGATAACGCATTACGAACACGCATGACCGCACCGGTAATGTTGGTACGCGGACGCAAATGCGCGTATTCACGTAAGTATTCCATGCTATGACGTTTAGGAGCCATAGGGTAGGTATCGGGATCTTCCACCCAGCCATATACATGAACTTTGGTTGCCTGCAGTTCAAATGACTGACCTTTGCCCTGAGAAGGGACAACAACACCGGTAATAGCTACAGAACAACCGGTCGTCAGTTTCTGCACTTCATTACTGTAATTGGGAAGTTCTGCCGGAACCACGGCCTGAATGGCATCAAAGCATGAGCCATCGTGCAAGTTAATAAATGAAATACCGGCTTTCGAGTCACGGCGGGTGCGTACCCAGCCCCGGACTGTGACGGTCTCATCGACAGCGACTTTTCCCGTCAGAACATCCACTACAGAAGCATACGACATGAGTTGGTTTTCTCCGAAATTTACACTATTTTGCTATAGAAAGGTTGCTATGTTACCGCGCTTTGGCGCAGACTCAAGTATAACCCCTGATAACCGAGAGAAAAATTATGAAAAGGGGATCCTTAGCGGATTTAAAGCAGGTACCATTTTGGTCCCGTGTTCTGGGATGGCTGTCTATTTTCGGCTGGTTTATCTTTGTCGTTGCCGCTATCGTTTTCAATTATGCAAAACCTGAGCGCGATACCATTTTGACTGAAATTTTTGGTATTCCTGTTCGCGAAGACTGGCTCATCACATTAGGTGACTTATTCGTTATTCTTTTAGTTATTGGCCTTTGTGTGAGTCTGCTCAGCTTTGTTCTTAATTATGTTCTTTTCCGCAAGGACAAACAGCATTTGTGGATCAATATCCTGATACTGATCATGAGTTGTTTGGGTGGCTTGTCGGTTTATTTCTTTGGTTATTAAGCCTTAATAGAGCTCTGAGTTTCAACGTAGTCTTTCATGGCAACGGTTAAACGGCTGAGCTCGTTCGTAGAAATAACATAAGGCGGCATAATATAAAGTAAGCGTCCGAACGGGCGTATCCATACCCCTAATTCAACAAAACGCTTCTGCGCAATGGCAACATCAATGGGGTGGTGCATTTCTAATACGCCAATAGCCCCAAAAACTCGTGCGTCTTTTACTGCATCACATTCAGCCAGGGGAAGAAGTTGCTGCTTTAACTGAGCTTCGATTTCAGCAACCTGTTGCTGCCACTTACCCTCAGCAATAATCGCCAGTGACTCAGCTGCAACCGCGCAGGCTAAAGGATTCCCCATAAAAGTAGGGCCGTGCATTAATGCGCCTCCGCCGGGGCCGTGACCAATGGTTTCTGCTACCTGTTTCGTGGTTAGCGTGGCTGCCAGCGTCATGTAACCACCGGTCAGAGCTTTACCAACGCAGAGAACATCAGGCGTAATTCCAGCGTGTTCACAGGCGAATAACTTGCCGGTACGACCAAACCCTGTTGCAATTTCATCCGCTATCAGTAATACGTCAAAATCGTCGCAAAGCTGGCGTATTAGCCTTAGGTATTCAGGGTGATAAAAACGCATACCACCGGCTCCCTGAACAACAGGTTCAAGAATAACCGCCGCCAACTCATGGTGGTGTTGCTCGAACCAGTGTCTGAGTTCGTCACCAGCAGTCTCTGCCCAGTCATCGTCAGGGGTTAGCCTGGGGGCTTCAGCAAAAAGCTGGGAGTTAATAGCTCTGTTAAAAAGATGGTGCATGCCGTTGACCGGGTCGCAAACCGACATCGCTTTAAACGTGTCGCCGTGGTAGCCGCCTTTTATGGTTAGTAGTCGGTGCTTCTCCGGACGTTCTTGCGCCAGCCAGAACTGCAAGGCCATTTTTATGGCAACTTCAACGCTGACAGAGCCTGAATCGGCAATAAATACTCGTTGTAGAGGCTCAGGAGTCAGTTCAATAAGACGTCGAGCAAGATCAATCGCGGGTTGATGCGTGATACCGCCAAACATAACGTGGCTCATTTTATCTATCTGACGGTGAGCAACGGCATCTAAGCGTGGATTGCGGTATCCGTGAATAACAGCCCACCAGGAAGACATGCCATCAACCACCTCATGGCCGGTATCCAGAGTTAATCTGCAACCTTTTGCTGACTCAACTTTATAAGCAGGTAAGGGGTTCAGCATAGAGGTATATGGGTGCCAAATGTGCTGTCGATCAAACTCAATATCGCTTTTGCTCATAAATTAAACTATTGTAAAGTATTAAACTGAAAGTATATTGACAGTGTATCGAGCTGGATTATTCTAGTCGACCATAATTTGCCAAGCACACGAGATTTACCATGCCACAAATTCGTAACGACTGGACCATTGAAGAAGTTCAGAATCTTTTGCAGATGCCGTTGAACGATTTAGTTTTCGAAGCACAAACAGTGCATCGTCAGCACTTTAACCCGAACGAAGTTCAGGTCAGTACCTTGTTGTCGATTAAAACCGGTGCCTGCCCCGAAGACTGTAAGTATTGCCCTCAGAGCGCCCATTATCACACCGGGTTGGATCGCGAGCGCCTGATGGCAGTTGAAAGTGTGCTGGCTGAAGCACAGGCAGCGAAAGAGAAGGGCGCGAGCCGTTTTTGCATGGGCGCCGCCTGGCGTAATCCGAAAGACCGCGATATGCCTTACGTCATTGAAATGATCAAAGGCGTGAAAGCATTGGGTTTGGAAAGCTGTATGACACTTGGCATGTTAAGTAATGAACAGGCAAAAATGCTGCAGCAGGCCGGCCTTGATTATTACAACCACAACCTCGATACCTCTCCGGAATTCTACGGTGACATCATTACCACCCGAACTTATCAGGATCGCCTTAATACGCTGAATAATGTGCGAGACGCAGGTATGAAAGTCTGTGCCGGAGGCATTGTTGGTATGGGCGAGAGCGTCACCGACCGTGCCTCTTTATTAGTGCAGTTGGCGAATCTGCCTAAGCACCCGGAAAGCGTACCGATTAATATGCTGGTTAAAGTAGAAGGCACGCCTTTTGCCAAACTGGAAGACTTGGATAACTTTGAATTTGTGCGTACCGTTGCCGTAGCCCGTATTTTAATGCCAGCTTCGCATGTACGTTTGTCCGCCGGCCGTGAAGACATGAACGATGAAATGCAGGCGTTGTGCTTTCTCGCCGGTGCTAACTCAATCTTCTATGGTGAAAAACTGCTGACCACAGCGAACCCTGAAGCAGATGCCGATTTACGTTTATTCGAGCGTCTGGGCATTAAGCCTGAACAGCGCGACGGCTATGATGATGAAGTTCACACCGCGGTTATTGAAGATGCGATTAAAGAACAGCAAAACCCTGTTCGATACTACGACGCGTCTTAATAGAGAATAGGCAGAGAATAAAGAGTGGAGAAAATCGTGTTGGGGTATGAGCAGCGGCTTAATGAGCGTAAAGACTCTTCGCTGTTTCGCTCGCGAAAGGTACGTAGCTCCGACGCTCATTGGCAATTGGATTTCAGTACCAATGATTACCTCGGCTTAAGCCAGCATCCGGATATAAAGCGTGCATTTAAGCAAGCTATTGATACCTGGGGTGTTGGCAGTACTGGCTCACCGTTACTCAGCGGTTATAGTAAAGTTCATCAGGAACTGGAAGAGTTGCTGGCCGAGTGGATGAATAAACCCAGAGCTTTGCTGTTTAATTCAGGTTTCGCGGCAAATCATGGTGTGCTGACAACCCTGGTCGATAAACAACAAAAGCTGTTCGCCGACAAATTGGTTCATGCCTCAATTATTGACGGTATGCAGCACGGTGAAGGGCGTTTTAAGCGGTTCCCGCATAATCAGCCGGAACCTTTGATTGGTAAAGCATCGCCCGGCGACTGGTTAGTGACTGAGGGCGTTTTTAGCATGGACGGCGACGTCTGTGATTTAAACCACCTGGCTTATTTAAAGCAGAGGTATGGCCTCAAAATTATGCTTGACGATGCGCATGGAATAGCCGCGTATGGCGCTGAGGGGAAAGGCTCATTAGTTGCGGACTCCGCTGTTGCCGATGTGATAACCGGCACCTTTGGTAAAGCGTTGGGCGTCGGTGGAGCCTTTGTTTGTGCCGATGATGATGAAATTGAAAGTTTAATTCAGTTTTGCCGTGATTATATTTATTCCACTGCTATGCCGCCGGCTCAGGCCGCTGCAATAAAAGCCTCTGTAGAAATTGTACGCAGCGCAGAAGGCGATGACCGCCGCGGAAGACTTGCTGAGCGCATTCAGTATTTTCGGGAACAGCTGAAACAGCGCGGTTTAAAAACGATAGAATCAAACTCCGCCATACAAACCTGGTTATTTAACTCCGATGAAGACGCGCTAAACATGGCAACAGAATTACAGGCTCAAGGGTATTTATGTAGCGTCATTCGCCCGCCAACGGTTCCTGCGGGAAGCTCCCGTATCCGCTTTAGCTTAACGTCAGAAATGTCGAAGCCCGAACTTGCTCAATTTTGGAGTCGGGTAGATAGGATTCTTAGCCAGTTATGAAACCTCCGTTATGAAGTTTCCGCTATGAAACCATTGAATTTTCAACAGGCGGTAGCGCGGCAGTTCAATAAGGCGGCAAAAGACTATCACCAGCACGCAAGTATTCAGCGCTTAACAGCCAACCGGCTATTAAGCCTCGGGCCGGCTAATGTGAATCAGGCGCTTGACGTTGGCTGTGGCCCCGCGTCAACGACAGCAGACCTATTACTCCGTGCGAATCATTACCTTGGTGTTGATATTGCTCCGGCTATGTTGTCTAAAGCTGCCGCTGATTATCCGGAACTGAGTTGGCTTAATGGCGAGTGGGAAGCTTTGCCAGTAGCTGACAATTCAGTCGACTGGCTTTTCGCTAATTTGTCTATGCAATGGGTCGATAATTTGCAAAATGCGATGAGTGAAGCTTATCGAGTTTTAAAGCCGGGTGGGGTTGTAACCGTTAATACCGTTATTGAGGGCACTTTCAACTCTTTCACAAAAAGCTGGAATGAAGTGGACGATTTGCAACATACGCACCGCTTTAAATCTGCAGAGAGGGTGCAGAATGAAGTCGACTCAGTTAACTGGCGTCACTCAGAATTCGTGACAGAAGAACACACCCAGTATTTTGCCAGTGTCCGTGAACTTATAGGCAGTATTAAGGGAGTTGGTGCCAACTATGTGAGGCGAACTGATAACGCCGGACTGATGACGCGCAACCGCTTACAGCAGTTGGAAAATGCCTTCGAAAATCATAGAACTTTGCAGGGATTGCCACTTGAATGGTCAATTCTTAATATTAAATTAGTTAAGTAGCATTGAGTTTAAGTTGATATGAACACTTATTTTATTGCCGGAACAGACACTGACGCAGGAAAAACCGTTGCAGCATGTGCTTTTGTTCAATACTTAGTAAAGCAGTCGCAACAAGTTGCGGTAATGAAGCCAGTTGCATCCGGTTGTCATTGGCAAAACGGGCAGTTGGTGAATGAAGATGCACTGAATTTAATGCGTCAGTCTAATACTTCCTTTGATTACGATAGAGTTAATCCTTATACCTTTGAAGCCGCAATTGCGCCTCATATTGCGGCAGCAGACAGTGGCGTGGTCATAGACAAAGAACGCCTGTTGAAAGCGGTAGACTGGTTTCATGAGCGGCCAATAGACAGTTTAGTGATTGAAGGTGCCGGTGGCTGGCAGTTACCTCTGGCTTCCGGACTGCGTATGCCGCAAGTGGTAAAGGAGGTTAATGCGAAAGTTGTGCTGGTGGTCGGGTTAAAACTGGGTTGCCTGAACCATGCGTTGCTTAGCCTGCAATCAATAAAGCAGGAAGGTTGCGATGTTGCAGGTTGGATTGCCGTGCAAACCGGGCCGGAGCCGATGCCGCGACAGGCCGAGAACCTGGCGTCTTTACGTGAGTTGCTGGACGAAAAAGAGCTCGCTAGTATTCCTTATTTGCCAGGCTGGACAGAGGAAGATTTGAGCATTTATTTCCATAAGTAAGATTGAAATACGACTAAATACCCCCACATAACTTAGCAGACTAAGTTCCCCGGAGTACGAGCAATGAAGAGAGTTTTGCTGTTTTTAGCGACTAACATGGCCATTCTGCTGGTTGTTAGCGTGGTCTTTAATATTGTGATGGCGGTAACCGGCATTGATGCACAAGGGTCAGTGGGTTTACTGGTGTTCTGTGCACTGTTTGGTTTTGGTGGTGCGTTTGTATCGCTCTGGATATCACGCTGGATGGCAATTCGTTCAACCGGAGCCAGAGTCATAGAAAAACCACAGAACCAGTCTGAAGAATGGTTGTTCCGTACCGTTCAGCAACAGGCGCAAAAAGCAGGGGTTCCTATGCCTCAGGTCGCGGTTTATCAATCACCGGAGCCTAACGCTTTTGCTACCGGGCGCAGTAAAAATGCTTCATTGGTTGCGGTCAGTACCGGACTATTACAAAGCATGAATGCTGACGAAGTTGAGGCGGTTCTTGCACATGAAATGAGTCATATTGCTAATGGCGATATGGTGACGCTGACCTTAATCCAGGGCGTGATAAATACGTTTGTCATGTTTTTTGCGCGGATCATTGCCAGCGCGATAATGCGGGGCGGTGATAACCAGCGGGGTGGTGGGTTCGCCTATTATGGTGTCGTGATGTTGCTGGAAATCGTATTTGGCGTCTTAGCCAGCACTATTGTTATGTGGTTCTCTCGTCAGCGTGAGTTCAGAGCAGATGCCGGGTCCGCAGATTTAGTTGGTAAACAAAAAATGATTGCTGCTTTACGTCGCTTACAGCAAGGCAAAGAGTCGGAACTCGATGGCACTATGCTGGCGTTTGGTATTAAAGGAAAACGCTCAACTATGTCGAAATTGTTTATGAGTCACCCGCCTTTAGAAGAACGAATTCATGCTCTTGAGCAACGGCGTTAGTCGTTGCTTTTCAAGGGATACAGAGGTACATTCTTAACTCTTACTCACCGATAAAGCGGATAAATTTTTGTTATGGCCCAATGGAGTGCGCGCAGTTGGCGCGATAAGCCAATAGAACAACAACCGACGTATTCAGATCCGTCGCAGTTGCAGGCAGTAGAACAGCAACTGAGTCAGTTCCCGCCACTGGTGTTCGCAGAAGAGATACGAGCGTTAAGAAACCAGTTAAAGAATGTCTGCGTAGGAGAAGGTTTCCTGCTGCAGGGCGGCGATTGTGCAGAGTCGTTTAGTGACTTCAACGCACCGAAAATTCGTGACACTTTTAAGGTCATTCTGCAGATGGCCATTGTCATGACGTTTGCAGGCTCCTGTCCGGTGACAAAAGTTGCACGCATGGCCGGGCAGTATGCGAAGCCGCGCTCTAGTGACTTTGAAACCATTGGCGATCTCAGTCTGCCCAGTTACCGTGGTGACATCATTAATGGCTCAGAGTTTGAGGAAATGGCTCGTCAACCTGACCCTGAACGCATGATTAAAGCTTATCATCACTCCGCAGCGACCATGAACTTGTTGCGAGCATTTGCGCAGGGCGGTCTGGCCAACTTGCACAAGGTGCATAAATGGAACTTAAGTTTTATTGCCTCTAATCCGTTAAAAGAGCGTTACCAGAAAATAGCTGAAGAAATTCAGTCGGCGCTGCGCTTTATGGAAGTATTGGGCATTAACTCAGAGAATAACGCGGCCATTCACGAGACTTCGCTATTCACCTCGCATGAGGCATTGTTATTGCCTTATGAACAAGCTTTAACCCGCACTGACACATTAACCGGTTTGCCGTATGACTGCTCAGCGCATATGGTCTGGATTGGTGAACGTACTCGTAAGTTAGATCAAGCTCATGTCGAGTTTATGCGCGGCATTCATAACCCAGTTGGAGTAAAAGTGGGCCCAACCATGCCAGGTGATGAGCTCATTCAGTTAATTGACGCATTGAACCCTGACAACGAACCCGGACGTTTAACATTAATTACTCGTATGGGCGCCGATAATCTGGCTAATAAATTGCCCGAGTTAGTGCGCCGTGTAAAACAGGAAGGTCGTAACGTGGTCTGGTCAAGTGACCCCATGCATGGCAATACGATTAAGGCTGATAATGGCTTGAAAACCCGGAATTTTGACGCCATACATAAAGAATTAAGACATTTCTTTGCGATTCATCAAGCTGAAGGCACTTACCCAGGGGGCATCCATCTGGAAATGACCGGTGAAGATGTTACAGAATGTACCGGCGGTGCCTACCGTATAAGTGAAGCAGATTTGTCCAGTCGTTACCGGACTCAATGCGATCCACGACTGAATGCCGATCAAGTGCTAGAATTAGCGTTTTTAGTCGCAGAATCATTAAAAGCAGCTCGCAACGGCGCGGGTTGATCATCCCCTTTAACCGAATATTTAAGAGGTAA